>CABYSX010000006.1 GCA_902521795.1 uncultured Alphaproteobacteria bacterium
AATCTTAGGAAGTTTAGACATTGTATTTGGTGAGGTTGACAGATGAGTAGTAATCATCCAGGTTTATCAAATAATTTTTCAAGATCAGGTGTGAAATTTTCATGGTCTAAAGATAACCTCAAATCAATTAAAAATATTATTTCTAAATATCCAAAAGGTAGGGAGCAAAGCGCTGTAATGCCTCTCCTATATTTGGCACAAGAACAAAATCATAATTGGATAAGCATTGAATGCATAGAAACAATTGCTGAGACTTTATCCATGCCCAAGATAAGAGTTACAGAAGTTGCTTCATTTTATTCAATGTATAACACAAGACCAGTTGGTGAGAACCTAGTTCAGATTTGTAGAACTTCTCCTTGTTGGCTTAGAGGTTCAAATAAAATTACAAATACGATTTGTAAAGAAACAAAATGTGAAATTAACGATACAAGTGAAGATAATAAATTTACAGTTGTTGAAGTGGAGTGCCTTGGTGCCTGCTCTAATGGACCTATGATACAAATTAATAATGATTTTTTCGAGGACTTAGATGAAGACTCTACAAAGCAAATTATAGACAACATCAAAGAGGGAAAACCAAATATTATTGGTTCTCAAAAAGGTAGGAGAAGTTCAGAAAATGCTTAATGCTAAAGATAAAGTTTTTCAAAACCTTCATGGTTTTCAAGAACCCTTTATTGAAGGAGCCTTACAAAGAGGTTCTTGGTCTAACACAAAAGAAATTTTGTCCAAAAATCAAAATGATATTATTGAATTAGTGAAATCAAGTCAGCTCAGAGGAAGAGGTGGTGCAGGTTTTTCTACTGGTCTTAAATGGTCATTTATGCCGAAGGATACAGGCAAGCAACATTATTTAGTTGTTAACGCAGATGAGTCCGAACCTGGAACTTGTAAAGACAGAGAAATTATAAGAAATGATCCTCATACTCTTGTTGAGGGTTGTTTGATTGCATCATACGCAATTCAAGCATCAAAGTGCTATGTATATATCAGAGGTGAATATCACTACGAGTATGTTCAATTAGAAAAGGCGATCAAAGAAGCTTATAACCGAGGCTACATAGGAAAAAATGCCTGTGGTAGTGGATTTGATTTCGATCTTTATGTTCACAGGGGTGCTGGAGCATATATATGTGGAGAAGAAACCGCTCTTTTAGAAAGTTTAGAAGGAAAAAAAGGTCAACCACGACTAAAACCTCCTTTTCCTGCAGGTGTCGGTTTATACGGCATGCCCACGACTATTAATAACGTAGAGTCAATAGCCGTAGTTCCTACTATATTAAGAAGAGGTCCAGATTGGTTTAAATCAATTGGTGCTGAGAATAACACAGGTACAAAAATTTTTTGTATATCAGGAAATGTCAACAAGCCTTGCACGGTTGAAGAAGAAATGGGGATACCATTAAAGGAATTAGTTGAAAAGCATTGTCATGGAGTTGAGGGTGGATGGGATAACTTAAAAGCAATAGTTCCAGGAGGGTCAAGCACTCCAATGCTCCCTAAAAATATTTGTGAGTCAGTTCTTATGAACTTTGATGATTTAAAAGCTAATGGTTCAGGCTTAGGTACAGCTGGAGTGATTGTTGTTAACAAGAATAATGATATTGCAGAAGTAATTGAACGATTTGCACACTTTTATAAACATGAAAGCTGTGGTCAATGTACACCGTGCAGAGAAGGAACAGGTTGGATGCACAGAATGATGCAAAGACTAGTTAGAGGAGAAATATCTCCTGAACAAATAGAACTTTTAGAGAATGTAACAAAGCAAGTAGAAGGACACACTATTTGTGCCTTAGGAGATGCAGCGGCGTGGCCTATCCAAGGACTTATTAAGAATTTTAAATCAGAGTTGATTAGTAAATATAATAAAAAGTTAAAAGCTTCATGAGTGAAAATCTAGTAAATATAAAAATTAATCAAAAAGAATTTCAAGTTGATAAAAATCTCACTGTCATGCAAGCATGCGAAATTGCAGGTGAAGAAATACCAAGATTTTGTTATCACGACAAACTATCTATAGCTGGAAATTGTAGAATGTGCTTGGTCGAAATAGAAAAGGCACCAAAATTAGTTTCTTCCTGCACAATGCCCTTAATGGAAGGCATGTCTATAATAACTAATTCAGAAAAAGTA
Source organism: uncultured Alphaproteobacteria bacterium (assembly GCA_902521795.1). Classification (GTDB taxonomy): domain Bacteria; phylum Pseudomonadota; class Alphaproteobacteria; order HIMB59; family HIMB59; genus HIMB59. The sequence goes on from CABYSX010000006.1 coordinate 2,140, forward strand.
AATGCTGGTAGAAAAGGTGTAATGGAATTTTTATTAATTAATCATCCTTTAGATTGCCCAATATGTGATCAAGGCGGTGAATGTGATTTACAAGACCAGGCTATGTATTACGGCTTTGATAAGTCTAGATACAAAGAAAATAAAAGAGCCGTTGATAATAAAAACATGGGACCTTTGGTTAACACCATAATGACTAGATGTATTCATTGTACAAGATGCGTAAGATTTGCAACCGAAGTAGCAGGGGTACCAGAATTAGGTATGTTGGGCAGAGGTGAGAACGCAGAAATTACTACCTATCTTGAACAATCAATCACCTCAGAGCTTTCTGGTAACGTTATTGATTTATGCCCTGTTGGTGCACTTACAAGCAAACCATATCAATTTAAAGCCCGTCCCTGGGAATTAAAAAGAACAGACTCAATTGATATTTTTGATAGTGTTGGCTCCAATATTAGGGTTGATAGCAGAGCAGAGGAAATTTTAAGAGTCACACCGAGAACAAATGAATTCATTAACGAGGAGTGGATATCTGACAAAGTAAGATTTAATTATGATGGTTACTACCAACAGAGAATAGACATACCTTACATTAAAAAAAATCAAAAATTATCCAGTTCAAGTTGGGAAGAATCCTTAAAAATTTTAAAAAATAAGTTGAAATCTTTAAAGCCCTTAGCTTTGGTTGGAGAGCATGTTGATTTAGAAACCGGATACGCAATTAATAAATTCATGTCAAACTTTGGTAAAGACAATGTAGAATGTCGTACTGACAATCAAGCTATCCTTGAAAATTTAGATAGTTATCGTTTTAATACACCTTTGAACGAAATAGAAAATTCAGATTTAATAATACTTTTAGGTACAAACCCGAAAATTGAAACACCAATAATCAACCATAAGATTTTTAAAGCTTACAATAATAATTCAAGAATATTTAACATTGGTGAAAACATACCTTTGAACTATCAGACAGAGTATATAGGAGAAAAATTATCAAATTTAAATAATGAAAAATTAATCAAAGCTCTAAAAAAATCCTCTAATCCTTTAATTATAATAGGTTCAGCTTTTTTAAGTAAAATAAAAAATATCAAAACATTAAAATCTATTTTTTCTTTTGCTGATAAATATAATGTTATTACAAAAGATAAAAATAACTTAAACTTTTTAAATCCATATGCTTCCCGTGTGGGCCAATTAATATTAGGTAATACTACCAAAAACCTCTGTGAACCATTTTCAAAATTAAAAAAAGAAAAATTTGAAATTGTTCTTTCGTTTGGTTCAGAACACATTGCCAGTGAACAATTTGATAACTGTTTCAGGGTTTACTTTGGTCATCATGGAGATGAAGGTGCTATGAAATCAGATATTATTTTACCAACACCTCTTTATACTGAGAAGAATGGTATATTTGTAAATATTGAAGGAAGACCGCAAGAGGCTAAAAAATGTCATAATCCTATTGGATCTGCAAAAGAAGAGTGGTCTATAATTAAAAAATTATCTGATGAGTTTTCTTTTGTTTTCGAACCAAATACCTTTGAACAATTAAGATCTGAATTATTAAAAAAACATACAAAATTATCTATTTTTCATGAAATTTTGAGTAATGATAATGCTTCTCCAATTATAACTGATATTGAATTTGAAGACTGTAAAACACAGTATCCAATTAATAACTTTTATATGTCTGATATTATTTCTAAAAATTCTGTAACAATGGCTAAATGTGTTGAAGAGATAACTTCTGCCCCATCTTTATTAGAGAAGTCAGCCTAATGACAAGTCTTTCTCTTGAAATAACAATAGGTATTTTAAAAATATTTAGCTTTGTTGTGCCTGTATTGGTTTCTGTTGCTTTATTAGTATATTTAGAAAGAAAAGTTCTCGGAGCTGTTCAATTAAGAAAGGGACCAAACGTTGTAGGGCCCTTTGGTATATTACAAAGCTTTGCAGATGTTTTAAAACTACTTACCAAAGAGAACTTACTACCTTCAAGTTCTAATAAATTTCTTTTTATCTTTGCACCTATGCTAACTTTAATTTTAAGTTTAATAGCTTGGGCAGTTATACCAATTAGTTCAACTTACGTAATTGCTAACATTAACATAGGAATTTTATATTTATTTGCTGTGTCATCATTTGGCGTTTATGGAGTTATAATAGCCGGTTGGGCAAGTAATTCTAAATATCCCTTTTTAGGAGCTTTAAGATCAGCTGCTCAAATGATTTCTTATGAAGTTTCAATAGGCTTTGTGATTATCACAGTTCTAATTTGTGTAGGTTCTTTAAATTTAATTGACATTGTCGAAAGTCAAAAAAATATGTGGTTCGCTATACCTCTTTTACCCATGTTCGTCGTATTTATAATATCAGCACTTGCTGAAACAAATAGGTTACCTTTTGATTTACCTGAGGACGAAGCTACGTTAGTTGCAGGATTCTTTACTGAATATTCATCAATATCATTTGGTTTATTTTTCTTAGCTGAATACGCAAATATGATTTTAATGAGTTCTTTGACTGTCATTTTATTCCTAGGAGGCTGGTACCCCCCAATAGATATATTCCCTTTAAATGCTGTACCTGGAATTTTTTGGTTCGTTACTAAAGTTTTTCTGATCCTTTTTGTATTTCTTTGGGTTAGGGCAACTTTCCCGAGATATAGATATGACCAACTTATGAGACTCGGATGGAAAATTTTCTTACCTTTAACATTAATTTGGGTAGTAATTACATCAGCTTTTTTATTTTACTCCGGATTATTGCCTAATTAATTATGACATTACTCATTAAATACATAAAATCTTTTACTCTTTTTGAATTAATGAAAGGTTTAAAGTTAACAATAACTTATTTTTTTAAACCTAAGGTTACTTTGAATTATCCTAATCAAAAAGGACCTATTAGCCCTCGTTTTAGAGGGGAACATGCTTTAAGAAGATACTCAAATGGTGAAGAAAGATGTATTGCTTGTAAATTATGTGAAGCTGTCTGTCCTGCTCAAGCTATAACTATTGAAGCTGAGCCAAAGCCTGACGGTAGCAGAAGAACCAGTCGATATGACATTGATATGACTAAATGTATATACTGTGGCTTATGCGAAGAGGCTTGTCCAGTGGATGCTATTGTAGAGGGTCCAAATTTCGAATACGCCACTGAAACAAGAGAAGAATTACTTTACGACAAAGAAAAACTTTTACGAAACGGAGATATATGGGAAAAACAAATTAGTGAAAATCTTAAAAGGGACAGCAAATACAGATAATGTTTTTAGTTGGCTCTTTTTTTTTGTTTGCAGCATTTTTAATAACAACATGCATTTTTGTTATTTTTTCAAAAAACCCTGTTAATTCTGTCTTATTCCTAGTATTAGCTTTTCTTAATTCCACTTTTCTGTTCATCCTAATTGGAGCAGAGTTTGTTGGCATCATCCTTGCTATTGTTTATATCGGTGCAGTAGCAATCCTTTTTCTTTTTGTCGTAATGATGCTCGATATACAAATTACAACTTTAATGTTTAATATTAAAAGATATATACCTCTCGCTTTACTTTTTGCTGGCATCATTCTAGCCGAGATCATCTATTTAACTGTATTTAAAACTTCTAAAGTTAATATTGATACATTTATTAGATCTAAAAATAATACTGAACAAATTGGAGATGTGCTTTATACAAATTATTTTATTGATTTCCAATTAAGCGGTATTGTTTTGTTACTTGCTATGATTGGAGCAATTGTTTTAACTCATGTCTATAGACCAACAATTAAAAGACAAAATATTGATAGTCAAAATTCTACGACTGCTAAAGATAGAGTTCAGCTAGTAAAAATTAAACCAGGAGAAGGTATTAAAGATGACTAGTCTTACATACAATCATTTTTTTATTCTTTCTTTGATTGTCTTTATTATAGGATGCTTTGGATTATTTTTAAATAGAAGAAATATGATTTTAATTTTAATGTGTATTGAAATTATATTATTAGCAGCAAATATTAATTTTGTATCAGCATCAGTTTTCTTAAATGATATTAATGGACAAGTATTCTCAATTTTTATTTTAACAATCGCTGCTGCCGAGGCAGCAATTGGTTTAGCCATACTGGTTATTTATTTTAGAAATAAGGGAGAGATTGATATAACCCAAATTAATCAATTAAAAGACTAATGTTTAGCTATAAATTACTTTTCTTTCTTCCATTAATTTCAACAATCTTTACATATCCTTTTGGAGTTCTGCTGGGTGATAAAACAGCTCAATATTTTTCATCCACCTTAATATCTATTGCAGCTATTTTAAGCTGGTTTTTGTTTATCAGTTTTTCTATGTCTCCCTCTCCAGAAATTATCATTCCTGTATTAGACTGGTTTTTTGTTTCGGGTCAGTTTTTTAATTGGGGAATTTCAGTTAACTCTCTAACACTTTTAATGTTAACGCTTGTTCTTACTGTATCTGCTTTAGTCCACATTTATTCAATTGAATACATGGCACATGACAATTCAAAAGTAAGATTTATGACTTACTTAAGTTTATTTACATTTTGTATGGTAGCTTTAGTTGTAAGTGATAATTTAATACAATTATTTTTTGGATGGGAGGGTGTTGGATTAGCGTCTTATTTGCTGATAGGTTTCTGGCACCACAAGAAATCAGCAAATTTAGCAGCAATGAAAGCTTTTTTAGTTAATAGGGTTGCAGATTTTGGCTTTCTTATTGGTATCGCTACTCTTTACATATTTTTAGACACTTTATCCATTAACGAAATAATTGCAGGTAAAGAAGAATTATTAAATTATTATATTAATTTCTTAGGCTTTAATATTAACGCGTTAGTTTTTTCATGTTTTTTTCTCTTTATAGGTGCTATGGGAAAATCTGCTCAATTTGGTTTTCATACTTGGTTGCCCGATGCTATGGAAGGACCAACTCCTGTTTCGGCATTAATTCATGCAGCTACAATGGTAACAGCTGGTGTTTTTTTGACTGTTAGATTTTCAGAATTAATGGTCATGTCTAATTTTATTATGACCTTTGTTCTCATTATAGGACTACTTACAGCATTCTTTGCTGCATCAGTTGGTTTTTTCCAAAAAGACATAAAAAAGGTAATAGCATATTCTACTTGTAGTCAATTAGGTTTCATGTTTGTAGCTTGTGGATTAGGTGCATTCAACATTGCCATATTTCATTTAATAACACATGGTTATTTTAAGGCCTTACTCTTTTTATCATCGGGTTCAGTTATTCACGGTGTTCATGATGAACAAGATATGGATAAGATGGGTAATCTTTTTCCAAAGATGAAAATTACAGCAGTGATGATGTGGATAGGCACTCTTGCTATAATTGGTTTTCCTTATTCATCTGGTTATTTTTCAAAAGATTTAATTTTAAGTTCTTCTTTTAATTTGAATAATTTTGGTCCCTTAGTTTATTTAATTTTAGCAATAGTATCTGCAATGACTGCTTTTTACTCATTCAGATTAATATTTAAGGTGTTTCATGGTAAATATAATGGTTCATACGATTATGAAAAAATTCATGAATCAGGGCCATTTATGTTGGCTCCTTTATTACTTTTATCAATAGGAGCAATCTTTGCAGGCTACTTTCTGAATGATTTACTCGCTGGATATAATTCAAAAAATTTTTGGAATGGAATGATATTTTTATACCAAGATAAAAATTATTACTCTTCTTTCTTTCCAATATTATCTAAATCTCTAGTTGCTTTAGGTGTAGCTTTATCAGTTTATTACTATGGATTTAATTTAAATAAACTTGCTGACTTGAAAAAAAGGTTTTATTCAGTTTACAATTTTATTTTGAACAAATGGTACTTTGATGAATTATATAATAAGATTTTTGTTTTACCTCTGTATAATTTAGGAAAATTTTTATGGACTAGAATAGATCAAGGGATTATCGATAAATACCTCCCAAATGGAAGTGCATCTATAGTATCTACGATTTCAAAAGCATTTAAAAGAATTCAAACAGGATATATCTTTGATTATACATTCATAATAATCTCAGGTTTCACACTTTTTATAAGTATCATTTTTTATATATCTATTACATAAAATGAGCTTCCCAATATTATCACTTTTAATTCTTACTCCTATTATAGGGGCATTAACTCTTTCATTGTCAAGTAGTGCTCAGTTAAAAAATAAGACAATTTTTTTATCTGGTTTATGGATCACTACAGGTGAGTTTCTTCTAAGTTTACTTTTACCAATATTTTACGATAAAACTAAAAATGGTTACCAGTTTATAGAGTACCACACATGGTTTGATAAGTTTGACATTAATTACTACGTTGGTGTAGATGGTGTATCTATTCCATTAATACTTTTAACTACTTTTTTAGTTCCTATTTGTTTGCTGTGCTCTTTAAATTCAATCCAAAATAGAGCTAAAGAATTTGTAATTTATTTTCTTTTACTTGAAAGTTTTATCATTGGAGTTTTTGTAAGTATTGATTTGGTAATTTTTTATGTCTTCTTTGAGGCAGTTTTAATTCCTATGTTTTTAATTATTGGAATTTGGGGAGGAGAAAATAGGCTTTATGCTACTTTTAAATTTTTCCTATATACGCTTGCAGGATCTGTTTTAATGCTTTTAGCTATTATATACATTATCTCTAAAGTTAAATCAGGTAATATTGAATTAATCTCAGATTTTACCTTTGATCAACAAATAGAATTAATTCTATTTTTATGTTTCTTTGCATCTTTTGCTGTAAAAGTTCCAATGTTTCCTTTTCATACATGGTTACCTGATGCTCATGTTCAAGCGCCAACGAGTGGGTCTGTAATATTAGCTGGCGTACTACTTAAGTTAGGAGCATATGGTTTTATTAGACTTTCTTTGCCATTCTTTGAGTATGCATCAATATATTTTCAGCCAATGATTTTTGCACTAAGCTGTGTAGCAATTGTTTACACATCAATTGTTGCTTTAAGACAAATAGATATGAAAAAAATGATTGCTTATTCCTCTGTGGCTCACATGGGTTTTGTTACAATAGGTATTTTTACTCTTACACAAGATGGTATAAATGGTGCATATTTTCAAATGATAAGTCATGGAATAGTTTCAGCCGCACTATTTTTAATAGTTGGAGTTGTATACGAAAGACACCATACAAGAATGATTTCAGATTATAGTGGAGTTACGAATGTAATGCCTAAATATTCATTTTTTTTCATGATTTTTATGCTTTCATCTGTAGGCTTACCAGGAACTAGTGGTTTCGTTGGAGAGTTTCTAGTTATTATGTCTACTATAAGTGTAAGTGTATATCTTACATTTTTTACTGCTATTGGAGTAATCTTAGGAGCATCTTATATGCTTTTATTATATAAAAATGTAAATTTTGGAGACTTGAAGACTGATATAAAACAATTAGCAGATTTATCAAATATAGAAATTTTTTACTTTTCTTGTTTAGCCTTTCTTACAATGCTTCTAGGTATATATCCTAAACTGTTATTTGAAATGATTAATAAGAGTATTTCTATGAGTATTCTTTAATGATCAATTTTTATCAATTCTTCCCTGAAATTTTTATACTTGCTTTAATTTTAATTACATTATGTTTTGGACTATTTTATAAGGATAGATCTATAGCAATAAACACTATAGGTTTTTTCATATTAACCCTAATACTTATAAATTTTGGAAAAGACTTTTATATTTCCACTAATCTTTCTTTGAATACAATTAACTTATTTGTATTATCAAAGATAATACTTTCAATTGGTTCTATTGTTTTTATATTACTCTCAAAGAGACCATTAAAAAATGAAAATTTGTATAGATATGAATATATCCTATTCATATTATTTGCTATTCTTGGGTCTTTCGTTCTAATTTCAAGTGATAATTTTTTAACAGCTTTTATTGGGTTAGAACTTCAATCTTTGTCATTATATTTAATGGCTGCCTTTAATACAAAAAATTTAAAATCAAATGAAGCGGGGATTAAATATTTTTCTCTTGGTGCTTTATCATCTGGTTTTCTTTTATTTGGTATCTCAATGATTTATTACGATATCGGTTCTTTTTACATGCAAAACCTAAATAATTTTACAACCATAAGTGAAATAGGCTTATCTTTAGTCCTCATTTCTTTATTTTTTAAGGTCTCTGCGGCTCCATTTCATATTTGGACACCAGATGTATATGAAGGATCACCGACTATATCCACACTTTTCTTTGCTAGTTTACCTAAGTTTGCCTCACTAATATTTTTATTTAGAGTTTATCAAGAACTTAACATTTCAGGCATTCAATCTCTTAATTATATTTTTCAAATTGTTTGCGCCATATCGCTACTTGTTGGAGTTTACGGAGCAATTACACAAAAAGTTATCAAAAGGTTATTAGCTTTTAGCTCAATTAATCACATAGGTTTTATGCTACTTGGAATCATGAGTTATCAACTTATGTCTGAGGGAACATTATTTTTCTATTTAATTATTTATTTAATTACTACTTTTGGGATTTTTGCTGTTTTACTTAATTTAAGAACTGTAGAAGGTGAATTCACAAAAATATCTCAACTTAATGGTTTAAGATTTACATCGAACTCTAAATCTATCAGTATGCTAGTGTTTTTCTTTTCACTTGCGGGTATACCACCTTTTGCTGGTTTTTTTGCAAAATTTTTTATTCTTTCAGCCTCAATAACTGATGGTTTTTTCTTTTTATCAATAGTTGCTGTTTTGAGCTCTGTAATTGCAGCATTCTATTATCTTACGATTATAAAAAATATGTTTTTCAATAAATCAGAAATAGAGTTATTAGATGACAACAATAAAATAGGTAAAGCAATATTTGTAAGTTTTGGATTAATAATAACTTTATTTTTCTTTTATCCAGATCCTTTAATCAATTTAGTAGATAACCTTTTTAAATAAAAATTGTACAAAGTTATTTATGATACCATTGCCTCAACTCAAAATGAGATAATCAACTTTGATCGATATAAAAAAGTCTTAAATAATAACAATTTTTATGTTCAATCTTTAGAACAAGAAAAAGGTACCGGAAGAGGTAAAAAAAAGTGGATAAGCCCTAAAGGTAATATTTACTTAACAATTAATCAAAAATTAAAAGCTACTGCTGCTCTTAAAAATAATTTTTATATTTGTTATTTAATTCATAAATATTTTAAGAAGACTCACGATATCGACTTAGAATATAAATGGCCAAACGATTTATTTTACCAAAATAAAAAAATAGTCGGTGTAGTTGTCAAATCAACTATTTTAGGAAACAACTCATACTTAAAAACTGGTATAGGTATAAATATAAATAACACACCTTTAATTGAGTCTACTTCTTTGTCACGTATTCTAAAAAAAAAATTAAATATTATAGAATTATCAAATAAAATTATTGATTTTATTGAATATAATTTATCAAACGAAATATCCAATCAGATATTAGTGCGATATCTTAATAAATACATGCTCAAAAATTTTAAATTAAATCATCCAACTTATGGAAAAAATATTATTGAAATAATAAATGTTAATGAAGATTTTTCATTAAATATTAAAATTGAAGATGAAATTAAAAAAATCTTTTTTGGAGAGCTTGTGTGAATTTAGTTGTCGATATTGGTAACACATCTCTAAAGTATTCATCAACTACTGATTTTGGTATAAAAAAAGTACGCCAATTAAAATATTCAAAAAAAAAACCAACTTTTATTATTAAATTTTTAAAAAACCAATTTAAAATACATAAAATAATTTATATTTGCTCAGTTGTCTCAGAAATAGACAAGATTATTAAAAAAAATTTAAAAACCTATAGAAAAGATTTAATATTTATTAATAAGAAAAAATTAACTTCCTTAGTTCATCGCCGAGTAAATTTAAGTCAACTTGGAAATGATAGAATAATCAATGTATTATCTGCAATCAAAATTTATCCTAAATCTAAATCTTTCATAATAATTGATTTAGGTACTGCAACCACTTTAGATATTGTAATTAATTATAAATATTTTGGTGGTGTTATTTTACCGGGACGTACTACCTCATATGAAAATCTAATATCATTAGCCTCAGGTATAAAAACTATGAAATTCTCTAACGATACTAATATTCTAGGAATAAATACAAGCCAGGCCTTGATGTCAGGTTTTAACATAGGCTATAAGCTCATGATAGAGTCTTATTTAAAACTAATTAAAACTACTTATAAAAGAAATTTTAAAGTGATTTTTACTGGTGGATATGCTAGCACTATTATTAATAAAAAGAATAAATTTATTTATAGAGAAGATTTAACTCTTTTAGGTACCTCTTTTTACCAAAACTTTTTAAATGAAAAACATTGAATTATTAAATAATAAAAAAAACACATATTTTTTGTCAATTGGTGGAATAGGTGAAATAGGTGGTAATAATTATTTATATTCTTTTAAAGGGGAACAAGTTATTGTTGATGGGGGTATATCATTTGCTGATGATAGTCTCCCAGGCGTAGATATCACTATTCCTGATCCCTATATTTTTTTAAATTCAAATATTAAACCTAAAGCTATGATCTTAACTCATGCTCATGAAGATCATGTTGGAGGGTTGGAGTATTACTTTGATAAAATAGATTTCCCTATTTATTGTAACCAATTTACATTTTCATATATAAAACATAAATTTAATAAAATAGCTGGATATGAAAAGAAATTTATTATAATTGATGATTTTCAAGAAATTGAATTTGAAAATTTCTCTTTCCAATTAATTCCTACGACTCACTCCATACCTGATCCTACAGGTATTTTTTTTAAAACATTAGAGGGCAACATATATCATACAGGTGATTGGAAAATAGACAAAAATCCAGTAACTGGTTCTCCATTTGATTACCAAAATTATCAGTTACTAAAGGATGAAAAAATTGATTTACTAATTGGTGACTCAACAAATGCGGGTGTAAACGAATTTTCTCGTTCTGAGTCTGAATTAGATCCTTCATTCGATAAACTGTTTAAAAAGCTTAATGGAAGAATCGTAGTTACATGTTTTTCATCAAATATTGCAAGACTGAAAACAATAATTTCAAATGCTATTAAGCAGGATAAAAAAATATTTGTTGTAGGAAGAAGTATTAAAAGAGCTATTAATACTGCCATTGAAGAAAAATTAATTGAAAATTTTGAAATTCTTAATGAGAAAAAATTTCAAGATTATAATAAAGATAAAGTATTGTTGATTTGCACTGGAAGCCAGGGGGAAAAAAATTCTGCTCTTTGGAAAATTGCAAACAATACACATAATCAAATTAAATTAAGCTCAAATGATAATATAATTTTCTCATCTAAAGAAATTCCAGGTAATGAAAAATCAATATCCTATCTAAAAAACTCTTTTAGTTACTTGGGTTTAAATATCATTACAGATACTGATGAATTTGTTCATGTTTCAGGACATCCAGGAAAAAATGAAATCAAAGAGTTTTATTCTTTCATTCAACCAAAATCTTTAATTCCTATGCATGGAGAATATCTTCATTTGAAAAAACATCTTGAAATAGCTAAATGTTTAAAAATTGAGAAGACTAATCTTCTTTTAAGTGGAGATTTGTGTCAATTAGATTTAATCAACAAAAACCACAAGCTCATTGATCAATTTATTATAAAAAAACTCCCTGTTGTTCAAAACCTAATTATAGAAGAAGATAATTTTATAAATGAAAGAGGAAAAATTCTTCATAATGGAGTAATAAGTATAAATTTAATTTTAAATAAAAAATTTGATATCATTAAATTTCAACTTTTTGATAAGGGCTTTCCATTTCCTTATAATAAGGAAATTATTCAAAATGAGATCAAAGATATTTTATTAAATAAAATATTATTTATTAAGGATGAAATTGATGAAACATCTTTGAGTGAATTAGTAGAGGAAGTTTCTAAAAAAACTTTTAATAGAAATTTCTCTTTAAAGCCTGAGTTGTTGATACACATATCATTTATATGAAGTTTTTATTCTTACTTTTTATTATTTGGTGGATTATTTTCATGACAATATTACCTATTAAAAGATCTGAATTTGAAGAGGGTATGCCTAGAAAGTCATATTTAGGTGCTAAATTTTTAATTTCATTTGCTCTGTCAATGATTGTATCCTTTTTTATAATAAAATATGAAAATAATATATTTGAATACTTTAAATGAAATTATCTAACCTTTTATTTAATTCACTAAAAGAGTCACCTAAAGAAGCTAAAATTATATCCCATCAATTAATGCTGCGCTCCTCAATGATTAGACAGCACACATCAGGGATCTATACTTGGCTACCATTGGGTTTTAAAGTTTTAAAAAATATTGAAAATATTATTAGGCACAATCAAGACGAAATTGGTTGTAACGAAATGTTAATGTCTACTATCCAATCATCGGAATTGTGGAAAAAAAGTGGAAGATATACAGATTATGGAAAAGAGATGTTAAGAATTACTGACAGACATGAAAATGAATTATTATATGGTCCAACAAATGAAGAAGTAATAACAGATTTATTTTCAGATTATGTGAATTCCTATAAAGCTCTTCCAAAATATCTTTATCATATTCAATGGAAATTTAGAGACGAAATTAGACCTCGATTTGGAGTAATGCGAGGTAGGGAATTTTTGATGAAGGATGCATATAGTTTCGATTTAACAGAGGAAAGTGCTTTTGAAACTTATAAAATTTTTTTTAGAAGTTACTTAAAAACTTTTTTAGATTTAGGCTTACAACCAATACCGGTTAAGGCAGCCACAGGAGCTATTGGAGGAGATCTATCTCATGAGTTTCAAATATTAGCGAGTACAGGTGAAAGTGAACTTGCCTATGACTCAAAATTGGTTGACTCTAATTTATTTGAAAAAAGTTATGAAGAAATTACATCAATGTATTCTGCTTCAGATGAAATGATTGATAAATCTAAATCTGATGTGATAGTTGGAAGAGGTATTGAAGTAGGTCATATATTTAACTTTGGCACAAAATATACTAAACCATTAGAATGCTATGTATTAAATAAAGATGGAAAGAGGATAAATCCATATATGGGATCTTACGGAATCGGTGTTTCAAGATTAACAGCAGCCATAATAGAAGCATTTCATGATGAGAGAGGCATCAAATGGCCTATTAACATTTCTCCTTTCAAGATGAATATTATAATTCAATCAAACTCTGATTTGAATAAAGAGATTGAGGGCATTTACAATACTCTAACTTCTAAATACAACAATATTAGTCTTGATGATAGAGATTTAAGCATTGGAAGAAAAATTAAAGATTCTGAATTAATCGGAATACCTTGGACATTGATTATTGGAAACAACTATAAAGAAAAAGGTCAAATTGAAGTTATTAGGAGATCTGATGGAGATAAGGTATTTTTAAGCAAACAAGAAATTGAGAACTTTGAATTTGAACAATACACTCCATAAACTATCTTTCGCATACATTTTTAATTTTAGAAAAGATAAAGCTTTTTCAGTATCAACAATTTTATCTTCCCTGGCTTTAATACTTGGTATTTCAATATTAATAACAGTTATGTCTGTAATGAATGGTTTTAGAGAACAATTAGTAGATTCACTAAGTGGAGTAAACGGTGATATTACAATTTATGATGCTAATGAAGATAAAATTGAACAAATTAAAGAAAAAAATCCCTCAATATCTCTAGTTCAAAATGTTCAAAGTAGGGTGATAGCAAGTAATGAAAAAGGGATAGAGGGCTTATTAATGAAATCTCTTTATAAAGATGATCTCTATAAGATACCTAAAATTAATCAAAATATATTTGAAATTGAAAGAGAAATTGACAACTGGGTCTTTATTGGAATTGAACTAGCAAGATCTTTGAATCTAAAAGTAGGAATGCCATTTCAAATTAATATTCCAGGAAAGTCTATGACAATACTAGGGCCAGTTCTAAATTCAAAAGAACTAATAATTAAAGGTACATTTAATACAGGTGTATACGATTTTGATAAATATTATATCTTTAGCAATATAGAACAATTTAATACAAATATAAATAGTTCAGTCATAGATATATATTTAAATAGTAATGAGTTTGATTACAGTGATTTAGATGGAGTAAATTATTCTACTTGGGAGGATCAAAATCAAACTTTAGCACAAGCATTATCAACTGAAAAAAATGTTATGTTTGTCATACTATTTTTTATTATCATAATTTCTTCTTTTACAATTATTTCAAACCAGATTTTTTTTATTAAAGAGAAATATAAAGATATTATTTTGTTAAAAGCACTAGGTATACGACAATCTAAAATTTGTTTTTTATTTTTTTTAAATTCATTTTTTATTTCCTTTTTTTCAATCATTTTAGGTACCTGTTTGGGATTATTGTTATCTACAAATATTGACTCTGTTGAAAGCTTTTTATCGTATTTATTAAATTTTGAACTATGGAATAACGAAATTAGATATTTAACATCAATGCCTTATAGTATTAGAGTAAACGATATTGTGTTTATTGTGAGTATATCTCTTTTTTCAAGTTTAATTGCATCTTATGTTCCAATATTGAGAATTTTTAAAATAAAACCAAATTTAATTTTAAGATGAGTTTATTAGAGCTAAAAAATATTTCAAAATCTTACATATCAAAGGTAGGGAGTTTTCAAGTAATTGATAAATTAAATTTGTCTTTAGAACATAACCAAAATATATTTTTATTTGGTCCTTCTGGATGCGGAAAATCAACATTATTAAATTTAATCTCAGGCTTAGATAATTCAGATAAAGGTGAAATTTATTTTAATGGAAATTTAGTTAGAAATCATTTTGAGCTACTTAGAGATGATATTGGTATAATTTTTCAAGATCACTATTTAATTTCTGAGCTTAATATTTTTGATAATATTAAACTTAAAAGTAATGATGCTACTAAAATTGAAAATATTTTAGATTACTTTGAAATGACTGATTTTAAACTTAAGTATCCAAATCAATTATCAAATGGTCAAAAACAAAGAGTTTGTGTTGCTCGATCTTTAGTAAATAATCCGAAGCTCTTAATAGCAGATGAACCAACAAGTTACTTAGATAAAGAAAATGCAAAATTAGTAATAGATCTCATATTGAGTAGCTCCAGAAAGTTCAATCTATCAACAATAATTGCAAGTCACGATATTTCATTTCGACCACTATTTGATAAATCTTATACATTAGATAATAAATCTATTAAAGAATGCTGATACCTTTAAGAAATTACTCTAATTATTCTATTTGTGAGTCAAATATAAAAATTGATGATCTTGTTAACTTTGCAGAAAAAGAAAAATTACCAGCAATAGCATTAACAGACTATAAATTATTATCGGGTGTACTAGAATTTTCAATAAAATGTCAAAATAAAGGTATTCAACCAATTATAGGTTTAGATGTTGATTATTTATCAGTATTAAAAAATTACTCTCGTCTCACCATTCTTTCTAAAAATGAAAATGGTTTTAAAAATTTAAATATTTTATCTACAAAAATAAATACAGAAAATAATTTTCAATTATCCTTGAAAAATATCAAAGATTTCTCTGATGGAAATATTTTAATTTTGGGAGGTTTATATAGTTATTTTGAGGAGATAAATATTAATAAAAATAATTTGAAAGTAATTTTAGACGAAATTAATTTATTAAAGAGAACCTTTAATAGCGATATTTTTTTTGAGTTAGACGAAAATCTTGACAATAAATTATTAAATGAAATATCTCAAAAATGTAATATTAATTGCTTTCTGTCCTCTTTTAGCTTTTATAAACAAGATAAAGACTTTGATGCAATTAAAATTTTACATTGTTTAAAAAATGGTGAGTATCTTCAAAATACATCATTTAAATTAAAAAATAATTACTCTTTGACTCAATCTCATCAAAATCTTGATAAATTTAGTCA
The DNA here is from genome assembly GCA_902521795.1 of uncultured Alphaproteobacteria bacterium. GTDB lineage: Bacteria > Pseudomonadota > Alphaproteobacteria > HIMB59 > HIMB59 > HIMB59. Next base: position 18,105 of record CABYSX010000006.1, read on the forward strand.
ATTAATTCAAAATTCAAATTTAATTTCAAATAAAATAAATTTTTTAATAGAGGAAAAAAATATAACTCTTCCTAATTTTAAATCAGACTTAGACTCTGACGAAGATAAAGAAATTATCAAACAATCTAGAAGTGGCCTTGATTTAAGATTAAAAAAAAATCTTTTAAATAAATCAATTGAGGAATTTAATCATCAATCTAAAATATATAGAGATAGACTTGAATACGAATTAAATGTGATTGTTAAAATGAAATTTTCTGGCTATTTCTTAATTGTTAGTGATTTTATTAGATGGGCTAAATCTAATTCAATTCCTGTAGGACCAGGTAGAGGTTCTGGGGCCGGTTCTATTGTTGCTTGGTCTTTATTGATAACAGATGTTGATCCAATTAAATTTGGACTTCTTTTTGAAAGATTTTTAAACCCAGATAGAGTCTCAATGCCTGACTTTGATATTGATTTTTGTAAATCTAGAAGAGATGAAGTTATTGAGTATGTTCAAAAAAAATATGGTTTTCAAAATGTTGCTCAAATAATTACTTTTGGATCCATGATTTCAAGAGGAATACTAAAAGATATAGGTAGGGTTGAGGGTGTTCCATATTCTGAAGTAGAGAGAATGGTAAATAAAATTCCCTATAATCCTGTTCACCCTTTAAGTATTAGTGAATTAAAAGCTAATCATTCTGATCAATTGGGTGATTTAGCTGACTCACCTATGATGGACAAAGCCGAGTCTATGGAAGGTGCGTTAAGAAATGTATCAACACACGCGGCTGGTATAATCATTTCTTCCGATAAACTTTACGGTAATATTCCTCTTTTCAAAGATGATGACTCTGAAATTATGGCTACACAATTTAATATGAAAGACTGTGAAAAAGCAGGTTTATTAAAATTTGATTTTTTAGGATTGGCTAATCTCACTATCATTGATGAAACTCTTAAGTTAATCAAAAAAATAAATAATATCTCTGTTGATCTCACAGAAATTCCTTTTGATGATGAAAAAACATTTAAGCTATTAAGTGAGGGCTATACATGTGGAGTATTTCAAGTTGAGAGTGCTGCAATGGTTGACACTCTGATAAAACTTAAACCTACTAATTTAGAAGAAATTATAGCTGTGTTGGCTTTGAATAGACCTGGCCCAATGCAATTCATAGATAGTTTCATCAAAAGAAAAAAAGGAGAAGAGGAAATCATTTATGATCATCCTTTGCTAGAACCAATTCTTAAAGAAACATATGGCATTATAGTTTATCAAGAACAAATAATGAAAATAGCCCAAGTAATATCTGGATACACTCTAGGACAGGCAGACTTATTGAGAAGAGCAATTGGAAAAAAAATTAAATCTGAATTAATGAGTCAAAAAGACAATTTTATAAAAGGTGCTGTAAATAAAAAAATAAGAGCTAAAGATGCAGAAAAACTATTTTCTTTAATAGAGAAATTTGCAGAATATGGCTTTAATAAAAGTCATGCAGCTGCTTACGCATTTATTACTTATTATACTGCTTATTTAAAAGCACATTTTCCAAAAGAGTTTTATTGCGAACTTTTAAACAATTCATTAAATAATCCTGATAAGATTTTTGTAATACTAAATGAAATTAATGAATTAGATTTAAAAATACTACCTCCTGATATAAATTATTCAGATTATAAATTTACTGTTCAAGAGGGTAAAATAATTTATGGATTAGCTGCATTAAAGGGAGTAGGTGAAGAGTCTATGAAAGAATTAGTCACTGAGAGAAATACTAATGGTAAATTTAAATCTTTGTCTGATTTTAATGCTAGGCTTTCTAGGTCTGTTCTTAACAAAAGACAAATAGAAAAGCTTATATTATCAAATTCTTTAAACACACTTCATTTAGATATTTCTAAGCTATTTGCTAATGTAGAAAATATTATTCAAAAGAAATCTGGTGCAACTTTATTTAATGACGTCTCAGACAAACAATTCTTCCTTAAAAAAGACTATGTAGTAATTGATCAAATTAAAGCAGAATTTGAGAGTTATGGTTTTCTTTATTCGCAAAAAAAACAAACAAAAATATTAACTAATCTTAATCATTTTTCTTTTAAGGAAAAAATTGATACTAAGCATGAATTTTTAGATGATTTTTATTTTTATGTTGTAAAAGCCCAATACAAAACAACTAAGAATGGCAAAAGATACATTCTTTTAAACGTAATTAATGAAAGTGGTTTTTTTGATTTGAGACTATTTGATGATAATTTTGATATTAGATCTTTACATACAAAATATATAAAAGCCAAGATCAAATCAGTTATTAAAAATGATTTTTATAATATTAACATTGAAAATTTATCAATTATAGAAGATGAAGATTTAATAAAACAAATCAGCCATGTATCCTATCAAGAGCTTTTGAATTTAGATAAATCAGCTAATTTTAATAATATTCGGGTCCATTATGATAACAAAATATTAAATATTTCTTTGAATTAATCCTTGATTATTGATTTTTATCCTTTAAAACATCAAAAAAAACAGGTTAACAGTCATCCGGTGCCTTGAAGGTTTCCTTTCTGTTAACTAAAGCTTAACCGGAGGCAAAATGAATATAGAAATATCACTAGAGGATCTACTAAAAAATGGTTCTCACTTTGGCCACAATAAAAAAAGATGGAATCCAAAAATGGATAAATTTATTTATGGTGAAAAAAATGGTACTCACATACTAGATTTAAGGAAATCTCTTCCCTTAATAGAGAATGCTTTAAAATTTGCTCATGAATCGTCAAAAAATAAAAAAAAATTTTTATTCGTTTCAACCAAAAAACAACATGGTGAGATTATTGAAAATATTGCAAAAGAAACTAATAATTTTTTTGTAAACTTTAGATGGTTAGGGGGTATGATTACTAATTGGAATACTGTTAAGAATTCTATCAATACTCTGAACAACTATGAAAATATTTTAAACAGTGAAGATACAGTTTTTACTAAAAAAGAATTATCAGATATAGAAAAAAAGAAGATTAGATTAGATAAGACATTGGGTGGAATTGTTGAAATGAAATCAACACCTGATGTAATTTTTATTATTGATACAAATCGAGAACATATAGCTGTTTTAGAGGCCAAAAAATTGGGAATACCAATTATTGGTATTGTTGACACTAATTGTGATCCAGACTTAATAGATTACCCAATACCTGCAAATGATGATGGTGTTAAATCTGTTCAATTTATTCTTGATAATTTTAAAAAAGTACTAGTTTCTAGTGAAGATAACACATCAGTGGAAAGCACAAACAAAAATGAGTAGTATGGAACTAATCAAAAAACTCAGAGATGCCACTGGTAGTGGAATTGTTGATTGCAAAAAAGCATTATCTGAAAATAATAATGATATAGATGCATCAGTAAAATGGCTAAGAGAAAAAGGAATACTAAAAGCACAAAAAAAACAAGACAGAGAAACAAATGAGGGTGTTGTCTCATTCTATAATAATGAATCAAACACAAATTTTACTGTTTGTAAGATTAAATGCGAAACTGATTTTGTGGCAAAAAATAATGATTTTTTAGATTTTGCTAAAACCCTATCAAAAGCTATTCATGAAAATAAAGATATAAATGATCAGGGAACTGATGAAAATTTAGATAATTTAAAAATAAACAATAAGAAATTTAGCGATTGTCTTACAGATTTAATTTCAAAGATTGGCGAAAATATCCAAGTCGTCTCTTATAAAAAATATAATTCTGAAAAATCAATTTTCATTAGTTATCTTCATAATAAATATAATTCTAATTGCTCTAAAATTGGGTCGGTAGTTGAAATTTCTACAGATGATAAAGAGTCTGCATTGAAATTAGTTGACGATCTAAAGGTAATTGCTATGCAAATTTCTGCAATGAAGCCAATGGGAATTGATGAAAATTCTATAAAATCAAAAACTTTAGAAGATGAAAAAGATATAATTTTAAAACAATTGAATAATGTACCTGATGACAAAAAAGATCAAATTATCCAAGGAAAATTAAATAAATTTTTAAAAGAAAATACTCTTTTAGGTCAAGCATTAATAACAGATCCAAAAAAGAGTGTGAGTTTATTTCTTAATGAAATTTCAAAAAATAATAATATAAGCCTTAACATCACATCCATGGATTTATATACTATCTAAGATAATGTATAAGAATATCATGCTAAAGATATCTGGAGAGTCTTTAGCAGGATTAAATGAACAAGGTTTCGATTTTGATATTCTCAATGATCTTTCTAATAGTATAAAAAAACTTCAATCAAAGAAATTAAAGATTTCTATTGTTCTGGGTGGGGGAAATTTTATAAGAGGTTCCTCTTTTTCTAATGGTGTTGTTGATAGAGTTACTTCAGATTACATGGGCATGTTAGGCACTGTAATAAATTCTTTAGCTTTACAATCTAATCTTAAAAAAATAGGTGTAGAGTCTAGAGTTATGACCGCTATAAGCATTAATAGAGTGGCAGAACCTTACATTAAAAATAAAGCATCAAATCATTTAGAAAAACACCGTGTTGTAATTTTTGCATCAGGAACTGGCAATCCTTTCTTCTCTACAGATACAGCTGCAGTACTTAGAGCTTCAGAAATGAAATCAGACGTTATTTTAAAAGGCACAAAAGTCGATGGTATATATAACAAAGATCCAGTTAATAATCCTAATGCAAAAAAAATATCACAAATTTCTTACTCTGATTATTTGAACAAAGATATTAAAGTCATGGATGCAACTGCTATAAGCTTGGCAAAAGATAGATCCCTTCCTATTATCATTTTTTCTATCTTAAAAAGTTCTAATATATTAGATATTGTTGAGGGTAAGGGCTCATACTCAATCATTAAAGAGACCAAATAATGTTTAACAAAGATAAATGTACTTTAGAAATGCAATCAAGCATTAATGCTTTTTCTAATGAATTAAAAAATATTAGGACTGGAAGAGTTTCTCCGGACATACTTAAAACTATTGTTGTAGATAGTTATGGGTCAAAGACGCCTTTAACTCAACTTTCAAATGTAAACAACTTAGATAATATGACATTAAATGTAAATATTTGGGACTCATCTTTAGTCAAAATAATTGAAAAAACTATTTTAGACTCAAACCTTGGTGTAAACCCTCAAACTGATGGAACTAATATACTTTTAAAATTTCCTGAATTAACAGCAGAAAGAAGACAGGAATTAGTTAAGTTAATTTCTGAGATATCGGAAAACTTTAAAATTTCCATAAGAAGTATTCGTAGAAAACACATAGATGAGGTGAAAAATTTAGAAAAAGAGAAATTAATATCAATTGATGAAAGTAAAAAATTTCAAGATGATATTCAGAAAATTACCGATATATCTATAAAAGAAATAGATAATATTTCTTTTTCAAAAGAGTCAGATATCTTAAAAGTTTAGTTTTGAATAATAAAATAAATCATGTGGCATTTATTATGGACGGTAATAATAGATGGTCAAAAAAAAATAATATAAATAGATATGAGTCTTATAAAAATGGCGCAAAAAAATTAATAGAAATTACCAACTTTATTTTTGAGAATTATGAGATTAATTATATTTCGGCATTTGCATTGTCTAAACATAACTTTAAAAGAGGTTCTGTATTAATAGATATTATAAAAAAAGTTTTAATTGATTTTTTAGATCCATCAAAAGAAATTAATAATTATAAATTTAAAGTTTTGTTTAAAGGCAATTTGAACTTTCTTCCAAAAAAAATTATTAAAAATTTAATGAAAGTAGAAAAAAAAAATTTAAATAGTAAAAAAAGTCTTATCATCTTCTTAAATTATAGTGGTAAAGATGATATACTTAATGCATCAAAATCTTTATATAAATTTAAAAATCCAAGTCAAAAAAATTTCCTCGATCACCTTTCTTCTGCTGGAATACCAGATCCCGATATATTAATTCGGTCTGGTGGATACAAAAGAATTAGTGATTTTATGTTGTATCAACTTTCTTTTACTGAACTTTTTTTTACTGATAAATTATGGCCAAATATAAGTAAATATGATGTAAAAAGATTTTTAGAACAATTCAATAAGATAGATCGAAAATTTGGTAATTGATAAAAACAGAATAGTTATTGGTTCGCTAATACTATTATTTTTTATATTTGGTTATTTTATAAAATTAGACTATTTAATTTTACTATCTATTACATCTTTAGTTATTTATGAATTATATAAATCAAAATTTATAAATAATTTCTATGATTATATAATTCTTATTTTATTTATGATTATGTTTCCAGTTTTAAATAATAATTATGAATTTATAGTTTTTATAAATATTTTTCTTATTTTTTTAGTCCTAATTAATATATTGTTCCCTAGTTTTTATATAAAAAAAATTTTTCTAATATGTGTTTTGATCTTCATTTACAATTTTTTTTGTATTTATTATATAGATAGAAATCTTCTTTATTTCACAATATTTATTGCTTTTTTTAATGATACTATGGCATACGTTTTCGGAAAATTGATTAAAGGACCTTTGATAATTCCCTCAATAAGCCCTAATAAAACATGGTCTGGAACAATTTTATCTTTCTTTCTTAGTTTCTTTATAATTTATCAGTACAATCCATCTATATTAATATCTTCTCTATTATCTGTTTCTTTATTTTTTGGTGACATTTTCTACTCATATATTAAAAGAAAAAATAATTTAAAAGATTTTTCTAAATTACTTCTTAATCATGGTGGAATATTAGATAGATTAGACAGTATGTTCTTTTTTATTATAATTATGATTTTTAATTTAATATGATTCCAAAAATTTTAATAATAGGTTCTACAGGTAAGCTTGGTACCAAATTATTAAATTTTTGTAATACAAATAAAATAAATATTTTTGCTATTACATGTTTTGACAACAATCAATTACTTCTTAAACAATCTAGAAAATGTAAAATAAAATTCTTTTTTAAATTAAGTAATACTAAAGATGCTTCAGATTTTAAATTATTCTTAAAGAAAAAAAAAATTGATATTATTTATTTTTTAGATTATGGGTTTAGATCACTTGTTTATGCAGATATTTTTTTAAATAATAATCACAACTCTTATATTGCAATAGCTAATAAAGAAATGATTATAGCTGGTGGTGATACACTTATTAATAAAATACAAAAAACTAAAAATAAATTAATACCATTAGACTCAGAACATTTTTCTCTTAAAAATAATAATTTTAATAATAAAAATTTAAGTAAAGTTTATATTACAGCTTCTGGTGGCCCCTTTTATTTCAAAAAGAATATTAATTTAAATAATGTAAGATTAAAAAAGGTACTTGATCACCCAAAATGGAAAATGGGTATTAATAATACAATTGATTCATCAAACTTCATAAATAAAATTTTAGAAATTTATGAACTTTCTATAATTTATAAAATTGATTTAAATAGAATTGATTTTTTAGTATCAAGAGAAGCTTATATTCACAGTATAGTGATTTATAATGATAATATTGTTAATATAAATTGTTTTAATAATAATATGATTTATACATTAGTTAATCCATTATTACACTTTTATCCATCTGCTAAGCTGAAGACTAGAACAACTTTTTTAAAAAATAAAATGTTAAAAGTAGAAAGATTCAATGACAAACGCTTTAAAATTAACAAGTACCTAAAAATTTTAAAAAATTTAACACCTGATAAGCAAATTACCTTTATGATTTTAAATAATATAGTACAAAAAAAATACTTATCCGAAGAAATACGTTATAATGAGATAATTAAGTACATAATGAAATACCTGAATATTAAAAAACAATCTCCAAAGTTTAAAACTCTTAATGATAGACTTAAATTTATTGATTCAATAAAATTATATTATGATACAAAAATTTAAAATATTAATATATTCGTTATTAATATTTTTTAATGTTGTCAACTTACTTGCAAACAACTTAAATATTAATGGACTATCTAAATTAACCCTTAATGATCTTCAAACACAAACATCTATTGATCTAAATATGGATTTTTTTTCTAATGATGACATAGACATATTGTTAAAAGACTTTTATAAATCAGATTTAATCTTTGCTTTAAAATACAAAAAAGATAATGACAATCATTATCTTACAATCCAAGAAAATAAATTAATTGAGAATATTTTTTTTAACGGAAATATAAAAATTGATGATGATCTGTTATTACAAAATATCTCAGCAAAAAAAAATAGCTTTATTAACAAAAATAATATCAATGACGATATTAAATTAATTAAAAGTATTTATAAAGTTAAAGGTTTTAATAATGTTAATGTTGTAGTTTCCACAGAAAAATACTCAAATGATAGAATAAACCTTATCTATGAAATAACTGAAAATAATCAATCTCAAATAAGTAGGATTAAATTTATTGGAAACACTTCCTATTCCGATAGATACTTATTGTCTTTAATTAACACAAAATCCAGAAATTTCTATAATATATTCACCTCTGGTTCTAATTTAAATATAGAAAATTTTAAATTTGATGTAGGTAAAGTTAAATCTTTTTATAAGCAGAAGGGATATTTTGATGTCAATGTTGAATTTAATATTACTGAAATCTCATCTAACAAATATACAGTTAATTTTTATGTAGATGAAGGAGACAGATTAAAGTTAGATACATTTGACATTGATACATCAAAATTAATCATTTCTGATAAAATAGACAAAAATTTTAATAAATTTTTAGATAAGATGTCTAAAAATAATCTTTTTTATGATCAAATAATAATTGATAATTTTGTTAATAAAATTAACAAAATTTTAATTAGCAACAATAATTTTAATACAATTTTTGTCTCTAATTTAGAAAGATATTCAGAAAAAAATAAACTAATTTTTAATCAAAAAAAGGTTTCACTCTCAACTATAAATAAAATCAACATAGTTGGTAACACTATTACAAAAGATAGAACTTTAAGATCTAAATTACCATTTGAACCAGGGGACTATTTTAACAGTAATTTAATAAATGTAACAAAAAAAGAATTATTGAGTAATAAATATATCAATGATGTAAATATAACAAGTGTTACAAATGAAGGAATATCTAATATTACTATTGATATTGAGGAGAATAAAAAAACAGGTAAGTTTTTAGCTGGTGGTACCTTTTCAGGTGATAATGGTGCTGGTTTAACTCTGTCCGCTAATGATGATAACATATTTGGAACAGGTAATAGTTTAGATACTAATCTTACAGCAAATGATGAAGATATATTATTTAGATTATCTCTTGTACAATATCCTGTATCTTTATCAAAAATTCGAAATAGTTATACAATTTTCAATAATGAATCAGATCTAATCAATTCTTTTGGTTTTAAGAGTGATGAATTAGGGATACTTTACTCAATTAATTTTGCTTATGATGAATTAATAAATATAACTTCAGGCTTATCTTATAAAGTATCTGATAGGCATTCTGCTAAAAAGAGTATTACTTCAATAAACGATAATATAGGTGAATATAATATTTATACTTTAAGTACATCCTTGCAACAAGATAGCACAAATGATTTTCTTTATCCTACTGATGGAGTTTCAAACAGTATTTTTTTTGAATATTCGCCTAAAGATTTGTCCGATGATAGTTATTATAAGTTTGTAATTAAAAGTGATATCTATAGAAAGTTTAAAAATTCGAACAGATTTTTATTTCTATCAAATGATTTTGGCTTTGCAGAGTCACTTGAAGGTAATCTTAGTACTATAAATTCATTTAGTCTTGGAGGTATGAATTTTAAAGGTTTTGAGTATAGAGGTGTAGGTCCTAAACAAGATGATATTTACATAGGTGGTAATAAATTTTTTACTAGTACAATTGGTTATGGTGGATCATTTCTTTTTGATGACAAGGATAACGTTAATACAAAACTGTTTTATTCTTTAGGGTCAATTTGGGATAGTGATTACTCAAATAATAATGAAGTTGATATTAGATCGTCATTAGGTCTATCATTAGATATTTTAACAGCTATTGGTCCTATTTCCTTTTCCTACGCTATACCAATAGATAAAAATAAAAATGATAAAACCAATGAGTTTAATTTTTCAATAGGTACCTCTTTTTAGAAAGTTATGTTAAAATTCCAAAGAAAAAATTTTTTTTCTTTAATAAACAATTCATATACTGATGATATAATAAAAATTATAGATTGCGAAATTAGGTCTAAAAGGTTAGTAAATAAATTTAAAATATCTGATGTATCTTCTTTAGATATTTTAAGAGAAAATTCAATCTTATTCTTAGATAATGAGCCAAAATTTTCTAAATTAAATTTTGATAATATTCTCTTAATTACTTCTAAAGTAAAAATTTTTAATAATAAAAAACTTAAAAATTGTATACTTGTAAATAATTTAAATTATTCTTGGAATACTATAATAAATCATATTTATTCTCATGAAGATGATTTAAAATATAGTGATGATTTTATCTACAATAATAATTCATATATTTCTAAAAATGCAAAAATTGATCCATCATCAAAAATCTTTAATAATTGTGTTATCGGTAAGGGTGTTGAAATTGGAAAAAATTGTATAATTAAGAATAATGTTGTCATAAAAAATTCTCTAATTAAAAATAATGTTGTTATCTGTGATAATACTTCAATTGGAACTACTGGATTTGGTTTCGACTCTCGAAAGAGAGGTTCTTCTTTTTTAAGTCCACAAATAGGTATTGTAATTATTGATGATAATGTCCATATCGGATCAGGATGTTCTATCGATAGAGGAAAGATTGATTACACATACATTGGTAAAAATTCCATGTTAGATAATTTAGTTCATATTGCTCATAATGTTTTAATTGGTGAAAATGCTTGTATTGCTGGTCAAACTGGTATCTCAGGAAGTGTGGTAATAGGTAATAATGTTACAGTTGGTGGTCAAGCTGGTTTTGCCGGGCACATAAAGGTTGGAGATAATGTTATAGTAGCCGCCAAAAGTGGAGTAACTAAAAATATTACAAATAATTCTGTAGTTGCTGGTTTCCCCGCTATTGATATAAAAGAATGGAAAAAAAGTATAATTAGACAACGTAAAAATGGACATTAACGAAATTCAAAAAATATTACCACACAGGTATCCCTTTTTATTAATAGATAGAATAATTGATTTCGAGCCAGATATTTCAGCACATGCTATAAAATGTGTAACCATCAATGAACCTTTTTTTCAGGGACATTTCCCAGGAAGACCTCTTATGCCCGGTGTTTTAGTTGTAGAAGCTATAGTTCAAGCAGCATGTTTTACAGTTGCTATGAAACTTAAGGGTTCTATGAAAAGTCCAAGTGTATCTTTTATGACAATTGATAAGTGTAAGTTTAGAAAACCAATTATACCTGGCGATGTATTAGATCTTAAAGTCATTAGATTAAATAAAGTTAAGAATGTTTACAAATTTGAAGGAAAATGCCTTGTAAATGATGTTATACATGCACAATGTATTTTTTCTGCGATGATTCATGACGTCCCAGATACATCCAAGTAGTTCTTTAAGTAAATCTGTTCAATTAGGTGAAAACGTAATAATTGGTCCTTATTGCTATTTAGAGGGTAATATCAAAATTGATAGTGGCACCGTATTAAAATCTCATATCTCAATCACAGGAAATACATCTATTGGAAAAGATAATATTTTTTATCCATTCTCAAATATAGGATGTGACCCTCAAGACCAAAAATTTTCTGGAGAAGATAGTTTTTTAGAAATTGGTAATTCTAATATATTTAGGGAAAATGTAACAATTAGCAAGGGTACTAAAGATGGAGGCATGTTAACTAAGATAAAAGATAATAATCTTTTTATGACAGGTGTTCACATAGCCCATGATTGCAAAATTAATAATAATAACATACTTGTTAATCAAGTAACATTGGGTGGTCATGTTAATATTAATGATTATGTAGTTATAGGAGGTTTATCAGCAGTTATACAATTCGTTACTATTGGTTCTTACTCAATGGTTGGAGGGATGAGTGGTATAGATAAAAATGTTTTACCATTTAGTTTAGTTATCGGTAACAGAGCTAAATTAAGAGGATTAAACCTAGTTGGTATTAGAAGACATAAATTTAATAAAGACCAGATTAATAAAATTAATAATTTACATGAAACTTTTATAAATAAGGATGCTATCCTCTCTACAGACGATAAAGTAGAAAAAATCTTTATAGAATATAAATCAATTTTAAATGAAAAACTTGGCCACATCCAAAAATGAAATCTGTTTAATTGCAGGATCAGGTTTATTTGTAAACGAGGTAGCCAATTATTTAAAATTTAAAAATCTATTAGGACAAATAGTAATTATTAATAACAATAAGACCCTTAAAAAAAATTTTAAAAATAACTATAAACAATTTGATATAAAAAATTTAGAAAAAATCATTTTATTTATAAAATCCAAGAATTTACAAAAAATAATTATAATAGGATATGTAGATCTTCCACCAATAGATAAAATTAATTTATCATTAAAATCAAAGCTTTTAATTTCTAAGGATATATTCCTTAATAATATTAATGACCAATCTAAAATTTTGAAGAGATATTTATTGAATAATAAATTATCACTCCTTTCACAAAAAAAACTATTGAAAGATATGCTTGTTTATAGAAATGATGAATATGTTCATAAAGAAAATAAAAAAATTGTAACTCAATTAACAAAAAAAAAGGTTTTTATTCGAAAATTATATTCAATGAATATTGGACAATCATTTATTTTTAATGGTGATAGGTTAATAGCAATGGAGGATATTTTTGGCACTAATGATATGATTATTAGGATTGGTAAAATTAGTTCTAAATTTAATAATTTGATTTTTGTAAAGTCCAAGAAATATGATCAAATAGATGAAATTGATTTTCCTGTAATAGGCTTGGAAACATTAAAATTATTAATTAATTATAAATTTCGAGTTATTTGTTTATTTAAGAATGATATTTTGATCTCGGAAAAGGCAAAATTCTTAAAGCAAATTAAAACTAATAAAATTTCTTTATTAGTAATGTAATGAAGGTCTTATTTATTACTCTTGAACAATCTGGTAGACAAATTCTTAAATCGCTACTTGATGAAAAATTTTTTAATACCAAGAAAAATCAAATATTTACCTTTGGAATGCTTAATAATTATAAAAACTTTAATGATATCACTAATATTAAAATTAATTCTATTATGGGATTTGTGAATATAATATTGAATTTAAAATATCTTTTTAAGTTAAGACGGAAGCTTAATGAAGTTGTTATAAATAACTCATTTACTCACATTTTTTTTATTGATTCATTTGATTTCTCAAAATTTTATATAAAAAAATTTAAATCAAATAAAATTAAATATTGTCAAATAGTAGGTCCTTCTGTTTTTATATGGAAATCAAAAAAAGCTAATTTTATAAATAATAATTTTGATAGAATTTTTTCAATATTTAAAGTTGAACAACCATACTATAAACCAAATCTCTATCGATATATAGGACATCCTTTAATGAATAAAACTCATTTTTCTAACAGTTATGATGAATCTTTGAAGAATATTGGTTTTTTTTTAGGTAGTAGACGTCAAGAGATAGATAATAATATATTAATTATAAAGGAGCTTCTATATTGTCTAAAAGACCAAAGAGACCTTATTTTCAATTTTTTTATTACAGATGAATTTGAATATTTTATAAAAGATACTTTAAAAGAAAATTCAAATCTAATTTTTCATATTAATGATGATACGTACTATCAAAAAATCTCTAAATTAGACTTTGCTTTTGCATGTTCAGGTACTGTGCATTTAGAATTATGTTTTTCAAACATTCCCCATATAATTTTTTATAAAGCAAATTATATAAATTATTTTATTTTTAAATTCTTTGTAAGATCTCATTTTTTATCATTAGTAAATATTTTTAATAAAAAAGAAATTATAAAAGAGTATATTCAAAGCGATTTTAATGTAAAAAATTTATTACTTTTTTTTAAAAATTTAAGATCTGATAAAAAAACTTTAGTTAATTACAGAAACAATATGTCAAGAGGTCTTGCAGACAGTAATTTTACTAGTTTTCGTCCAAATATGATTATTGATTATTTAGAAAAGTCTTCTTAAGCCATAATAGGTTAAATATCGATTTTTTCTCTCTATCAGGAACTTTTTTGTAGGTTCTATTTTTATCACCTGTAAATAGTTGTCTTGGTCTTGTAATTTTAAATTCATTATCTTCAATCATTTCTTTCCATTGTGATAACCAACCTACTGTTCTTCCAACTGCAAAAATAGGTGTAAACATTGAGGTGGGTATACCTAGAGCTTTAAGGAGTATTCCTGAGTAGAAATCTACGTTTGGATATAGATTTTTTTCTTTAAAATAGGAGTCATTTAATGCTAATTCTTCAATTTCTTTTGCTATTTCAAGATCTTTAGACTTTATTTTCAAATCTTTAAATAAATCCTCGGTGCTCTTCTTAAGTACTTTTGCTCTAGGGTCATAACTCTTATATACTCTATGCCCAAAACCCATCAATCTAATTTTATTTTTCTTATTTTTAACTTCTTCTATGAAATCTTTTGGCTGTAATTCATTTGAAACTATCTCATCAAGCATATCTATAACGGCTTCATTAGCTCCACCATGAGACTTACCCCAAAGTGAGGAAATACCCGCTGATAAACATGCATATGGGTTTGCTAAAGAAGACCCTGCGGTTCGCACAGTAGATGTCGATGCATTTTGTTCATGATCAGCATGAAGAATGAATATTTGATCCATTATTTTTGAAAAAAGTGGGTTTATTTCATATTCTTTTGTTGGTGTTGCAAAGCACATATGTAAAAAATTGTCTGCGTAATTAAGTTTGTTAACTGGATAAACAAAAGGTTGCCCTACAGAATATTTATATGCCATAGCAGCAATAGTTGGCATTTTTGCCAGTATTCTGTGTGAAGCTATCATCCTATGTTCAGGATCTTCAATATTTAAAGTGTCATGATAAAAAGATGATAGAGCACCTACAATTCCAATCATCATAGCCATAGGATGAGCATCTCTTCTAAAGCCTTTGTAAAATTGAATTATTTGTTCATTAAGTAAAGTATGATTTTTAATTATTTCTTCAAATTCATTTTTATCACTCTCTGAGGGCAGTTCACCATGCATAAGTAAGTAACAAACTTCTAAATGAGAGCTATTATTAGCAAGTTCCTCAATTGGGTAGCCCCTGTATTGGAGTACACCTTTCTCACCATCAATGTATGTAATTTTAGAATTACAAGCAGCAGTTGATGTAAAGCCTGGATCATACGTAAACAGACCTGTTTTTTTGTATAAAGATGAAATATTTATTACATCAGGTCCAATAGAGCCATTAAGACCATCAAATTCATATTCTTTTCCAGTTTTAGTATCAACCAATTTAAATCTTTTTTCATCAATCATTTATATATAATAATAGTCTTTCTTTTATGTTTTCAATACCAAAGAATATAAAAATTTTTTCAATTGGTATCTTAGTTTCAAAATTTACTGTAATTTTTCTTATTATCTTACCAATTTTCTTTAAAGGTAGGCCATTTTTTTCAAGTATTGATAAAGTATTATCATTATCATGCAAATTATTAATAATTGTATGAATTTTTTTAATCAAATCTTTTTCATTCTTATCAATCTCAAGAACTGAATTTTTTTTAAAAAAATCATAAAGTTTGACTACCTCTAAATTAATTTCTGTATACTTATGACATCTCTCTAAGATATCTTTATATACGGGCTCTAACTTAAAACTAGAAACTTGATCTTTTACATCTTTCTCTAAGTATTTATTAAAATTTGAAAAAGATAACTCTTTTAAATAATATTGATTAATAAAGTTTAGTTTTTCAATATCAAATTTTGCAGGTGATAAAACTGTCTTAGATAAATTAAAATTTTTAACAGCTTCATCAATATTTAGGTATTCAATATCATTAAAATTATTACCTAATTTGATAATAAAATTAAATATGGATGCTGCTAAGTAACCATCATTTAAGTAATCCTCAACATTAGTTATATTATCTCTTTTAGATAATTTTTTTCCTTCAATATCATGTATAAGTGGAATGTGAGCATAATGTATTTCTTTGAAGTTCAGAGCATTAGATAACATTTTTTGCTTAACCGTATTAATGGTATGATCATTACCTCTAATTACATTTGTAATATTTTCAAAATCATCATCTATTAAATTTGATAATATAAATGTGGGAGTTTTATCAGATCTAGCTATCGAGAAATCTTCTATTGTATTTGAAGGTATTTTTACTTCTCCTAGAATTAAATCATCATATTTAAAAAAATCATTATCTTTTTTTACTCTAAACTTATAAGGTCCATCATCTGATTGATAAGCTAAATCAGTAGATATCAGTTTCTCTAAATACTCTTGATGAACACTTAAATTCTTTGATTGATAAAGTAGTTTGTCATATTGAAGATTAAATTTATCAAAAATTTTTAAGATTTCGTCTTCATAAATTTGATTTGATCTCTCTTTATCAGTGTCCTCAATTCTTAACAAAAATTTTCCTTTGTTCTTTTTAGCATATAAAAAATTATAAATTGCGGTCCTTAAACTACCCATATGAAAATTTCCGGTAGGTGAGGGGGCAAACCTTGTTATTATCATTAATATTTTCTTACTAAATTAACCATTTTGCCTAATATTTTAACTCTATCTTTCTTATATCTGACTGAAGAAAAATTTTTATGATCGCCAAATATTTCAATTTCATCTTTGATTAGTTTTATCTTTTTAAGGGTTATCTCACTATCATCTATTTGAACAGCGTGTATATCATTTGAATTATAATTTGTAACTCTTTCTACTATAATTATATCATCTTCAAAAATACCATACGACTCCATTGAATTTCCATGCACCTTACAAGCAATACAGTTGGCTTTATCAGATTTTATAAAATTATTAACATCAATATACTCTATTTGATCATTTAGAACATCTATTGGTTTACCAGCAGAGATTTCATTAAAGAATGGTATTACACTATTTAATTCAATAGATCTTGATTTTAATTTGTCTTTTTTTATATGACCTAATTCCTCTAGGTATTCTAAATATTGAAATATAGATGATTTTGATTTTAAACCCATATGCTCTTTCATCTCTTCATAGTTTGGAGATATCTTATTTTTTTCAATATATTTTCTTAAAAATTCTAATAGCTTTTTTGCGTTTTTAGTCATTAACCTGATACAATCTTAATTTAGTAGTTCTATCATAATAAATTAGACAATTTGCATTTAATATATTTTTTAAATTAGAACTCTCTTGA
The DNA here is from genome assembly GCA_902521795.1 of uncultured Alphaproteobacteria bacterium. GTDB lineage: Bacteria > Pseudomonadota > Alphaproteobacteria > HIMB59 > HIMB59 > HIMB59. Next base: position 35,498 of record CABYSX010000006.1, read on the forward strand.
TTATTAAATATTTTAATATTTTTATTATCTCTAAATCCAAATAAAAAAGATTTTCTTTTATAGTTTTTGAAATTAAATTTAATTTTCTTAATATCTATTATATCATATTTAAAAGTAGATTTGTTAAAGTTATAAATTTCTATTAATGATTTTATAATTATGTTAGTTAATACAAATGATGAGCAGGGGTTACCAGGGAAAAATAAATAAATCCTATTTTGTTTTATAAACAATTTAAATGGTCTACCTGGTTTTAAGTCGAGACCATCTACGATTAAATTAAAATTATTAAAATCTATATCATCTTTACTTTTACCAGTCCCTCCAATAATTACTGTAATATCTGATTTTGAATTATTAATTTCTTTTTGTAGTAATTTTTGGTCATCTCTTAAATGAATATTCTTTTCAACTATTTGGTTATTTATTAATACAAAATTATTTAAATAAAAACCATTAGTGGGAAAAATAAAATGTTGTTTAGTAAATTCACTACCAGTAGATATTATTTTGAATTTTAAAGGCTTTAATATTTTAATTTTGGTTTCTTTCAGACTTTTTAAACTACTTAACTCTTTAAAAGATAAATATTTGTTTTGAAGGTTAATTTTCTCGCCCTTCTTAAAGATATGGCCTTTTTTTCGAATAAATTTATTTTTTTTGTTAAAGTTAATTACAAAAGCATAATTCTTATTAATAAATATTTGTTCTTGAGGAATAATGTATTTGATATTATTTGGTATTAAAGAACCAGTTTTAACTATCAAACACTCATCTTTATTAACTTTAATATTATTAAAATTATTTAACTTTGATCTACCAACTATTTTAAATTTTTTACTTATATTTGTTATAGCTATACCGTCCATTGATGATTGATTAAATGGGGGTATGTTATTTTGTATTTTTATATCTGATTGAATAAAATTATTATTTTTTAAATTCTTTGTATAAATAGTTAATAATTTTTTTTTTGGAAGATAATTTGAAATTAATTTTATTGTTTTAAAAATATCATCCAATATTATTTTTACCTCCCCTTTTTTTTACAATTTCTATTTTTTCAATAGTAATTTTTTTTTTATATGATTTTAGCATATCAAAAATTGTTATAGATGCACAAGAAACACTATTTAATGCTTCTATTTCTAATCCTGTCGAATAATTTGATTTAACTATACTCTTTAACAAAATGTATTCATTTTCCTTCAAATCAAATGTTAAAGACACATAGTCTATTGGTATATTATGTGTTAATGGAATTTGATGGGATGTATTTTTAGCAGCATAAACTCCTGCTATTTTTGCTGTATGATATAAGTTATTTTGTAATTCTCTATCATTTTTAAGAATAAGAAATAGTTTTCTATCAATTTTTAATCTAGATTTAGCTTCTGCATATCTTTTAGTTTTATTTTTTTTTGAAATATCAACCATTTCAATACTTTTATTTTTTTTATTAAAGTGTGATAAACTCATTAGGCTTCATATAATTTATTTATATATTTAACTTTATCTTCATTATTTAAAATACTTCCACCAATTAAAAAAGATGATATTCCACTATTACTTTTTATTTTCTTAATATTCGATACCGTAACTCCACTCTCACTAATTATTATTTTATTATTCAATACTTTAGATAATTTAATTGATTTATTAATATCAATCTTTTGTTCTTTCAAATTTCTATTATTTATTCCAATTAATTTGGCATCTATATCTTTAATCTTCTTAGCTTCTAATATACTTTCAATTTCTATCAATACATCCAAACCAATTTTGTTTGCTAGTTTATATAACTTTTTAATTTCTGATTTTGATAAAATTTTTGCAATCAATAATATTGCATCAGCACCAAATTCTTTAGTTTCAAACACTTGTGCTTCATTAATTATAAAATCTTTTCTTATAATTGGTTTATTTGATATTTTTTTTGCAACATTTATATCATTTAAACTACCTCCAAAATTTTTGTCAGTTAAAATTGATATACAGCAGCATTTTGATTTATGATATTGTTCAATAACATCTTGTAGATATCTAACTTTATTAAAGCTTTTAACAGATGGACTATATCTCTTAAATTCTGCAATTAGTGCATTTTTGTTTTTACTTAAATTATTTTCTATGGCATTCAAAAAAGAGTTTGAATTAGTAGACTTAAAATTATTTTTTTTATTTAACTTTTGACTTAAATATTTTGCGTGATTTTTTTTTTCTAAAACTATTTGATCTAAAATATTCATCACTTCTTAATTTTATTTAAATGATTTAAAGCTATGGAATTATCTAAAGAATTACTTAAAATTTCAAAGCAATTATCAAACTGATAATCTGGTTTAATGGTTTGCATTGCATAAATAGAGTTAATTATTGTAATATCTCTGTAACTATCTTTTTTTCCCTGAAACAATTCAATTAACCTATTTGCATTGTAAGACGGTAAACCGCCTTTGATATCTTTAAAATTTAATTTTGAGGTAAGGTATTTTTTATAAACCATGTGTGAAATTTTTCTCTTTGTAATACTTTTTTCTTTTTTAAAATAAAAATTTGTTGGAGCAAATATACTTATCTCATCTAAACCATCCTCTGAGAAAAAAATAGTAAATTTTTTATTTTTAATTTTTGATAATATTTTTGACATAATTTCTGCAGAACCTTTATCTATTGTGCCTAATATTTGAAATTTTGCACCTAATGGATTTAATGTAGGACCCATATAATTAAATATTGTTTTTATTCCTATTTTTTTCCTAACTTCTCCAACTCTACTTAAGTTAGGATAAAAAAATGGTGCATTCAAATATACAAATTTATCATTTGAAATTCTTTTAATAATTTTTTTTGAATTCTTCTCATTTGGTATTTTTAATTCAGAGATAATATCTGAGGAGCCACTTAATGAACTAGCAGCCCGATTTCCATGTTTTGCTATGGGTATTCCTACAGAAGATAATAAGATTGCAACTGTAGTAGATATATTGAGCGTTTTTAATCCGTCTCCACCTGTTCCACATGTATCTAAAGAATTAGGATATTGCTTAATTTTATTCGAATTTTTAAAGATGTAATTTCTTAATGATAAAAGTATATCACTATCATTAATTAATTTATTAAGTTGATGAATGATTATTGCCTGATGAGTTATATTATCTGTATGAAATAAATATTTAATTACATATTTTATATTTTTCTTAGTAACTGTATCACCTATGTTATATTTCATATACACTCCACAAAATTATCTACAATTTTAGAACCAATAACAGTTTCAATACTTTCTGGATGATACTGCACTCCAAATATTGAAAATAATTCATGTCTAAAACTCATTATTTTTTTATCATCATCAGAAATACTAGTTATTTTTAAATTTTTAGGAAAATTATCTCTATTTAGATATAAAGAGTGATATCTCGTTGCTTGAAAATTCATATTAATATTTTTATAAATTTTACATTCATTAATTTTTTTAATATTCGATACTTTCCCATGCATGGGTATTTTTAAAGTATCTATTTTAGCACCAAAATATACACCCAGTATCTGATGACCTAAACACACTCCTAATATTGGCATAAATGAGTAAATTTGGTGAACTAAATCTAGACATTCTCCTGCATTAAATGGATTACTGGGTCCAGGAGAAATCACAACACCCTTACTATTAATTATTTTGTCAAAATTCTTTAGTATTAAGTCATTCTTTATAACTAAAACATCATCATGCTTACTCAGACAGTGATAAAGATTATAAGTAAAGCTATCGTAATTATCTATTAATGTAATCATTATATCTGATGAGCCAATTTGTATGCTTCAAATAAAGCATTAGCTTTATTAATACACTCGCTGTGTTCGTTTTTAGCTATACTATCAAAAACTATACCTGCACCACTTTGAGCATATATCTTTTTATTTTTAATCATTGCTGTTCTTAGGTTGATACAACTGTCCATATCTCCATTAGCATCTATATAACAGACTGATCCAGAGTAAAATTCTCTATTATTAAGTTCATGTTTCTCTAATATTTCTAGTGCTCTTATTTTAGGTGCACCCGAAACTGTACCAGCAGGTAAACCGGCAAAAAGAACATCAATTGGTGTTAAATTATTTTTTAATTCCCCTGTTACATTGCTAACTATATGCATAACATGAGAGTAATACTCTATTATATTTTGTTCAGTTACTTTTACTGTATTATTTTTTGAAATTTGACCTACATCGTTTCTACCTAAATCTACTAACATTAAATGCTCTGCTAACTCTTTTTTATCATTAAGTAATTCGTTTTTTAAATAATTATCTTCTATTTCATTTTTTCCTCTTCTTCTAGTTCCAGCAATAGGTCTTAAGGTAATTTCTTTATTTTTTACCTTGATCATAGTTTCCGGACTTGAACAAATAATCTGATAGTTTTTTAGGTTTAAGAAAACAAGATAAGGAGAAGGATTAATTGATCTTAAGGCTCTATAAAAATTGAAAGGATCTATTAAATATTCATTAGAAAATCTTTGAGATAGAACAGCCTGAAATATTTCACCCACCTTGATATCTGATTTGATTTCATCTACTCTTTTTAAAAAATCCTCTCTATTTACATGATTTTTAAACTTCTTTAATTTTTTAACATTTAATTTGTTAAATTTATGAAAGGGTAATTTGAGTAAACTCTCTAAAGTTTTTAAAGATTTAGTTGGAATTTTCTTATTATTTGAGACCTCAATTAAGTGAGTTTCGTTGAGAACATTATCAATTATTATTAAATTTGTTGGTTTAACAAAGTGCGCAAGTGGAATTCCAATTTCATTTTTACTAGGGTCATAACTTAATTTTGGAAGTGTAAATTTACATAAATCAAAACAAATATTACCAATAAAAACAGGTAGTGGTATATTTTGTTCATATAATGTTTTAATTTTTAAGTTTTTATAAATATTCTTTATAAAGATTTCTGGTGATTTTATAATTTTCTTTCGATCATTAATTAACGCATAATCATGAAAAATTTCTATATTTTGATTTACATTGAAGAGAATAATTGAATATCTTCCTTTATTATCACCTCCAATTACAGACTCTAAAATAGAGACGTCTTTAAATTTTTTTGCAAGCTTATTGTAAATCGTAATTGTATTTTCAGTATCTAAGAAAACCTTTTTACCGTGTACGTACATATTAAAGCTGAATAAGTTGTTCGTTATCTACTTCTATGTCTATGTTATTTTTAATTTGTTTTATGATATTTGAGTAAATTAAATTGACAATATTTTGTTTAATATTTAAAGAGTCTATTGATCCTATTGAATTTATATCTAAATATATAACCTCATTTGGCAATACCACTTTTAATTTTTCGTCATTTTTAATAATGATAATTCTCTCCAAGTCCTCTGGTTCAATAAAATTATTCTTAATAGTGAGTGAGTCAGTAAAATAATTTACTTTTACGGTACCAGTTTTATTTAATAATTCATCTCCATGAGAGGTATCTATATTTTTTTTATAATTACTAAATGAAATTAAAAATTTTTCTTTAATATCAACAGGTAAATCTTCTTTAAATAATTTTTTTACATTAAATTGAAATAAAAAATTATCTTTCTTTATTTCCCCAGATGATTGATTGAAGTTAATAAAATTATATTGATCCGGTATATTTTCTAGGAAATTAAAAGAATTAGAGAAAAAAATTTGATTTGTACTATAACTATCAATATTTTTTATTTCATCAGTCATTTCAAAATTTTCAATCTCTAATTGTGTTAATGTGTTTATTATATCTTCATAAGCATCTTTTAAATTCACTTGATATTCATCTTTGAATGATAAAAGCTTTACATAAAAGAATTTTTCACCAATCTTAATACTTTCACTTTCATCCCCAACTTTAAGTTTCTTTAAATTATCAAGCACTTGAGGTAAAATTAATTTTTCATTAACTTCTTCAAATAATTTAAATTGAGAATTATTACTTTTTTTGAGTTCTACAAAACTTTGATTCCTATCATTTTCTAAAATTATTTGTTCATATGTATAATTTTTAGGCTCAATAAAAGTAGTAATATTTTCATTATAATAATTCTCTATAATTGCATCGGTTATAATTTCTTCTAGTATATAGTTTCTCAGACTTATCTCGTTTATAGTGATTTCATATAATTCATTATCATTGTAAAACTCCTCTTCTAGTTGATAATTAATCAGACTATTGTCTTTTTTAATTTCGTAAATGTTCAACTCTTTTTCTATGAGAAGTTCTGGATTAATTTCATTACTTACTAAGCTCTGTGCATCAAGACTATTATTAAATAAATCTATATAGATGTTTCCTTCAATTTCTTTTAGGTAATTTTGAAGGGATGCCTCGTCTAAATTTCTAAACATTTCATCATTATTTAGTGATTTTTTTAAAACTATTTTTTTTGAATTATCACTAATACTAATTTTTTCGTCTAAGTAGTTAATAAATACTAATTCATTTACATATTGATTTGTGAATTGAACTTTTGAGAATAACTCTTCTTGTTCTGACAGGTTAGAGAGGCTATTTTCAGATTTATAGTTCTCATATGCTCTAGAAAATTCAATAGATGATATCTTTTGATTTCCTACTTTAAGTACATATGTCTTACCAACATAAGATCCAAATCCAATAAACAAGAAACTTATTCCAAGTGCAGCACTAAATATAATGACAATTAATTTTTTAGTTTTCATTTATCTCAGTATTTTGATATCAGTTAACCCTATGAAATATATAATATTTAATTGGAAATCATATTTAAATATAGCCGAAAGTATGAACTTATCTAAAATCGTATCAAAGCTTCCATCTACAAAAAAGTACAAACTTATTTGTAGTCCAAATAACTTTTATAATCTCTCTCTTAAATCTAGATATCCAAAAAATATATATGCTGCACAAAATATAGATTTGCATGGTAAAGGCGCTAGTACTGGCTCTATTGATATTGAAGACTTAGTAAATAACAAGATTAAGTATTGTATTCTTGGTCATTCTGAAGTCAGATCTAATTTTGGTGAGACGGATTTGATTGTACAAAAAAAAACAGATCTATGTTTAATTAATAAAATAAAGCCCATAGTGTGTATTGGAGAACCGTTAAAGATTTATAAATCAAAAAAAACCAAAGTTTTTTTAAAAAAACAAATCAATAAAATATTTAAAAAATCAAATAATTATGAAGAAGTCGTCTTAGCTTATGAGCCTTTATGGTCAATTGGTACTGGATTAACACCCAAATTATCAGAAATTGATGATATTTTGGGTTTTTTATCAAAAATATTGGAAAATTATTCTTTTAAAAAAATAAATATTTTATATGGTGGTTCGGTAAATTTATCAAATATCAAAGATATTTTAAGTTTGCGAAATTTAAACGGAGTTTTAGTAGGTTCGGCTTCTACAAAATCTTCATTTATTAAACATTTTATATGACATTATGATAAACCTTTTTCTAATAATAAGTGCGGTTATTGGAGTGGTATTAATTTTAATAATATTATTTCAAAAAACTGAAGGTGGGAGTCTTGGTTTGGGTACTCAAACTTCTCTTACAGGCGGTATGACAGCAAACAAATCTTCATTTTCAGGTATGACAAAAATTACTTATGTTTTAGGTTTTGGTTTTTTGTTTTGGTGTTTATTTATGGGCGCAATTATTACAAAACAATATTCTTCTTCAACTGATTTAGAGACTATTCAGGAAGAAATTATCTTAGATGAGTCTATAGAGGAAATGATTCCAGAAGTGCCTAATCAGTGAAATTAATTTTCGTTACCGGAGGTGTTGTATCATCGCTTGGTAAGGGAATAGTCACTGCATCATTAGCCTCTCTTCTTAGAGCTCGAGGTATCAAACTTAAAATTCGAAAATTAGATCCGTATCTAAACGTAGACCCTGGAACAATGAGTCCATATCAACATGGTGAGGTTTATGTAACAGATGATGGTTATGAGACTGATTTAGATCTAGGTCATTATGAGAGATTTACTGACATAAAATGTTCAAAAAATGACTCAATATCTTCAGGTAAAATTTATTCAACTATTTTATCTAAAGAAAGAAAGGGTGAGTATTTAGGCTCAACAGTTCAAGTTATACCTCATGTTACAGAAGAAATTAAAAATTCAATAAAAAAATCAACTAACAAAGATGAAGTAATTATCTGTGAAATAGGAGGTACTGTTGGAGATATTGAAAGTCTACCTTTTTTAGAAGCTATTAGACAATTTAAAAATGAAAGACAGCTCGACACTCTTCTTATACATCTAACTTTACTTCCTTATATAGAGACATCAGGTGAAATTAAAACGAAACCTACTCAACATTCAGTAAAAGAACTTTTAAATGCAGGTATCCAGCCTGATATAATAGTTTGTAGAAGTAATAAAAAAATTAAGAATGAAGAAATTCAAAAAATTAGTTTATTTTGTAACGTACCCACAAATGCGGTGATACCTTCTTATGATGTAGGAAGTATTTATCAAGTTCCGTTACTATTATCTAAATCTAAGTTAGATGACCTAGTTATCAAAAATTTAAATATAAAATCTACAAAGAAAAAAGACCTTTCAAAATGGACAAATTTCGAAGTGTTAGAGTCTAGGGCAAAAGAGGAATTAAATATATTTATTATTGGAAAATATGTTCATTTAAAAGATAGTTATAAATCTCTCTATGAGGCTATCTATCACGCTGGTGTTCATAACAAAGCAAATGTTAAAATAAAATGGATTGACTCTGAAACAATAAATAAAAAAAATGTTGGAGAGTTACTGAGTAAGGCTGCAGGTATTCTAATACCAGGAGGTTTTGGAAATAGAGGTATAAGTGGAAAAATAGAAGCTATTAGGCATGCTAGAGAAAATCAAATTCCTTTTTTGGGTATTTGCTTAGGTATGCAATTATCTATTATCGAATTCACCAAAAATGTATTGAAAATGAAAAATTCTGGAAGTTCTGAATTTGGTAAACACACAAATAATGTCATATCCTTAATGACCGAATGGAGTAAAAAAAATCAAAAGGTGAAAAGGACCAAAGAAAATGATTTAGGAGCTACTATGAGATTGGGTACATATCCTTGTTATATAAAAGAGAAATCTTTAGCTTCAAAAGTTTATAAAAAAAAATTAATTCACGAAAGACATAGACATAGGTATGAGGTAAACCCAAAATATAGATCACTTATTGAAAAAAAAGGTTTAGTTTTTTCTGGTTTTTCAAAAGATAAAAAATTACTAGAAATTATTGAAAATAAAAATCATAAATGGTTTTTAGGAGTTCAGTTTCATCCAGAACTAAAATCAAAGCCATTTAAACCTCATCCTATTTTCTTCTCATTTATTAAAAGTAGTTTAATTAATAAAAATGCCTAGATCAGTTCTTTTATCTAAACAGTTAATCAAAAACGACACTGATAGACTCACATTAATATCTGGCCCATGTCTATTAGAAAATGAGAAGTTAGTCAGACAAGTTGCAAAGTCTTTAATCAAATATGCAAAAAAAGAAAAGTTTAATTTAATATTTAAATGTAGTTTTGATAAAGCTAATCGGAGTTCTGATCAAACTATAAGAAATAAAATTTCTTTTGATAAATCATTTGATATTTTAAAAAATCTTAAAGATGATTTAAAAATTTCTATTACATCAGATGTACACGAGACTTCGCAAGTAGATAAGTTATCAGAATTTTTAGATGTTATACAGATTCCAGCCTTTTTGTGTAGACAAACAGACTTGATAAAATCTGCTGCACAAACAAAAAAGATTGTAAATGTCAAAAAGGGACAATTTTTATCTCATAAAGAAGTTTCAAATATCATTAAAAAAATTGAAAATGAAAATAATAAAAAAATACTTATTACCGAAAGAGGAAATTCATTTGGATACAATTACTTAATAAATGATTTTAAAGGTATTCATTTTATGAAAGAATTTGGATATCCAATTATTTTTGACTCAACTCATAGCGTTCAACTTCCAGGTGGATTGGGAAAAAAAAGTGGAGGTGCTAGAGAGTACGTAGTTCCTTTATCTAAAGCTGCTTCTTCATTGAGAATAGCAGGTTTTTTTATCGAAACACACCCAAACCCAGAAAAAGCATTAAGTGATGGCCCTAATATGATTTATTTACATAAAATGCCAAAACTTTTAAATACTATTAATAAAATAAACAAGGCGGCAAAATAAATGAAACTTAAAAACATAACTGCAAGAGAAATTTTTGATAGTAGGGGAAACCCAACTGTTGAATGTGAATTAATCTTTGAAAATATTCCATTTCCTTTTCGAGGAATGGTTCCATCAGGTGCTTCAACTGGAAAATTTGAGGCATTAGAGTTAAGAGATTTAGACTCTAACAGGATGAGTGGTAAAGGTGTACTTAAAGCTGTATCTAATGTTAATGAACTGATTAAACCAATAATTTCAGAAAAGTCTTTCAATGGTTTTAAAGATTTTGATCAATTTTTGATAGATTTAGACGGGACAGAAAATAAATCTAAATTTGGCGCGAATGCTATTTTGTCTTTAAGCCTTGCTTACTATAAGGCATGGTCTTACTCAAATTTTGGAGCTATATTTCTATCTCAAGGTACTGAAAATTTAATTATCCCTGTACCAATGCTTAACGTAATTAATGGTGGTCAACATGCAGACAATGAAGTTGATTTTCAAGAGTTTATGATTTTACCAATAGGGTTTAACTCATTAACCGAAGCTTTATCTTCTACACATTCTGTAATAACAAATATTAAGAAAGAATTAAAATCTCGATCTCTTAATACTAATCTTGGTGATGAAGGAGGATTTGCTCCTAATTTAAAATCTCATCTAGATGTATTAGACCTAATATGTGACTCAATTTCTAAAGCAGGTTATAAACTAAATGATCAGTTTAAAATTTCACTAGATGCAGCCTCCAGTGAATTTTATTCAAATGGAAAATATAACTTTGAGGGTAACTCTTATTCAACTGATGAAATGATCAGTGTTTATGAAAATATATGTGATAAATATCCTATATTTTCAATTGAAGACGCACTTAATGAAGAAGACTATGAGGGTTGGGTGAAAATTACAAGTAAACTTGGTTCTAAAATACGTTTAGTCGGTGATGACCTTTTTGTAACTAATATTCAAAAATTAAAAACAGGCATTGATGAGAAACAAGCAAATAGTATTTTAATAAAATTAAATCAAATTGGCACAGTAACAGAAACTCTAGAGGCTATTAAATTAGCAACAGAAAATAATTTTGCGTCTATAATGTCTCATAGATCAGGCGAAACAGAAGATTCTTTTATATCAGATTTAGCCGTTGCATCACATTGTCCTTTAATAAAAACAGGTTCATTGGCCAGATCGGATAGAGTTGCAAAATATAATCAGTTACTTAGAATATCAGAAAATGATAAAATTCAAGGCTATGCTGGTGAATTAAGTGAAGTTTTTAAAAGCTAGTAGTTTAATTAATTTCTTTTTTGTTTTTGTATTGATTTACCTTATATATCATACAGTTTATGGAAAATTTAATATTGGAAACTACTTAATTTACCAATTTGAAGAAAAAATGTACAAAAAATTGCAATCTAATCTTGATCAAAAAATGTTAGATATAAATATAGATTTACATTCATTTTATTCTAACAAAGATGATTATATTGATGAAATTACAAAACAGAATAATCCAAATATTCAGGATGGCGAAACCATCCTAAAACTAGATTAAAATATGAATAAAAAAATTAGTAATTCTTTTTCCAATGACCAGCTATTAAAGTTTTATGAAAAGATGTTTTTAATAAGGAAATTTGAAGAAAAGGCAGCTCAATTATACGGTGCTGGAAAAATTGGAGGTTTTTGTCATCTGTATATTGGTCAAGAAGCGGTCGTAATAGGTATTCTTTCCTCTATCAATTCAGAAGACACTGTTATCACAGCATACAGAGATCATGGGCATATATTAGCTCGTGGTGTAGATCCTAAATCAGTTATGTCAGAATTAACTGGAAGAAAGGATGGGATTTCCAAAGGTAAGGGTGGTTCTATGCACATGTTTTCTAAAGCTAATAGGTTCTATGGTGGACATGGAATTGTTGGTGCTCAAGTACCTTTAGGTGTTGGTATTGGTTTTGCTCATAAATATAGAAATGAAAAAAAAATTTCAAGGGTCTATCTTGGTGACGGAGCAATGAGTAATGGCCAAGTATTTGAAGCTTTTAATTTAGCATCACTATGGGAGCTACCTGTATTGTTCATCATTGAAAATAATAAATATGGAATGGGAACATCTATAGGTAGATCAGCAGCAGGAAATGAGCTGTTTGAACGAGCTACAGTATTTGGTATTAAAGGAGAAAAGGTAGATGGAATGAACTTCTTTACAGTGAGTGATGCTGCCATAAGAGCAAGAGATTATATAAATAATAACTCCAAACCATATATCATTGAAATGGATACTTACAGATTCAGAGGCCACTCAATGTCTGATCCTGGTCTTTATAGATCAAAAGATGAAGTAAATAAAATGAAAGAAATAGACCCAGTACTAATGATGAAAGAAACTCTATTAAAAGAGTATAAATTACATGAGGACTCTATTAAAGATATTGAAATTGATATAAAAAAACAAATTAAAGATGTTGAAAAATTTTCATTAGATTCACCACTTCCAGAGATAAAAGAATTATTTACTGAGGTGTATTTATGAAAATATTACTCCCAGCATTATCTCCAACTATGGAAACAGGTAATTTAGTAAAATGGTTAGTTAAAGAGGGAGATGATGTACTTTCTGGTGATATTTTAGCAGAAATTGAAACTGATAAAGCCACTATGGAACTTGAGTCCCCAGATGACGGAAAAATTGAAAAAATATTAGTCAAAGAGGGTTCTGAAAATATTATCGTCAATACTGAAATAGCATTACTATCGGTTGAAGGCGAGGAAATTGAAGAAAAAATAGAAAAACCTATTGAAAGTTCACCACCTGTGATACTGAATGGTGCAGACACGAACACAAAAGAAAATAATATTTCTATGGGTTCTCTTTTAAAAGAACAATCAAATAGCTTGGAAACAAAGAATTGGTCTGAAAAAGAAATTACAATGAGAGAGGCTTTGAATCAAGCTATTGAAGAAGAAATGATTTTAGATAAAGATGTTTTTCTTTTAGGCGAAGAAGTAGCTGAATATGATGGTGCCTATAAGGTAACTCAGGGTCTTTTAGATAAGTTTGGATCAAAAAGAGTACTAGACACTCCTATTTCTGAGCACGGATTTACTGGTCTTGCTATAGGTGCAGCTATGTCTGGACTCAAGCCAATTTGTGAGTTTATGACCTTTAACTTTTCAATGCAGGCAATTGATCAGATTGTAAATTCAGCCGCTAAGTCTTTGTACATGTCAGGCGGAGAGATTAATGTGCCTATAGTATTTCGTGGGCCAAATGGCGCTGCTGCAAGAGTAGGTGCTCAACATAGTCAATGTTTTATTTCTTGGTTTTCTCATATACCAGGTTTGTTAGTTGTTGCGCCATCAAATGCAAGGGACGCAAAGGGTTTATTAAAATCATCAATTCGAAATCCCAATCCTGTTGTTTTTTTAGAACATGAATTACTCTATAAAGAAAAAAGTAATGTCCCTGAAGAAAATGATTTCTTAATTCCAATTGGTAAAGCAAATCTTATAAAAGAGGGTAGCGACGTAACTATTATTGGTTTTTCAATGTCAGTTCAACGAATATTGAATGCTCTTCCTTCAATAGAAAAGTTAGGTATAAAACCTGACATAATTGACCTTAGATCTATTAAACCTTTGGATGAAGATCTTATTTACAAATCAGTTAAGAAAACAAATAGAGTTGTTATAGTTGAGGATGGATGGGGCAATACAAGTTTTGGTTCACACTTATCTTACCTTATTCAATCAAATTGCTTTGATTACCTTGACTCAGAAATAATTAAAGTTAGTGGAAAAGATGTCCCAATGCCTTACGCTGAAAATTTAGAAAAATTGGCACTGCCTAATACTGACGAGATTACTTCTGCTGTAAAAAAAGTTTCTTATACAAATTAATGTTATTTGAAGTTAATTTACCTTCCTTGTCTCCCACAATGGAGGAGGGAAAGATTGTTAAGTGGATAAAAAAAGAAAATGACCCAATATTAAGTGGTGAAGTTTTATTTGAAGTAGAAACAGATAAAGCTACCATGGAGTATGAGTCACCAGAAGATGGATATGTTGCTAAAATTATATCGAAGGAGGGTGAAACAGCTGATGTTAATCAGTTAGTTGCTATAATTTCAGATGATTTATCTTTTACCCAAGAGGATATAAATAATTTTTTAAAAAATAGAGATACAAATAATAAAATACAAACTCCAAATATACCAATCCCTGAAAATGATCAAAATTCATTATCTGATAATATTTTAATTACACCACTTGCAAAAAAATTAGCACTAAAAAATAATTTAGATATTTCTAAAATAAAATCTAAGACAAGAAGAATACACTCTGAAGACCTTGTTGTTACTAAAGAACAAGACAATGACATTTTAAGATTATTTATATCTCCACTTGCAAAAAAAATATCTACCGAAAAATCAGTGAATTTAGCAAATATCAATGGCTCAGGACCAAATAATAGAATTATTCTAAGAGATGTAATAGACTCAAATCATTTGGCAGACAATTCAAATATAAATAAATTAAGACAGGCTATAGCAAAAGCAACGCTTCATTCTAAAAATAATATTCCCCATTTCTATTTAAATACCAAAGTACATATGACTAATCTATTAAAATTTAGAAAAGATCAAAAACTTAAAGGGAATAAGTATTCCCTAAATGCAATCTTAATGCAGGCTATATCTAAAGCATTCAAAGCATTCCCAGACTCAAATTGCACATACAAAGACAATGGTGAATTTTTTATTAATGATCATCATAATATAGGCATTGCAGTTGATTCTAAATTTGGTTTAAAAATGCCAGTAATAAAAAAAATTAATGATCTTTCTTTAAAACAAATCAACTCCAATCTTAATGATAAGATAAATTTAACTAGAGATAACAAACTTTCTCCCTCTGATCTGTCGGATGGTGTAATAAGTATATCTAACTTAGGATCATTTAATATACGAAGCTTTGATGCCATTATATTGCCTGGTCAAACATATATACTTGCAGTTGGTCAAATATTTGAGGATGTTTTTGTTGACAAAGGTAAGATAGAAATAGGAAGTTTTATTAATTTGACATTATCCTGCGATCATAGAGCAGTCGATGGTGTCTTAGCTTCTCAATTTTTCTCAAGTATAGTACAAAATATGGAAATTATATCAGATGACAAATAAATATGATTTATCAATCGTTGGTGGTGGCCCTGGTGGATACGTCGCTGCTATAAAAGCTGCTCAACTTGGAATGAAGGTGGCCCTGTTTGAAGAAGATAAACTAGGAGGAGTGTGCCTTAATTGGGGATGTATTCCTACAAAATCTCTTCTTCACTCTGCAGAGTTCATGGAAGAGGCTAATCACTTCGGACTAGATAAAAAAGACCTTACCAAAATAGCCCTAAATAAAGTTGTTGAGATGTCAAGAACCGCATCAGAAAATTTATCTAAGGGTGTTAGTTCATTAATGAAGAAAAATAAAATAGATATATATAAGCACCGCGCTTATCCAAAAAAAATTGATAATAAATTTTATGTTAAAACATCCTCTGATGAAATCATCTCAAAAAATATGATTATTGCCACAGGTTGTAAACCTAGAACAATAGGTGATATTAAATTTTCTGACGTAATTTGGAGTTCCAAAGAAGCAATGATACCTAAATTTCTTCCAAAAAAACTATGTATAATAGGATCAGGTGCTATTGGTATAGAGTTTGCAAGTATTTATAATGCTTTGGGATCAGATGTTACAGTATTTGAGTCACAAGGTAAAATTCTTCCTCAATTTGATAATGACATCTCTAATGAAGCAAAAAAAATTTTTGAGAAAAAGAGTATTAGATTTGAATTAAACGCAAAGATTGAGAATATAATCGAAGAAAAAAAATCTATCTCATTCAAAAATAATAATAAAAATGTGGTTTGTGATGCTTTGATACTCTCTGTAGGTGTATTGCCTAATTTAGACAAAGATTTTATAAGCACACTTGATTTGAATTTAACTGATACAGGTTATATTGGAACAAACCATAACTATGAAACCAATGTAAATGGTTTATTTGCAATTGGTGATATTATTGGTGCTCCTTGGCTAGCTCATAAGGCTATGCATGATGCCATAAACTGTGTTAGTTATATTTCATCTGGAAAAGATACTCATAAGCCAAAAGAAAATCATATACCTGGCTGTATTTATAGCCTTCCTCAAATAGCCACAGTTGGTTTTACGGAACAACAACTTAAAGACAATAATACACCATACAAAACAGGTAACTTTCCCTTTTTAGCTAATGGTAAATCTCAAACAATGTCTAATTCATATGGTTTTGTTAAAACACTTTTTAATTCTGAAACAGGAGAGGTTTTGGGTGCGCATCTTATCGGCCCAGATGTAACAGAAATGATAGCTACATTTGGTCTAGCAATTTCATCTGAGTCAACCGAAGATGAATTCATTAACACGGTATTTGCCCATCCCACCTTATCTGAGTCTATTCATGAAAGTGTCCTGTCTGCATTTGAAAAACCCCTTCATTTTTAATCATGATTAGACATCCAGAAAAAATCAAAAAATTTAATCTAACCACACTTAAGAAACCAAATTGGCTTAAAGTTAAAGCCCCAACTTCAAAAAAATATTTTGAAACACTAGATATAGTTAATTCCCATAATTTGGTTACCGTATGTCAAGAAGCTGCATGTCCAAATATAGGAGAATGCTGGGAAAAAAAGCACGCAACATTTATGATACTAGGAGATACCTGTACTAGAGCTTGTGCATTTTGTAATGTTAAAACAGGTAAACCCTCTGAACCACCTGACCCCATGGAGCCATTAAATGTTGCCAAATCTGTTTTGAAATTAGGACTAAAACATGTAGTAGTTACGAGTGTTGATAGAGATGACTTACCAGACGGTGGAGCTCAACATTTTATTGATACAATTAGATACATAAGAGATCTTTCAAACACTACTACTATAGAAATACTTACTCCAGATTTTTTAAGAAAAAATAGAAACTACATTGATATAGCTAAAGTGAAACCTGATGTTTTTAATCATAATTTAGAAACTGTTCCTAGAATTTATAAACAAATCAGACCTGGGTCTAATTACTTAGAGAGTTTAAGATTATTAAGAGAGGTTAAAGAATTTGATAAAACCATTTTTACTAAGTCAGGTATTATGATTGGATTGGGAGAGGATTACTCAGAAATAATTGAGGTGTTAAAGGATATGAAAAATTCTAATATAGATTTTGTTACCATTGGACAGTATCTTCAACCATCTATCCATCATGAAAAAGTACACAAGTTTTATTCTCCAGATGAATTCAAAAATCTTTATAATTACTGTTTAGATATCGGTTTTAAAATGATTTCATCTTCACCAATGACAAGATCGAGTTATCATGCGGATGAAGATTTTGAAAAACTCAAAAAAGCTGTTTAATTTACTTTAAGAGATACATTTGACCAACAAGCAATAAAATCTCCATTACCAATAAGTCCAGATTTTTCATTTGTAGTAGCTTTAATAGTAATATTTATTTTATTTGTTTTAAGTAATTTTGACAAACTACTTATGATTATCTCAAAATGAGGATTAATTTTAGGTTCCTCAGAAACTATCATTATATCAATATTATTAATTAGCATTTTCCTGAAAGTCATTTTTTTTAAAGCATAATTCAAAAAATCTATTGAATTTCTATTCAAATTTCTTTTGGTATTTGGAAAATAAGTACCTATATCTCGTTGAGACAGCGCACCAAGTATTGAATCTGTTATTGCATGGAGTACCACATCTCCATCAGAGTGAGAAATGACTTTAATTTTTGATTTTATTTTAACTCCTCCAAGTTTGATGAAGTTATTTTTTATAGTTTTTTTTGTTTTATGAATATCATAACCAATTCCAACTAAAAAATTATTTCTTATTAATTTATTTAATGAATTTAATTCGTCTTTATAAGTTATTTTTAAATTTATTTCATTTTGTAATAAATATTTTATTTTGTACTTATTTTTTTCATTTCTAAAGAGTTGACTATCATCTGTTAATTCATTTTTATTTATTTTGTGTAAATAAATAATTTTATTTTTAACAAAACCTTGAGGGGTTTTTATAAGTTTAAGTTTTTCTCTATCAAGGTTTTTGTGATTTACTACTACTGTGTCAGAACATTTACTAAATGGGACTACACAGTCATATTGTTTTTCAATTAGATTTTTAATTATATTATTAATAATTTTTTGAGAATTTAAAGGTCTAGCTGCATCATGTATTAAAACATATTTAGATTTAAATTTAGATTTGTTTAAGGCATTTTTAACACTTTCTGATCTAGTTTTTCCTCCTTTTATTATTTCTAAATCATCAAAATTACTAATATTAGCCTTATTTATAGTATTAATGACTACTGTTATCTTTTTAAATTTAAGTTCTTTAAGAAAATCAATATTATGAATAAGTAAATTTTTGTTTTTAAATTTAGCTAAAAGCTTATTAGTATTGGATGAGAACCGCAAACTATCACCACCAGCTAGAAGGATGAAATGTATTTTAGATTTAATTAATGTCAAATTATTTTAATAAATTTTCTGCGTTTATATTAATAACTATTTTTATAACTCTTTTTGCTCTAACTGTATATTCACTTATTTCCTCAAATGAGATTGTTCGTAACGCTGAATTAATTCAATATATTCTAATTGCAGATTTTGTATTTCTCTTAATACTTCTTTTGTATCTATCTTTATTTTTAATAAATTATTTAAAATATAAAAATAGAGAGGTAGTAGGTCTTAGACTTTTTAATAAATTCTTTCTTTTTTTTGGACTTTTTTCAGTTATTCCAAGTGGAATAATATTAATGGCATCAGCAATTTTCTTTAATATCGAAGTAAGTACTTGGTTGGGTCCTGCGTTTAAATCGACAGTAAATAATTCTTATCAATTGGCTCAAAAATATATTGATCAAACAGAAAAAGATCTAATTACAGACTCAAAATTTATTAGAAATTATGTATTAGCTGAGAGACTAATAGACAGAGATATAATACAAAGATTTAATATTACCACTGTTTACAATTACAATAATGGCAATCAATTTATAGAACATATTTCTGATGAAAAAATATTTCTGTCTGATGACAATTTGAGAGATGCTAACACTAATGGTGAAACTGATATCACAATTTTTTTTTCAAATGATCAACTTTTTTCTAAAGTTAATTTAAATGACTCAAACTATTTATTATTACTTAAGAACATTGATTTAGAAACATTAAATTACTATCAAAACATTGTACAGTCTTATGAAGCTATCAATTCATTTGATAATAATAAAAGAGATATCCAAATTACATTTTTTACTATCTATATAGTTCTTTCAACAAGTTTGATATTTATATTTATAATTATTGGTACAAATTTTAGCTTCAGATTAGCTAAACCAATAAGAGACTTGAATAATTCTATTATAGATCTACGCAAAGGAAAATATCAGCAATCTAATTTTGAAAAATTAGACAATAAAGATGATATTTCTGTTTTAATTAACTCATTTCATGAAATGAGTAAAACTATAATAAGCCAAAAAAATAATTTAGAGGAAGTTAACTCTACTATTAATGACCAATTAAGTTTTATTAATAATATTATAAAAAATTCACCATATGGTATATTTGTTTTAAATGATAAATCTATGATTTTTGAAAATTCTGCATCTTTGATATTTAGATCAGAAAAACATTCCTCATTTCAAAATTTTATTAATTTATTATCAAAACATTTCAAAAATCAAAATTTTTATAGAAAATCATATGAAATAAACTTAGAGGTAAAATTAGAAAATATTCAGAGATATTTCTTTGTTAAATCTATATTTATCAATAATAATTCTTTATTTGATCAGATAATTATTTTTAATGATTATACTGATTTAATATTTGCAGAAAAAAATAATGCAATTGCTGATTTAGCTAGAAAAATTTCCCATGAAATTAAAAATCCTTTAACACCTATGCTCTTATCTACTGAATTTATTGAAAGTCAACTTAAAGATGAAGAATTAATTAATTCAATTACTTCCATTAAAAGACAAATTTTTTTAATTCAAAATTTAGTTAATGAATTTTCTACATATGCTAGATTGCCTAAGGCAAATATTACTAAATTAAATTTATCTGAGATTTGTTTAGTCTATATAGATGAGTATAAAAGAAATTATGATCAAATAATTATTAATCATAATATCGAAGATAATTTATATGTTAACTTTGACCACTCATACTTAGATATTATTTTTAATAATCTTTTTAAAAACTCTATTGAAGCACTAAATTCAACAAATAATCCTTCAATTGATATATCACTGAAATTTATTAATAATAATTTAATTTTAACTTTTTTTGATAATGGTCCAGGTTATGAAGGTAATATTGACGACTTAAAAAAACCATATTTTTCAACAAAAAAATCTACAGGTTTGGGCTTATCTTTAATAGATAAAATAATTACTGACAACTCTCATAAGATGAATATAACAACCAACAGTTATTCCGGATTTAAAATTGAAATAGTTTTTAATGACAAAAATATTAGTAATTGATGATGAATTAGAAATTTGTAAACAAATTTCTCTTATACTATCAAAACAAGGCTATGAAGTCACTTATGCTAACTCTCATAAAGAATTTTTAGAGATAGAACAAAGAAATTTTAGCTATGATGTAGTATTAGTTGATTTATGGCTTAAAAATAGCACTAAACAGGGAATAGACATCATTGAATATCTAAAACTAAAATATGAAAACTTAGTAATAGTTTCATTTAGTGGCCATGCAAATATAGATAATGCTATTGAATCTGTTAAAGCAGGTTCAAATGACTTTATCGAAAAACCTTTTGAAACAAAAAAACTTATTCATATTATTCAAAAAAATCTTCTTGAATTAAAACAACGTGTTACAATTAATAATTATAGAAATAAAATTTCTTTCCATTCTAAAATTGATACTATTGGTTATGGCCAATACATTGATAATGTTTTAAAAAATCTTACTAAGATAAAAAATAATTCTTCAATATTAATTATTGGACCAAACGGCATTGGTAAAAATTTTCTAGCTAATACTATTCACATGAATTTATCATCAAATAATCCTGATACATTTATAAACTTAAATGAAAATCTTATGAATGAGACAGATTTATTAAAATTAAGTTCGTTACATAATTATTTTACTATCTACTTAAACGATTATGAAAATTTTAATCAAATTGAATTATTAAATTATTTAAATTTAGTTAAAATTAGAAAAATAAATGCTTCAATAATTTTTGATAGTAAAAAAATAGATATGAAAGATCCTTTTGTTAATAATATTGATTACAAATTTTTATTGAAACCTCTAACAGCTAGAAAGGATGAAGTTTTTCCTCTTTTTAAGCATTATCTCAATATTTTTGCTTTAAAAAAGTTTGAAAAACAAATAGATATCGATAATGAAGTACAAAATTTACTTTTAAATCACAGTTGGCCTGGAAATATATTTGAGATAATGAATCTATCTGAAAATGTCACAGGATTATTGAATGATAATAGTTTAGTGGTAACTAGAGATTTAATCCATAGTTTAATGAAAAACTCTACAGATAATGCTGATCTTTATGATCTAAATTTCAAAGAGGCTAGGGAAAAATTTGAAAAAGAATACTTAATTCAAAAATTAAAACTAAATAATTTTAATATGACATTAACAGCAAAAATGCTTAAATTGGACAGAGTTTCATTATATCGCAAGGTAAAATCACTTAATATAAAAATAGACTAATGAATATACTAATATTGGGATCAGGAATAGTAGGTGCTAATCTTGCAA
Source organism: uncultured Alphaproteobacteria bacterium (assembly GCA_902521795.1). Lineage (GTDB taxonomy): Bacteria > Pseudomonadota > Alphaproteobacteria > HIMB59 > HIMB59 > HIMB59. Next base: position 57,611 of record CABYSX010000006.1, read on the forward strand.
AAAAATTATCAGAACAGGGGAAAAATGTATTCCTTTTAGATGATGATGCTAATGAATTAAAAAATTTGTCTGAAAGATTTGATATTAAAACTATTTATGATGACCCATTAAACCCATCCTTTTATAAAAACTTTGATACTAAAATTGATTATTTTATTGCTGTAACTCGAAGTGATGAAAAAAATATTATTACAAGTAAATTTGCTAAGGAATTTCTAGAAGTAGATAAATCAATTGCGAGAGTTAGAAACCAAAATTTAATTTTAGATGAAAATAAATCATTATTAATAGAGTCTAATAGTTTTCTTGATCATATTATTTCTCCCGAGTGGGAGGTTTCAAATAATATTTTTGAAAAAATTCATTTGCCAGGAGCTTTTTTCAGTGAATCTCTAATAACTCAAGATTATTTATTGATTGGTATGCAATCTTCTGATTTGTTTAAAAATCATACCTTTGAAGAAATTAAAGTTTTTTTTAAAACTAATAATTTGTGTTATTTAGGTCATAGCAAAGAAGAGAAAATAAACTTTGAATTTAAAAATATATCAATATCAGATCAACTATATTTACTTATTAAGAAGAAACACTTAAATAAATTAATAAAGTTTTTTGGTTTTAAAGATTATGTTTTAGATGTTTTAATAGTAGGTGGTGGTAATATAGGTCAAAATTTATCAACTCTAATTGAACAAGACGATCAAGAAATTAACTTAAAAATTTTGGAATTAAATAGAGAAAGATGTAATTTTTTATCAGGTCTTCTCAAGAATACTACTATCTTTCATGGTGACGCTCTAGATCAAACGCTTTATGATGAGATAAAATTAAATAATTCTGATTTAGTTATAACTGTTACAGATAATGATCAGATAAATACAATATTATCTATTATAGCTAAAAAAAGGGGCTCTAAATCTGTCATTTCTGTGATTAATAACGAGTCTTATTCTTCTTTTGCAAATGATTTAGGCATTGATGTAATCATTAATCCTAGGGAACTAACAACATCTCGTATAATAGAGAAAATATCAAAAGGATCTCTTTTATCTTATCACTCAATTTTAAAAGATGAATATTTGATATATGAAATTAAATACAAAAATGAGATATATGAAAATATAAAAAAATCAAAAGTAATTAAGCACGTTTGTACTTTAACAAATGAAACTTTGGAATTAAAAAATGATAACAATATACCTTTAAACAATGATATTTTAATCTTAAGTGTCTCACAAAAAGACTCTCATGTTTTAGAAAAAATAATAAATGATTATTAAAGATAACTTTTTTTTAGATACACATATATATCTAAAAAAAATAGCTAATGAAATAATTATTCCAAAAATTGGAAAATTAAGTGAAAATGAAGTATCTACTAAAAGTGATAACTCTAAGGTCACTAGTTATGATGTAATTATAGAGAACGAATTAATTGGATATTTCAGAAATAAAGGATTTTCTAATATTATATCTGAAGAGGGAAATTCTGAATTAATTAAAAATAATGAATATTTGACCGTCGATCCTATTGATGGAACTAGAAATTTTATAAATGGTATAAATAAAGTTGCAATAATGCTGTCATTTATAAAGAATACTAATTGTGAATTTGCAATAATTTACGATCCGATAGCTGATATTTTTTATCATACCTATAATAAATCAATTTATAAAAACCATAAGCAAATAAAACCCCAAAATTTCAGTAAGCAGATTGGTTTCCTTGGTGATCACGCAAAAATTTATTTTAAGGATATTATAAAATCTTACACGGAAAAAATTAGATCAAGATCTATAGGTTACGACGTAATTGAAGCAATAGAGGGTGAAAGATCCTTCTTAACGGTTTATGGATCTAAAATATGGGACTTATTCCCAGCTATGAGTTTTTTAAAACTATTAAATTTTGACACTAACTTACCAGATATGGAATTTAATTATTCTAAGTTAGAAAAAAAAATTATTTTTTATGCCAACTTATAGAGTTTTATTTGTTGGTCTCGGTAAAATGGGATTTCATATGGCTAGTTTTTTATCTAAAAAGAAAAATATAAACCTATTTATCTATAATAGAACTAAAACCATTGAGACTAAATGGAAAAAAAAATTTTCTGGTGTTCAATATAATTTTGCTAACAATATAAAATTTGACTTTGTAATCAGCTGCTTAAAAGATGACAATGCCGTAAACTCATTTTATAAGAAATTTATAAAAACGAATAATTATCAGAAAAATACACTTATTATCGAACATTCTACGATATCTTTAAACCAAATATCATTACTTACTAAATTATTATCTAAAACAAAATTAAAATTCGTGGATGCTCCAGTAACAGGAGGTGAGGAGGGAGCAAAAAAAGGCTCTCTATCAGTAATGGTTGGTGGTGATAAATTAAAATTTAATAAATCAAAAAAAATTGTGTCTGCTTACTCAAATAATCTTACATATATGGGAAAATTGGGTTCAGGACAATTAGCTAAATTTACAAACCAAATTTTAATATGTGGTATTCTGTACTCAATATCAGAAGCATTTCAATTTAGTAAGAAGAATAAACTTGATCAAAATAAAATATTCAATGCACTGAAAAATGGAGCTGCAAGTTCATGGCAATTTACAAATAGGTATCCTACAATAGTTAAAAATAAATTTGACTTTGGTTTTTCAACAGAACTAATGACAAAAGACCTAAAATATGTACTGCTACATGCAAAAAAATTAGACTTAAATCTTAAACTCACTAAGAGTGTTTATGAAAAATATAAAAAATTACAAAGTACAGTATATAAAAACTATGACACTTCTAGTTTAGTCAAATCTTTAATTGATTGATGAATTACTGGAAAAAAGGTTGTAAACATTTATTAAAATATGATCCAGTATTTGAAAAATATTACAATCCAAAGCATCAGCTAAAAACTAATAAAAATAAATTTGATGTTTTATTCAAATCTATTTGTTCCCAACAGATATCTGTTTCTGCAGCTATGTCAATCTATAAAAATTCTAAGCATATAATTGGTCCTATAAGTTTTACCAATTTTACAAATAATAAAAATAAGATAAAAAAACTACCTTTAAGCAAAAACAAAAAAAAATGTTTAATCTCTCTTTTAGAGAATTATCACCTAGTATCTAAAATTAAATTAAATGAAAATTCTTTTGAGAACGTAAATAAAAATTTAACACAAATCTTTGGAATAGGTAGATGGACCGCTGAAATGTTCTCTATTTTTTATTTAGGTTTACCAGATATTATGCCCTTAGGTGATCTTGGCTTTATAAATGCTTATAAGAAATATTATAATGATGTAAAACTAAAAAAATTTTCTATTAATTCTTACAAATGGCGCAATTATTCAACAATTGTTACTTGGTATCTTTGGTCTTCTTATGACTCGGAACCTATTTATTTATAAATAAAATTTAACCTAAATCAAAAAAAACAATTTAATCTTTAAAAAAAAGAATCTATTAATATTTATGCAATCTATAGTCGAATTTCAGAACATTTATAAAGAATATCCAGGTGTAGTTGCTAACAATAATGTCTCTTTTAAAATATTAAGACAATCTATACATGCTATTTTAGGTGAAAATGGTGCTGGAAAGTCAACTTTAGTAAAAATTTTGTACGGACACGTTAAGCCGGATAAAGGTCAAATTTTAATCAATTCTGACTTAGCAATAATTAATTCACCGACTATGGCACAAAGCTTAGGTATAAATATGGTGTTCCAACATTTTAGTTTGTTTGAGTCTTTGACAGTTGCAGAAAATTTAATACTAGGTATGAGTGAAAAAATATCGTTAGGTAAACTAAAATTAAAATCTGAAACTATATGCAACAAGTACGGTTTTAATTTAAATCTAAATTCACCTATAAGTTCACTTTCAGTGGGACAAAGACAATCTGTAGAAATTGTTAGATCTCTATTGAACAATCCAAAAATTTTGATAATGGACGAGCCTACTTCTGTCTTAACTCCGGAGGAGATTATTAAATTATTTAAAATAATTAAAAAACTAGTGGCTGATGGTTTAACAGTAATTTTTATATCTCATAAATTAGAAGAAATTATTAATTTATCAGATCATGTAACAATTATGAGAAATGGAAAAGTAGTAAGTGATTTAACAACTGAAAATGAGAATCCTGAAAGCTTGGGTTATAAAATGTTAGGGTATAGAGTATCTAAAACTAAACAAACAAATAATGTTAATTACTCAGAGAATGTATTAAGTTTAAATAATATATCTTCTTATTCTCAAGATCCATTCACAACTAATTTAAATAAAATTAATTTCAATTTAAAAAAGGGACAAATTTTTGGCATTGCAGGAGTGGCAGGTAATGGCCAAAAAGAATTAATGGAAATTTTATTAAATGAGAATGATTTTGAGTTTAGTGGAGATATAATATTTAAAAATATTAACATCAATAAATTATCTACATTTCAAAGAAAATCTTTATCTATTTCTTATGTGACTGAGCAGAGATTGGGTCATAGCGCAGTTCCTGAAATGTCTTTGAGTGAAAATATTTTACTTAGTATGAGTCATAAAAGTGATTTTAAAAAAGGTGATTTTATTAATTTTGATAGGATTAATTCTTACGCTAATGATGTCATCAAAAATTTCAATGTTGATACTCCCTCATTTAATGTCAAAGCTGGTAAGCTATCAGGAGGCAATCTTCAAAAATTTATTATTGGAAGAGAAATAATGTCTAATCCTGAATTGTTAATTTTATCTCAACCAACATGGGGTATAGATGCAGGTTCTGAGGCTTTCATTAAAAAGTCTTTGATAGAATTATCACAAAGAGGAGTGTCAATAATTATTATTTCCCATGACTTAGATGAACTCCTTGAAGTTTGTCATAATATTTCTGTTTTATATGAGGGTTCATTATCAAAATTTTTAAATGTTGAGAATATAGATATCACTAAATTAGGTAAGTATATGGGTGGTTTATTTGATTAGCATTAAATTAAGAGAGGACTATTCTAATTTAATATTTTATTTATCCCCATTGGTAGCAGTTGTTTTAACACTTTTTTTTGGCTCATTTATTTTTTTAATTTTAAATCTAAGTCCAATTGAGTCTTTTAAAATCTTTTTTATTAGCCCTATTTCAAATTCTTACGGTATTTCAGAATTATTTGTCAAAGCTACTCCACTCGCTATCATAGCTCTTGGTTTATCTTATTGTTTTAAAAACAATATTTACAATATTGGAGCTGAAGGACAGTTAACAATGGGAGCTATTTTTGGTGGAGGTATCGGACTCTTGTTTAACGATTCTACGAGTATTTTCTTACTCCCTTTGATGATTTTATTTGGAGCTATTGGAGGTGCTTTATGGGCTTCAATACCAGCTCTTTTAAAAACAAAATTTAACACCAATGAGATTTTAACTAGTTTGATGCTAACCTATGTTGCACTTTTTATTCTCGATTATTTTGTCGTTGGCCCTTGGAAAGACCCAGCAGGCTATGGTCTCCCTAAATCTATGCCGTTCCCAGATGCTGGAAGACTACCGGTGTTATTTGATGGTCTTCGAATTCACATTGGTGTTTATTTCGCCATAATAATTTGTTTCATCACACATATCGTTTATAACAAAACTTTATTCGGCTTTAAGTTAAGAGTATCCGGCTTAAGTTCAAAAGCATCTCAATATGCAGGTTTTAAATATAAAAATTTAATTTTTTATACATTCATAATTAGTGGTGCCTGTGCAGGATTAGCTGGATTATTTGAAGTCTCAGGACCAATAGGATTGTTATATAGAGATATTTCTCCAAACTATGGTTTTACTGCAATTATAGTTGCTTTTTTGGGAAGATTAAATCCTATTGGAATAATTTTATCATCTTTATTGATTGCTTTAACTTATTTGGGCGCCGAAGATGCCCAACTATTTTTAAAGATACCCTCAGCTGTGGGTTTTGTTTTTCAGGGCTTAGTTTTATTTTTTTTATTAGGCACAGACTTTCTTAACAAATATAAAGTGTCTATATCATGAACATTGAACTAATTATTGGTATTTTGAATATAGTTTTAATATCAACTACACCTCTTGTATTCGCCGGTATTGGAGAATTAGTAACTGAAAAAAGTGGTGTTCTTAATCTTGGACTTGAAGGCTTAATGTTAGTAGGTGCTGTAACAGGTTTTATAACTTTAGTTTTAACGGGTAATCATTTTTATTCCTTATTTTTTTCTATTATATCTGGTGTTATTCTTTCAGGAATATTTGCCTTTCTGGTGCTAAATTTAATGACTAATCAAATAGCCACTGGTCTTGCCTTAACAATATTTGGTATTGGTTTAAGTGCTATGCTTGGAAAAAAATTTAGTGGAACTCCTATTGAAGGATTAAATCCATATTATTTTATAACAATTTCATTCTTATTAGTATTTCTGGTAAGTTATTTTTTATTTAAAACTAAATCGGGTCTGATTGTAAGAGCGGTTGGAGAAAACCATAATTCTGCCTATGCTCTTGGTTATAATGTAATAAAAACTAGATATATGACTATCATATTTGGAGGAATAATGAGCTCTATTGCAGGTTTTTATATTTCTATATGCTACGCCCCTATGTGGCAAGAGGGAATGACAGCCGGCAGGGGATGGATAGCTTTAGCTCTGGTAGTTTTTGCTACTTGGAAACCTTGGAGGCTTTTAGTTGGTGCTTATATTTTTGGAGGAGTAGCTATAATGCAAATGAACCTTCAAGCTATTGGAGTTAAATTACCAGGACAATTTTTTAATATGATGCCATATTTAGCGACAATTATAGTATTAGTCTTTATCTCATCCAATAAATTAAGACTTAAGTTAAGTGCTCCAGCTTCTCTGAATATACCTTTTGAAAAAAATCAATAGGTTATCCACTTATTTTTTTTCATATTAAGGGCATCTAATTCTTTTTTGTTATAAATTTATTACATATTTGTTATTAACTAGATTCATTATTTATTACTGAAAATAGTTTTATAATAAAATTAAATAAAATTTAAAAGATAGGATTTTAAATATGATTAGAAAAATACTCACTATTCTCTCATTTTTTACCATAATTTCTGTATCTGCTCTTCACGCTGATCAAAAGAAAATTGGTTTTATTTATATAGGCCCTCCAGGAGATCACGGATGGACTTATATGCATGATCAAGGTAGAATTTATATGGAAAATGCTTTAGGAGACGCGATTTCGACAACTTATATAGAAAATGTCCCAGAAAATGCTGATGCTGTAAGAGCTATAAGAAAACTAGCTGCCTCTGGTCATGATTTGATTTTTACTACATCATTTAATTACATGGACCAAACTCTAGAGGTGGCAAAAGAATTTCCAGATGTAAAATTTGAACATGCAACAGGATTCAAAAGAATGGATAATGTCTCAACATATTCTGCAAGATTTTATGAGGGCAGAACTATTATTGGGCATATTGCTGGTAAAATGACCAAAACAAATACTATAGGCTACATAGTATCATTTCCAATCCCTGAAGTTATAAGAGGAATTAATGCTTTTTACTTAGCTGCTGCAAAAGTAAATCCTGACGTTAAAATTAAAATTATATGGAATTACTCATGGTACGATCCTGGAAAAGAAGCAGATGCTGCTAATACATTAATCAATCAAGGAGCAGATATAATTGTTCAACATACTGACTCGTATGCTCCATGCCAAGCTGCTGAAAAAGCTGGAGTACTAGCTTTCGGTCAAGCTTCAAATCAAGAAGCATTCTGTCCAAATGCCCATATGACTTCAATCGAAGATATTTGGGGCCCTTATTATGCTGCAAAGGCTCAAGCTGTTGTAGATGGTACTTGGGGTTCTGAGGACACATGGCAAGGTTTTAAGGATGGTATGGTAGAAATGTCACCATATAACACAAAACTTTTACCTTTAGATCTAATATTAGAAGCAAAAAATATGGAAACTGCTATTGAGAACGGAACTCTTCATTCATTTGAAGGCCCGATATATAACCAAGCTGGAGAGCTAGTTGTTAAAGAAGGTGAAGTTGCTGATGATGGGATGCTCGCTGGAATGATGTTTTATGTTCAGGGTATAGATGGAGAGGTACCTCAATAAGCAATAAATTAAATATTTAATTAATCCTGTTCCCAAGGAAAAACAAGCCAGTCTTTATCCCTGAAATCATAGAGATGAAGATCGGCTTGTTTTTTCCCTGAGGTCTTTGCATATAAAACTACAAACTTTGAATTTGGCATCATTTCTTTTACTATTTTAGCTGTGTCGCCGCTATCTACTAAGTCGTCAATAACAACCAACTTTTTTTCTGATTTTATTCTTTTAAAAATTTTAATATCTGAATTTTTTTTCCTATCCGCATAGGTTTTAAGAGCAATTACATCAATATCCTGTATGCCTAAATAATTAGCTATTATAGAGCCCGGTATAAGTCCACCTCTAGAAATCAAAATAAGTTTTTGGGGTTTATATTTTT
>CABYSX010000007.1 GCA_902521795.1 uncultured Alphaproteobacteria bacterium
CTCTAAGTTTTCAATTGATAGGTCTGTTGGTCTCGAAGAATTAGAGACTAGGACTATTTTCTTATTTTCTTTTTTTAAATATTTCAAACACTTCTCTGCAAAAGGGAATTTAAAACTGCCATTGTGTAAAACACCCCATTGATCAAAAAGGAAGATATCATAATTACGAACTATTTCTTTAAAGGAGGAAATTGATCTCAAGAATATTGCCCAATTACTTCGGAGATACTTCTAAATCCTTGTTGTTGTATTAAATTAATTAAATCTAAAGTCATTTTTTTTACATGATAAGGCCCTTCATAGGTAAAACTGCTATAAATTTGAATTAATGAGGCACCTAATTTCATTTTTGTTAAAATATCATTGGCATCAAAAATACCTCCTACGCCTATGATTTTTATTTTTCCAGAAGTAAGAGTGAAGAAATCTCTAATTAATTCATTTGATTTAAGAAATAGTGGTCTACCACTGACCCCTCCTTCTAGTTTTTCATTAACCATAGATTTATTAATTGTGGTATTTGTTAATATCAGCCCATCAACATCATTTGCTAGAGAAATTAATGAAATATCTTTCTTATCCTGATCTGAAATGTCTGGTGAAATTTTGAATAAAATTGGTATTTTTGAATTATTTTGATCTCTAAATTTGTGAATTGTTGTAACGATCTTCTCAAAATTTGAAGATTTAAGATTATCCCTAAGACCTGGTGTATTAGGAGAAGACAGATTTACTACAATATAATCTCCTAGTCGATATAATCTGTCGAAAAGTTTTTTAAGATCGTCTAATATTTCGATAGTATCTTTATTATTGCCAATATTAATACCAATAATTTTATCTTGAAAATTTTCTTTTAAATTAGAGTTGTTAATATTTCTTTCAAAAACATCCATGCCTTTATTATTAAAACCCAGAGAGTTTATGAGTGCTTTTTGTGCTGGGAATCTATGAATTCTTGGTTTTTTGTTTCCCTTTTGAGGCAAAGGTGTCACCGTACCCAACTCTGTAAAACTAAATCCTAAATTTAATATAGGATTTATTACTTCTGCATTTTTATCAAAACCTGCAGATAGGCCAATTGGGGTTTTAAAAGTTCTCCCCCATATAGTTTGCTCAAGTATTTCAGTATTTTTATAGGTTATCTTTGGGTAAATACCCAGCTTTAGAGCTTTAATAGAGAGATTATGAGACAATTCTGGATCGAGTTTTTTTAAGATACGGTGAGCTAAACTATACATCAAGCTTAGAGTTAAATAACTCCAGAGTTTTGTCTTTTGTATATATTTTTGTAAATGAACCTAATCTAGGACCATTTTCTTGACCAAAAACAACTAGATAAATTAGTTTAAAAAACTCTCTTATATTTTCTTTATAAATAGAATTTTTCCCTACACTAAAAATTACAGTTTGAAATTCATCTGCATCTGCAGATGGTTCTACTTCTTTTAATTTTTTCACAACCTCTTTAAGTATAATTAATTCTTCTGAATTTGGAATTTTAAACTTTAAATTTGGCAGAATAAAATCTTTAAAATAATTTATACCGCAATCAATCATTCTATATATAAGATCCTCTTCAACTTCACTAAAATTTTTTTGATAATTTTTAATTAAACCAAATATCACACTAGGATCTTCAGATTTACAAACAGATATGACATTTAAAATTAAGCTATAATTTATTTTTGAATTATAAAGGGGATTGACTGATTTATGAATATGCCATGCAGGATTATCTGCATTTTGGTCGTCACTGTTAAACTTATTAACATGGGATAAATATTCGTCAGTATTTTTAGGAATAACATCAAAGAAAAGTTTCTTAGCTGAGGTGGGTCTTTGATACATAAACATGGATAGGCTCTCTTCGATGGAGTATTTTAGCCAGTCGTCAATACTTATTCCATTGCCTTTTGATTTACTAATTTTTTCGGCATTTTCATCAAGAAATAACTCGTAAATTAAATTTTCTGGAGGTTTTGAGCCGATAATCCTGCATATCTTTGAAGATAAGCTGTAACTATCGGTTAAATCTTTTCCGCACATTTCATAGTCTACACCAAAAGCAGCCCATCTCATGGCCCAATCAACTTTCCATTGAAGTTTGCAATTTCCATCAAGAACTGATTTAGATTTTAATTCCCCATCCTCGTAGTAAGAAACAGTAAAATCTTCATAATTTACCTCTTCAATAGGAACTTGCAAAATTTTTCCAGTTTTTTCATTGATAGGAAAAAATGGGCTATAAGATTTTTTTCTTTCTTCACCAAGAGTTGGGAGAACAACATTTTTTATTTCATCATAATTTTTTATAATTTTTTTTATTGTGTCATTAAATAAACCTGATTTGTATGCGTCGGTTGAGCTTTGAAATGTAAAGGGCAAATTAAATCTATTGAGAAATTCTTTGAGCTTGGAATTATTGTGCTCACCAAAACTCTTAAACTCATCAAAAGGATCTGGCACAGAAGTCAAAGGGTAATCTAGATACTTAGATAGTTTCTCTTTATTTGGAATATTATCAGGAACTTTTCTAAAACCATCCATGTCATCAGAAAAAGCAATAAGATTAGTTTGTTTACCAGTTAGTTTTTCATAGCAAAACCGAACCATATTAGTCCTCAAAACTTCACCAAAGGTGCCTATATGTGGTAAACCTGACGGACCATAGCCAGTTTCAAAAATAATTTTCTCTTTGGTATTATTTTCACCAAATCTTTTAACAATTTTTTTAGCTTCATTAAAAGGCCAAGATTTATATGAGTTATAATCAGTCAAAATTTAGGTGCTAAAGTTAAAGTAATACCATTGAGCTCTTCTGTAAATGGGATTTGGCATGAAAGTCTCGAATTTATTTTAATATCCATTGCCTGGTCAAGCATAGATTCTTCGTCATCATCAGCCTTGGATATCTTCTCTAACCATTTATCTTCAACATAACAATGACAAGTGGCACAAGCACAACAGCCACCACATATTGCTTCGATATCTAAACCAGCATCTCTGATAATTTCCATAATTGAAAATCCAATTGTTGCCTCGATTTTATGAGGGGAACCATCATTATCTATAACGTTGATATGGTATGACATTTGAAATCTACAGTATTTTAGACTATTAGGTCTATCAGTTCGATAGGCTGAATGCGACTAAAATTAATATACTAAATATATTCTAAAAAATTATAAGTTTAGATTAGATGTATAAAACTGAGAGTTTTCAAATCAAGATATGGTTGGTATGCCTTATGACAATAATCTTATTAATGATTATTGTGGGAGGACTTACAAGACTTACAGAATCAGGATTGTCCATGGTCGATTGGAAATTATTTGTGGGAACAATACCACCGCTGTCTGATGGAGATTGGTTAAAAGTTTTTGACGACTACAAACAATATCCAGAATATCAAATTAAAAACGTTAATATGACACTGTCAGAATTTAAATACATCTTTTGGTGGGAATATGGACACAGAGTTCTTGGAAGAATTATAGGTATTATTTTTATAGTTCCTTTTGTTGTCTTCGCTTTAAAGAAATATTTTTCTAAAGAAGAGTTGCTATCATATTTGTTTCTTCTTTTTCTTGGAGGTTCTCAGGGTTTAATAGGTTGGTGGATGGTAAAAAGTGGTTTAGATACGAATCCCTATGTAAGTCATATTAGGCTGGCAGTTCATTTGATCATCGCCCAAATAATTCTCTCCTTTATTGCTTTTTTGTTTATTAAAAGACTTAGCATTGGTAATTACGAAAGTAAGTTTGGTTCCCATAAATCAATTTTTATTTTTTTTAATTTAATAATTTTTTTCACAGTGATTTATGGAGCATTTATGGCAGGTCTAGATGCTGGTAAATCATTTAACACTTGGCCTAAAATGGGAGATAGTTACATACCTGAAAATTTGCTTTTCTTGGATGATCGATTATTTGGTTTATTTGACAATAGTGTCTTTATACATTTTTTTCATAGAGCTTTAGCTTACATATCCTTCATTACAATACTTTATTTAAGTTTGAAGCACCTTAAAGGAATTAGTAATAAATATCAAAAATTACACCTTCTATTAATAATTTTTTTAGTTTTCATTCAGCTATTTATAGGAGTTTTTGTTGTTTTAAGTAATGTTCAAGTTTCTTTAGGCTCTATTCATCAAATAATTGGGACTTTACTATTTGTTTTTACGACATGTTATAGTTTAAAAATCATTAAGAATTAAATCTAATTAGAGCCTGATTTGGTATAAAAAATAATGAGTAAAATTTTAATAATAGGAGCTAACGGTTCTGTTGGTAAATCATGTGTTGCAAATCTAAAAGATGATAATGAATTAGTCCTTCTATCAAGAAGTGCTTTTGATGGTGACGTTGAAGGTAGTCTTGAAAAAAATGTATTGGATATAAACGATTATTCTGAGACAGAAAATTTTATTAAAAATATTGATTACCAAATCTCTGGCATTGTTTTTGCAATTGGTTCTATAAACCTTAAACCTTTTTCAAGTACAAGTTTAGATGATTTTAAAAAAATTATGGATGAAAACTTTTATAATATCGTACATTTTTTAAACCACAGTATCAGTAAAATGTCTGAATCATCCTCCGTCGTATTTTTTTCTTCAATTGCTGCTGTAAGGGGATTTAAAAATCATACTGCAATAGCTTCTGCTAAAAGTGCCTTGATAGGTTTGTCAAATTCTTTAGCTGCTGATTATGCACCCAAGATAAGATTTAATACAATATCTCCTAGTCTATCTGTTTCTAAAATGTCAAATTTTATGGTATCAAATGAAAAAGTTGCAGAGGGAATAGGCAAACTTCATCCAATGTCAAGACTTGGTACAGGCGATGACATAGGAAACTTAGCTTCTTTCCTAATATCTGAAAAATCATCATGGATAACAGGTCAAAACTTTCAAATTGACGGTGGTAGATCTACCTTAATTACAAGATAATTAATACTGAATGAAAGAGTGCTTTGTAGTTCTTGGAAATCAGTTATTTGAAAAAAAGAATTTAAAAGATTTTAAAAATTCATGTGAATTTTTTATTCAAGAGGATCTTGGTCTTTGTAGTTATTTTAAGCATCACAAACAAAAAATATATTATTTTCTAGCCTCTATGAGAGAATATAGGGACTATTTAAAAAAAAATAATTTCAAAGTAAATTATATTACACTTGACAAAAATATTACTAATTTTAAGGACTATTTTGAAGGCTTAAAAAGCTTTTTGGTATCTAAAAATGTTTTTAAAATTAATATTTTTGAGATAGAGGACTTAGAATTTAGAAAAAAATTTGAACAATTTTGTAAAGATAACAAAATTGAATTAACCTTTCATAAATCACCTATGTTTCTTGTAAGTAGGTCTGACTATCAGGGCATGGTTAAAACAAAAAAACCTCAGTTAGCTAATTTTTACAGTAATATTAGAAAAACTTTTGAAATATTTGTGAAAGAGAACAAGCCTATTGGAGACAAATGGAGTTTTGATGAAGATAATAGAAAAAGAGTCCCAAAAGAATATGAGAGTCCTAAATCTTATATGTTTGAGTCGAAACATTACGAAGATATTAAGAAATTAATTAATAAGTTTTTTGCAAACCATTTTGGAATTTTAGAAAAAAAAATAATATTTCCTATGAATTTTAAAGACTCATCTAAAGTTCTTGATAATTTCATTAATGAGAAACTTGAAAATTTTGGCCATTACGAAGATTTTATAAGAATTAATGATCCATATATAAACCATAGTTTAATTAGCGCTCCATTGAACATGGGTTTATTAACTCCAAAGGACGTATTAGATCGATTGAATTTAATTTCCTATAGTAAAGTTGGTATCAACAATTATGAAGGATTTATAAGACAAATCTTTGGGTGGAGAGAATTCATGAGGTACTTAAATATTCATTATTATAAAGATTTTAATAAAGGTAATTTTTTTGGAAATTCTAGAAAATTAACAAAGCATTGGTATGAAGGAACAACTAATATTCCTATTTTAAATGATATGATATCTAATTTAAAAAAAAGTGGATACGTTCATCATATTCCAAGACTGATGGTAATTAGTAATATAATGAACTTATCAGGTCTTAAACCTTCAGAGGTCTATAAATGGTTTATGGAGACATTTATCGACTCCTCAGATTGGGTAATGACACCAAATGTTTATGGAATGGGAATGTTTAGTGATGGAGGAATATTTGCAACAAAACCTTATTTATGTGGATCGAATTACTTATTGAAAATGAGTAATTATAGCAGGGGTGATTGGACTCAAACATTGGATGGTTTATACTGGAATTTTATATATAAAAATAAAAATTATTTTAAGACTAACCAGAGGCTCTCTATGATGTACTATACTGTAAATAAAATGGACAAATCTAAAATTAGTACTCATATTTCTAATGCAAAAAAATTCATCAGCGAATACACAAGATAGCAAAGTTTTTATAACAGGCGCAAGCAGTGGGATTGGCTATGCACTTTGCGAGGAATATCTTAAACAAGGCTGGAGTGTTATAGGCTTAGCTAGGGACAATACAAAGATACCTCCCACAACATTAAATAATACTAAATTTGAGTTTATAAAAACAGATTTAGCAGATTTTGACTCAAGTAAATCAATAATTGAAGAAGTATTTAAGAAAAATAGAAACATAAACACATTTATTTTAAATGCAGGAATTTATATACCTGACAGTTTTAACGATTTTAATTTTGAAAATGCCAAACTAACTTTTAATACTAATGTTCTTAGTATTTATTTATTATTAGAATTAATAAGAAAGAATTTTGAACTCGACTCAAAAAACACTATAGCATTAATGTCATCAACTGCAGGATATAAAGGTCTTCCAAAGTCTATTTTATATGGACCCTCAAAGGCGGCATTAATAAATTTGGCTGAGTCTATGAAATCTGAAATTTATAATGGATTAAATATAAAATTAATATGCCCAGGATTTGTAAAAACTCCTGCCACAAAAGTGAATACATTCAAGATGCCCTATTTAATGTCCTCCAATAAGGCAGCTGAGATTATTTTTAATAAAATATATAAAAAAGGCTTCGAGATTACATTTCCTTTTCCTTTTAATTCTATAATGAAATTTGGTAAACTATTACCATATAAAATTTATTTTAAAATTACTGAGAAAAAATTTTCAAAAAAATGAAACTATCTAATCCTAAAATTTCAATCGTAATGGGCAGCCAAAGTGATTGGTCAACTCTTAAACATACAAGCACTGTATTAAAAGAATTAAAGATTAGTCACGAAAAAAAAATAGTTTCTGCACACCGAACCCCAAAAAGGTTATATGAATATGCAGAACAAGCTTACGACAAAGGTATTAAGATTATAATTGCTGGTGCTGGCGGTTCGGCTCATTTACCTGGTATGATTGCAGCTATAACTCATATTCCAGTAATTGGTGTTCCGATTGAGTCAAAGACATTAAAAGGATTGGATAGTTTACTTTCTATAGCACAAATGCCTTTTGGTATTCCTGTAGGAACTGTTGCAATTGGTGAAAATGGAGCAAAAAATGCTGCTTTATATGCAGCTTCAATTATTAGTAATTACAACACTAAAGTTGAAAATCAATTAATTAAATGGAGACTTGCTCAAACAAAAAAAGTCAAAAAGACACCTAAGTAATGATCATTGGTATACTAGGTGGAGGTCAACTTGGTATGATGTTATGTCAAGTAGCTAAAAAATTGAATATCCAAACGTTTATTTACAGCGACTCTACTGATTCCCCAGCAATTAAATATGCAAATAATTATGCTATCAAAGCATATGATGATTTTGATGAAATAGACACTTTTATTGAAGGGTGTGATTTTATTACTTATGAGTTTGAGAATATTCCATTTAAGACTTTGTCGTATATAGAAAATAAAATAACGTTATCTCCTAGTTCCCAAATTAATAAAATTATTCAGGACCGTTTAACTGAAAAAAATTATGTAAATGAAATTAATATTCCCACAGTTCCATATATTGAAATCAAAGATATAGAAGATTTAAAATCAGTTAATACAGATTTCTTTCCAGCAATATTAAAGACTCGCAAGCTTGGATATGATGGTAAAGGACAGTATATAGTTAATAGTTCAAAGGAAATACCTGAAATACCTAAAAATGATTATATCTTAGAAAAGAAAATAAATTTACAACAAGAAATTTCTATAATTGCTGTGAGGTATCAAGATGGAACAATTTTTACCTATCAACCGATAGAAAATGTTCATAAAGATCAAATTCTTTTCAAATCATATTCACCAGCAAATTCAAATCAATCAATTATAGAGGAGGCAAAAAACCACGCTGTTAATTTTGCCAAAAAAATAAATTATGTTGGTACTTTCTGTTTAGAGTTTTTTATTACAGATAAAAATGAATTATTATTAAATGAAATAGCTCCTAGAGTGCACAACTCAGGGCATTTAACTATTGAGTCATATAATGTAAGTCAGTTTGAATCCCACCTCAGATCTGTATGCGATCTTGAAAAAATAAAGCCATTACTAAGATATAAATCTGAAATGACAAATATTCTTGGAGAGGATATTTATAATTATCGTGATAAAGAATTCAAAAAAGATGAATATTTTCATGATTATTATAAAAAAGAGTCAAAAATTGGCAGAAAAATGGGTCATTTTACGAAAATACTGACTTAATTTTTAATCCAGTGATTTTTAAAGTGGTTGTAGTTAATTAGACTATCATTATTAAATTTTGAATATTTTTGAAATTTAAAATCTTTTTGTCTCACATATGAAATTAGTTTGTTATCAAATTTAAGATTGTAATGCTTGCATCCATTGATTGTTAGAAATTTATTTAAATTATTAGTTTTTTTTGAGGAATAAAAAAGTTCCAATATATTGGATATTGAATATTTAGTTGAATAGACACCAGCACAACAACTTTCAGTAAATTTATAATTTTTAAGATGAGGAGCAGAGTCGGAGCCAAAGAAAAACTTCGAATTACCGGATAGAGCAGCACTAAGTAGTGATTTTTGGTGTTTTTTACTTTTAATAATTGGTTTGCAAAATAATTCTGGTTTTAAATAGTCTCCAAGAAAAGTATTTGTATTTTCTAATAAATGATGGGTTGTTATAGAAGCAGCTATGTTATTATTTGATTTTATAAAATCTACGGAATCTTTAGTAGTTATATGTTCTAAAGTTATTTTTAGACTTTTAAAATTTTTTACAAGCCAAGATAACTCATACTCAAGAAATCTCCTTTCACGTTCATAAGGATCGTCATCTTTGTGGATATGTTCTCCATGTAAACATAATGGAATTTTATTTTTTTCCAGAAACTCAAAGTATTTTGACATTTTTTTTATATCTTTTACTCCTGAAGAGGAATTTGTAGTTGCATGAAGGGGATATAATTTGGCTGCAAAAAACAGATTATTTTTTATCATATTTTTTAAATCTGAAATCTTACAATCTTGATTTAAATATATAGTAAAAAGTATTTCAGTTTTTCGATTATTTTTTAAGACTAATGCTCTGTATTTAGATAAGATTTTTTCATTAGTTATTGGTTTTGCTAAATTCGGCATAACTAATATTTTTTGAAAATTTTTATTATTTTCTTTTAATACATGTTTTAAAACTTGTCCTTCTCTTAGGTGAACATGAAAATCACAAGGCCTAAAAATTTTGAGCATTTAATATATAATTTACTTTATCAATCACCTGATTATATGACACATCATTCATTAAACAATTATTTAAAGTATAGTTTTTAGTTTTACTCACAAGACTTTCAAAGGACTCTGTTGACCTAACTAAGTGACAATGATCAAAGATTTTTGGGAAATATATATTATCATTAGTTGGACCGAAAAGTCCTAAAGTTGGAGTTTTACTTAAAGCGGCCATATGCATCATTGAAGAGTCATTGCCAATAAAAAGTCTAGATTTTTGTAATAAACCATAATCATTGAGAATATGTTGCTTACCACATCTATTAATTACCTTATTACCCAGTACTGACTCAAAATAATGAAATTTCGAACTTTCTTCTTCTGATCCTAAAATAAATATTTTATCTATTCCTTTATCTATTAAATATTTAGCAATGTTTACATATTGTTCCGTAGGCCACTCTTTAGGAGCCCAATTTGTAAATGGGGCTAAACATGCGTAATTTGAATTTGGGAAGATATTTCTTACTCGATCAGTTAATATTTTTAAGTCTTTTTTTAAATCTGTATCAAATTTATGATGAATCTGTTCATATATATTTTTAGATTTTTTCATCCTAAATATATTTCTTTTTTTTACCCTTAAGAAATAACCAATAAGAGAAGATCTAAAATCTACTACTTCATCATATCTGAATGCAGAAAGCTCTTTATACAGTTTAAACCAATGTAAATTATATTTTTGCTTAGTTAATATTACCCTTTTAGAAATCATAGTATAATCATCATAGATTGGCATTGGAAAAGAACCAGAAACTAATGTTACTTCAATATTTTTCTTATTTTTTCGTATATACTTATTTAGGACTTGGAGGTTTATTAGTGAGTCACCTATTCTATTTGAAGAAATAAATAATAAATGCATATATATACATATAGATAATATATTACATGCAAATTGAAACACTTAATCCAATAAAAATTAAAGTATCTGGATCAGAAAGATTTGATTTTTTACAAAATATTATTACCAACGACTTGAATAAATTAGAGAAAGAGTTGTTCAGTTATATACTTACCCCTCAAGGAAAGATTCTATATGAAATAAAAATTACTAATTCAAAGGAATCTTATGATTTAGTTTGTACAAATGATCAAAATGATTTAGCCACTTATTTAAAAAAATATGCATTATTATCTGATGTAAATCTTCATATTGAAAATATTGATGCTAATGAATACGACGAAAAATATATCCTAAATCAACTATCATCTGGTAATATTGATGCTAACCTCCTTAAACACTCCTCTTTGCTCCCATCAGAAATCAATGATGAATTAGTGGATTATTCGAAGGGATGCTTTGTAGGACAAGAGGTGGTTTCAAGAATAAAGCATCGACAACTAAATAAAAAAAAAGTTACAGTCAAATTATTTGAACAAAAACCACAAAATCTCCCTAATAATTTTGAAATATTATTTCAATTAAATAATTATTTTATTTTAAGAGAACCCGTGGTTCTTAAAAAATAAATTACTTAATATATTTAGAGTAATAGTTTGTAACTTCAGATAAAGATACTTTTTCTTGTTTCATTGTATCTCTGTCGCGAATTGTAACTGTCTGATTTTCAAGAGTTTCAAAATCAATTGTGATACATAAAGGCGTTCCTATTTCATCATGTCTACGATAATTTTTGCCAATATTTCCAGTATTTTCAACCATAACTCTTCCTAAACCAAGTGATTGAAGTTCTGATTTAACATTATTAGCAATGTTAACCAAATCAGAGTTATTTCTTTTTAGTGGGATTACGGCTGCTTTGATTGGCGATAAATGAGATTTAAGCTTAAGCAAAGTTCTTTTGTTAGCTTCCTCAATAGTATAAGCCTCATTCAAAACAGCCAAAACACCTCTTTCTACTCCTGCAGAAGGTTCTATAACAAAAGGTATAAACCATTCTTTATTTTCCAAATCTTGAATAGCTAATTTTGTTGTAGAGTTTTTATTTTCTTGAATATTAGCTTTAATATTAAAATCTTTTTGATTTTTAGAGTGAGATCCTAAGTCAAAATCAGTTCTATTAGCAATACCCTCAAGTTCTTCAAGACCATGTGGGAAGTCGTACATAATGTCGAATGTAGCTTTTGAATAGTGAGATAAATCTTTTTTCTCGACTTCAAGTAATTTTAATTTTTCTGATTTGACTCCTTGTTCAGCCCACCAATTTAAACGTTTATCTAACCAATATTTATGCCAATCTTCATCAGAACCAGGTTTGACAAAATACTCAAGCTCCATTTGCTCAAACTCTCTAACCCTAAAAATAAAGTTTCTTGGTGTAATTTCATTTCTAAATGCTTTTCCAATTTGAGCTATACCAAAAGGAGGCACTCTACTAGTAGAGTCAACAACATTTTTGAAGTTTACAAAAATCTGTTGAGCTGTCTCAGGTCTTAAATATGCAAATGAGCTACCATCATCAACTGGTCCTATTGCAGTTTTGAACATTAAATTAAATGGTCTTGCTTCAGTTAAATCCTTGGATTTACAATTAGTTAAGGACCCGCCTCTAGGGCACTCACTATTTTCTAATTGGTCTGCTCTAAATCTTGCCTTGCAGACCTTGCAATCAACTAATGGATCAGAGAATGTATCCATATGACCGGAATATTTCAAAACAGTGGGTGAAGTTAAAATAGTGGAGTCGAGTCCTTCAACATCATCTCTTTCGTAGACCATTGATTTCCACCATGCTGATTTTAAATTTAGTTTAAGCTCTACACCCATAGGACCAAAGTCATATAGGCCTTTCATGCCTCCATAAATGTCATTAGATGGGAAAATAAAACCCCTTCTCTTACATAAAGATACTAGGTCTTCCATATTATCTGCAGTCATTTATCAGATACCAAATTTATTAAAAAGAAGTTCTTCTTTTGCTTTAGTAATTAAATCTTCACTATTAAAAGAATTTATACCAAGTCCTAACTTTTGTTTTAAAGACTTTGGTTGTTTGATTTTCTTAATTTTTGTCTTTTCACCGAATTTACTTTTGAAAAAAGCTGACTCAGATGTAATTCCATCAATTAAACCCAAATCTTTTGCTTCATTAGCTAACCAAAAAGATCCTGAAAATATTATTTTTTTATTTTTATCATTAAGTTTCTTCTTTCTTCTTGAAGAAACCCAATCAATAAAGTTTTGATGAATTAATTTTTGAAGTTTAATTAATTTATCTTCGTCTTTTTTATTAACTTTTTGAAATGGATCTAAAAAACTTTTATTCTCCCCTGCGGTAAATATTCTTCTCTCTACTCCAATTTTTTTTATTAAATCAGTAAATCCAAACCCACCAGAAATAACTCCTATTGAACCAACTATTGAATTAACATCTGCGTAAATTTCATCGGCGGCACATGCAAGCCAATACCCTCCAGAAGCAGCAACATCTTCAACAAAACAGTAGCACTTAACTTTTTTCTTAGCTGAAATTTCTATTATTTTTTGAGCTATCAAAGATGATTGTACAGGCGAACCTCCAGGAGAATTAATAACAATAGAAAGTGCATTAAATTTTATTTTCATTAATTTTGAAAATAGACCATTTAAATTATCCATATTCAGTGGGGCCCTACTTCCAGATGCAATCATTCCCTTTAGGTCAATTGAAACTATTGTCTTTTGTGAACTAAACATTATTTAAACCAATTTTCTATATCTTTAGAATAATTTGACAAATCATCGTGGATTATAATTGCATTTAATGTTTTCTCTATAAAATAATGACTTTTAGTGATTTTTAAGAGAACATTTTTAGGTTTTGAGTCTTTAAAAGATAATAAAGGGGTTGTTGTTACTTCTAAATTAAAATTTTTGAAAATATCTAACATAAAATCACTATTTTCATATCTATTTATTATAAATGCAGTTCCATCTGTTTTTAAATATAAGATTAAATTATTCAGCCATTTTTCTAAATCTGACTCAGATATGTACTTTGATGAGTTTATTGAAGGATCTTGTGACTGAATAACTTTATTTTCAAAATAAAAAGGTGGATTAGATAAAATTAAGTCAAAATAGTTTTCATAATAAGTATTAAAGATACAATTGTCTTGTATCTTGAATTTCAAATTCTCTAAATTATTTTGTTTATGATTTAAAATTGCAACTTGATGATGAATTTTATTTTTCTCAAAGCCAATAACTTCTGACTCAGGATTTCTATGGGCAACTATTAGCGATATTGAACCACATCCCGACCCCATATCTAATATTTTATTATATTTTTTTTTGCAGTGGGCAGCTAAAATAATTGGCTCAATGCCACTCCTATAACCTTTTTTTAATTGATGGTATACAATTTTACCATCTAGTAGATAATCTCTAGAGTATAAATTCATAGCAAATGAAAAAAAATAATTTTGAACAAACTATCAAATTAATTCATAAAGAAATTAATGTAAAGTTAGTTAAAACTAATAATGAACTTGATAAATTTTTATCAAGTAGTGTCACAATTATTCCAAAATTAGGAAATTATTTCTTTAAAAAAAGAGGTAAACAATTACGCCCAGTATTATGTTTATTATCAAGTAAAATGATCAATAAAAATTATTCAAAAATATCAAGTGATATTTTTATGTCTACTGCAATTGAATTTATACATGGGGCAACCCTACTTCATGACGATGTGATAGATGAGGGTAAAATAAGACGTGGGCAAAAGAGTATTAATTCAATATGGAATAATAAGTTTAGTGTTTTATTTGGGGATTTTTTATTTTCAAAATCATTTCAATTAATGACGAAGGCGAAATCTTTGGAAGCGATGGCTTCACTTGCGCAAGTAAGTAGTAAGATTTCTGAGGGTGAGTTTATGCAACTTACACATGAGAATAATACTCAAATATCCGAAAAGGAATATATTAAAATCATATCTTTAAAAACTGCTGAATTATTTGCTGCCGCAATGAAGATACCTGCTATTTTATCTGGTAAAAATTCCAAAATAATTTCAAATTTAAATAATTTAGGTTTGTATTTTGGTATTATCTTTCAAATCATGGATGATTATCTTGATTATTTTGGGGAAAAAGTAACTGGGAAGGAAAATGGTAAAGATTTTTATGAAGGAAAAATCACTTTGCCAATCATTTTACTTTTAAAAAAATCTTCAATTAAAGAAATTCGCTTTATAAAAAAGATATTTAATAAAATTAAAAGGTCTAAGAGTGAGTATATTGAACTAATGAAATTAATGGAAAAATATAAAATTAAAGATGATGTAAAAAAATTCTCTCAAAAATATAATAGTCAATCATTGAAAATATTAACTTCTTTCGAAGGCTATCAAAAAGAGCTTTTTGTAGATTTGTTAAGTAGTTCTATCAATAGAACCCATTAATCATACCTAAACTTTTTATTTGGGAATTTGTTATTGTTCACTTCATTGGAATATTTATTTACAGCAACCCTGATATTTTTGGATAAATCAGCATATTTTTTTACAAATTTAGGATGATTATCTCTAAAGATTCCTAACATATCTTCAGATACCAGTATTTGACCATTACAATACTCAGAGGCACCAATTCCTATTGTGGGTATAGATAGTGTTTTGGTGACCTCTTTTGCAATATTCGTTAGCATTCCCTCCAATAATATAGATACAGCTCCTGACTTTTCTAAACACATTGAGTCAGAAATTATATTATCTAAGTCCCTCTTGTCTTTTCCATAAATTTTAAATTTTTTAGAAGAGCTAAATTTCTGCGGCTGTAAACCTAAATGCGCCATTACTGGAACTTTTTTTTTACTTAAATACTTTATAACATCTTTTAATTCAGTATTTCCCTCTATCTTTACACCATCACAAGAAGTCTTTTTCATAATACTTAAAACCCGTTTGACAATTTTGGACTCATTAAAATCTTTATTATAAGGAAGATCAAAAAATACTAAGGATTTATCTGCACCTTTTTTTACAGCGGTTGCATGATTAACCATTATTTGATCATCTACAGATCTAGTAGAATCCATACCATAAAGGACATTACCCATAGAGTCGCCAACCAGTACCACATCAACTAAATCATCAATAATTTTTGTAAAGTTGTAGCTATATGATGTTAAACAAATAATTTTTTTTTTGTTTTTTTTATTAAATACTGATTTAATTGATCTTTTCATGATAGATAGTTTAAAAAGTATTCGAATTATAAAAGACTTTCCAAAAAAAGGTATCGCTTTTTATGATATTTCAACAATCTTATCAAACCCCAAAGTGTTTAATAATGTAGTAGACTTAATGTCCAAGGAGGTAATTAAATTAAATGCGAGTACTGTAGTTGGAATAGACTCAAGAGGGTTTATATTTGCCTCAGCTGTAGCTTACAAATTAAAAAAAAAATTAGTCATGATAAGAAAGAAAGGGAAACTTCCAGGAAAAACATATGCTACAAGCTACAAACTTGAATATGGTTCTAATCAGTTAGAAATACAAAGCGATATGATAAAAAGTTCTGACAAAGTTGTAATTATTGATGATATTTTTGCTACAAGCGGAACTATCAAAGCTTCAATGAAATTAATCAATAAAACAAAAGCTAAAATCAAAGGGATAGTTGTTTTACTAGAATTAAGCTTTCTTAACGGAAGATCTAAAATTAAGCCAAGATTAATAAGTTTAAATAAAGTTAATACTTAGAGTACTCTTTTTCTTCAGTTATCTTTGAGTCGGATAAAAGATTAATCTCTTTTTTTATAGAAGCTCTGATATCATTTTTAAAATGGACATCTCTTGAAATTTTAATAAAACTCTCACCAAAGTCTTTATTAGCTTCATACTCTCTTTTAATATTTTCTATATCCCATAGTTCTTCATTTATTTCCTGCAGTTTTTGGACATTTTTATTTAGAGCCTCTTTATTATCTAAGATAATTTTATTACTTTGCTCAATTAAAACCTCTAATTCTGTTTTAATATTTTTCAATTTTTCAGGATCGTTAATTTTTTTTAGTTTAATATTTAATATAGTAATTTTATCAAACAGTTCTCCAACAGAAATTTCAGCTAATATTTTCAATTTTTTCTACCATAAATATCTGAATATCTTTTAATGTCTGTTTCTAAAAATTTACTTCCTGTTTGAACCTCAATTAAAACTAATTTCTTTTTAGAACTCTCATTTAATACTCTATGTTTTGATTTTTTTGGTATAAATATATTTTCATTTTCTGACTTATAAAATGTGCGGTTATTGATAATAACTGTTGCTTTACCATCGATAATAATCCAATGTTCCGATCTAAAATTGTGAGATTGGTAGGATAAAACACCCTCAGGTTTAACTATAATTTTCTTTACTAAAAAATCTTTTGATTTACTAAGGACAACGTATGATCCCCAAGGTTTTTTGATAGATTTTGTCATGAGAACATTCTCTTTTTTTCGTTGATAGACATAAAATTTAACAATAGTGCACAAATAATTAAATTACTCAACAAAGAACTTCCTCCATAAGACATAAATGGTAAAGCTACTCCAACCACTGGCAAGATCCCAATTGTCATGGATATATTTATTAGAAATTCGAAAAAAATTTTAAAGGATAAAACAAACAAGATTATTTTATTAAATGCTTGGGTCAGTTTGAATGTCTTTAAAACGGGTATTAAAAACATGATAAAAAATAATGAAATCAACAAAATTGATCCTGTAAAACCAAACTGTTCAGAAAAAATTGCGAAAACAAAATCTGTCTCTTTTTCAGGAAGAAAATCTAAACTGCTTTGTGAACCCTCAAGAAAACCATTTCCTTTTAACCCACCTGAACCTATTGCAATCTTAGACTGAATAATATGATACCCCCTTCCAAGTGGATCCAAATCAGGGTTTAGAAAAATTTGTATTCTATTTTGTTGGTAGGGCTTTAAAAAAGTCCATAAAATTGGGCTTATCGATAAAACGATACCTATTGATATTAAGGGATAAATTAATTTAATTCCTGCATAAAAAATAACAACTAGGCCCAATGCTAAAATAATTACAGCAGTGCCTAAATCAGGCTGAATAGCTACCAAAATAAAAAAAATTACCGATACAATGAGAGGTAATATTGATTTAAAAAGACCTATAGTTTTTTCTGCATTTAATTTATGAAAATATTTAGCCATAAATATAACTAAAGCTATTTTAGTAAATTCTGATACTTGTAAATTAAAACCAGCAATTCTTATCCATCTCGTAGCTCCCATTCCTGTGTACCCGAAAATTAATGTAGTTATTAATCCAATCAAAACTAAAATTAAAAAAATCTCTGCAAAATTAAAAATAAACTTTGGCTCCAACATGATAACTAGAAAAAAAAAAGGGAGAAAAAATAAAAATCTTATTAATTGGTTTGATGCCCATGGATCAAGAGAACCGCCAGCAGCTGAATAAAGATTGATCTCTCCAATCCAAAAAATTATCAAAAGGATAAAAATATAAATCCAATTTAAATTAAATATGCTTTTAAATTCTTTAAACATTGTTTTTGAAAGCAAAATCAAGGATCTTATGGGCAATGGGAGCAGCTACCGCTGATCCAGATCCACCATTTTCTATAATAACTGAAGCTACATATTTTGGTTTATCATAAGGGGCATATCCTACAAATACTGAATGGTCTTTAAATCTTTCTTCTATTTCCTTTGATTTATACTGATCGTCCTCCCTTTCACTCTCTTTAATTCTTACTACTTGAGAAGTACCCGTTTTACCTCCTATTTTTACAAATTCTGGATTAGAAATACTCAATTTATGTGCTGTTCCTTTTGGCTCTTGCACAACAGCATTAAGGGAATTAACTATAATTTTTTGATGCTCATTATTTAATAATTTACCAGTAAATTTTGTGGGAGTATTTTTATCAAGTTTAGGTATTGGATATTTTCCTCCATTTAATAGAGCAGAATAAAGTGTTGCAAGCTGTAACGGAGATGTTTGGTTGTATCCTTGTCCAATACACGTAATTAATGTTTCACCTTGATACCAACTCTCTTCTAAATACGCTTTTTTCCATTTCTTACTCGGGACAAGTCCTTTACCTATATTTGATAAACCAATATCGTACTCTTTGTTTAAACCTAAATTACTAGATAGACTTGCAATATCATCAATATTTGTTTTTTTAGCTAATTCATAAAAATATACATCACAAGACTCTTTTATGGCTTTTTTAAGATTAACTTTTCCATGGCCTTTTTTTTTCCAACAGTAATAATTCCTATCACCAAGTGAGGAATGCCCTTTGCAAAAGACCACTTTTTGAGGGTCTATTAGATTACGTTGAAGACCAACTAAAGCTGAAATAGGTTTAAACACCGAACCTGGAGGATAAAAACCAGAAAAAGCACGATTGAAAAGTGGTTTTTGGTCATCATTTAGCAGATCTTGAATTTTATTATTTTGTCTATCCTCAAAGATTTGTGCATCAAAAGTAGGATTGGAATTCATCGACAAGATTGATCCATCTGAAACACTGATAACAACAATAGATCCTTTTTTATTTCTTGGAAGTTGTGATTGTGCATAATTTTGAAGGCTTAAATCTAATGTTAAGTCTAAATCGTTACCTTTAATGGATTTTTCAATAGATATTTCTCTTATAGTTTTGCCTTTAGCGTTTACCTCGCTAAATATTTTACCTGGTGTACCCTTTAAATGTTTTTCATAACTTTTTTCTAAATGAAAAACACCTTTAGAGTAAAGTTCAAAAGATTGAGTAGGTTGTCCCATATAGCCAATTATCTGTGAAAAATTTTGATATGGATAAAATCTTTTTTTGGACTCAATAATTTTAATAGAATTAAATAAAAATTTATTTTTTTCAAATTCTACTATCTGCTCCCATGAAGCTCTACTTAAACTAAAACCAGAGTATTCATTATATTTTTTTAATCGTTTTGAAATTTCTTCAAAATTTAAATTTAGGCTTATAAGACTATCTAGTTTTTTAATTTCCTGAAAATGATCTTTACTTAAATTTTTAAACACTACAAATTCATATAATGAAGAACTTCCAGCTATTAAGTTTTTTTTAGAATCATAAATATCTCCCCTTAAGGGGGGTGTTAATTTTATAGAAAGTTTATTTTCAACTGATTTTTTTTTGTAAAAGTTAAAGTTGATAACTTGTAATGAAAATAATCTCAAAGAAACTATGAATGATAAAATAGCACCAACTATAATTATGATAAATGATCTTCTATTTAATATTTTTATACTATCTTCACTAGTCTTATTCTTTTCCATAATTTGATAGTCCTAAAAAAACAAAAGTTAAAATTAATATACATAAAAAATATTGTAAATTTGATAATCTAAATACAATAGTTTGGTCAAAAAGAAAGAAAGTAATGAAGCTAAGTAAAAAAACTATTAATGATTTTATAAATGTAGAGAAATTATAATTATTAATAAAATAATTTAATAGAAGGAGAGGTATAAACAAAACCACAATACCTATTAAT
The DNA here is from genome assembly GCA_902521795.1 of uncultured Alphaproteobacteria bacterium. Lineage (GTDB taxonomy): Bacteria > Pseudomonadota > Alphaproteobacteria > HIMB59 > HIMB59 > HIMB59. Next base: position 20,219 of record CABYSX010000007.1, read on the forward strand.
ATCGGCAAACCTACAAAAACCTCTACAACAAAAGTTGATAAAATAAATATAAAAATATCCATAATTTTAATATTTTTTTCCTTAAGAACTGTAAAAAAAGCTATGTTTATCAATGAAAATATAGCAATATCATTTATAACAAAATTAAAGTTTCCATAGATTAAAAATAAAATTATTACAAAAAAAAGTCTAATCATTGGTAACTGCCCTTAAATTTTCTAAATTTGTTACTTCAGATGTTAACAATATAGGTTGATTATTTTCAAAAGAAACTATGCCAAGTCTTAATATTACATTATCAAGATGTACTACAGCGACATCACCTGATTGAAAATCTGGTACTTCAGTGCTTTCTTTTTGTCTTAAAAAACTTAGATAATTATTATTCGTACCACTAACTATATAAGACTTTCCATTAATAAAAACCTCATCTCCATAATTAATACTCTTGACTGTAACAACTTCAGAGGTGTTAAGGTTTATGTTAACAACTCTACCAACTATATTTAGTCCATCAATAACGTAGTCGCCTATCACAAGACCATTTTTTGAGCCTTTATTTATAATAAAGTTTTTATTATAAACTAAATTCCTATCGCCTAAAACCTGTACACCAATTGAAATTGGTATTGTAACAGTAGCCTGATGAAAAATTTTATTTTGTTCTGAATATTTTGAAGTTAATGTCAATAAATACTTGTTGATTGAACGAAGGTAATTATTATCAGCTTCTAATTTTTTTATAGTATTCATATAATCAAAATTAAGATTGAGAACCATCAATAAATCTCGTAATTCTTTAGCTACAAAAATAAATGGGGTTTCAATTTTTTCTTTTACAAAAAATGTAAAAAGCTTAGTTTTAGAGTTGTAATTTGGAAATAATATTAACGTTAAGAATAAAAAAAAACTGATTATGTATATTAAAAAAACTTTTTTGTTATTAATCACTTAAGAACACATCTTGGTGGTTTTGGTTCTCTTCTAAAGCCATACCAGTTCCTCTAGCTACACAAGTTAAAGGGTCATCAGCTATAGAAACAGGTAATCCCGTAGTGACTCTAATCGCTTCATCTAGACGTTGAAGTAAAGCCCCACCACCCGTAAGCATAATTCCTTTATCGACTATATCTGCAGCTAATTCTGGAGGAACAACCTCGAGTGCTCTTTTTAAAGCTGTAATGATTTGGGATAATGAGTCAGATAGAGCCTCAGCAACTTGTCTTTCTGATATCACAACCTCTCTTGGTAGACCGTTAATTAGGTCCCTTCCTTTAACCGTGAGCGTTTTACCATCTCCATTATCAGGGATGCCAGCGCAACCTATTTCTGTCTTAATTCTTTCTGCAGTTGACTCACCTATTGCTAATTTATGAACACTTCTCATAAAATTAACTATCGCGTCATCCATGGTATCTCCACCTACCTTTATACTACTAGCATGAACAACACCCCCAAGTGACAAGACTGCTATTTCAGTAGTACCTCCACCAATATCAACTACCATAGATCCAGATGGTTCAGAAATTGGTAAACCAGCTCCAATTGCAGCTGCAACAGGCTCCTCAATTAAATAAACTTTTTTTGCTCCTGCAGTTTCAGCAGACTCTTTTATAGCTCTTCTTTCAACATTTGTTGCTCCAGATGGAACACAAATTACAATATTTGGATTAGCAAAAAAACTTTTCTTATGAACTTTTTTAATAAAATGTTTAATCATAGCCTCAGCTATATCAAAATCTGCTATTACTCCGTCTTTCATTGGTCTAATAGCTTCAATTCTTCCAGGTGTACGGCCAAGCATTGATTTTGCATCTCCGCCCACAGCTAAGACTGATTTATTATTTTTATTGTCAGTGGCAATTGCAACGACAGAGGGTTCATTTAGTATAATTCCTTTTCCTTTTACATATACAAGTGTATTGGCTGTTCCTAGGTCTAAGCCCATATCCTCGCTTAAAAAAGAACTGAAAGATTTTAACATTTATATTCCTTTAATATTTGAGATGCTAATCTCAGAAACTCCTTCTTGCATATTGGAGTTATTCTCAAAGTTTAATATTTTATTACATGCATTGATATAAGATTTTGCAGAAGCAACTATAATATCTATATCAGAAGCCTTACCAATGAATTCTTTATTCAAATATTCAAGTTTAACAGTAACTTCTCCCTGTGCATCAGAGTCTGGTGTAATGGCGTTAATGTGATAAAGCACCAATTTTGGAGAAAAACCTAATACTTTTGAAATACAACTAAAAACAGCATCAACAGGACCATTGCCAGATCCACTAAGCTCTTTTAGCTGATCTTTAAAATCTAGCTCTAAAGAGGCTACATGTTTAGAGTTAGTGCCAGACATGATACTTAAGTTTTTAAGTTTTAAAGTATTAGATTTGTTAAAGTGCGTGTCATCTACAAGAGCAATTAAATCCTCATCATAAACATCTTTTTTCTTATCTGCTAAAAGCTTAAATTTTTCAAAAATCTCATTGATATAATTATCACCTACTTCATATCCTAGAATTTTAAGTTTTTCTTTAAATGCATGTTTACCTGAGTGTTTGCCAAGGACTAAACTAGATTTTTTTAAACCAATTGTCTCTGGGGACATAATCTCATAAGTTTGAACATTTTTTAGAACACCGTCTTGATGTATCCCTGACTCATGAGCAAAAGCGTTAGCACCTACAATTGCTTTATTTGGTTGAACAGGAAAACCTGTAATTGAAGACACAAGTTTTGATGTTTTTGAAATTGCACTTGTGTTGATATTAGACTGAACTTTTAAAAGATCTGATCTAACTTTCATAGCCATTACAACTTCTTCAAGGGCTGCGTTGCCCGCTCTTTCACCCAATCCATTTATAGTACATTCAATTTGTCTTGCACCGTTTTCTACTGCATTAAGAGAATTTGCAACTGCTAAACCTAAATCGTTGTGACAATGAACAGAAATTATTGCTTTATCAATATTTGGTACGTTATTTTTAACTTTTTTTATAATCTCACCGAATTCAAATGGTAAAGTATATCCGACAGTATCAGGGATATTTATTGTTGATGCGCCACTTTTGATTGCTAATTCTATACACCTATAGAGAAAATCAATTGAGGATCTTCCACCATCCTCACAGCTCCATTCAATATTTGGGCAAAGGTTTCTTGCAAAAGAAACACTATCTTTAATTTTGTCTAGCACTTGGTCTTCAGTGAGTTTTAATTTGAATTCCATATGTATAGGGCTAGTGGCTATAAAAGTATGTATTCGTGGATTTTTTGCTTTTTTTACAGCATTCCAAGCTGCTTCAATATCCTCATGTTTTGCTCTCGCCAATCCTGCTATCTGACAATCTTTGATTTCACTGGCAATAGCTTGAACAGAGTTAAAGTCACCTTTTGAGGCTATGGGAAAACCAGCTTCAATAATATCGACTTTTAACTCTTCTAATAATCTGGCAATAGAGAGTTTTTCTTCTTGATTCATAGAAGCACCCGGAGATTGCTCTCCGTCTCTAAGAGTCGTATCAAAAATTAATACTTTATCTGGCAATATTAGATATCCTTTACAAGTTTATTAGACGCTATCCATGGCATCATCGATCTTAATTTAGCTCCTACCTCTTCAATTTGATGCTTTGCACCTTGATCTCTCATTTGTTTAAACTTTATTTGGCCTGCTTTATGCTCTGACATCCATTCTTTTGTAAAAGTACCATCTTGTATTTCAGTAAGAACTTTTTTCATCTCAGCTTTTGTAGCATCATTTGGCACAACTCTAGGACCTCTTGTATAATCTCCGTATTCAGCAGTATTAGATATAGAATATCTCATATTGGCCATCCCACCTTCATACATTAAATCAACAATTAATTTTACTTCATGCAAACATTCAAAATAAGCCATTTCAGGTGCATAACCAGCCTCAACAAGTGTTTCAAATCCATTTCTAACTAAAGACATTAAACCACCACAAAGAACTGTTTGTTCACCAAATAAGTCTGTTTCACATTCTTCTTTAAATGTAGTTTCAATTATACCTGATTTACCACCGCCTAAAGCAGAAGCATATGCAAGACCAATTTCTTTTGCATTACCACTGACATTTTTATCAACCGCTAGTAAACATGGAACACCTCCACCTTTTAGATATTCACCTCTGACTGTATGACCTGGTCCTTTTGGAGCCACCATAAAGACATCTAAATCATCTCTAGCTGTTATAAGTTGAAAATGGATATTCAAACCATGTGCAAAAGCTAAAGCAGCACCATTTTTGATATTATCGTGAATTTGAGTTTGATAAATATCTTGTTGATTTTCATCAGGGGCCAGAAACATTACAATATCAGCGTCCTTAACAGCTTCGGCAGGTGTCTGAGTCTTCAAACCAACATTTTTTGCTTTTTCGATAGAAGAAGAACCTTCTCTTAATCCAACAACTACATTAGATGCTCCAGAGTCTTTTAAATTTAATGCATGAGCATGACCTTGAGACCCAAAACCTATAATTACAATTTTTTTATCTTTAATTAAGTTAAAATCAGCATCTTGTTCGTAATAAACCTTCATATTACCCCCTAAAAACGTTATATACCGAGCCCTATAGGCCCGCTTCGAACTAATTCGACTTTTATACCACCGATTGTGTTTAAGTCATCTAAAAATTTGTTGATTCGCTCACTGGTACCTGAAATTTCATAAACCACGATATTTTGTCTTTTTTGAACAGTTCTTGAACGATAAATATCTGCAAAATTAAGTATTTTTTGATCCTGCTCATTATTATCGAATTCAATTTTAACCAAACAAATTTCTGCTTCATATGACTCACTTAAATTTGCTAAATTTGTAGCACTATGAACGGGAACAAGTTTTTCTAGTTGAGCAATAATTTGGCTAATTACTTTTTCTTCTCCCAATGTTTCGATAGTTATACGTGAAAGATTATTTTTAATATCTACTACCGTTACATTTAACGCTTCGATATTATATCCACGTCCAGAAAATAATCCAACAATACGTGCAAGGATACCTGGTTCATTATCTACTATAACAGAAAGTACACTTCGCTTGGACTGTTTAAAGGCGTTGATAGGTGTAGGATAAACAGATGTAGAGGACATGGTTAAAAAATTTATTAGACTAGTACTTTTCCCTTTTCTTGATTTTCAGGATTTTCTTTATCATATTTTGATAAAAGCATTTCATGGTGCGCAGCCCCAGATGGTATCATTGGAAAACAATTTTCTTTTTTATCAACCCAAATATCAGCAATAACAGGTCTGTCTATAGAAACCATTTCATTAATAGCATCGTCTAACTCAGAAACATTTTTTGCTCTCACTCCAACTGCATTAAAACTTTCAGCAAGTTTTTTAAAATCAGGAAGAGCGTCCACATAACTCTCGGAGTATCTACTTCCATGAAGAAGTTCCTGCCACTGTCTAACCATTCCCATATATTCATTATTTAAAATGAAAATCTTAATTGGTAACTTGTATTGAACTGCGGTAGCTATTTCTTGAATGTTCATCAGAAAAGATGCCTCTCCAGCAATATCTATGACTAGCGAGTCAGGATTTGCCATTTGTGCTCCAACTGCAGCGGGCATACCAAAGCCCATTGTCCCAAGACCACCAGAAGTAATCCACCTATTGGGTTTTGAAAATTTATAATACTGCGCTGCCCACATTTGATGTTGTCCAACTTCAGTGGTAATAAAAGTGTCTTTTTGAGTAGTTAGATCATACAACCTAGAAATGGCATGTTGAGGTTTGATAATCTCTTCGCCTTGCTCATAGTGAAGACATTCTTTTTTCCTCCAGTCATTAATCTGACCCCACCAATTAGTGTAGTCTTTTTTTTCAAGTTCAATATTATCAGACTCTATAAATGAGTTTATTTCTTTTAGTGTCTGAGTAATGTCAGTATTTGTATGAAAATCAACTTTTACATTTTTATTAATTGAACTTTGGTCTATATCTATATGAAATTTTACAGAGTCTGGAGAAAATGCATCAAGTCTCCCAGTTACTCGATCATCAAACCTTGCTCCAACATTGATCATTAAATCACACTTATTCATTGCCAAGTTTGCTTCATAGTTTCCGTGCATTCCCAACATCCCAAGTGAACTTTTATCTTCGCCTGGAAAACACCCTAATCCATGAAGTGTTGTTGTGATTGGGATATTAGTTTTATTTACGAGCTTAATTAATTCTTGACTAGCTTGAGGTCCAGAGTTTAAACAACCGCCACCAACATAAAAAATAGGTCTTTCAGAATTTTTAATATGATTTACAAGCTCTTGAACAAAATTTTTATCAACATTTTTTGAGCCAGCCTTAATTCTGTGCTCTCTAAAACTAATATCTTTTTTTGGTATATATTTTGACTTTGCAAATTGGACATCTTTTGGAATATCAATTAACACAGGACCTGGTCTTCCTGAGCTAGCTATCTTAAATGCTTCATGAATTGTTTCAGAGAGCTTACTAACGTCTTTCACTAAGTAGTTATGCTTAGTACAAGGTCTTGTAATTCCAGTAGTATCACATTCTTGAAATGCATCTGTGCCTATTAAATGTGAAGGGACTTGCCCGCTAATACAAACTATAGGAATGCTATCCATTAATGCGTCAGTTAAGCCTGTTACCACATTAGTAACCCCAGGGCCTGAAGTCACTAACAAGACTCCTACTTTCCCACTTGATCGAGCATATCCCTCTGCTGCGTGAACTGCACCAGCTTCTTGTCTTACCAAAACATGTTTTAAAAAATTTTGGCCAAAAATTGCATCATAAATAGGGAGAACAGCTCCGCCTGGATAGCCAAAAATTGTATCTACTTCTTGGTCTTTGAGGGCCTTAAGTAGAATATCTGCTCCCGTAAATTCGTTTTCATTGTCCATTTAGGTATATACTTATATTTTCAATTGAATCTTTAGGGAAGCTTTTTTTATAGTTTATTCTAAGATTAAGTTGGCTGAATTTTTGGTTATTCCACCATGTAAACTGTCTTTTGATATACCTTTTGGTATTTTTTATACCTAAGTAGATGGCCTCCTCTAAACTCATTTTGTTTCTGATACATAATAATAACTCAGGAAGACCATGTGCTTTGTAAAGTGTTTTAGATATTTTTTTATTTTCATAGAGAGATTTAACCTCCTCTAAGGCACCATTACTGATCATTTGTTGAAATCTTAATTCTGCCTTTTCATAAAGATCTTTTTTAGGTTTTGTGACTTGTATAACGAGTGGATTAGGAGTGATGGGAACTTTATTACCATAATTATTTTCCATCGTATCGTTGTATTCTAAGCAGAAAGCTAAACGACTCAATAGCCTTTGTTTGTCTTTTGGGAAGATTTTTTCTTTATAATATTTATCTAGAACGTTTAAACAATGGTCTGGACCTTTACTTAAAAATAAATCTTCTGCTTCTTTTTTAAATTTTTGACTAATTGATGGCATCTCTGATAATCCCTCTATCAGAGATTGTATATAAAATCCTGTGCCTCCAACAAAAACAGGAGTCTTATTTCTACTTTGAATATTTTTAAGTGCTTGTTTAACATCATCAATCCAATGATTGACTGAGTAATCTTTGTTATTGATATGTCCGTAGAGATGATGAGGAACTATCTTTAATTCTTTCTCAGTGGGTCTGTTAGATAGGATTTTTAATTGTTTATAAACTTGAATACTGTCAGCGTTAATAATTTCAATATCAATTAATTTTGATAATTCATAAGCATAATCATTTTTACCTGAGCAGGTAGGGCCTACAACAAAAAGATGATTATTCAATAACGAATGGGTTAATTAGCCAAAATTCATTACCGTCTCTAATGACTCTTAACAGTAATTTATCTCGATTTAATTTGATACTGTTTTTAATAATTGATTGAAAAGATCTAATATCCTTAATTTTTTCACTTGAAACTTGAATAATTACATCATTGATTAATAAATTTTGGTTTTTATCACCAACTTCTCTGACCAAAATGCCTGACGTTTTTGAGTCTAATCCTAAATTGTTTATAGCTTCACTTGTCAATTCTTCGACAGTAATATCTAGTTCATCAAGATATACTCCCTCATTTTTAGCAAGTTTACCATCTTCTTCTAATTCACCAACCTTAACATCAATATCTATAATTTCTCCATTTCTCCAAACTTTTACCACAACTTGACTTCCAATAGGCGTTTCTGCGACAACTTTTGGTAAATCCTTAAATGATAAAATTTTTTGATTGTTAAACTCAATAATGATATCCCCTGCCTGTATGTTTGAAAGTGCTGCTGGGCTATTAGGTTCGACAGATGCTACAAAAGCTCCATCTGTTGAGTCATAACCCAAGCTATCAGAAAATTCTTGAGTTAAATCTTGAATTTGTACACCAAGTCTTCCTCTTTTTGCTTGGCCAAATGTAATTATTTGTTCAACAATCAATTTTGCTGTTTTAGCTGGAATTGAAAAACCCAAACCAACACTTCCTCCTGTTTGGGAGATAATCATAGAATTAATTCCGATCACTTCTCCGTCTAAATTAAATAATGGTCCACCAGAGTTGCCTCTATTGATAGCTGCATCAGTTTGTATGAAGTCAACGTAAGGGCCTCCACCGATATCTCTGTTTATGGAAGAAATAATTCCAGATGTAACGGTTCCACCTAAACCAAGGGGGTTGCCAATAGCTAAAACTATATCACCAACTCTTGAAACATCTGAGTCACCCCAATTTAGGCTTTGAATATTAACAGATGAAGGATCAATTTTTAACACCGCAATGTCAGTCTTAGGATCAGTTCCAACAAGTTCTGCTGAGATTTCATCAATTCCATTATTAAAAATTACAGTAATTTGATCTGCACCACTTATTACATGATTATTTGTCACTACATAACCTTCGTCATTGATAATAAATCCAGATCCAAGACCAGTTAAATTTTCACGTTTAGGCATTTGATTTCCAAAAAAATCATCGAACATGTCATTGAATGGATGTCCTTCTGGTAGTTCAGGTAATTGACTAGTTTTCCTCTCTACTGTTTGGCTGGTCGCTATGCTAACAACTGAGGGTAACAGCTCATCTACTAAGTCAGCATATCCTCTTTCAAATTGTGCAAAAGTAGTATTTGTTAGAAAAAGTAAGTTGAAAAGAGATAAAAAGATGAGTCTTTTCATTAATATTTGATAGTTTTAGTTTGAACCCTCAGAGTTTTCAAAGTATTCAAAGAAATCACTATCAGGTGATATAACCATAGTAGTTGTTCCATCTTTAAAAGTATCTGAGTAAGCTTCCATAGACCTAATAAATTCAAAAAACTCTGGATCTTTTGCAAAAGCATCATTTAGGATTTGGTTTCTTGCTGCTTCTCCTTCACCTTTTAAAATATTAGATTGCTTTTCAGCCTCTGCAATTATTTCAATTTTTTGTCTATCTGCAGTCGCTTTAATTTTTTGTGATATCTCTTGACCTTCAGCTCTTAAGAGGTTGGCTTCTCTTTCCCTCTCTGTTCTCATTCTATCAAAAACGTTAGATTGAACTTCAGGGGTCAATTCGGTTCTTTTTAGTCTTAAATCTACAATTTCAATACCAAAGTTATCTTGGTCTTCACGAACGTTTTCAAAAATTTCAGCCATAATTTTTTCACGATCATCAGATAACAAATCATTTAATTGATACTGGGCAATCACACCTCTAACTGAAGAGTTTACAATTCTACCCAAACGATCATTTAATGCTAATTCTGTTCTTGTTGTCTGAAAAAACTTCAGAGGATCTTTAATCATGTATCTTACAATTGAGTCGACCACGATACGCTTTTGGTCTCTGAGGATTACTTCCTCTTGGGCTGGATCTAAGTTTAAAACCCTACTATCATAGTAAACAACGTTTTGAATAAAAGGTAATTTAAACTTTAAACCAGGTGTTTGATGTACAGCACGAGGTTCACCAAATTGTAAAACTATTACTTGTTTTGTTTGGTCTACGACAAAGAAAAAACCTGATGCAAATAAAATAAAGAAGAAAGACAATCCGACGATTACATAATTTCTCATTTTCATTGGCTATCTCCTTGTTTATTTTTATTTAATTCGTTTAGCGGCAGATAGGGAACAACACCATTTCCAGAGTTTTGATCGATCATTATCTTACTTGATCCTGAAAGAACATCTCTTAAGGTTTCTAGGTATATTCTTTTTTTAGTTGTTTCTTTTGACTGCTCGTAGGTATCTAGCACTTGAAGAAATCTACTTGATTCACCCTCAGCTTGTTTAATTAGTTTGTTTCTATAGCCCTCTGCTTCTTGAAGAATTTTTTCAGCTTCACCTCTAGCTTCTGGAACAATTCTATTACTGTAGGCTTCTGCCTGATTGACAGTTCTCTCTTTATCCTGTCTTGCTTTTTGAACATCATCAAAAGCGTCAATAACTTCTCTTGGGGGATTAACATCTTGTAATTGAATAGACTGGATTAATATCCCAACTTCATACTCATCTAAGAGCTCTTGAAGTAAAGACCGTGAGTCTCTTTCAACAGACTGTCTAGATACAGTAAGAAGGCCTTCAAGGTTTGTTTGTCCTACAACTTCCCTAAGAACACTCTCAGAAATTACTTTTACGGTTTCCTCAGGATCCCTTAAATTAAATAAAAACTGACCAGCATCTTTAATTCTATAAAGAACGGTATAGTCTAAGTCTGAAATATTTTGATCAGATGTAAGCATCATGCTTTCTTCAAGAACATCTCTTGTAGAATTACCACTTGATCTAAAGCCAACATTAATTTTTCTAATTGCCTCTACTTTTGGTGTTAGAACTTTTCCAATAGGAGTAGGAAAGAAATAATGAAGCCCGGGGTCAGTTGTACTTTCGTTCCACTTACCAAATAATAATTCAACTCCTTGTTCATCAGGTTCAACTCTGTAAAAACCAGTTGCCAACCAAATAACAAAAGCAATTAAAATTAAAAATGAAACACCCTTAAATCCACCTTTAAAAGGCATTTTAAACTTATATTTATTTTTAAGATCTTTAAGAAGATCATCGATTGAGTCGTTGTTTCCACCGGAAAAACCTCCACCAGATCCTCTATTATTATTTCCTGAAGAGGAACCCCATGGGCCATCAAGTGCGAAAATTTTAAATTTGTTTTTGTTCACGATACAATATATGTAGTGTTTAATAGATGAATATCAAGACTTGTTTTGGAATTTCAAGCTGTAAAGGTGGTGTTGGTAAATCCACTGTGGCTTGTAATATCGCTATAACTTTAGCGAACCAAGGATACAAAGTTGGCCTTTTAGACGCAGACATATATGGACCTAGTGTCCCAACATTACTTGGCATCGGAGATAAGGAACCCAAAGTTGAAGATGGGAAGTTTTTGCCCTTTGAAGTATTTGGGATAAAGGCGATGTCGATAGGCTTCCTAGTCAATGAAGAACAAGCAATTGTTTGGAGAGGACCAATGTTAGCAAAAGGGCTTGATGGTCTCATAAATAAGACAATATGGGGTGATTTAGACTATTTAATTGTTGATTTTCCCCCTGGTACTGGTGATGTGCAAATATCAATGTCTCAAAAACTAAAACTGAATGGAACTCTTATTATTACAACTCCCCAGTTGTTATCACTAAAAGATGTCATTAGAGGTATTAATATGTTTATCAAGGTGGATGTTCCAATACTTGGCGTAATAGAAAACATGTCTTATTTAGAAGAACAAAATGAAAAAAAATATATTTTTGGTGAATCGAAGACCAAGTCTTTATTGCTAAAAGAAAATATAAATTTAATTGAAGAGCTTCCTTTTAATTTAAATGTTCCTAAAAGTTGTGATGACGGAAAGCCCTATTGTTTTGACTATAAGGACGATTATTCTCAAAAATTTGAAAATATTACAAACGCAATCACAAAAAAATTTCAAAGTTAAGATAATTTAATATTAAACTTTACTTCTAACTCTCTAAGCTCTCTTGGGGATAGCTTATAATTAGACTTCTTAATTTTTTTATTTGCTAATTTATCTTTAACAATTTTTAAAGCCTCCTTTGAGAGTTGGAATGAGTCTGAACGGTAATCTTCGAAAGCTTCGTATGTTAAAGGAACCCACTTTTTCAATATTTCAACCATTTTTTCAGCATAAATTTGTATTTCATACTGAGCATGACTATCTGCTCTTAATCTCAAAAAGTGCATGAGATTATGAAGGTCTACCTTCCAATACCATTGAGTGTAATAATTTAATGGAAGAGTTGTTCGAGCTAGTTCTCTCGCTAAACCTTCCCCTTCAACGTATTCATCGTTATTTAAAAGTTTACCATTCAATAAATTTTGGTAGTCGTCATAAAGTTGCTCTGAATTCTTTTGAATTAAATCTTGAGCTTGCTTCGCAAATTTTTTATCTAAAGTATTTGATCTTCCTTGTTTATTTGTAGTCGATTGAGATCCAAGTTGATCCATTTCTGGAACATAAAATTCTTTATCTAGTACTGAGTATCTTGCAGAGTATTCATTTACGTTTGCAGTTCTATGTCTAATCCATTGTCTAGCAACAAAAATAGGTAGTTTAATATGAAACTTAATTTCACACATCTCAAACGGAGTTGTATGCCAATGACTTAACAAATATCTAATAAGACCCCTGTCTTCACGTAATTTTTTTGTTCCCTCACCATAAGAGACTCTTGCCGCTTGGACTATAGACTGATCAGTTCCCATATAGTCAATAACTCTTATAAAGCCATGATCTAAAATAGGTATTTGCTTATAAAGTATTTTTTCTAGGGCAGATGATGTTGCTCTAGTGGTTTTAAAATCTTTAAATTTTGGCACTTTAGTGATTTTTTTCTTCATAGATGTTTAAAGGATTCATTTATTAGACTATATTATCTTCGTTGTTTATCAACTATGGCAATAAACGCTGTATGTAATAGGTGTATCGGACTCGGGGGCGGTACCCGACACCTCCACCATAAAAAATTTAATGGGGGTGATATAGGTTTGACGTGCTCTGAAGGATATAGTTTTTGCTCGTTGTAAGCGTTTCTTCGTATAGAAACTTAAAGTAATTGCTAAAAATAATCAATTAGCACTCGCTGCTTAATCTAATTAGGTAAGCGCGGCTTTGGGGCGGCCGGGCAACAGAACGCCCCTCTCATTAAATTTGTAATCTTTTATAAAGTAATTTTGTATGTCCTGGAGTCTTTATGATCACTGATATCAATTATGTTAAATTTACTTGTTTTTTCTATCTTTACGCCTTTAGAAGTAATAAATGATTTCATTTTTTTTACTTCACCCTCTGACATTTTTCTTTGATATTTAAGTGTATGACTTTTGGAACCAATTTTAAAAATAGTTTTCATGCAATTATTACGATTTAAATTAGATTATTAGATGATAAACGATAATTTATATCAAAAATATTTTATTAAAATTTAATATGATTTTTATGCATAATATTGAAATTAAAATATTTTAAATCATAATAGATAAAAATAAGGAGGAATTTTTTATGGAAAAAATGATGTTAGCTATTGGTAAATTTAAAGAGGGTGAAGGAAAATTTGAAAAATTTATGGCTTTTTTTCAATCTGAAGAGGGGATGGCTATGAGGAAAGCTGCAGCACATGTTGAAAAAACAGTTCCTGGAATTTTACCTGATAAGAGCGGTATCATGTTTAAAGTTCATGTTCACAATGAAGAGGAAATGATGGGAATCGTTAAAGGAACCAATCCTGTAATGAAACCTATTTACGATGAATGTATTCAAAGTATAGAATTATTTGAATTAACTTCAGTCGATATTACATAAAAAGGATGATTTGATGGGAATAGAAATAAAAGATTTCAATAATCCAGATGATCAAAATAACAACTTTAATAATGCAACTGTAGATGTTGTTAAGGTTGGTGATCAAAGAATGATGAGGATCACTGCTGAGCCTGGTTGGAAGTGGTCAAATGATGTAAAGCCACATGTTGGCACAGAAAGTTGTCAAACAAAACATTTAGGTTATATTGCATCTGGTTCTGTTTGTGTACGAATGGATGATGGAACAGAGGCAACTTACTCTTCAGGTCAAGCTTACTCAATTGATCCAGGTCATGATGGATGGGTAGTCGGTAATGAAACTGCTGTTATGATAGAGTTTCATGGAGCTTGGGGAGAATAACTGAGATTAATAATTTAAGGAGAAATAAATGTCTTTATTAGAAAAATATAACGAAGTTTTTATGAACAAAGATGAAGCTGGAATGAATGAGGTGCTTCATGATGATTATAAATTTACAATGCACGCATCCGGAAATGTTTTAGGCAAACAAGATGTAATAAAGTGGGCAATGAGCGATGATATTAATAGAGAAAAGGTTCGAATTATTTATGAAAACGATGAAATTGGGATTGAGCATTCTTTTGTGACTTTTTCAGATGGCAATACTCAAGCTGTAATGGCAGTATTTACTTTTAAAGATGGTAAAATTTTCTCTTTAGAAACTGGTGCCACCAATATGCCAAAGGCTTAATTAATAAATTTTAAAAGGTCCGGTTTAAAATAATTCGGGCCTTTCATTACCTTTCCAGACTCATTATAAATAGGTTTTCCATCCTCACCTAACTTGCTCATGTTAGAGTTTTGAACTTCATCAAAGCATCTATCTAAATCAATACCAAAAGCATGGCCGGCTCCATAAGTAACGTAAAGTATGTCAGTTAATGCATCAGCTACCTCAAGCAAGTTTTTATCATTCATTGCTTGGGTTAATTCCTCTAATTCTTCTTTTATAAGGTCAATTCTTAATTTGTTTGTCTTTGCATCACTAAATTCAGCTTTGTCCTTTACTTCTTGACCATAAGTATTCATGAATAACTTCACTTTTTCAAAATTTGTCATTTAGTACCCCTCTTTCCTATAATAACTAATTTTTACTAGTAAAAAGAAATTATTTATAATAAGAATTATTCGCTATGGCCAGATAGCTCAGTCGGTAGAGCAGAGGACTGAAAATCCTCGTGTCGGCGGTTCGATTCCGTCTCTGGCCACCACTTCTTAGAGTTATTGAAGATTTAACTCATCAATTGAACGATCGTTTCTGGACCTACTCAATTCTAACAGTCCACCCCTAGTGTAGCCATAAACATTAGTAATGCTCAAATCATCTCTAAATTCGTTTTTCAACATGCCCACAAGTTTTCTAAGTGTATTTTGGTCACTTGCAACAGGGTCAATTACAACTTTTCCAGATATATTTTTTAATTTGATGAGCCTAGAAATTAATTGGATAGCCTCTCTGTTAGTATCAAATCTTTTTGCAGAACCAGTATTTACATCAATTGCTGTGAGCGCATCTGTTTTACCAATCATGATATTGCCTCCACTTGGTAAATCGTAATAATGTCCAATCAAATAATCAATTTTTTCTCCCAAATTAAACACTTCTTCAATTTGTTCATTTGACATTTCTTCACATAAATTTGCAAAAGTTGAATCTAGCTTTTCATCCCAGTTTTTAACTCTTTCAAATCGATCATTATCACTAAAAATAATTTGATCAGTGTTTTTGTCTGAGTAATCACAAACAAAGTTTTGATCAAAATAGGTATTTTGAAAAACAAGGCCCTCTTCGCTTAATTCTTTCGCATTTAACTCAATCTCTTTCCATTGATTATTTAAATAATTTAACTCAAATTGAGCAATTTCAATATTTTCTGGAATAAGATTGTGTCTAGCTATTAGTCCCACTTCAGACTCACTTAAAGCATCCATAATTTTATCTTGTTGATTTGTATCTAAGTTTTTTCTGGTTCTTCTACTTAAAATTATCTCATCACCATAAGGTAATAAATTTATAAATTTACCAGTTAGTATCACGTTATTTGTGAAAAGATGAACTTTATCTTTGGACCCTATGCTTCTAACTTGAAGTAATAATGATTGTCCTTCATGGGCTTTATCTCCATTGGGAAAGTTTATTCTTTTAAAAAAACCTCTTTGGTCTCCGCTGCCATAAGAGACAAAGGCACCGCTATCGTTGGGTAAAATTTCTGTGATTTTT
The DNA here is from genome assembly GCA_902521795.1 of uncultured Alphaproteobacteria bacterium. GTDB lineage: Bacteria > Pseudomonadota > Alphaproteobacteria > HIMB59 > HIMB59 > HIMB59. The sequence continues at coordinate 36,296 of CABYSX010000007.1, forward strand.
ACTTTATAGATATCCCCGATTTGAACATCTTGGTTAGGTTGAAAGCGAATATTAACCAATTCCCCTTCATTTAGCTTAACTCCACACTTGAAATTTTTGTAGTTTGTAACAATAAGTTTTGTAGACATGGCATTACTCCTTTTAAAAAATTATTCATTAGTTCTTTGACCTAAATGTTATTCTGCCCTTAGTTAAATCATATGGTGTCATTTCAACTGTTACTCGGTCTCCTGCAAGTACTCTAATCCTATTTTTTCTCATTTTTCCAGACGTATGGGCTATGACTTCATGGTCATTATCTAGCTTAACTTTAAACATAGCATTTGGAAGTAGCTCTGAAACCACACCTTGAAATTCTATTGCATCTTCTTTGGACATGTTGATGTATCTTATGTTTTGATCTTTCTAATTTCAACTGATAAAGCGTGTGCCTCTAAACCCTCTTGTCTTGCAAGATTGATTGTGGGCTTTGCTATTTTCTTTAGAGTCTTATTACCAGGCTTAATAAAAACTGTTTTTTTTGTATAATCTTCGACACCTAAACCAGAAGTAAATTTTGCAGTTTGATCTGTAGGTAGTACATGGTTAGTGCCTATAGTGTAATCTCCTAAAGCTACAGGAGATTTTTCTCCTAAAAATACAGATCCTGCATTTATAATATGTTTCAATATATTTTTATTAAATTTTTCATGAATGTGGAGGTGCTCTGGGGCAATAAAATTTGAAATTTCAAATATTTCTTTTTGACTCTTAGCTAAAATTAAGTAGCAATTATTTTTAATAGATCGATCAACATTTTTTAATTTTATCTCTTTCATTATTATTTGAAGTTCATTTTTTACTTTAAGTAAAATGTTTTTATTTTTAGCTATTACATAGGTTTTTGCATTAGGATCATGTTCGCCTTGCGCGAGAACATCATAAGCTATCCATGAGGGATTTGATTTATTATTTGCTATTACTAAAACTTCCGATGGTCCTGCTGGTAAATCTATTCCAATAAATCCAAATAATTGTTTTTTTGCTTCGGCCACATATTGGTTTCCTGGACCAAATACTTTATCAGCTTTTTTTATTAACTTAGTGCCAAAAGCAAACGCTGCAATCGCCTGAGCTCCACCAACATTGTAAACTTTATTTACTCCGCATAGATAAGCAGCTGCTAAAGTTAGTTTTGATGTTTCGCCATTTTGAGAGGGAACACAAATCATTATGTTTGGAACCTTCGCTATTTTTGCAGGAATAGCTGTCATTAAAACAGTCGAGGGATAAGACGCTAGTCCACCAGGAATGTATAAGCCAACGTTTTCAATTGGATTCCATTGAATATAAAATTTTGAGTCGATTTGATCTCTAAAGGAATATGATAATTTTTTTTGTTTTGAGTGATAATAGTGAATTCTTTTATAGGCTAATTGCAGTGCTTTTTTACTATCATTTGATATAGAATTATAAGCTTCCTTTAGAGCTTTTTGACTTATTTCTAAATTATTTAAAGTAGCTTTTTTATTTTCAAACTTTCTTACATACTTTAATAAAGCTTCATCTTTATTTTTTTTGATATCTTTAATGATACTTTTGACAGTACCACTTACTGCTAAATTAACATTTGAGGAGGAGTTGAGATTATCAAAAATCCATTTTTTACTAACGATCCTCATTATAAACCTTTTGTTAGTAGTTTTTTTATAAATTTTTTCTTTAAATCATAGGCAAAATAACTGCTTATGATGACAGTTGAGATATCATTATTGATGATTACATTTTCATAAAGTTGGTTATCTTTCAGAGTCTTTCCAGATTGTACAAGATCTAAAATAAAATCAGCAATTTGGTATTTTACTGCAAGCTCTATGGAGCCATTTAATTTTATTGTCTCTGTTTGTATATTTAGATCTCTAAAGTAGTTTTCAGATATATTTTGAAATTTGGTTGCAACTTTGAATATTTTCTTCTCTGAAAAATTAATTTCTTTTTTATCTGATGCTATGGATATTCTGCACTTTCCTATATTAGTTTTTTTTAATAGAACAATATTTTGTGAACTATTTTCTAAAATATCATCGTATCCAACAAATCCAATATCTGCTGCCCCTAACATAATATAAGATCTAATATCTGAGGGTTTTAATTTGATGACTTTTATCTCTTTGAAATTTGTATCGAAAGTCAATTTCCTTACACTCTCGTTAAAAAAAGGTTGTTCTATAACAACGCCTCTTTCAGAGAGATATTTTACAACCTTTCCTTCCAGTCTTCCTTTAGGACAAGCAATAGTTAAATTTTGATTGTTCATTTTTTTCTAGATATGTTTACGCCACATTTTTTTAATTTTAAATCAAAATCTTCATACCCTCTATCTAAGTGGTAAATTCTGTTTATTACAGTTGTGCCTTTGGACATCATTGCAGCTATTATAAGAGAAAAACTAGCTCTTATATCAGTTGCCATCACCTCAGCGCCAAATAAATTCGGGGTTTTATGTATTGTCACAGTTTTTCCAATAATTGATAGATTAGCTCCAAATCTTCTAAGTTCGGGGATATGAATGAATCTATTCTCAAATATATTTTCAACTACTTTTGATTTCAGGGCAGACTTAAGTTGTGTAGCTATAAGTTGGGCTTGTAAGTCTGTAGGATATCCAGGAAATTCTTTAGTAGAAATTTTTTTTATTGGTTTAAGTGTTTTGCAATTAAATTCATAAGAGGTTTTAGATATCTTTTTTATTTTTAGCCCCATGTCTTGATAAATTTTTAAAGGTAAAGTTAAGTCATTTGGATTAAAGTTATTTAATATGAGTCTACCTTTCGTTGCCATGGTAGCTAAAATATAAGATCCTGCCTCAATCCTGTCAGGAATGACTTTATAATCTTCAAGGTTCAATTCTTCAACACCCTTAATGGTAATTGTTCTGTTTTTTACTTTTATATTAGCTCCACATTTGTTCAAAAAATTTATTAGATCTATAACTTCAGGCTCGATGGCACAATTTTTTAATTTACTAATACCATCTGCTAAAGTAGATGCCATTAAGATATTTTGAGTAGCTCCAACGCTAATTTTTGGAAATTTATGGTTGATTGAGTTTAGTTTATCTTTTTTTCTTTCTGCTATTACATAGCCATTTTTAATTGAGATTTTAATACCCATTTTCTTTAAAGCATCTAAGTGTAAATCAATTCCTCTAGTGCCAATTGAGCAACCACCTGGAAGTGCTATTTTAAATTTTTTATATCTTGAAATAGCAGGACCTAAAATAACAATAGAAGCTCTCATTTGACGAACATATTCATAATCAGCAGATTTTTTTTTAATTGCAGAACTCTTAATAACAAATGTATTTTTTTGAAAGTCAACACGACAACCTAAATCTTTTAGAATTGAAACTAAAAATCTTGTATCCCTGAGATTAGGTATGTTGTTAATTAAGCAATTACCCTTGGACAACAAAGTAGATATCATAATTGGTAACGAGGCATTCTTGGATCCTGAGATATCGATCTGTCCTTTTAAGGTAGAAGGACCTTGTATGACTACAGTTTGCATAAATTTATTTTTTTGATTTTTTTCTTTTTTTTAAATTTTCTCTTAATTTCTGGGCTAATTTATCTTTTTTTTGTTTTTCAATATTTTTTCTTTTAAGGTCTTGTTTCTTCATAAATTATAACCAAATAAATTATATGATGAATTTTGAAAAATACACTAATAGTTCAAAAAAAATAATTAATTCTGCACAAAATTTGGCATTAGGTAAAAAACATCAAAAGATTGCACCTATTCATATTATAAGTGAGTTATTAAATTCTAATCATGAAATAATAATTAAAATTTTTGAGAAAATTAACATTGATAATATTAAAAAAGATATTTCTGAATTACTTTTAAAAGAGCCAGTAAACGGTTCAACTTCAAGCCAAATTTATGCCGATCCTAAATTATTAATATTATTTGAAAGTGCTGAAAAAATAGCAAAAACAAATCAAGATAGTTTTGTGTCAATTGATACTTTATTTTTGAGTTGTATTAAATCAGATAATCAAATTGAAAGTATATTAAAAAAAAATGGTCTGAGTCACTCATCTGTAAAATCTAAAATAGAAGAATTTAGAAAAGATGGAAAATCTGACAGTGAGAACTCTGATGATAATTTTAATGCATTAGAAAAGTATACTATCAACGTTACTCAAAAAGCACAAAATAGAGAATTAGATCCTGTTATTGGAAGAGATGAAGAAATTCGAAGAACCATTCAGGTTTTATCAAGAAGAACTAAAAATAATCCAATACTAATTGGTGACCCAGGTGTAGGTAAAACTGCCTTGATAGAGGGTTTAGCTCAAAGAATAGTGAACAAAGACGTTCCACGATCATTAGAGAATAAAGTTATTCGTATACTTGACCTTGGTTTGTTGCTTGCTGGAGCAAAATATCGTGGAGAATTTGAAGAAAGACTTCAAAACGTGTTAAAGGAAATTCATAAACAAAATGGTTTAATTATTTTATTTATTGATGAAATTCATACACTTGTTGGTGCTGGAAAGACAGACGGTGCAATGGATGCATCTAATATGTTAAAACCGGCATTAGCACGAGGTGAATTACACTGTGTTGGAGCCACAACACTTGATGAATACAAAAAATACTTTGAGAAAGATGCTGCTTTGACAAGGCGTTTTCAACCGGTATTTGTTAACGAGCCCTCCTCTACTGACGCGGTAGCTATTTTGAGGGGTTTGAAAGAAAAGTATGAAATTCATCACGGAATTAGAATTAGTGATGAGGCTATTTTATCTTCAGTTCAATTATCTGATCGTTACATCACTGACCGCTTTCTTCCTGATAAAGCCATTGATTTAATGGATGAAGCAGCAAGTAAAGTTAAAATGGAAATTGATAGTAAACCTGAAGAAATTGATCAATTAGACCGGGATCTTATCAAACTTCAAATGGAAAAAAACGTACTCTCTAAAGAAAATGATAAAGATGATAAAAAAAATGAGCAAATTGATACTCAAATATCAAATATACAGGAAAAATTAAATGTCCTTAATAGTACTTGGGAGTCAGAAAAAAAGATTTTAGATACAAAAAGAAATCTTAATGAAAGAATTGATCAAGCAAAAGAAGACCTTGAGAGTGCTCAAAGAACTGGGGATTTGACAAAAGCAAGTGAACTTATGTATGGCTTACTTCCAAGTCTTGAAAAAGAATATGAGGAGTTAAATCAAAAAGAGCAGGCTACTATTATAAATGAAGTAATTAATGCAGAAGATATTGCAAGTGTAGTGTCCAAATGGACAGGTATACCTTTAGAAAAACTTATTGGAGGAGAAAAAGACAAATTAATAAATATTGAAAAACTTTTAGAAAAAAGAGTCATTGGGCAACAAGATGCAATTGAGAAGGTCTCTAAAGCTATTAAGATTTCAAAAGCAGGTCTTCAGGATCCAGATAAACCCCTTGGTTCCTTTCTTTTTTTAGGTCCAACTGGTGTTGGAAAGACGGAATTATCTAAAGCTTTAGCTGAATACGTTTTTGATAACGAAAAACAAATGCTAAGGCTCGATATGTCTGAATATATGGAAAAACACTCTGTAAGTAAGTTAATAGGTTCTCCTCCGGGTTATGTTGGTTACGATGATGGTGGAAAACTTACAGACTCTGTGAGAAGACGTCCTTATCAAGTAATCTTATTTGATGAAATTGAAAAAGCACACCCCGATGTATTTAACATATTACTACAAATTCTTGATGATGGTAGGTTAACTGACTCAAAAGGAAAAATAGTAAATTTTAAAAATACACTTATTATTTTGACATCTAATATTGGTTCACAAATTCCTGTTGATGATAACTTTGACTATACAACAAAGAAAAATTTAGCCCTCGAAGAACTTAAAAATCATTTTCGACTAGAATTTTTAAATAGAATTGATGACATAATTCTATTTAACAAATTAACAAAAGAAAATATAAGTTCGATTTTGAATAATCAAATTCAGTTGATTGAAAAAAGAATTTCTTCTAAAGGAATATCTATCGGTTTTACTGATGAAGCCTTTGACTATCTCAAAGAAAAGGGATTTGATCCTTTGTTCGGTGCAAGACCTTTAAAAAGATTATTACAAGATGAGGTTTTAAACCCTCTGTCAGAGGTAATATTAGATATTGGTGAAAATATTCCAGATAAATTAATTTTTACTAAAGATAAATACGGGTTAGCAGTTGCTAATAAAAACCTTAAGGTTTTGAGATCATAACTTCCAACTTAAAATAAAATTAGTATAATTGAGAGATGAAGTGGATATTTTTAATTGGAGCTTTCGCTTTAATTTTCTTTGTTTTGTATCTTTCCGTTATGACCATAAGAAAAATTAGAAAAAAATAATTTTTTGGACGTTTTTTTTTCAGACTCTTTATATAATGCAAAGATTTTTTTAGTTTCTTCTATTTTAACAATTATTTTTTTCCTACTACTCTTGACGAGAAAAATTTACAAGAAAAAACTAACTATTTCAAATTTATCAATCTATTCTTCACTTTTTTTATTATTAATTACTTTGTCAAGTTTGTTAGTTGTAAATTTTTTCGGGAAATTTACTTACGTTCTTTTTATTGCCGCTACAATAACAGTAATATATTCGGAAATAAGCTTTCTTCTTGGGAAATATTTCTTTCCAAATTTTGTAAGTGAAAATGTATCCAAAGAAATTGTTTATATGTTTAGTTTTATAGTATTTATAAATGCAGGTTATTTTACCTTTATGTTAATATTAGATATTTTAAAAGCTGAAACTTATATTTAAATATTAATGATGTGATAATACTAATTTCATATTTACAACTATTAATAATTAGTTTTTTAGCAGCTACAATACTTCCACTTTCTTCTGAGTTGGTTTTATCAACAATGCTATTAACAGACTCTTTTGATAAATATTTACTTTTGGTAGTTGCAAGTTTTGGGAATATTTTTGGTTCATCAGTTAATTGGTATTTAGGGAAAAAAATATTAATATTTAAGGATAGGAAATGGTTTCCGGTAAATGAGAAACAAATTGCAAAAAGTGAAATGTATTTTAAAAAATATGGTATTTGGTCTTTATTATTGGCTTGGGTCCCAATAATTGGAGATCCTCTTACAGTAATAGCGGGGATATTAAGAGTAAATTTTTTTACTTTTTTACTTTTAGTGAGTCTCTCAAAAACATCAAGATATATTTTCTTAATCTTTATTATTTTTAAATGATTAAAATAATTACCCTAGAGATCGGTAATTCATCTTGGTGGAAAAATAAAAAATATAGAAAAGAGGCTTCTATTGAATTGAGAAAACTAAGAAAAAAGTATAAGTCTGTTAGAGCTATAAAAAAATATAGATTAAAAACCAGTAATACTATTATCTACGGTGACTATGCTTTAAAAAATTAATTATTATGGTTCGTTTATTTTGAAAGCTTTATAAAAATATCACCCATTCCAGAAATTAATTCTTCTTCTTTGGTAGTATTTCTAATTTTACATTGTTCGCCAACAACAGGATGGTTATTTATAGCTAAAAGATCGCTACTACTACAACTAGTGGGGTTATGTAAAAAACCAATAACCATTTTTCCATCAACTGCAAACACTTGATCCATATTCATTTCCTCGCCATTGCAAAAATAATCTCGATTTACTTCTAAAGGAAATTCCTCTTTACCGCAGGGATTGTCAATTGTCATAACAGTAAATTGCTCTTCCACACCTTTAAATTTATGTGAGATATTCATGGCCTTAGCATACTTCATTGAGTCACAAGTACAGGGCCAACAGCAACGATACATATACCCACAAGTTTTATTGTTAGTTGACTCATCAAGCATACTGATAAAATCTGGAGCAGACCCAGGGCGAATGAGCGAACCAGATACTGGGCAATATCTCTTATTAAATTCCACAAAATCATTAAAATCGAGGTCTTGATCAATTAGGTACTTAAAAAACTTTGGTCCCGCAGCATTTCTGTTACCGTCTGGAAACATATCTCCCCAATTAATTCTCAATGTTTCATAATAGTATTCCTCATTTTTGATTGTATTTTCATTAGCCTGTAATGAGCTAAAAAAAATTGAAATAAATAATGGGATGATAATGAAAGCTTGATATTTGTTAAATTTAAAAGAAAACTGAGCAGTTTGCATATTTCATAATTACACATGTGATTGAAATCTAGATCAAAGGATATTGAGTAATAAATGTATGAAACTTGCTAAATTTTCATATTTTGTATTTTTTGCTTTTTATTCTATGTCATCATTTGCTGAAAAAAGTTTTTTCAAAGATATAAGCAACCTCCTTCCTGACCAAAAACCAAGATTGAGCTACGGTGTTGCAGTTACTGATTTTGATAATGATGGAGCAGATGAGTTTATAGTTACAGGTTTTGGATATGAAAATCTTGCTCTAGGTTATGATGGAAACAGTCTTAAAAACAAAATTAAAGAAAATATTTTTAGTGACTTCAACAGGTCCACTATTGGAGTCGCTGCATGCGATATAGATAAAGATGGTCACGAAGAAATATATTTTTTGAATACTGATACATACAGTGGCCAAAAAATGTACTCAGATAGACTATTAAAACTTGTAGATAAAAATATTGAGGACTTGTTTGAAAAAGACATCAATCAAGATGAATTAAACTTAACTGCTGGTCGATCAGTTGTTTGTGTTGATAGAGAAGGCAAAGGTAATTATGGAATTTATGTTGCTAACTATGGGGGCCCTACTCGTTTTTACGAGTATATAGACAACAGAGTTGTAGACTTAGCTGAAAGTCTTAAGTTAGATGAGATAACAGGTGGAAGAGCTGTAGTTGCGGGGCATATAGTATCTGATCAAATGGATATTTTTGCAGCCAATGAAAGAGGTCCTAATTTTTTATATTTTAATAAAGAAGGAAAATTTTTGGATGTTGCAGGTCAAATGAATGTTAGAGATATCTATCAAAATGGTCGAGGCACAGCATTATCTGATATCTTGTACAGAGGTAGGCTGGATATACTAAACGGTAACTGGGGTGGTTATCATAGAGCTTATGTTTATGATGAATACAAATTTAAAGATATAGCTGTTCCCTCTTTTGATGAACCCTCAAGAATAAGAACTGTTATATCTGCAGATTTTGATAATGATGGTTACGATGAAGTTTTTTTAAATAATATTGGCGAACCCAACAAATTATTCAAAATAGTTGAAAATGGTGTGTTTCAGGAAATTAAACTAAACAATGCTTTAGAACCAAAAGGACTTGGAACTGGCGCTGCGGTTGCTGATATTGATAATGACGGTTTACTTGAGCTACTTATTTCGCACGGTGAGTCAGGATTACAACCGCTCTCATTATTTAAATTTAATTCAGATGAAAAAACGTCTTATTTGAGGATAAGACCTTTAAATATGCACGGTGCACCTGCAAGAGGAGCAACAGTTACACTAATAACAAATAAAAGAGAGCACTCTAAAACAATTGATGCTGGATCTGGTTATCTTTGTCAAATGGAGCCAGTGGCTCACTATGGGATAAGAGAAAATGAAACTGAATTTAAATTTAAGGTTAAATGGACCAACGGTGATGAGGATTTGTTTGATGTGAAAAATCTAAATGAAACAATTATCGTAAAGCAAACATTATGACCAAAATTTTTTCAATATCTTTAATATTTATATTCTCATTTTTACATGCTAGCGAAAGAAATATTGTTGACTCAATATATGAGAATGAAAGATTACAAAAATTAAATGAATTTGTAATTGCTTCTGAACTTTCAAATAATTTATTAGCTTATGAAAATTTAACATTATTTGCTCCTTTAGATGATGCCTTTGCTGCTTTAAGTGCAAAGACTTACTATGGATATCTAAAAGAAAAAAATAAAGATCAACTTCAAAGTTTAATTAATTTTCATTTTGTTGAAGGCGAATTCACTACTGAAAGTGTTGAAGATTCAATCAACACAAAATCAATTAATGGTCTAGATTTAGAAATAAAAAAAATTAATGGGATTTTATATGTGAATGGTGCTGAAGTTGTTGAGTCCAATATTAAGTTTTCTAATGGTATTATTCATTTAACTAATAGAGTATTAATACCTAAGTAAAACTTCTAACCACTAGTCCTCAACAACCATTGTATCTTTTGAGCCACCGCCCTGTGAGCTGTTTACAATAGTGCTACCTTTTTTCAAAGCGACCCGAGTTAAACCGCCCATAGTCACATATGTTTCCTTGCCAGATAATATAAATGGTCTTAAATCTTGATGTCTGGGCTCCATACTACTTCCTTGAAGTGTGGGAGTAGTTGATAAAATTTCTAAAGGTTGAGCTATGTAGTTTCTTGGGCTGTGGGTGATCTTTCTAGCATATGTATCCCTCTCTGATTTTGTAGCTTTAGGTCCAACTAATATTCCATAGCCACCAGAGCCATCAGCTGGTTTTACAATCATTTTTGACAAATTAGCTATGACATGATCTCTTTGTTTTTTATTATTACATAAAAAAGTTTCTACTTGATTAAGTTTAGGCTCTTCATCTAAATAATATTTAATAATTTTAGGAACATAAGAATAAATAACTTTATCATCAGCAACACCACTACCTGGGGCATTGATTAGACCCACATTTCCTTTTCGATAGGATTTGTATAAGCCAGCAACCCCCAAAAGTGACTCTTTATAAAACGTTTTAGGGTCCAAAAAAGTATCATCTATTCTTCTGTATATGCAGTCTACTCTTAGTCCCCCTTTAACTGTCTTCACATAAACTTTATCATCTTCTACGTACAAATCCTTTCCTTCGACCAATGCAACTCCCATTTGCTGAGCTAAAAAAGAGTGTTCAAAATATGCAGAATTGTAAACTCCAGGAGTTAATACAACCATTGTTGGTGTATTTTTTTTATATGGAATGGCATCTACCATGCAATGATATAACCTATTGCAATATTGATTGATTGAGGAAACTCTGTAGCGAGTAAACAACTCTGGGAAAACTTCTCCCATTACCATTCTGTTCTCTAACATATATGATACGCCTGAGGGAACTCTTAAATTATCCTCTAAAACTAAAAACTCCCCCTTTATATTTCTTATTAAATCTATTCCAGAGATATGAGACCAAATTTTTCTTTTAGGTTTGAATCCATCGCATTGTTTTAAATAATTTTTTGAGTCAAAAACTAATTCGTAAGGTAATACCTTGTCTTTAAATATTTTTTTATCATTATAAACATCGTTAATAAAAAGATTCAAAGCCTTACATCTTTGAATTAACCCTTTTCTAACTTTCAACCATTGTGACCTTAATATTATTCTTGGTATAATGTCTAATGGCCATTTTTTTTCTTCCGCAGCTTTTTTATCTGCAGAATAAACTTTAAAATTAATGCCTCTAGAGCTAATAGTGCTTTGACAATTTTGTTCTATTCTTGCTAAATCTTTACTTGTATAACCATTTAATATTTTTGATATTACTCTTGCCTCTTTTCTTAACTTTCTATCAGAAGTAAGATACTCATCGTAACTACTCTTAGAATTATAATCATTCCAGTTAATAGACACCCTAATAGAATACAGTAAATGATAATTGCCGGTTATGCATAGTTTAGATTGCTAATATGTAAATATTCGTTTGTATTTATTTAAAATTAGCTATTTAATTAAATCTATGACTTATTGTGTGGGTATTAAAGTAAATGAAGGAATGGTTTTTGCCTCAGATAGAAGGACAAATGCTGGTTTAGATAATTATAACTCTTACACAAAAATGTATGTCCACAATGGTATTGATAGAAATATTGTTATTTTAACATCTGGTAATTTGGCAACATCTCAAGCTGTTTTTAATTCAATTAACAAAGATTTAGAAGATCCCACAAATGGAAATAGTTTGAACAATCTCTATAACCTTAATGAGATTGCGAAATATATTGGTAGATTAACAGTCCGACACTCCTCTCCAGATGGCATAAATCAAGTAACTCTAGAGTTAGGTTCAACATTTATTGTTGGTGGGCATATACAAAATCAAGAGTCTGATCTTTATTTGGTTTATCCCCAAGGAAATTTTATCAAGTCTAGTGAGTTCAAACCTTATCTTGTAATTGGGGAAATTAAGTACGGCAAACCCATATTAGATAGAGTTGTGAAATCAGATACCTATTTAGGTGATGCAGCCAGATGTGCTTTAATAAGTATGGATAGTACAATGAAAGCAGATTTATCTGTCGGCCCACCTATCGACTTGGTTGTTTATAAAAATAATTTATCAAAAATAGTTTATCGGCAGTCTCTTGAAATCAATGATGAAGATTATCAATATATTTCAAAACAGTGGGAAAAAGGAATATTTGAAATTTTTAAATCTTTCGATCGCTTCAAATGGGAAGATTAAAATATGGAACCCTCTCCTTTTGTCTCAAATCTAGCAAGCATCATAGTAATTAGCTTAGCTTTGTTTTCTTTTTTCTTAATGTTTAAGATGAAAGGTAAATATGTGGATATTGTATTCGGTTTTATTTTAGCAATAGTTGTTCTGTTAAAAATTATTTACTGACAACAACCGTCACCACAAGTGCAACAGCATGAACAAGAACATCCACAGTCAGGTTTTGGTTTGTTTGTATCCATTAATATTCAATAGCATTGTTTTTGGGTAATTACAATTGTATGAAATTAGTTGATAAATTTGGATTAATTAGCTAAATTCTGCAATTTAAAGAATATATGTATAACAAATCTCCAGCAACTATTGAAAATTGGTCTAATAATGAATACCCAATCAAAGATAAAGAAAAACTTCTTGAGATATTTTCTTTATCTTTAAAAGAAATTTATTCTAATCCTGACATTCAAAACCTAGTTGCCAGTCAAGAGGAATATAATTCTATTTATAACAAAGTGATGTTAAACCCTATATTTGATAGTCATCCTTTAGAATTTATATGGAGAGATAAAGAAGAAGATTTTTTATCTGATATTTCCTCAGCAATAAGCCTAGCCCATAATATTTTTGAAACTATTGAAACAAAAAATGCTTATTTAATATCACTAGCTGTAGCATTTAAAAAATCGGCGCCAAAAAATCTTGATAGCAAGGTCCTAGATAACGCCTCTGAGCTTATATATGAAGCAATTTTTAATATTGAAAATTCCAATCAACAAAATAATTTTCAAACTGAAAACATCAAAGATGATTATAATTATACAACCGATGGTCAAGCACTAGCTTTTCAAATTCAATATCACCGGTGGATGATATTAAATAAATCTACTCTTCCTGAAACAAGTTATATGAGAAATAGGTTTATTAATATTGTCATTAGAAAGAATTTTCCTAAGCATACTCCTAATCCTGAAAGCAAAACAGAGACAAGTTATGCAGAGTCTCATGCAAAATTGAAAGAAGAAATAACTAATCATATGAAATTTAAAAAAATAAAACTTTCAAATGAAGATTTAGAAAAGTGGATTAATTCATTTGTAAATAACGTGATGCTTGTCTATTACGGATTTTATAAATGGGATAAGCTAAGAGGAGATTTTTATAAGGTCATAGATTTAGAAAATTTAAAATTTGGTGAAAAAATACCTGATCAATTTGAAAAAAATAATGAAGAATTCTCTAAATTCATAAATTTTTCTTAAAATTAATAAATTTTAATAAGTAATGAAAAGTACAAATATTTCATCATTTGCAAATTCTTTGGTTAAAGATTATATACCTGAAGAAGGCCCATCTTTTTCATTATTTAGAATTGAGATTTTATCTGGCTTAACTGTTGCCCTCGCATTAGTGCCAGAGGCAATAGCCTTTGCATTTGTTGCAGGTGTCACTCCCCTTTCTGGTCTTTATGCTGCTTTTATTGTAGGTTTAATAACCGCAATAATTGGTGGCCGTCCCGGGATGATATCTGGAGCCACAGGAGCCTTAGCTGTTGTAATGGTTTCTTTAGTTGTTGACCATGGTGCCCAGTATTTATTTGCCACTGTAGTATTGATGGGAATTCTTCAGATATTATCTGGAATATTTCGATTAGGTAAATTTATAAGAATGGTCCCTCAACCAGTTATGCTTGGATTTGTAAATGGATTAGCCATTGTAATTGGAATCTCTCAATTAAATCAATTTAAAACAATCAACTCAGCTGGAGAGTCCGTTTGGATGTCAGGAAATACTTTAATATATTCCTATTGTATCGTTGTGATAACGATGATTGTAATTTGGATATTACCTAAATTTTCAAAAGTATTTCCCTCAACTCTAGTTGCTATTTTATTAAGCACAGGATTGGTGATAAGTTTTAATATTCCAATACCTAGAGTTGGTGATTTAGCAAGTGTTGCTGGTGGCCTTCCCTCTTTTTCAATACCAATGGTTCCTCTAAATCTAGAGACTTTAATAATTATCTTTCCTTATGCTGTTATATTGGCAGCTATAGGATTAATTGAAAGCTTATTAACATTAAATTTGGTTGGAGAGATTACAAATAAAAAAGGAGGAGCAAGTAAAGAATGTTTAGCTCAGGGTATCTCTAATACTGTGACTGGTTTTTTTGGAGGCATGGGTGGTTGCGCAATGATAGGTCAATCTATGATAAATGTAAAATCAGGTGGAAGAACTAGAATGTCAGGGGTGTCGGCAGCTTTATTTTTATTGATTTTTATTTTATTTGCATCCTCTTACATTGAATTAATTCCTATAGCTGCATTAGTAGGAGTGATGTTTATGGTTGTTCTTGCAACTTTTGCTTGGAATTCTTTAAAATTATTATTTGTGGTACCCAAATCAGATGCTTTGGTAATAATTTTAGTAACTATTGTGACGGTTCTGGAAGATCTAGCTATAGCTGTTGTCGTTGGGGTAATTGTATCTGCTTTAGTTTTTGCTTGGAAATCAGCTTCTAGGATTAATGCTGTGGAAAGACCTTCTACCACGGAGAGTGGAGCTAAAGTTTATGAAATAGAAGGTCCCCTATTTTTTAGCTCAACCAACAGTTTTCTGGATATATTTAAACCTTCAAAAGATCCAGAGGTAGTTATTATTGATTTTGCAAGATCAAGAGTAATTGATCAGTCTGCTTTAAAAGCAATTGAGGATATTGCAAATAGATATTCTAATTTAGGTAAAAAAGTAAAATTAAGACATTTAACGCGCGACTGTCATAGACTATTGTCTAAAACAGGTCAGTTGATAGTAGATAGTGATGATGATCCTGATTATAGTGTAGCAGTAGACTATGAAGTTAAAATTGGAATTTTTGGAAAATAAATTCAAATCATAATTAAAAATTATGAAATCTCTTCGCAAAGGTATTGGCAACTCAAAAGATGTTGAGATATTTTATGATAAATGGTCAAATTCTTACGATCAGACTTTGTATAATTGGAATTATAAAGCTCCAAAACAATCAGTAAATATCTTAAAAAAATTTGTTAAAAAGAAACCAAGATATCTTTTAGATCTAGCATGTGGTACAGGGCTTTTTGTTAAAGAATATTTGAAAACTTATCCCAATTGTATATGTGATGGCTCAGATATTTCAAAAAAGATTTTAAACATATCAGAACAAAATGGAAAATATAGAAGTCTATATAAAAAAAGTTTTGAAAAAAAAATTAAAATTATCAATAAATACAACATAGTAAGTCTAATTGGGGCTATGACATATTGTGAAAACCATCAATCACTTTTTAACTTAGTATCTAATTATTTAGATAAAAAAGGATATTTTATTTTTACTCAAAGAGAAGATCTATGGAAAGATCTCAATTTTGATAATGTATTGAAATCTAGATCTGATTTTATTTTAATATATAAATCTAGACCCTTAAATTATCTCCCAAAAAATAAGGATTTTGGTTCATATATTAAAATTAGGATTGTCTTATTAGCTAAGAAATGATTTGGGAAATTGTATTTTGGCTGTTTTTAATTCCCTTAGTTATTTGGGGACTTCATAAGTTATTTAGATATAGTGCTATTGGAATACCATTCATAAGAAAGAATAAAAAATTATATTGGGTATTCATGATTGGATTAATCTTGTTAATCAACTTTCTAGTAGATAAATTTTATCTTGTAAATTAATAATGTCAGCTATCATTGAATTAACTAAAAACCCTAATTTTATGTGGTTTGTCTCATTTGGTTGTTTAGCTATTACATTTGTTACATGGCGTTTAAGCCAAAGTAATACTAAATGGAAAATTGTTTATGAAAGTTTTAAATACCTTACCGCAGGTTGTCTTTTGTTAATGTTTTTCAATATGTATTAATAAGTTATAGTAATCTTTTTATATACCGCCGTAGCTCAGTGGTAGAGCACACCCTTGGTAAAAGTTGGTCAGAATTATAATTCTTCTTGGTGGCGCCATTTTTAATACCTAAAAGAACTTTTTTCAAAATTGTGTAATCTTTTTGACATCTATTGGGAAATACTTTTACCTACCTAACTATCATTATTAAAATTATTAGTTATAAATTAAAAAAACTTCTATTTTATAATAACAAAACTCTGGATTAGTTAAGAGTTTAAAATTTGAATATTAACAAAGTTACTTGAAAATACTATTTAGTATATTGTTTTTGCTAAATATCAAACTTCCTAGATGTTTAGCACCATACTGTGTTAGATGGGCACCATCATATGTCAATAATTTGCCTTTATGAATTATTTTACAGTAATCTTTTTCACCACATATAATATTTTGAATATTAATATAATTGTCAAATAGTTCATCAAGTTGAATATTGATTTTTTTCACTCTTTCATAAACTCCAAATTGATTAACTTCTCTCTTATCCTTTGGCAAATTTAGGATGTGTTTAACACTTAAATTTCCAAAATTTTTTGGTCCAATTATATAAATTTCAGCATTTGTTTTTAAAGATATATTTGCTAGGCTTTGAGGTAGGATCGGAATTAACCATTCTCTCCAACTAGATACTAAAAAAACGTAATCAGCTTGATTTAAAATATTTAAAAGTTTTTTGTTATTAAATCTATTTTGATCCTTGCATCTTTTTAAATTAGTTTGAGAGATGAATTTAGAAATTTCATTTTTATCTAAATATAAATTACCACATGATCTTGATATGTGAAAAGTAGAAATTTCAGTCTTATCGTCTATAAGGTTATTTTCAAATATCATATTTACAAAATCCATTGCAAAGCTATCTCCAATAATTAATATGTTTGAAAGTTTGCTATCATTAAATTCTTTTAATAAATTATTTGTAAAATACTCTTCAGTATACGAGCCCTCTTTTATTATATCTAAAGTTAATAACTCTTGTTCAAGGATATCTGTATTTTTAAAATTTAGCCCATTAGTTTTTTTAACAAAAAAATAAAATATTGTTGAAAAAGCAATCAAGGTTATTAGTAATAAATTTATTGGATTATAAAAAGAATAATTATCTCTAAATTTTAATCTTGATGGTACTTCTATATATTTCCAAGTTATATACGATAGTGGAAATATAATAAAAAGAGAGGCAGGTATTAGAAAATTTAACTTATTATCAAAATCGTAAACTCTTATAAATGCAAATATTGGGTGATGAATTAGATATAGACTAAAACTAATTAAACCAATTTTGACTAATATTTTATGACTAAGTAATTGGCCTAGTAAGTCATCTTTAGAGGTAAATAAGATTATCATTGAGGTTCCTAATACTACTGGAAGTGTATATTGAGACGGAACAGTGAAATTTGAACTTACAAACAAAAGAGATGATATTATTAAAATGAAGCCAAAATATGAAAAAAAAGATTTTTTTTTAATATTTATTTTGAATTTTATTAAAGCGCATAAAGATCCGAACAAAATTTCCCATCCTCGTGTAGGTAAAAGATAAAATATTGCCTCATTTCCTATATCTGAGTTTATGTCTGAGAAAATATTTATTAAAAAACTTAATAGTAAAAAAAACATTATATAAATAAAAATGTTTTGTTTATATCTAAATAACAAAAAAATAAATAAAGGAAATATCAAATAAAATTGCTCTTCAATTGAAAGACTCCAAAAATGAAGCAAAGGTTTTTCTAGATCTATATTTCTAAAATAACCATCCTCTCTCCAAAAATAAATATTTGAAAAAAAAATTGATGAAAAAAATAGACTCTCAGAATACTTAATGATTTCTGATGGTATCATAAACATAACAGATAAAATTACAGTCATAAAAAAAGTAATTGAAATCATAGGAATTAATCTGGTAATTCTGTGAATGTAAAATTTTTTAATGGAAAATTTATTATTTAATAAATCATTATATAAAATTGAAGTTATCAAATATCCACTTATCACAAAAAAAATATCTACGCCAAGGAACCCACCTTTTAAAATATTTTTATCAATGTGAAAAATTATTACTGAAATAATAGCAATAGCTCTTAATCCATCAATCTCTGGCCTATATAAGAAGTTGTTTTTTTTATTAATCAATAGTTATGAAATTATCAAGATTAAGTTATTCGTGTGTAGTAAAAATTGCAAGTTGTTAAAAAGTTATATAAATATATTGTTTTTTAATTAGGCCGCCGTAGCTCAGTGGTAGAGCACACCCTTGGTAAGGGTGGGGTCGGAAGTTCAATTCTTCTCGGCGGCACCATTTTCAATATAAATTCTAATAACTTTTTGATAAGCTCACTTTATTGATAAGTTTGTTTTTTTTAATTTAAAAATATTATCTATTTTTTAGGCAATTTGAAAAAGTTTAAAATTAATAAGAACAATTTTATTCAACTTATATATTAAAAAATAACAAAATTTTTCATGAAAAACTTTGAAAATTTTCAATTTTTTTTATTTTTAAATGATATGCTTATACTTAATTAGAAAACTATAATGAAAACAAATAAAGTTATGCTTATTACTGGAGCTACTTCTGGTGTTGGAAAAGCCTTAGCAGAACATTATTATAAAAAAAATTATAAATTAATTCTTGTAGGTGGGTCAAAAGAGAAAGTAGAAAAACAATTCAGGAAATATAAGAAAAATACATTATTTATTTGTGCTGATTTGACGAAACCAAAAGATATTAAAAGAATTGTTGATGACTCAATAAATAGATTTAAAAAGATTGATATCTTAATAGCAAATGCGGGTTTATATGAACCAGATAAAATAACATCTGGCAATCCAGATAGATGGGATCGTGTGATAAGTGTTAATGTCACAAGTATTTTTAGACTTGTAAATTTAGTTTTACCTCACATGAAAAAAAATAAATTTGGTGATATTGCTATAACTAGCTCAATTTCAGGTCACCAAGCTATACACTGGGAACCAATATATAGTGCATCAAAACATGCAATTCAATCATTTGCTCATGGATTAAGAACTCAAGTTTCTAAAAACAATATAAGGGTTATTTCAATAGCACCTGGAATGATTATGACGGAATTATGGGATTTAGAACCAATAAGGGATAAAAAATATATCAATAACATGATTAAAGAGGGAAATGCATTAGATGTAAAAGAGGTTGTATCTTGTTTTGATTTTGCATTATCTAGGGGTAGAGGAGCTAATATTAGAGACCTAGTTATTCTTCCAACAAATCAAAGCCTTTAGTAAGTCTTTTCTGAATGCGTGAGTATAAATATATAGAAAAAATTTTAAGTAATCTTATTTCTGAAAGAGAATTATCATATTTGTCTCTGGATAAATCAAATGATGATTTATCAAAACTTTTTAGAGCTTTTATTATACAATTTTTTAAAAATAGCCATGATTACAAAAAGTCTTTAGACATTTTAAAATCTGAAGAAAATAATCCATCTTTAAATTTATTTGAAAAATTCTTTAGCATGGATATTAAGAATATTTCATATAAATATGATGCTCTATCAGAGAAAAATTTATGGAATTTATTTTGTCCAGAAGCATCAGAGGCTTCTGAAGATCCAAATGCTTTAAAAGAAAAATTATTAAAAAAAAGAAAACTAAGTAATCTTAATCAAAGTAAAAAGACTTTATCAAACCCTTCAAAGGAAATCTTATTTTCTAGTAATGTGTTAATTACAACTCCTTCAGATTTTTCCTCCCCAAATATTCCTGAAGAAATTAAATATGAAGTACAAGAATTTAAAAATATTAATCAAAGTTTTTGGTATGACCATCCTATTCCATTAGACGCATCAACAATTGAAAATGAAATTATCTATGGTCTAGAAAATCTTGATAATGCAATAGCTTTTGAGGTTCAAAGAAATAATATTGATAAATTAGGTAAAATTACTCTTGTTTTATCAGTCTCCGTCACTCATCAAGGATTAGAAAAAATTGCTCTTAGATATTTAAAATCCATCATCAAAACAAACTTAAAATTAAAGCATATTGATGTGTTTTTGTTTGATGAGGATATCTGTAATAAGATTACTTCAATTGTATTCCCAGATAAAGATGAGACAAATAACATTATGGGCGTAAATGGAAATTATGGACGGCATTTTACGTTTTTAAAATACATACTACTACTCTGGAATAAGTTTGTAGACTCAAACATTAGTTATAGCTTTAAAATAGATCTAGACCAAATTTTTGATCAAGAGGTTCTATTAAATACAACAGGGTTTTCAATTTTTGAGATTTTTAAAAGCCAAAAATATTGGGGTGGTATGGCTACTGATCAAAATGGAAAAAAAGTTGATCTTGGACTGTTAGCTGGTGCTCTAGTAAACAAAAAAGATATCTCTAAAAGCCTGTTTACACCCGATGTTAAAAGACCTGATAATAATGATTTATTTTCAAAACTAACTTCAAAGAATATTTTTTGTCCAGAGTGGCCACAATCAGTTTCTACTGAAACTGAACTAATGTACCGCTCAGATGATATTCAAAGAATTCATGTAACTGGTGGTACAACTGGAATAACTTTAGATAGTTTAAAAAAATGGGTGCCCTTTACGCCTAGTTTTATAAATAGAGCTGAGGATCAAGCTTTTGGTATTTCTACTATTCAAGAAGGTGAATATTTAAGTCATATTCATGGAAAAGATTTAATCATGAGACATGACAAACATGCCTTCGCAATGAAAAGTATAGAGATTTCTAAATTTGGAAAAGAAATTGGAAATTTGGAAAGAATATTGTTGTTTAGTCAATACGCTGATGAGCATGAATTAGGTTATGAAAAATTAAAACATTGGTTATGGCCATTTACTTCATCTTTTCTATCGAAGTATCCTGATCTTTTAACTGGGCTTATATTTTTAATTGATGGATGTTTTAATGGAGGTGACTATGTCAGATCTGGATCGAAAAGATTAATGGAAACTCATATTTTTTGTAAAACAAAATTAAATATACAACTTCAAAATGAAAAAATTTTTTGGAAAGAACTTGTGGAAAGATTAGAGAATTTCAAAGATTTTAACAATAATCTCAAATCAATTCTTAGTACTAATAGAGTCTAACCCGCTTTAACTACAATTGTAGTTTTATTGTATAATTGCTAATAAATTAGTATTAAATGTAGTTATGGATTTAGAAATTAGAAAGTTTGTAAACTACTCTGAAATAGTACATATAGAGGGTTTTAAAAAAGCTGATAAACCTCTGCATATATTTGCTGTTGCAGCTGTAATAACAAATCCTTGGTCTGGTAAATATATTGATGATTTAAAACCAGAAATTCAATCATTTGCACCTATTCTAGGACAAGAATTATCAGACAGAATACTTAAAATTGCTGGAAGCCCCGATCAAGTTGAAGCCTACGGTAAGGCTGCAGTAGTGGGAACTGAGGGGGAAATAGAGCATGGTTCTGCGTTTACTCATACACTTAGATTTGGAAACTTTTTTCGAAATGCAGTTGATGCAAAAACTTATCTAATTTTTACAAATACCAGAGGGCCAGCTAATGCCCCTATAATGATACCCTTAATGGACAAACACGATCCTGGCAAAAGATCTCATTATCACACAATTCAATTTGCTATTTCAGATAGCCCAGCTGCAAACGAAATTGTTATTGCTTTAGGTGGAGCTGACGGTGGAAGACCCCATCATAGAATTGGAGATCGATATCAAGATTTAAAAGAACTTGGTAATGATATCGATGATCCTGCAAAAAAATAAATCTCAAAAAGGTATTGCTTTTCATAAATCTGGCAAAGGAGATCCGATTATTTTAATTCATGGTCTTGGACTCAGTGCAGAGTGTTGGTACAAACAAATTTCTTTTTTAAAAAAAGATTATACTGTTTATGCTTTAGATCTACCCGGACATGGCAAAAGTGATCTCTTATCACAAGCAAAACCTCTATTAAAAAACTATAGCAATAAAATAATAAATTTTATTAAAGATAAAAAAATTATTAAACCAATTTTAATTGGACACTCTTTGGGAGCCTTAATAACTATACAAATAGCAGGTCAAAGTCCAAAACTATTAAAATCTGGTATTGCTGTATCACCGATTTTTAATAGATCAAAATTAGCATTAAAAAAAGTTCAAGTTAGAGCTAAAGAATTAGAATTGAATACTGATAAAAAAAATATTGCCAAGGAGCCTCTAAAAAGATGGTTTGGTTCATCTAAAACTAAAATTGCTCTTGATAATTATAAATTTGTTGAACGTTTAATTAAAAATAATAAAAGATCATTTAATTATAAAGGATACTTGATTGGTTATAAAACCTTTTCAGAAATTAAAGGAAACACCAATGAGGAAATTAAGAAAATTAAATGTCCGATGATGTTCATTACAGGTGAAAAAGATCAAAATTCCTCTCCTTTGATGTCAAAAAAATTAGCTAAATTTCATAACAGTAAAATATTGATTATAAAAAATGCAAGGCATGCTTTATTTTTAACACATTTCAATCAATTTAATTTTCATTTAAATCAATTTATTAAGGGTTTAGAGTACTAACAGGTTAATCAAATTATGAAATTTTCCTTATTCGTTCATATGATCAGAGATAATGCTGATCAATCATACACTCAATTATATGAGGATTTCATTAGTCTATGCCAAATGGCAGATCAAAGTGACATGAGAGCAATTTGGACTGGAGAGCATCATGCGATGAACTATGCGATTGCTCCAAATCCTTTTATTACGATTGCAGATCTTTGCCGATATACAAAGAAGATACAATTGGGAACAGGAACACTAATTGTTCCTTTTTGGCATCCAATTAAATTAGCTGGCGAAGCGGCAATGACTGACGTCTTGTCTAATGGAAGATTAGAATTAGGCCTTGCTAGAGGAGCTTACTTGTATGAATACGATAGAATTATACCTGGAATGGACGCCATGGATGCTGGTTTGCGCATGAGAGAAATAGTTCCTACACTTCAAAAGTTATGGAAGGGTGATTATGCTCACGATGGAAAATATTTTCAATTTCCAAGCACAACTTCTATTCCCAAACCTTTACAAAACAATGGACCCCCAATATGGATAGCAGCCAGAGACCCAAATAGTCACGAATTTGCAATAGCTAATGATTGGGATGTTCAAGTAACCCCACTATGGAAAGGCTTTGATGAAATTGAAAGATTAAAAAATATATTTAATGGTATTTGCGCCAAATATTCTGATAAACCAAAACCATTATCTATGGTTCTCAATCACTGTTATATAGGTAGTAATGATGATGACATACATAAAGGTGCTGTCGCTGTATCAAAATTTTATAATAACTTTGGAGCTTGGTTTAAAAACAATCGATCAGTTGTCCAAGGAACAATGGATCCTCTTACTCAAGAGGAATTAGATAATAATGAAATGTGTTCTCCAAATGAGATGAAAAAAAATCAAAATATTGGAACCTTAAACGAAGTAATAGATAATATTAAACGATATGAAGATTTAGGCTTCGATGAGTACTCTATTTGGATTGACTCTCACTTAAGTATAGAAGATAAAAAAGTTTTTTTAGATAGATTTATCTCTGATGTAATGCCTCGGTTTCAATAATGGAAAAATTAACTAACCACTATCAACTTTATATAAATGGGGAATGGCAATCTGGTTCCAAAAGTCAAATAATGCACTCAGAAAATCCCCATAATAATAAACCGTGGGCCAGTTTTGATTGTGCTAGCAAAGAAGATATAGATGATGCTGTAGGTTATGCAAAAAACGCTCTAGCTTCTAGAGCTTGGGGTTCGTTAAACGCCACTGAAAGAGGAAAATTATTATTTAAACTTGCCGATTTAATTGAAAAAAATGCAGATAAAATTGGAAAGATAGAAACAAAGGATAGTGGAAAATTATTAGCTGAAACAGTTACTCAAACTAAATATGTCTCTGACTATTATAGATATTTTGCAGGATTAGCAGATAAGATTGAGGGTTCTACTCTGCCAATTGATAAAAAAGATATGCATGTTTACACAACACACTATCCAATTGGTGTAGTGGCTGCCGTTGTTCCTTGGAATGCTCAAATGTTTCTAACAGCTACAAAATTAGCACCCGCATTAGCTGCAGGATGTAGTGTTATAATAAAAGCATCAGAAATAGCCCCATGTGCGATGTTTGAATTATCAAAATTAATCCATGAAGCTAGCTTCCCAAAAGGAGTAGTCTCGATAGTAACCGGTGATGCGGAGAATTGTTCAGCTCCTTTAACTTCACACCCTGATATTGATAGAATAGCTTTTACTGGAGGCACTGATACAGCTAAAAAAATTATCCAAAATTCTTCAAATAATTTTGCTGCAACTAATTTAGAGCTTGGTGGAAAGTCTCCCATGATTATTTTTGATGATGCTGACCTTGAGAGTGCAGCAAATGGAATAATCGCAGGAAACTTTGGTGCTTCCGGACAGTCTTGTGTAGCTGGTAGTAGAGTAATAGTCCATAAAAAAATATCAAAAAAAATAACTGATTTAATAATACAAAAATCTAAGTCAATTATTGTAGGAGATCCTGAAAATTCAAAAACTAATATAGGTCCACTTTGCACAAAAAATCAAATTCAAAAAATTGAAAAAACACTTCAAAAATCCATTCAGCAAGGAGGAAAAATTATCATTGGTGGAAATAAAGTAAGTGGAGAAGGTAATTACTTTGAGCCAACTTTAATACATTGTCCAAATAGTGAAATCGAAACACTTAAAATTGAAATGTTTGGGCCAGTTATCTCAATAATAGAGTTTGAGAATGAGGAAGAAGCAATCAATATTGCAAATAGCTCAAAATATGGTCTTGGGTCAGGAATTTTTACAAAAAATTTAGCTAAAGCACATAGGGTATCAAGACAAATTCAAGCAGGAATTTGTTGGATAAATACATATCGAGCTATTTCACCTATTGCACCTTTTGGAGGTTTTAATCAATCTGGCTATGCAAGAGAGGCGGGAAAGCAATCCATTTTAGATTACACAAGAACTAAAACCACTTGGATTAACATATCTGATGATCCAATGACTAATCCCTTTGTAATGAGGTAATTATTTTAAGTTTAAAACAGAAAAGGACCTCCGATGTCTCGACCTCGCTTTGGTTTCCCTCTTCGCGGCCTCTACTTCTTTGGTCCTTTTCCTCGTTTTGGGAAGTTTCCTACCCTCTACATTTTTAATAATAAATTAATCAATTTTTTTTAACAATAATAAAAATTAATTATTTACATTTTTCTGTTTATAATTTGTGAATAAGTTTAATTTGGCATTAAATACGTGATAGCTCTTCAATTACATTTTTAACGTGATCTTTTACTCTAACATTACTCCAGGTCTTAATAATATTGCCTTTTTTATCTATTAGTACTGTTGATCTGATTATTCCATAATATTCCTTACCCAAAAATTTTTTTAGCCCCCAAGCTTTGTATTTTTTAAGAACTGTTGTTTTTTCATCAGATAATAAATCAAATCTTAAATTATTTTTTTCAATAAATTTTTGATGACTTTCAATTGAATCTTTAGAAACACCAACTACTATTGCGTTAAGCTTATTTATAATTTTGAGAGAATTATTGAAATCATTAGCTTCTAGAGAACATCCAGATGTATTATCCCTAGGGTAAAAGTATAAAATTATATTTTTCCCGAGGTGATCACGTAGGTTAAATGTTCCTGAAGAACTAGGTAATTTAAAATTAGGTGCTTTCACTATTTTTTTAATTTATCTAAAAGGTAAAATTCTATAGGTGAAAATTGATTTTTGTTATTTGATATAAAGTCATCAACTAATTTTAATTTGTGATCTTCCATTTCAATAACTTTGCGGATACTTAAATCCACGTAAAGAGAGCATACTTCTGAAGTTGCAGCTCTGAAATTTTCACTTTTACTTACAATTTCCAGTTGATAAACAAATCTCTTTTTGTCTCGATCTAAAAATAATAAATTTATATCAACCTCATCGCCCTCTTTAACTTCTTGGATATATTTAGTATGAGACTCTACAGCAAATGTTGATCTTTGTTCAGTTTTTGCCGACTCTCCTCCCATTTGAAATTTGTCCAGTAGTACATCCCACCCTTGATCAAATAAATGAATATAGAAGGCTAGATTCATGTGACCGTTATAATCTGTCCAATCTGGGATAATTTTTTCTGTTCTGAGATATATTGACATTAATTGATATTATAAAAATTATTAAATATTAACATTGAAAAATAAAGTAATAATATTTTTATAATATTAAAGGGGGTAAGAATGAGAATAGGCTTTATTGGATTAGGTAATGTAGGAGGAAAACTTGCTAATAACCTTCTTGAAAATAGTTTTCAAATTACAGTTTTAGATAAAAATATTAAATTAATGGATAAGTTTAAATTAAAAGGTGCTGACACAGCTAAATCAATACAAGATCTAGTAATCAGCGCCGATCTTTTGATAACTTGCCTTCCTTCCCCTAAAATATGTGCAGAAGTTTTAGAGTCTAAAGGGGGTATTATAGACACAATACAAAAAGATCAAATTTGGATTGAAATGAGCACAACTGAAGATGGCCAGTTAAAAAAACATGCTTCATTAATTCAACAAAAAAATGCAATAGCCTTAGAGGCGCCTGTAAGTGGAGGTTGTCATAGAGCTGCAACTGGAAATATTTCTATTTTCGTTGGAGGAAGTAGAGAAGGGTTTGATAAAGCTCTGCCTGTTTTAAGATGTTTAGGAAGAAAAATTTTGTATACAGGTGATTTTGGAAGTGCTTCTGTATTGAAGGTTATTACTAATTATTTGGCTACAGTTCACTTGGTAGCATTAGGAGAGGCTTGGACTATAGCCAGTAAATCAAATTTAGATTTAGATAAAACATTTAAAGGCATTGCCGCTTCATCAGGTAACTCCTTTGTCCATGAAACTGAGAGTCAAGTTATATTAAACGGATCTTATAATATAAATTTTACCATGGACTTAGTAGAGAAAGATGTGGGACTATTTCAAAGTCTAGCAACTAAACTTGGAGTTGAATTAGAAATTTCTCCTATCGTTTTAGACATTATCAAAGATGCAAGAAAAACTTTTGGTGATCGTGCTTGGTCCTCTATGGTAGTTAAAAGGCTTGAAAATAAACACAATATTAAATTTAGAGCTGAGGGATATCCAGAAGAGCTTGTGGATTATGAGGAAAAAAGCCTTGGATATGAGATATGATAAATTGGGGTATTTGATATTGTTTATCTATGAATTTCATAACTGATGTAATTCTTCCCTTAGCCTTAGCTTTTATAATGTTCACTTTAGGCTTAGGTTTAACCTTTTCTGATTTTGCAAGAGTAGCGAAGACACCTAAAAATTTTATCATAGGTCTAATTAGCCAATTAATTTTTCTACCAATAGTCGCTTTAATAATTGTTTTTGTTTGGCCACTTCAACCTGAATTAGCTATAGGGTTAATATTAATTGCTGCAGCACCAGGAGGTGTTACTTCAAACATTCTTACATCTTTTGCAAAAGGTGATGTTGCATTGTCTATATCTTTGACTGCAATTATGAGTCTTTTAAGTGTTATATCTGTTCCTTTAGTTTTGGGTGTTTCAATGGGATTAATATCTGATAATTCTT
>CABYSX010000008.1 GCA_902521795.1 uncultured Alphaproteobacteria bacterium
AGCTAGGTATAAAACTATTTGAACTGTTGTCATCTGTCCTAAAAGATCTATTCATTGTGTATCAATTTATTTGTCCATTAAAAAATTTATTTAGGGGATTTTATAAAACATTTCTTTTTTGAAAGATTGCATTATAAAGTTATATATGACCTGGAAGTTAATATCAAAATCTTCGTATTCATTATTACTAGGTGAATTAGAGACAAAACAAGAAAATAATCAGAACATATATCGTATAACAGTTGCTGAAAAACATCTTAATTCTGGAAATTTTGCTCATGGTGGTTTTTTAATGTCATTTTTAGATAATGTAATGGGTAATGCCGCTTACAAGTCATTTGGTAATAGGCCATGTGTGACTATATCTATGAACACACACTTTACCTTTTCTGCTCAAAAAGGAGATGAATTAATTGGTATTCCTTCTATTGAAAGAATGACTAAAACTTTATGTTTTGTGAAATGCCAAGTTTTTTCAAAAAAGGAAATTATTGTTTCAGGTAATGGTATTTGGAAGTTAGTTAAAACATCATTAAGTAAATCTGTAAAAGATAAAAAAGCAGATGATGATGGTGGGTGGTAGTAATCTAATTACTGTTAACTTTAAAAATTGAAAATTCAAATTTCAGATACTAATGCATGCAAAGCATTATTTTTTTCAATCTCTTTTTTTGTAGGTTTATGGGCTGTTAGGATTCCCGATATAAAAGATCAAATAGAAGTTGATTACACTGGTTTGGGTTACCTTTTTGTTATCTTTTCAATTGGTTCCGTTTTAACAATGATCGTTGCACCAAAAATAACACAACTTTATTCTTCCAAAAAAATATCACTTATTTCTGGATTTATTATAGGTATTTTATGGCTTTTAATACCATTTGCTCAATCATTTGAATTCATGGCATTGCTGAGTTTTATTTTTGGTGTTTGCTATGGACTATTTGAGGTAATTCTCAATGTGCAAGCGACCTCTTTAGAGAAAAAGTTTAATAAACCCATGATGTCAGGTTTTCATGCGTTTTGGAGTATTGGATTGTTGTTCGGCTCTTTGTTAACCAGTTTATTTTTAGAATTTAAAATAAGTTTTTTTATAAATTCAATTGTGTTTGTTGCGTTTTTAGCACCAATAATTTTCTACAGCAGTTTAACTATAAAAAATAACAAATCAGACTCTTTGTCTTTCTTTTCTATTTTTTTTAACTGGCCCTTGTTTCTAATAGTTTTAGTTGTATTAGCTGTCACAGCAGTATTTTTAGAAGGGGGCACAGACTCTTGGGGATCTTTATATATGAGAGATTATATTAATGCTGATGGTTTTAATATTGGCCTTGCTGCTATAGCTTTTAATGGAAGTATGGTTTTTGGAAGATTAATTGGCGATAAACTAAAAGAAATTTTTGGTATTTATAATTTTCTTGTTCTTTCAGTGATTGGTTCTTTAGTTGGATCAATTATAATAGTATCAAGTAGTTCCTTAACATTAGCAGTTATAGGTTTTATTGTTGCTGGTTTCAGTGTCTCCTCTATCATTCCTATTTGCTACACCTTTGGATCTTCAATTAAAAATGTGAATCCGACGGTGGGAATAACCATTATCACAATAGGGGTTTACGGTGTTTTTATGATAGCACCACCTGCCTTAGGGTATGTTGCAGATATCTTTGGTATTGAATTCGTTTATACACCTATGTTAATACTTTTTTTAATGACAAGTATGATTGTAATTTTGCAAAAAAAATTATTTAAAAACTAATTTCTTTTTAAAATTAATATATTTCCAAATAGCACTAAAAATGCACCTATGTATAAGTTCATATCCCATATCAATCCTTCAAATATAGTAGAAATTATTAGTGCTATAAGAGGCATTATGATCGCTATATATGCTGCATCATTTGCTCCAATATTTTTAATAATTGACAAGTATAGAATGAACCCAAAAACACTTCCAAAAATTGATAAATAAAGAAGAGAAACAATATATCTATAACTAAAATCAAAATTTAAATCTATACCGACTATAAATAGGTAAATTAGTAAGGTTGCAGAGCCATATAACATGCCATAACCTGTAACAGCTACAACATTCAATTTAATTTTAGAAGTGTACTCTGATATTAAGTTTCCTATAGATGCGAAGTAGGTTGCTAATACTCCTAATAATATTCCAATACTCGTACTCTTTGAAAATTCAAAATTAATAATTTCATCATAAAAAATAAATAATAAACCCAAAGTTCCAATGAGGCCTCCCACTAGTGTCATAATTTTAGGATATTTACGTTTAAAAACGATGTTATTAACGACATTCATAAATAAAATTGATGAAAAACACAAAGCGACAAACCCACTGATTAAATGCACTGTAGAGAGGTAGAAAAAAACATAATTTATATTAAATAACGATATACCCAGTGCTGCAATAAACAGGTGATCTTTTAATGAAAATTTAAGATTTATTTTTTTAAATACACAAAAGATTAAAATTATGATGGCAGATAAAAAAAATCGATAAAAGACTGATGTCATTGGATCAACTATACCTAGTTGAAATTTAATTATATACCAAGTGGGTCCCCAAACTATTAGTGTTGAAATAAATAAAAATATTGTATTGTTCAATTATGCCTTCTTTTGATGTTGTCTCTTCACCAGATATTCAAGAAATTGATAATGCCATCAATAATACAAAAAGAGAAGTTGATAATAGATTTGACTTTAAGAATACAAATTCTTCTATCGAGCGTTCTGACTTTTCAATTACTATAGAAACAACTGATAATACAAAATTATCTCAGTTCAATGATATTTTAAAAAATAATATCGTAAGAAGAAAAATTGATCCTAAATTTATTCATGTTAAATCAACAGAGACCGCCTCAGGTAATAGAGTAAGACAGTTTATAGATATTCTTAATGGTATTTCGAAAGAGGAGGCTAAAAAAATTACAAATCTTATAAAAACATCAAAGGCTAAAGTTCAGGCCTCTATAAATGGTGATGAAGTAAGAATTACAGGAAAAAAAAGAGATGATTTACAATCAATGATTGAATTGTTAAAAACCAGCGATATTAAAATCCCACTACAATTTCAAAATTTTAGAGACTAGTAATTTCCATAGTTGTAAAGTCAATTAATTTAACAGTCGTAATTGATTTTAAAAATTTTATACAGTCTGTTGTTTTTACTTGGATTGTTTTGGTATTATCAAGTGGGTGAAAATTACATAAATCAAATTCACTAATGCCTTTGTCTAAATAAAAATTTACATCTTTATCTTCATTGTTAATTAAAGAGTAGGGGCTAACAGATCCTGGTTTAACACCTAATTTCTCATATAAATAATCTGCACTACCAAAAGAGAGATTCCCTTGGCATTGGATAACGTTTTTTATCATTTTTAGATCAACATCAGTACTATCCAAACACGACAGTAAATAAAAATTTCTTTTTTTGTCTCTTAAAAATAGATTTTTTGTATGCGCACCTTGCATATTCAAATCTATCTTTAATTTACTAGACTCCTCGACAGTAAAAAATGCTTCATGTTCAAAAAGCTTGTACTCAATTTCTTGTTGATCTAGTGCGGCTAATAAACTTTTTGCTTCTAATTTCATTTTTGTTTATAAAGTGTTATCTTATATTTATCATATTATGAAAAAAAAAATAAATAGAAGAAGTTTTATAAAAAATGCCTCAATACCAGTATTAGGAGCTGCTACTTTTTCTAGTTTTAATGTGCATGCTAGCACAACTACTGAATTAAACATGGTCACCTCTTGGCCAGAGAATTTTCCAGGTATTGGCCTAGGTGCAAATAGATTAGCTCAAAGAATTGAAAGTTTATCCAATAATAGAATTAAGGTTAATGTTTACTCTGCTGGTAAACTAGTTCCTCCATTTGGAGTTTTTGATGCTGTTTCATCTGGAACAGCAGATTTATATCACTCAGCAGAATTTTACTGGGGAGGGAAAAATAAAGCCTATCCTTTTTTTGCTGCTGTTCCTTTTGGAATGACGGCAGAAGAGTTTAATTCTTGGATTTATTCAGGAAATGGTCAAATGCTTTGGGATGAGCTTGGCTCAGATTTTAATGTTAAACATTTCTTAGTTGGTAACACAGGATCAACATTATTTGGATGGTTTAAAAATGAATTAAATAGTGTTGAAGATGTGGCGAAACTTAAAATAAGAAGTCCCGGTATGGGTGGTGATCTATTGAAGACAATGGGAGCCACTCCAGTAAACATAGCTGGTGGAGAAATACTTCAGTCACTGTCTAGTGGTGCCATAGATGCTGCTGATTGGTCAAACCCAGTCATGGATCTAGCCTTTGGTTTTTATAAAGTAACCAATTATTGTTATTACCCTGATTTTAAAAAACCAACAGTTTCTATATCTCTTGGGATGAATTTAGACAAATGGAACTCTTTTGATAATGAAGCTAAAAGTATCATTGAGTTTGCTTGTCAGTCCGAAAATCAAGAAATGCTCTCTGATTTTATGTATAAAGAGGTTGTTGCTATAGAAAAATTAAAATCATTGGGTGTGGAATTTAGACAACTACCTAAAGATATTGTTATTGAGGCTAAAAAAAATATTAGTGGTGTTTTAGACAACTATACTGATACACCCCTTGGAACCAAAATTAGAGATGATTACTTTAAGTTTTTAGGTTTGAGAGCTTCATATAAAGACTTTGATATATCTAATTATTTGAACTTTAGAAAAATTTAACTTTGTGCGGAAGATATTCGCTTAATCTCAAAGATAATAAATCTTATTTCAAACAAGAAACCATAGATAATTTTAAAACTATTTTTGACTATAATAATGATAATATTTCTCCAGCTACTGAGGCGCCTATTATTTTACAACTTAATTCAAAATATTTATTTAAACAATCTAATTGGGGTTTATTATTTGACTGGCTGCCAAAAGGAAAAACACTATTTAATATTCGTTCAGAGACTGTTCAAGAAAAATTATTCAGTAATAAACTAATTGTGAATAATCGTTGTCTGGTACCTTTTAATTATTATTTTGAGTGGATGAATACTGATGCACAAAAACAAAAATATAAATTGTATACCAAGTCACAAGTTGGTTTTTTTGCAGCAGTATTTAGTTTAGTTGATAATAATTATTACTTTTCGATCTTAACAAAATCCTCTTTAGAAAGTATTGAGTTTATTCATAAAAGAAATCCTGTCATTATTAACAAATCGAAAATAAAGCAGTGGTTTTCGAGTAATTATGAGAGTTTATTAGGATCTTCTGAAGATATTAATTATGAGTTATTTAAGTAATTATTTTCTAAATTTAAAAAAGGATAATAGCTTTTCAATACCAGAAAAATGCTCCTCTAATCTAGAATAAACCTTATCAATCTTATTGATGTGTCCATCTAATCTCACGTAGAGATTATCTATTTTTTTATCAAGCTTATTTAGCTTACTGTTTAGCTGTTTAATGCTATCAGATTCACTAGTTTTTGATTGTTTTTTTAACTTAATAACTTTGTTCATAGTACTAATATAGATAATTTCTTATTTGTTGGAAGTATGACAAAACAACGCTTTTAAGTAAATCTTAAGTCGACCTCGGGTATCCAATTCTTAAGTTTTTCTATACGATTTTTAGGAGAGGGATGCGTGGATAAAAATTCTGGAGGAGTATTTCTTTTTTGAGCCTCAGCCATTCTTAGCCATACCTTATATGATTCATGATTATCGTAATTAGCCATGGTCATAAAGGCTAAGCCTAAATAATCGGCTTCAGACTCTTGCAATCTATTAAATGGCAAAGATAAACCTAAATTAACAAGATAATCATCAGCGGAAGTGTTGGATAGTGCTCCCTCAAGTGCTATATCTAAAATTGTTGTTCCTAAGTTAATAGCTAATGCTTGACTGGCTCTTTCAACGCTATGTCTTGCAACAGCATGTGCTATTTCATGTCCCATGACCGAGGCTAAACCATCGTTATTAGCCGTTACATCTAAGATACCTGTATAAAAAGCAATTTTACCTCCCGGCATGCACCAAGCATTAAGAGTGTCTATGCTATCTATCAAAATGAACTCCCAATTATAGTTTTTAATGGTATCTGACTGACCCATCTTTAAGAAATACTCCTCAACAGACTCTGTAACTCGGAGGCCAACTTCTTTTACTGCTCTGTAATTAGATCCAGACTCTATTAAATTTTCTTGTTTTTTGACTTTTTCATAAGCTTGAAGGGCTTGTTGATTAATATTTTCATCAGAAATAATTGAAAGTTGCTTTCGATTTGTAATTGCAACCTCAGTACAAGAGGGCAAGAATAGAGGTGCACAACACGCACAAGAAAATTTTTTAATAAAATCTCGTCTTTTAAGATTCATAATACTAATATAACCAAAAAGATAATCTTATGACAACCTGTTATATTAATGGAAAATATAAACCACTCAGTCAATCAACTGTCAGTGTTACAGATAGAGGCTATCAGTTCTCAGATGGTGTTTACGAAGTCATTGCTGTTTTTAAGAATGAATTTGTAGATTTTAAACTTCATTTGAACAGATTATTCGTTTCCTTAAAAAAAATGGATATGAAAATTAATCTGAATAAAAATCAAATTGAAAGTATTACTAAAAAAATCAAAAAAATTAATCAATTAGAAATGGGAATAGTTTATATACAGATTACAAGAGGAGATCAAAATCCAAGAGAACATAAATACTTGAACAACCTCAAACCCAATATTGTTATTTATTCAATAATTAAAAATTTTGAAAATTTAAATAAACTGGCAAAAAAGGGTGTCAAAACATCTCTTTATCCAGATGTAAGATGGCAGAGATCTGATATTAAAAGCATATCTTTACTAGGAAATGTCTTAGCTGCAAATCATGCTAAGAAAAATAAATCTCACGAGGCAGTGCTATTTGATAATAGAAATATGATAACTGAGGGTAACTCCTCGAGTATTTGGATTATAAAGAAAAATAAATGTATTACACATCCACTTAACTTTAGAATTTTAAAAGGATGTACTCGACACAAATTGATTTCAATTTTGAAAAAAAATAAATTTAAATTTGAGGAAAAGAAGTTTTCAATTAAATCACTTCTTAATGCAGATGAAGCATTTATGACAAGTGCCACAAACTTTATCATGCCCATAATAAAAGTTGATAAACATACCATTTCAAACGGAAAGCCCGGTCTAAATACTTTGAAGTTTCGTAATTTGTTTATTAACGCAATATGATTTTTAGATATTTATTTATTTTAGTTTTGCTCCCCTTATTTAGTTTCGCAAAAATTAATACAATTTACTTGGCAGGAGGTTGTTTTTGGTGTGTTGAGGAGGTCTATGAGGAAATAGAAGGGGTTGTTAATGTTCAATCAGGTTACTCTGGTGGTCATGTTGAAAATCCCACCTATCGAGAGGTTGTAAGTGGAAATACAGGTCATATAGAGGCTGTAGAAATCGTCTTCGACTCAGACATTGTGAGCTTGGATACATTAGTCAAAAGTTTTTTTTTAAATATTGACCCTTTTGATAACAATGGTCAGTTTTGTGACAAAGGCTATTCATACAAAAGTGCAATCTTTAGCAATGACCAGGAATTTATAGATAAAGTAAATTTTTATATTTCTAAAATTGAAACAAATCACGATCAAAATGTTGAAACTTTAATTTTACCTTTTAAAAACTTTTACCGTGCTGAAGAATATCATCAAGATTATTACAAAAAAAACCCAATTAAATATACATATTACAAGTATAGCTGTGGAAGAGAGCAAAGAATAAAGCAAATAAACATTAATTTAGGATGATTAAACTCTTAATTTTATTATCAATAGTAGCACTATGCATTTTTGTTTTTTTTGGAAACCAATTATCTGCTCGAAACAAAAAGTATTTGATTATTACCTTAATAATAATCTTAGGATTTTTCTTAATATTTTCAGGAAAGCTAAATTTTTTACCTGTGGCTTTAGCACCCGCATTACTTTTCTTTAGAAGAATCTCTTCTCTATTAAGTATTCTCAATTTATTTTCACGATCCTCTTTTGGAGGAAAGTTCAAACCAAAAATAAATACAAAGTATCTTCAAATTGAAATAATCCTTCAGTCACGTCAAGCAAGTATCAATATTATTGAAGGTGAATTTAAAGGCCGCTCTTTTTCATCTTTATCTCAAAAAGAAGTATCTAAGTTATTAGAGGAACTTAAAAATAAAGATCCACGTGGATTTAATATTTTAAACGTAATAATCAGTCAGAATAAACAAACTTCATCATCCTCAGATAATTCACAAATGACAGAAGAGGAAGCTCTTTCTATTTTAGGACTTAAAAAAGGTGCTTCAGATGAGGATATTAAAAAATCATATTACGATTTAATGAAAAAGTTCCATCCTGATAAAGATGGAAATAATTATCTATCTAATTTAATAACAGAAGCAAAAAATAAGCTTTCAAATAACTAAATTTAATCTATAAGACACCTATCTCAATGAATGATATCAAGAATCTTGCAATTATTGCCCACGTAGACCATGGTAAAACTACTCTTATAGATAACTTATTAAAACAGTGTGGGATTTTCCGAGATAATCAAGAGGTTTCAGAAAGAATTATGGACTCTAATGATTTAGAAAAAGAGAGAGGTATTACTATTTTAGCAAAGCCTACCTCTATAATTTTTAAAGATATTCGAATTAATATAATTGATACTCCTGGTCATGCCGATTTTGGAGGTGAAGTAGAGCGTGTTTTATCCATGGTAGATGGCGTTATTTTATTGATTGACTCTTCCGAAGGGCCTATGCCACAAACAAAATTTGTACTCGGTAAAGCATTGAATCAAGGGCTTAAACCTATAGTTGTAATAAATAAAATTGATAAATCTGATGCGAGGCCAGATGATGTGCTAAATGAAGTTTTTGATTTATTTGTATCACTCGATGCAAATACCCAACAATTAGATTTTCCAGTCTTGTATGCCTCGGGAAGGAGTGGTTGGTGTGTAAATGAGCTAACTGAAGAAAGAACAAACCTTACACCTCTTTTAGATAAAATTATTAATCATGTTCCATCCCCAGACGTCGATAATTCAAAACCTTTCGCGATGCTTTCAACCCTTCTTGATTATGATCCTTATCTAGGAAGATGTTTAATTGGAAGAGTAGAACAGGGATCTGCCAAAATTAATGACAATGTTCACGCAGTTAATCTTTCAGGTAAAATTGTAGAAACAGGAAGACTAACAAAACTTTTAAAATTTGAAGGGACTAAAAAAATAACTGTCGACTCTGTTAATACAGGAGATATTGTTTGTATAGCAGGTTTATCGACAACATCAGTATCTGATACTATTTGTTCTACAGAAATAGAAATACCTATAAAATCTACACCAATAGATCCTCCAACCATGTCAATAAATATAATGGTTAATGACTCTCCTTTAGCAGGGACTGAAGGTAAAAAAGTTACATCAACTTTAATAAGAAATAGACTAATAGCAGAAGCAGAGACGAATGTTGCTATTACTTTCTCAGAAAACCAGAATAAAGACTCTTTTGAAATTGGTGGAAGAGGTGAATTACAATTAGGTGTTTTAATTGAAACAATGAGACGAGAGGGTTTTGAATGTACGCTATCAAGACCAAAAGTTGTTTACAAAGAATTAAATGGAACCAAGTGCGAGCCCTACGAAGAAGTAACGATAGATGTAGATGAGGAGTTTTCTAGTATCGTTATTGATAATATGAACCAAAGAAAAGCTGAAATGTTAGATATGAGGCAGTCTGGGACTGATAAAACTAGATTATTGTTTATAGCTCCATCAAGAGGTCTAATAGGCTATCAAAGTAAATTTCTTACAGATACTAGGGGCACAGGAGTTCTAAATAGAGTATTTCACTCTTATAAACCATTTAAAGGGGAGATTACAGAAAGAAGAGCAGGAGCCTTGATTTCAACAGGCGACGGTAAAGCTATTGCTTATGCTATTTGGAAACTTCAAGACAGAGGTATAATGTTTGTTAAACATCAAACACCTGTTTATCAAGGTATGGTCGTTGGAGAACATACTAGAGATAATGATTTAGAGATAAATGTCCTCAAAGGTAAACAATTAACCAATGTTAGAGCTTCTGGTTCAGATGAAGCCGTTAATCTAACTTCCCCTAAAATTATGTCTCTTGAGGAGATGATGACGTATATCAATTCCGATGAGTTACTCGAAGTAACACCTCAAAATTTAAGATTAAGAAAAAGATTTTTAGACCCAAACGAGAGAAAAAAATTTTCCAAAGTAGAAAATTTATAATTTAATCCTATAATATAAGTTAATTATTTGTATTAAGTAATTGTTTTTACACATTTTATATAAAATTATTTGATATAGCTTTTAAGATCCTAAATATTAACAATCTAACTCAATTTAAAATAAAATAATGATTTAATGATTTATTCAGAATAAATATTTAAAATTAATCTTATTTTGTTGGATTTAAATAACTTTTAATGCGATTTATCAAATTAATCAGCAAAATTTGAGTATTAAATTAACCCATAGTTATAATTGCTTGCTTATAAAACTATTTAGATAGTTATTCAATTTATGATTTACAAAAAGCCAAAAAAAAAGGATAAAATATCGTATTTTTAGGTAAAAAAGATAATGTAAATTGCGACATTCACAAGATTTAAGAAATATTTGGATTTTGAGATGAAATATTATCAATATTTTTTTTTGTAAATCAATAGTCAAATTCATAAATTTACCTAAGGGATTATACTTAATGAAATTTCAACACACCTTAAAACGCAAAAAAATCGGAAATAGACATTATTTTAAAAGCCATTTAATGGCATCTTCACATCTGTCATCACCCCAAAAAACCTCATTTTCAACTATAAATGTGGGACTACCAAAAATACCCTTATTTTTAGCCATTTCTGTATTTTTTAAATATTTTTGCTCAATTTCATCTGTTTGAGCCAGTTTTATAACACTTTCTGAGTCAAGCCCAATTTCCTTCAGAGTAGAACTTAGATTTGGTTCTGATCCAGGCTCTAAATGCTCTAAAAACCACTTTTTGTAGGTTAGTATAGTATATTCTTTAATCCATCCTTGATTTTTTCCAAGAATAGCAACTTTATTGGCTAAATCGAACTCTTTGAGCGGGTAGGGAGCTGGGACTTTAGCATCAAATCCATAAAAATTAGCTCTTCTTTGAACATCTCTCCACATATAATCAATTTTATCCCTCTTTTTTTCTGCCATAAAAGGAACGTTCTCCATTTCAATCATTCTGGAGCGAACGCTAAAAGGGCACCATTCAAATTCAATATTTTTTTGAACGGCTATATCGTTCAATCTTTGGGTAGAAAGGTATGTATATGTACTTCCAATTGAGTACCAAAACTCTATCTTTTTCATTAATTAAACTTATCTCAATTAATTAAAATTATATTTAAAAATTTGTGATCTGGTCACATCTGTCGCATGTATAAAGGGCCATGAAAAACATGTTTATGCAAGTTTACAGCAGCGTTATGGATGCCGAGTGGAATCCACTAAGAAAGATACCAAGTGTGGCTTTGAGACACCTGATTATGCAGCTTTTAGCCTGGATGTGGTGTATAGTATTTTCATTGTATTTTGGTTCTTTTTTAATATTTGGTATTACAGCTAGTGCACACTTCTTGCTTATTTTTGGAACATTTATGACAGCAGCTACATTTGCAACTGCTCCAAAAATAGTAAAATCTAAGTTTAACGATACAAAATAGTATACTGTTTTTACTTACTTTTTGTTACATCAACAATTATGGCTTTTGTTATCTTAATTAGCCTTTCTCTTTGAATTTTAACAGAACTATTTCTTGATCCTGCAGCTGGTATTACTGTGTCATATGCAATTAAGGATTTATCCGCATAAATATCAATTTTTAAAGGTAATCCAAATGGACAAACACCACCAATAGGGTGAGTGGTACAAGTTAAAGTATCGTCAGCTGACAGCATTTTTGCCTTTTTTTTGAAAAAATCCTTATACTTTTTATTATCAATTTTTACATCTCCCGCAGTCATTAGCAAAATAGGTTTATCTAGGGCTAAAGCTATTGTTTTAACAATTTGTCCAGGTTCTACATTATGAGCGTTAGCAGCTTGTTCAACTGTTGCTGTAGGTTCATTAAATTCTAAAATTTTGAGGTCAGGGGCTATTATATCTAACTGTTCTTTTACTGATTTTATTGACATTTATATATTTATTTGTTGCATAATATATATTATAAGAATATAGAATGAAAAAATAACTAGTTTCTTTAATCTATTTTTAAATATCAACTATAAAAGAAATTATGAAAACATTAAGAATAATATTGGTAACTATTTTTTCTTTAGTAACAACTAGCTCTTATGCAAGCATGTGCACAGCTCATTCATCAGATGATGAGAATAAATCTTCGAATAAGATGTCTTATAGTACTCCATGCGAGATCAGTGATACTGTTTTAATGGCTTCTTCAGAGGAAGTTTGCATGAGTTTAAAAGAAAAGATATCTAATCACGATCACGATTAAGATACTTAAATTATCCTATATAGTTAGTCTAAGACCATCATAAGCCGGGTAAACACGACTCTTAGAGAGTTTCTTGAACTCAGTTTCATAATCTATATGAGCCGTCATATGGCTTAAAAATGTTCGATTTGCGTTAACTTTTTTAGTCCAATCAATAACCTCTTTGTAGCTCGCGTGAGATGGGTGGTCGTCATACCTTAAACAACCAACAAACCAGCATTTAATGCCTTTAATTTTATCTAAATAATTATCATCATAGAAAAATTTTATATCAAGGTTATAGGCTATTTTATTGTCAAAAATGAAACCATAGGAATCAATGTTACCATGATTTTGTTTAATAATTTCTATTTTAAAGCCATCTATCTCAATATGTTTTCCATCCAATATGTTAGCATTCAAAATTGGTTCATAACCATGTGATGAAGATTTTATAAACAAATATGAAAAGCTGGTTTTTAGAGTATCTAAAGTAATATTATCTGCATAAATAGGTATTTTTTTTCTATTTATTAGAGAGATTGTCCTTAAATCATTGATCCCATGAATATGATCGGCATGTGAGTGAGTATAAATAACAGAGTCTATATTATCTATTTTGTTATCTATTAATTGTCCTCTTAAATCAGGACTTGTATCAATTAATATTGATTTTCCTGCCTTTTTCAAAAGTATTGATGGTCTAGTTCTATGATTTTTAAAATTTGTTTTATCACAATTTCCCCAGATGTTGTGAGATAAAGGAACACCAAAGCTAGAGCCACAACCTAATACATTTAATTCAATATTTTCAGACATTTATTTTAAAAAGCTTTTTGTAATTATTAGTACTAATTTTACTAGTTGTTAAATAATCATTACCGGTTATTTCACAATATTTTTCTATAATAATTTTAAGATAACCAGGTTTATTAACTTTACCTCTATAAGGATCAGGTGTCAGATATGGGCTGTCAGTTTCAAATATAATTCTTTCTAATGGAAGTATTTTGATTGTTTCTCTGAGCTTATTTGCATTTTTGAATGTAATAATGCCTGACAAAGAAAAAAAACAATCTAAATCAATACATTTTTCTGCAAATTCCTGACTTCCAGTGAAGCAATGAATAAGAATTTTCCCCATTTTTTTTGAATATGCGCTTAAAATTTCAATCATATCTGTCTCCGCATCTCTCATATGAATAACACATGGTAGTTTATGAGCACTGGCTACATCTAAATGGGCCTTAAAGCATTCAATTTGCTTATTTTTTGGAATATTGTAGTGATAATCTAAACCTGTCTCCCCTATTCCGACAATTCTATCTTCAAATTTTTTAATATTTTCATTTAAAAGCATCTTTATTTCTTCTGCATTGGTATCAAGAGTATTATTAGGGTGATGTCCTAAAGTAATATCAACAAAATTGAAGTCTTTGATCAAATTAATATCTTTTTGAAACTCGAAGATATTGGAATTAATACTTAAAATTCTTTCTATGTTATTTTCTAGAGCTTCCTTACAAATATCTGAGACAGAATTTTTAAGTAATTCATGACCAAAATTAACGTGACTATCAATTAAATTATTCAATTTTAATAAATAATGGCTCAGGTTTTTGAATTTTAAGAGATTTAAGGTTATTGATTTCCTTAAAGTTATCAAAGGTATTTAAATCAATATTGTTTGTATTTTCAAATAAACTAAAAACTTCCGAGGTTTTTGATGGCATAAAAGGTACTAAAAACTGACTAACTCTTATAATACATAGACAAATATTAGCTAAAACCCTTTTCATCTCCTCAGGATCTGTTTTCTTTAATACCCATGGAGCAGATTTATCTACATAATTGTTTAAATCATTCATAAATAAAAATAATGTTTTTAGATATTCGTCATATTTATAATTTTCCATAAATTCAAATAATCTTTTTTCAGATTGATTTATTTCTTTTAAGATATCAAAATCAAAATTATCTTTAGTTAAATCAATATTTTGATCTAAATTTTTATAAATAAAACTAAGTATTCTTTGAATTAGATTGCCATAATTATTTGCTAATTCACCGTTTATTCTATTTTTGATAGCAACTTTTGAAAAATCTCCATCATTACCAAACGGGACCTCTCTGAATAAAAAATATCTAACTGAGTCAAGGCCATAAATATCAATTAATTCTTTAGGATCTATGACATTCCCAAGGCTTTTACTAATCTTTTGACCCTCATTTGTCCACCAACCATGTGCTACAATCTGTTTTGGTGGATCAAGATCAGCAGCCATCAAAAAAGCTGGCCAGAAAATGGCGTGAAATCTAATTATATCCTTCCCTACTACGTGTATACCAGGCCAATATTTTTGATATAACTCAGAGTCCGTATTAGGATATTCTAATGCAGATATGTAATTGGTTAGTGCATCTAGCCAAACATAAACAATATGTTTTTCATCGGTTGGTACATCTATTCCCCATTTAAATGTAGTCCTTGATACAGAAAGATCTTTTAAACCTGACTCAACAAACTTTATCACTTCGTTTGATCTAGATTTAGGAATAATGAAATCAGGGTTATTTTTATAAAAATTTAAAAGCTTATTCTGCCATTTAGAAAGTCTAAAAAAATAAGACTCTTCTTCTACCCAGGATAGTTCAGATCCAAAACCATTATATTTTTTTCCATTTTTTTCTATTATTTCGTTATCTGCAACAAAAGCTTCATCTCTAACAGAATACCAACCACTATACTTAGATAAATAAATTTCATCTTTCTCTAAAAGAACTTTCCATAAGTTTTGAACAGATTTTTTATGTCTATCCTCAGTTGTTCTTATGAAATCATCATTAGATAGATTTAATAAACTACTCAAATCTCGAAAATTCTCAGATACGGTATCAGTAAATTTTTGAGGATCTATATTTTTTTCTAGTGCTGCTTTTTCTACTTTCTGTCCATGTTCATCAGTCCCTGTTAAAAAATAAGAATTTAATCCTCTACAATTGTAAAATCTTTTTAAAATATCAACAGCAATGGAAGTATAAGCATGTCCTATATGAGGTTTGTCATTAACATAATAAATTGGAGTTGTAAAATACTTATTTGACATATTTTATGAGGTTAGAATTTAATCTTGTAAAATATATCGATATTAAATCATTTGTTAATGTATTAAATTTTATACTTTCATCGACATCAATTAAGTAATCAGAATGTAGTTTAAAAAGGTACTTATAGAGCTTTTTATTAGTTAAATTCTTTTTTAAATGATAATTAAGTATTTTTAAGAATATTGATGAACATATATTTATTTGATCTTTACTAAAAAATTTAATTTTATCAAAAAAATCTGTTTTTTTTAAATTGATAAATGGACTTACAAGAGAATGAATCAAATCTTCTGATATATTTTGATTTTGATTTACTATATCTTTCATCATAGTATTTAAGTCGTCGAAATTCATTAGAGTGTTATTATCTCTAATAACCCTAGCCCTAGAAATAATAGTTTCAGGCAGACTAATTAAGTTAGAGGAACAAAATATAAAATAAGTTTTTGAAGGTATTTCCTCTATTATTTTTAAAAGGCCGTTTAAAGCATTTATATTTAAATTATTCACTTCTTTCACAAATATAACTCGATTTAAATTTAAAACATTAGTGTGAAGAAATTCTTTTTTCATTTTTCTGATTTGGTCAATTGTTATAAATTTAGTATTTTCTTCAGGCTGTAAGTTAATAAAACTTGTATCTATTTCATATTGCTTCTCATAAAAGCAATTTAAAATTTCATCTTCAATAGTTGAAATAGTATCAACATTTGTAACTTCTAATAAATAGAACCCACTACTCTCAGATTTTATTGTATTAATTATCTTATTAATTTGCATTTCTTTAGGTGTATTATAATTTTTTCATGTATTTCATTAGCTGATAACGAAGCATCAATTGTAACAAACTTTCGTTTTCCTATTTTCATTTTTGATATTTCATTATAATTTTTTTGAATTCTTGAAAATTGTCCAAAATACTTCTTATCAAATTTATTCGAATAAACTCTTTTATTTTTTCTTTCCATTAAATTTTTTTTATCTAATTTTAGATAAAAAGTAATATTTGGGATAAATTTTCTATCAATTAAATTGATTAAACTAATTATTAGTTTTTTTTCTTTTATATTATATTTTTGATAGGCATATGTTGAGTCAAAGAACCTATCAAATAC
The DNA here is from genome assembly GCA_902521795.1 of uncultured Alphaproteobacteria bacterium. Lineage (GTDB taxonomy): Bacteria > Pseudomonadota > Alphaproteobacteria > HIMB59 > HIMB59 > HIMB59. The sequence goes on from CABYSX010000008.1 coordinate 16,797, forward strand.
AATTAAATCATTATTTTTTATTGAAGATAGAAGTGAAAACCTAGAAGCAAAGAAAAACATTATTAAACTCAAATTATCAAAATTAGATTTAATAATTATATTTCTAATTTTTTCTAAATCTTTATTGCCTCCTGGTTCTCTAGTAAACGTAGACTTAATTTTATTTTTTATAAAAAATTTTTTTAATAGTTTAATTTGGGTAGACTTACCTGAATACTCAAAACCTTCAAAACTAATCACTTTCATTTATTTAGATATTATTTAGTTAGATCCAAGAATGATATAATAAATAGCTGAAAATATTCTTGAAAAGAAATTCTTTTGATCAATGTCTTCACCAGAATATAAAGGAAAATCTAATTCTTTATCTGCAAAAGATATTTGTAGCTTTGCGATTTGGTCTCCTATTTTAATCGGTGTTGCTATTGGCTCTTCTACGAGTACAGTAACTTTAGCTGAAGATAATTGAGCTTTTGGTATGCTTACACTAATGTCTTCTAACGCAACAAGGTCTACTTTATCCTCTTTACCTAACCAAGTATCAACCTCTTGTATGACCTCATTTTTCTTATAAAAATCTACCAACTGAAAATTATTAAAACCCCAATCCATTAACCTCAAAGACTCTTGAGCTCTTGATTTAGAGGACTCTAGCCCATTTAGAACCACAATAAGGCGCCTATCTCCTTTTTCCGCAGATCCTACTAGGCCATATCCTGCAGCCTCTGTGTAACCAGTTTTAAAGCCATCAGCACCCTCAAATGTATAGAGAAGAGGGTTTCTATTGTCCTGCTTAATACCGTTATAAGTAAAATCACTGATTTTATACATTTGATATAATTCATAGTGATTTTCAATAGTATATTGGGCTACTTTAGCTAAATCTTCTGCAGTCGTGTAATGATTATCATCAGGCCATCCACTGCTATTTGTAAAATTGCTCCCAGTTAAACCAATTTTTTTACCTAAATTATTCATCTCTATTGCAAATATCTCTTCAGAACCTGATATGCCCTCAGCAATAGCAATAGATGCATCATTTCCACTCTGAACTACAACACCGAGAAGAAGATCATAAACACTCACACGTTTGTCAACCTCTATAAACATCTTTGAGCCACCCATTTTCCATGCTTTTTTACTAATTAGGAACTCTTGATCTAATGATAAACTACCATCTTTAATTTTTTCAAATGCCACAAGAGCAGTCATCATTTTAGTCATGCTTGATGGGTAAGTCTTTTCTGTTGAATTTTTTTCTAGAAGGATTTCGTTGGTCGATAAATCAATAAGCAGTGCAGTTTTTGCAATGCTTTCAATAGCGAATGATTGTCTTGTAAATAGAAGAAATACAATTAATATTAATAGATTAGCGGGTTTTTTTAGCATTTATATATCCATTTTTAATCAAGAAATCCAACTTAAGATCTATATCATTGTTAGGAAATGGGCCAGCAAAAACCATAACACCCTCATCATTTTCCTCATAAAGGAGTCCTAAATTCTTAATTTTATTTGTTTTCAGCTTAGCCTTTTTTATGTTCTCATAAATATTAACTAAAATAGTATTTATTTTCTCTGAGTTTTTAATTTCTAGAGATTTAATTTTCTCATAATCAAGTTTTTCACTTATTTCAGTTTGATTTTCATCAAGATTTTCAAATGAGATCTCTGTATCATCCATTTTTATTTTACTTTCCTCTTTAGAATCAACAACATTCCTTAGTATTATTGATTCATCTTTTAAGAATTCTAAATAGACATTTGTATTTAGTGATAATTGATCAATGATATCTTTGCTCAGAGAGAGTCTATTTTCTGTATCTAACTTAATATTTCTAACAATGATGCTATTATTTAAGTTTTTAGGGTCAGAGAGCTTAATAACACTTGGTATAGGTAAATTCGAATGATGAATATTATTTCCATTAATCTTCTGATCAAAAACAAATTTTTCTAAAACTGTAAAATCTATATCATATTCGACTAAAGGAGATATATTCACGTCAGATTTTTTAAAGTACTCCTGAGATGGCACTTCCTTAGTTATTTTTTTATCCTCAACTGTTTCAATAGAGGTAATTGTACAAGAGGATAAAATTAGTAAAAACAATATTTTAATTATATTATTTAAATTTATCACTTAATAATCCAACTGAAAGACCATAATAATTAGAACAATTATATGAGAGAATATTAAGATAATTATTATAGACGATAAAATACCTGAAATCTCCCTCTTCTCTTCCCATTCTTAGTAAATAACTACTTATATCTAAGCTATCTAGTGAACTACCGTCCATTTTTTTAAAATTCATCTGTTTAAAATCTCTCAAAGGTAGTTTTTTAGAGAGTTTTTTAACAGCTAAACAACCTTTTTCTCTCTTGATAAATAATTCAGGTTCTAAAAATTTAATATCACCTGGGGGTATAACTTCCCTACCCCAAGTATAATTAGGGTCCCATTTATTCGATCCTACAACTTGAAGATATCTTGCAATGGAGGCTAAAGAGTCTTCAGTGTCAGTCCAAATGTTCTTTTTACCGTCATTATTAAAATCTTGAGCATAATTTAAAAAACTTGAAGGCATAAATTGATTTTGACCCATTGCCCCTGCCCAAGAGCCTTTGAAGTCAGTAAGATTAATATGACCTTGTTCTAATATTTTCAGAGCATTATAGAGTTCTTTTGTAAAATATCGTCTTCTTCTCTCATCATATGACATAGTCAAAAGACTTTCTAAAACAGGATAATTACCTGTAATTTTCCCGTATGCTGTCTCTAAACCCCAGATTGATAATATAAATCTTGATTGAACATTATAATAGTTATCAATATTATTTAATAAACCATTGTATTTACTTTTATTATTAATTCCATTTTTAATTCTTAAATCGGAAATTCGTTTTTCAATATATTCTGAGAATGTTAAAGTAAATTCAGGTTGGCACTTATCATTTTCAATCACCCTTTTATTTACCTCATAGGGAGCAATTAATTCAGATACAAAACCCCGATCTAGCCCAAATTCATCAGATCTTTGGACTACTTCAGATTTCCAGTCTTCAAAACCAGAAAAGTCATAATTTTCAAGGACATCACAGTTTTTAGCATCGTGAGCACTAATATTGAGAGTAAAAAAAAAGCTAAGGCAAATATAAAGATAAGTTTTTAACATAATCTGATTCCTAGATATAAATCTATTATACATCCATTCATCTAATAGTTATTTCTTAAAATTTATCAAATCATTAAACTATTAAAAATTTTATCATTTGTTATAACTATCCAATGATTTTAACAAGTATAGGTAAGAGATTTGTTTATGTCTCTATTTTAATGATGCTAGCTTCAATGCTACTGCCTTGGGACTCATTAGAAGACTACACCTACTCCGAGTCTATGGGATTGATTTTAAACTTTATACCCGCAGGTGCATTTTTAGTAGCTGTATCAAGTGTTATCCTGAATATTTCTGGTAACTATAAATATTCATTACTTTGCATTATTAATGCAGTTATTATTCATTATATGAGTTCGACCTTATTTGGTCCCATAATTGCAATTATTCTTGCAATTCTTGCTTTTGCAGTAATATATAAGCCTTTTTCACAATTCTTAAATTTCTCTGGAATTAACATTATTTTTTTATTAATTTGTTTAACTAATGGAATTGTTCTGTATTTAGGTATGCAGTACTATCCTGACTCTTATACAGTTGGTTATTTTCTATTTCCATCATCAATTATTGTTTTTATGCTTGGAGTTATCTTTAGCACTAGACGAATTGATGGTACCCAAAATAGCTAAATACCGGTTGTTTTTTTTCTAATATTCTTTATTAAATACAAATCGCTTTGGAAGGATGGCTGAGCGGTTGAAAGCACCGGTCTTGAAAACCGGCAAAGGGGCAACTCTTTCCTGGGTTCGAATCCCAGTCCTTCCGCCATTTAATCTAAATTCAATAAACCAAATATATAGTAATTATTAATATATTAAATTTAAAAGGAGAAAATATGACAGATCGTGTATGTATAAATCTTTCTTATGCAGTGCCAAATGACAAAGCTACTGAAGTTGAAAATATTTTTAGCACTCATGGAAAATGGATGACTGAATTTTATTCTGATGGAACAGATCATTTATTAAATGCTTACTTTACTAAAGCACCAGAATTTAAAGACCCTACTGATCCTAGTAAGGGCGAAACCGGAAACACATTATTTACAATAAATGAACAATTTGCATCTATGGAGAGTGTTCAAAGACATGTCGAAAATGCCAGTAAAAATGATTATTTCCCAGATTTTGCTAAGTTACTAGAAGAATACGGAAAAGTTTTAAGTATGGGTGGTAGTGTTTATGTTTCTATAAGATAAAAAGGTATTTTTTATTTTAAAATTTATCTTTTAAAGTTCTCATTATGTCTAAATGCTCAGTTAATGCCTCAAAAGATACAGCTAGTTCATATACAAGAGTTACTAATGCGCATAATACTAAACAAAGATGAATACCAAAAAACATAGCAGAGATGAAGCTGATATTTATTAATAAAAATAATAGGCTTGTACACAGTGCTATCCCTCCAAAAAGGGATAAGTAAAGCGTGTATCGTAATAATTTAAGTCTTTTTTCATAATGCAAGATATGAAAAGAATATTCACTTTTACTTTTAAATTTTAATTTATTTGTTTCAATATTAGATCTAGAGTCTCTTATTAATTTTGCAAGAGTTGCATACCTAGCTATAACCAATGTAATATAAATAGTACAAGCAAAGAACATTGTTCCTAACATATTACTAGTAATTAATAACTGGTGATTTATTATGTTCAATATTAAAAAATAAGAGATATTTACTTAAATTACTACCTCAAAACCTTCAAACTGTGGGTGATCTAAATATACTGTTTTATGTCCACCAGCATTTTTATGTGCCATTCTAAAAGCTTCAGATTTAGTCCAATTTATAAAATCTTGCTTTGAACCCCACTCACTATGAGAGGCATAAAGTGTATATTCTTCATTAGACTCACTTTTTATTAAATTAAATTTTTTAAAACCAGGTACCTCATTTAAATGAGTATCCCTATTCTTCCAAATATCTTCAAAATATTTCTCCTCTCCTAATTTTACTTTGAATCTATTCATTGCAATAAACATTTATTATCTCCTATAAGTTATTCTGATATAATAATTCTGGTGTTAGTTCCAATAGCAATAGTCACTCTAGAACCAATTGGTATTTGTTCTGTGCCTGATTGAACTATTGAAATATCATCATCTGTGTCATCAACGTCTACAACATATTGAAAACCTGTATGATCTCCTAATGATGAACCAGCGACGTAACCTACTATTGCTCCACCAATAGTTCCAACCACTGCTGCTGCATCTCTGCAGTCATCATCAAAAATACCCTCTCCACATCCAACAACAAAACCTACTAAACCTCCTGTAAGGGCCCCTAAACTAGAGCTTTCACCAGTAATTTTGACTGGTTCAGCAGCAACAAGAGTTCCATATTTAACAGTATTAACTTTTTGGGTATCTGATTTTTTTACCCCAGTATTAAAGTCACCACAAGCGGATATAAATACAAAAAGAGATAAGAAGATTAATTTAGGCAGGCCTGTCATATTCAACAAATTTTTTGAGTGAATTAGTGAGAAAATCTTCATAATTATTAATATTATAAATTAAATTCTCGTTAATATCCAAATATTTTGGATCTAATACGAAGTCATAAGAAGGTTCAAAAAAGAAAGGTATTGAAATACGCTCTTCTTGATTAAAAAGAACTCTATGGTTAGTTGCTTTCATTCTACCATTGGTTAAATATTCTAATGCCAAACCTGTATTAATAACAAAAGCACTTGGATTATGAGGAACATCATGCCATTCAAGAGAGCGTCTATTTTGAACCTGTAAACCGCCTTTTTTATCTTGATATAGAATAGTCATTATTCCACTGTCAACATGAGTCTCACAACCTAAAGCAACTCCGTCTTGTGAGGAAACTTCAACAGGTTTGTCTTGTTTAGGATAGTAGTTAAATCTTAAAGTAGAAAGTGTCTTTGGTCTTTGAAATGCTTGATCAGCAATAGATAAATTAGAGGAGAATGAAGATATAATAGTTTTAAATATAATCATTCCAAGGTTATGAAGATCATCAAAATAGTTATTTATAGTAGCTTGCCAGGATGGATCTAAAAAAGTCATATCATGATTTACCTCAAATTTTTCTTTTTTTAATAAATCAGCCATATCTTGCTTTAAAAGCGGATCTCCTATATCCAAGCCCTCTTTACCATTAACTGAGCTAGGAAAGTACCCTCTATAAACTGTGTTTGTATTAGGGTTCCATTTTTTTGGGGCAATTTTAAGCTTGTCTTCTTCCGGTAAATAAAAAAATTTTTTACAAGTTTTTAGAAGATTTTCAATTTTAGAAATCGGAATACCATGATTTGTTACTGTAAAAAAACCAATATCTTCAGATGCTTCTTTAATACTTTTTGCTATTTGTTTAGCAGCATTACTATTTAAGTCTTTGCTAATAATTTCAGATAGATCAATATTTGGAATATAATTATTCTGCATCACCAATTTTAAAATAAAGCTTTTTGATATACTTTTGTTTTCTTTTTATAGGAAGTTCATAAAATTCATCAATAGAAATAGGTTCTCCTATCTTTTTTTGATTATCACTAAGTTCAGCAATTATTGATTCATAATAATTAGCCCATTCAGCGTTAGTTTTTGGTAGTTGTTGCTGTTCTTCCATTTATTTTAATCCTAACTTTTTATAGAAAAGATTTACAGTATAAAATAAATCTTCATTTTCATTATTTTTAATTTGGATAGACCTAGAACTTTTCATTTTAATTATTTTTTCTTGTGTCATTTGAATAAGATTATCTAATATTTTTTGATTAGCTTTTTTAAAAGTAATATCAATAAAGTTTCTTTTGATATTTATTTTTGATATTCCTAATGTTAAAGATTTTATTTTAATTTTAAGTAAATTAAATAAATTAGTTACTTCAGGTGGATAATTACCATAACGATCATATATTTCATCTAAAACACTTTTTAATTCGTGAATATTTTTGGAATTAGTAAATTTTCGATAAATAATCAATCTAGAAATATCATCTGATATATAGGTCTTAGGTATGTAATACTCAAAAAATGCATCAAATTCAAATTCCTCATAATCATCCTCTATTTCTGAATTATTATTTTTTTGTCTTTCAACTTCTTCTTTTAACATGCTTTGATAAAGTTCAATACCGATGTCTTTTACGTGCCCACTTTGTTCATCACCAAGTAGGTTACCAGCACCACGTATTTCCAAATCTTCATTTGCTAATTGAAAATTAGACCCTAAATTTTCATAGTTAGCTAAAACTTGAAGTTTTTTTAGTGCAGTTTTGTTGATTAATTTTTCACTATCATGAAATAAATAGGCGTACGCTCTTTTATTTGATCGACCTACTCTACCTCTTAGTTGATACAATTGAGATAAACCAAATAGGTTAGAGTTAAAGATTATAAGAGTATTGGCATTTTTAATATCTATTCCTGATTCAATAATATTAGTAGATATAAGGCACTGAATTTCCCCTTTCGTAAAAGATATAAATACATCTTCAATATCTTTTTCTTTCATTTTACTGTGACCAACACCATAGGAGAGTTCAATATTTAATTTTTTAATTTCACTTTCTACAAAAGGGATATGACTTATTCTAGGAACAACAATAAAGATTTGACCATCTCTATCTAATTCATTTTTAATTGCAGACAAAAGAGCTACAGATTCATACTTTTGAACATAAGTTCTAATACTTATTCTATTAGATGGAGGTGTTCCAATTATACTTAGATCTTTTAATCCTAATAAAGACATTTGAAGTGTTCTTGGAATGGGTGTGGCTGACAAAGAAAACAAATGAATATTTGGATATTTATTAATTAAATATTCCTTCTGATCTACGCCAAATTTTTGTTCTTCATCTATTACTAACGTACCTAAATTATTAAATTCAATATCTTTTTTAAAAAGACTATGTGTTGTAATAAGTACTTGAACATCACCTGATTTTAATGAAAGTAAAATTTCTTTTTTATCTTTAGCCGAGGTAAACCTAGATAGAGATGCAACTTTAATATTAAAGATTGAGAATCTTTCATTAAAAGTATTGGTATGCTGCATTGCAAGTAAAGTTGTTGGCACAACGATTACAAATTGAAAACCTGATAAATATGTTGCACAGGCTATTCTTAATGCTACTTCTGTTTTACCAAATCCGACGTCACCGCATATTAGGCGATTGGCTGGTTTCTCTAGTCTTAAGTCATTCAAGGATTGTTCTATAGAATTTAATTGATCTTCTGTCTCAACAAATGGAAACTGTTTATTAAACTTTTCAAGATCAGAGTTATTATATTGAAACTCTTTAATATGAATAGTCGATCTCTTAGCTGCATTTTTTAATAACTTGTTTGCAAGAAATTTAATTTTTTTCTTTACTGATGATTTTCTTAACAACCAGTCATTTGTGCCTAATTTATCAAGAAGAAGGCTGCTATCATCAAAACCATATCTTGAAATAAAGTTTAAATTTTCAATTGGTAATAAAAGCTTATCGTTACCTCGATAAATTAATCGAATAAATTCTCTTATACGGTTACTAACTTCAATATTATCAATAGAAACAAATCTTCCAATACCGTGCTTTTGGTGAACAACCGCATCTCCTAAGGAAAGGTCATTAAAATTTATAATTGTATCTAGGTTTGATTTTTTGGTTGAATATGAATTTTTATTTAAATGTATAATTCCATCAAATAAATAATCTTTAGATATTACAGTCTTATTAAAATAAAAGTTTCCACCATATTTAGTATTAATTTTAAGTTTTTGATGGAATTCTTTTTCAATTGGAGCGGGATTATTACCAGTATGAAAATAAATAGAAATACTCATCTTAGACAAATCATCTAAAGAGGTATTAGGTGTAATTTTCAATGATTTCGGCGAAGTAGATGAAATATTCGTTAATTTAAAATTTTTAATTTTATCTTCATCTAAGTAGTAATTTGAAAAAGGTATCTCAGGATTGATTTGATTATAAATAGCTTTAAGAGAATTTAGTTTTTCTTTTAATATTATATCACTTCTATTTATCGTATAAATTTCATATCCACTTATAATATCTTCTAAGTAACTATTGTTTGTATTTGGTTCTAAGGCTTCAATATTAGGATTAATAATCACAACATTTTCTTTCTCTTCTTTGTAAGTAAGTTGTGTTTGTGGATTGAATTCTTTTATAGACTCAATCATGTTATCAAAAAAAGAAATTCTATATGGATTATTATTGTTGTTGTAAATATCTAAGATATCTCCTCTAAGTGAAAATTCGAGTTTATTATAAGCATTTGCTTGATTTGAATGATTAAATTCGATTAATTTATTTAGTATTAAATTTGAGTCAATTATTTGATTCTTAGAAAGAAATAGAAAGTGATCTACATCATTTTTAATTTGAAATTTTTTTAGTAAGTTATTACATGTTAAAATAATTATATCGTTATCAGTTAATGCTCTTAGTTTATCTGATCTATCAAGTAAAATGTCTGATGCTGAGTTTTCAAAACTAAAAGGAAGAGAGTCATGAGCTGGAAAATAGCAAATTTTCTTTTGAGGATAGTGCAATTTAAGTATATTTTCATAATCAAGTGCTATTTTATCGTCCTCACACAATAAAATAGATTTCTTGCTAAAATTGATATCCTGGTTTTCCAATACTATTTAGATAGATTTATAATTTTTAGGTATTTAACTTTATCCTCTTTAAAAGACTCATTAAAAAATACATCAAATATATATTGTGTTTCGTTCTTCAATAAATCATCTAAGAGATCAATTAGTTCAACATCGTTAGTATTTTCAAGTTTTATGTAAATTTTCTCAAAAATTACGTCTAATTCTTTTATACCTAATGTTTGACATCGATATTTTAATTTTTTTAATTTATCTTCGTTACTTATCATGAGTGACAATAGTTTCGATTTCTTATATCAAAATGTAGACAAACTTAAAGGAATAGGTCCAAAGAAAGCGTCATATTTTAGAAACTTAAATATAAATGCAGTAATTGATGCATTTTACAATTTACCAAGTAGATCAATTGATCGCACCCAAGATATTAATTTTAAAAATCTAGAAAAAGGACAAACTATTACAACTTTAGTAAAAGTCAAAAAGCATCACTATCCTTTTAACCCTAAGTTACCCTATGTGATTGAATGCGTTAAGGGGTCTTTGATTATAAATATAATTTATTTTTCAATAAAAGGTAATTTTCTCAGAACCAAGTACCCTGAAAATAAAGAGTTAATAATCAGTGGGAAAGTTTCTTTTTATAAAAGTAATCTAAGTATTGCGCACCCTGATTATATAGAAGAAATTGAAAATGAGGATAAATTAAGAACATTTGAAAATATTTACCCTCTTACAAGAGGAATAACATTAAAAGATATAAGAATAATTTTAAAGGAAGCTAAAAATTATTTAGAAAACTTTGATGAATGGCTTAATAGTAATTTGATAAAAAAATATAATTTTTTATCCTTTAATGACTCACTCATAAAAATGCACTTTCCCTTAGTAAAAGAGGATATTGAAAATAGAGATTTATATAGAAAAAGACTAGCAGTTGATGAACTAGTTTCAAATTATTTTGCTATTAGATACTTAAAAGAAAAGACAAAAAAGAAAAATGAAAGCTTAAATCTAGACTTCATTTTACAACAAAGATTATTAGAAAAATTACCTTTTAAATTAACTACAAATCAACAAGACGTAATCAATAATATAAATGACTTAAATAATACTCAGTATAGAGAAACAGTCTTATTACAAGGCGATGTTGGTTCAGGTAAAACTATCGTATCTTTATTAACAGCACTTCCATTTCTTCAAAAAGGTTTGCAAGTTGCCTATATGGCTCCTACTGAAATATTAGCCAATCAAATATATAATAATGTAATTAAATTTTTGAATAATGATGAGGTAAAACCTATTTTACTTACCGGTAGTACTAAAAATAAAGATGAGATTTATGATAAAATTAAAAAAAGCACTTATAATTTTATAATTGGTACACATGCTATATTTCAAGAAAATTTATATTTCTCCGCTTTAGCTTATGTAATAATTGATGAACAACACAGATTTGGTGTTCAGCAAAGACTCTATTTAGCTGAAAAAGGTATAAATACTAATATTCTTTTAATGTCTGCTACGCCAATACCTAGAACATTAGCTTTAGCTCAGTACGGGGAAATAGAGCAAGTAATACTCAAAGAAAGGCCAGCTTTTCAAAAACCTATTATCACTAAAGTATCAAATATTGATAAAATTAAAGATATTGAAATTCTTTTAAAAAAAAATATTTCAAATATATCACAAGTATACTGGATATGCCCTTTAGTTGAGGCTTCAGAGACTCAACAATATAAAGATGTAGAAACTCGTTTTAAATCATTAAAAAAGATATTTGGCCCCGAAGTAGAGATGTTACATGGAAAAATTAAGAGCGATCAAAAAGAAAACATAATTCAAAATTTTCAAAATGGAAAAATAAAATTATTAGTTGCTACAACAGTAGTTGAAGTAGGTATAGATAATAAAAATGCAGATTATATAGTTATCGAAAATGCCGAAAAATTTGGATTATCTCAATTACATCAGTTAAGAGGAAGAGTTGGTAGAGGTAATAATCAAGGTTATTGTTTTGCTCTGTATGGCAAAGATATCCAAGATAATTCAATTGAGAGACTTAAAATATTTAAAGATAATTTAGATGGTTTTAAGTTATCTGAAAAAGATCTCGAACTAAGAGGGACGGGGGATATATTGGGATATCGTCAAAGTGGCGACTCCTTATTTAAATTTGTCAATGTTTATCAAGACCAAGAATTGATTATTGACTCACTTCAATATGTAAAAAAAATTATTGAAAATCAAGAATACGAAGATGAAAAATTTAAAAAAAATATATACAACCTATTATTATTTTTTAAACAACAAGAAGCTATAAAATTGTTATTTAGTTAATTTTTTAACTTTTTTCTTCTTAGGAAGAGCTTTTTTAATTTCTGGAGCCTTAGGGGTAACCAATCCAGCAGAAATAATGTATTTAATTGCTTGATCAACAGACATATCAAGTTTGATGCATTTAGATAAGGGAACAAACATTAAAAAACCAGTTGTAGGATTGGGTGTGGATGGCATAAAAACATTAATCATTTTTTGATTTTTTCTTTTTGCTATCTCCCCTTTTGTTTCACTAGTTAAAAATGCAAGTGCATAAATATCTTTTTGAGGATATTCAATTAATACAACTTCTTTAAAAGCATTGGATTGTGTAGTAGCAAAAGTATCAATTATTTGTTTCACTGTATTATAAATTGAATTTAACCCAGGTATTTTTGATAAAACAGCATCAACAACTCTGTGATAAAGCTTACCAAAAAAACTTCCAGCAATAGCTCCTAAAATAGTAAAGAATAAAAAAGCAACTATTAAACCCACACCAGGTATTTCAGATGGAATGCCAAATTTATTTAATGGAATGAAAGGTCTAAAGATTTTATCAGCTATACCAACGACAACCCAGGCGACGTAAATAGACAATGCCAAAGGTGCAACAATTAAAATACCACTAATAAAATGATTTTGTATTTTTTTCATTTGAATTTATTTTTTTATATTATCTTCAAATTCAAAAACATTTTTATCATTGATTTCGAATGATACTTTTATTGATAGGTCCTGAACATCGGGATTGTTTTCAATAAATTGGTTAAGTTCTTGTTGTGAACTAATTCCAAGTCTTTTTAAAAATTTTCTTACCTTGAGTTGTGTCTCATCATCCATAATTCTCATAATATGGTTTTTTTTTCATATTTGAAGAGTTTTAACAAATCAAATACTGTAAATAATGGTTAGAATAGTTTTTAACTCTAAAATTGTTGTAGATATACCTATTACGACAATTAATCTTGCTAAGAACGATAGTAATTTATTTCCTTTATATTTTTGGGAACTTCTCCATACACCAATACAAGATGTGAAATAGTAAATAAGATTCAGAACTAGGTACATTGAAAATGAATATATAAATTTTTGAATATGTATCTTTGTAACCAATAAAAGCGGAGCTGATATTAAAAAATTTACTAAAACATAATAAATCCAATAACTTTTATAAAGAGGTAGATTTCCTTTAAATAGCTCTATTAAATTTTTTTCAACTCTAACTATATAACTCACAAATACTAACTATCATTATTCAATTACATTGTAATCTTTTAAATAGAGATTTGCGTCAAATTTTCTAGATTTAATTTCAAATATTACAGGGATATTATTTAATTCATTCTTGTAATAAGTCATTCTTATTAGTTTGAGATTGTTTTTTTTATTTTCTTTAAATAGACCTTTAAAAAATGGAAAAGTTAAATCTAATAAACTTACATCACCACTATAAATACTGGGATTGTTCTTTTGTAAAATATCATTTTCTTTAGAGATCTTAAGTAACTCATAAATATTGAGACCATCTATAATTACTCTATCTGAATCTTTATTATACAAGATATATTGAGTTAACTGAGATATAGGATCAGTAAAATATTGATGTTCAGTAATTCTATTATTTTGAATTTCAATTTGATCAGAACTTAATTCTTTTGATATATCAAGTTTTGTGATTAAACCATTTTTACTGAAGAAAATATTTTCATACCTGTCTTGTTTCGTACTTTTAGTTTTACTAATGTATTTTTCAGGTCTTAGATGATTATTTTCAATATTACCGGTAATGTTGGTAACAGACTCATAATTATAAATTTTATCAGTAAGTCCAAAACTCTTAATAATAAAATTGATTTCATATTTATTTTCTTCAAGTTTAATAATCCAATTAAGATCTGCTAAATGTATAGATTGCCAGTCTATTTCATATTTAAGATTAATTACTTTAGAGTTAAGGTAATATGGATATATTAATAAAATTATTATGAAAATTATGCGCATTAATAAAACTGTATATAAAAATACTTCTCAACAAGAATATAACATAATTATTGATGTAAGAACTCCTTTAGAATTCAAAGAGGACCATATTCCAAATTCAATCAATTATCCTGTTTTAACTAACAAACAACGACATGAAATAGGTATTGAATATAAAGAAAATTCATTTTATGCAAAAAAAGTGGGTGCTAGTATAATTAGCTCAAATATTTCTAAAATTATAAATAAAATTAAATTTGATAAGAAACAAAAAATATTAATTTATTGTTGGAGGGGTGGTTTAAGGTCTCTTAGTTTATATTTAGTTCTTAAACAAATTGGATATGACGTCACACTTCTTGATGGTGGTTATAAAAATTATAGAAAATTTGTTGTCAAATTTTTTGAAACAAGTTGTGAAAAATATAAATTTAATCAAATTATGGGAGTTACTGGAGTTGGTAAAACATTATTTATTAAAGAGTTATCAAAAAATTATCAGGTAATAGATTTTGAAGGATTGGCAAATCACAAAGGATCGATATTAGGAAATATTCCTAATAAAAATCAACCCTCACAAAAATACTTCGAGACTTTAATATACGAGAAACTAAACTCATTTAACTCCAAAAAAAATATTTGGGTAGAAGCTGAAAGTATAAAAGTTGGTAAATTAAGTATACCGAGTAAAATTTGGAAAAATATGCCATTAGGTAAGAATGTAAAAGTTATTAGTAGTTTAGAGGAACGCGTCAGATTTATACTCAAAGATTATAAATATTTTACAAATACTCCTACACTAATGAAAGAGGCATTAAAGGTTTTAAGAAAAATTATTCCAAAAGAGGAATTTTTAATGATAGAGGAGAATTTAAAAAAAGAAAAATACTTTCAGTTTGTAAAGTCTTTAATTGAGTATCACTATGATAGAGCATACAAAAAAACAAGAGCTGAAAGTGTAAGTAATATTTTTAATGAAATATATTTAGATAAAATTAATCTTTTAAATATAAAAAAGGCTATAAAGCGGAATAATTACTTTTAAAATGATCAAATGTTTTAACTTTATTTAGATTAAAATTTTTAAGATAAACACCCTGCCCTTTTTCTATATGACCAATACAAATTATTTTAATACCTCTCTTTTTAAAAGATCCTTTATCATTAAATTTTAATAGATCCATAGGAGAACTAAAAACTGGGACAAATTCTTCACCACTAGATAATATTAATGAATTGTAATGTTGATCATTTTTAGAGTAATTATGTAATTTTTTATTAATATTTAAAAGGTTATCTAATACAATTTTTTTATTTGATTGAGATGAAATAGATCTTAACGTAGTTAAAAGACTATCAGATATATCCATACAGCTATTTAATTTAAATTTTTTAAATAAGTCATAATAAGTAAAAATCTTAGGGCTTAAAAATTGCTCTTTTGAGAATTCACTTATGTTTTTTGGTAATTTTAAATTATTGTAAATATTCATATAACCGAGTTTAGAATACCCAATACCAGAAAATGTATAAACTTTATCATTAATTTTAGCATTAGATCTTTTTATTATCTCGTTTTTATTTATTACATCACTAATAATGGTCAGAGATAGAAAGATTTTATCAGAAGCAGTTGTGTCACCTCCTATTATTTCAATTTTGTATTTTAAACAATATCTATGAAAGTTATTAATTATTTGGTTTACAAATTTAAAATTTTTATTTGGGAAACTTAAATTTAAAAGTACGTACTTAGGTTTTCCGCCTGATGATTGGATATCACTATAATTTGCAGTAAATAGTCTATGAGCTATATTTTTAGGTGTAAAATACTTTAAATCAAAGTGTATATTTTCAACAAGTGTATCTGATGAAATTAACTGTTTAGTTTGACTTAAATAGGCACAGTCATCTCCAATGTTTTTATAATTTTTTATAAAATAATTTATTATTTTTTCCTCGTTAGACATTTTGTAGGTTTATTTAAGTATAGTCTTAAAAAATAATAATAATTAATTTATTTTTTTTCGAACCAAAGGAAAAGAGTCTCTTTTTTTTGTTAATACAAGCTGAAAAATAACATTATCTCCCTTTAAAAATGATAATTCACTTAAATTTAAATAAGCCTCCCACATTCTAATAAAGCGTTCATCGTATAATTTTAAAACTTCATCTTTAGAATTTTTGAAATTTTGAAACCAGTGTGAGAGAGTTTTAGCATAATGTAGTCTTAAAACCTCAATATCAGATATTATTAATCCTGATCTTTCTATTGCAGGCATAATTTCTGATAGTGATGGAATATATCCACCTGGAAATATATATTTTCTTATAAAAGTTGGGGTTAACTTAGGTGTTCTTATATTGCCAATAGTGTGAACTACAGCTATTCCTTCATCTGATAACAATTCATTTATTTTCTTAAAATAAGTTTTATAAAAAGGCTTTCCAACATGTTCAAACATACCAACCGAAACTATTTTTGAGTAACTATTATTTTCATCTCTATAATCTTGGAGAGAATAATTTAATTTTTCCTTATTTTCGTTATTTTCAAGTTGTTCATTACAATATTTAATTTGTTCTTCAGATAGTGATATTCCTTTAACATTACACTTATAATTATTTGCAAAATTTTTACTCAAAGATCCCCAACCACAGCCAATATCCAAAACATTATCAGATGAATTAAGTAATAGTTTATCAGCTAATCTATTCATTTTATTGTTTTGAGCATCCCTCAAAGTATCAGTATTTTTTTCAAAATAGGCACATGAATATTGTCTAGTTTCATCTAAAAATAAGTCATAAAGCTTGTCAGATAAATCATAATGACTGGCAACATTATTTTTAGAACTCTTTATAAAATTGAGTTGAAACAAAGGATTGATAATAAGAAAGATTCTAAAAAAAATAGTATTTGATATTTTTTCAAGATATTTATTATAATTTTCAATCAGTAGATCTGAAAATTCAAAAAAAGAGGTATTTTCTAATTCATAATCTTTATCCATATAGCCTTCAGTTAAAACAAGCGAAGGAGCGTAGTAAATTTTTTTTAGAAAATTTTTATTATTAATCTTTAAAATTACGGGATCATTACCATTGTCTATTAAATATTCTGTATCATCTGTTTTAATTAATATTGACCTAGATTTTATTAATTTTTTTAGGATAAATTTAAGTATTCTAAAAGACATAAGCTATAAAAAGGTTAGTAATTTTATATCAGTTAAATTTATAGAATTTTATCATATATTGATTGATAAAATGAATTAAAATATGAAAATATTTTGTAAACTAGTTAAGATAAGTATCGTAATTTTATAATATGAATACAAAAGATAAGATAGATTTTATAGGAAATTGGATTAAATCCTACGCTACTTCTAACAATTTTGAGTCCCTAGTTATAGGAATATCTGGTGGTATTGACTCTGCTGTTACTAGCACCTTGAGTGCTAAAACTGGATTAAAAACTATCGTAGCAAATATGCCCATATTAGATCATAAGATAACTAACGATAGAGGTATGTCTCATATACATTGGCTTAAAGAAAACTTTGAAAATGTCGAGGACTTAAAAATAGATTTATCTGATGTTTTTAAAAACTTTAAAAGTGCTCTTAATAAAAATAACTCAGAACACGGTTATGCTAATTCTCAAGCTAGAATAAGGATGGCTACCTTATATCAAATTGCTGCAAGTAATAACGGTATTGTAGTTGGTACAGGAAATAAAGTTGAGGATTTTGGAATTGGTTTTTACACAAAATATGGAGATGGTGGTGTTGACATATCACCAATTGCTGACTGTCTAAAAACTGAAATATGGGATATGGGTAAAGAGTTAATGATCAATCAAGATATTATTGATGCTGCACCAACAGATGGTTTATGGTCTGATGGAAGATCAGATGAAGATCAGGTAGGATTAAATTATGCAGAAATTGAAGAGGCAATGATTAATGAAAATTCCTCCAATAGAGATAAATATTTAGAGATAAGAAAAAATAATGTTCATAAAATGAACCCTATACCTGTTTGTATTTTACCTAAATAAAATTTATTATAATTAATTATTAGGCTCTTTGGCCAGAGGTATTGTCAAAAATATGAAGCACTGATGGAGAAATGTCGAATTTAAAATTATCTCCGGCTTTCAAATTAATTTTAGATGATAATTTGCAGCTAAACTCTTGTCCTCCGACACTTGAGTAGATGATCATGTCAGAACCTAAATACTCAACTAGATTAGCTGAGCTAGAATATTCTCCTTGATCTGATATTAAAATATCATCTGGTCTGACGCCAATACATGCATCTTGAATATTTAATGAATTATTTAAATTAATTTGCATATCTGAAATTTTAGCTAATCCATTTTCTATTTTGCATTGAAATAAATTCATCTGAGGTGAACCAATAAATTCTGCAACAAACTTAGTGTTTGGTTTAGAGTAAATCTCTTTAGGAGTGCCAACTTGTTCGACTACACCGTTATTAATAACTACAATTCTATCACCCAAGGTCATAGCTTCAGTTTGATCATGTGTTACAAAAATACTTGTTACGCCCATCTGACGCTGTAGTTTTTTTATTTCTAATCTCATTTGATTTCTGAGTTTTGCATCTAGATTAGATAATGGTTCATCAAATAAAAATATTTTTGGATTTCTGACTATAGCTCTACCCATAGCAACTCTTTGTCTTTGCCCGCCAGAAAGCATACTTGGTTTTCTAGTGAGTAATTGATCTATTTCTAATAGTTTAGCAACATCATTAACTTTATTATTGATTTCATCTTTAGATATCCCTCTATTTTTCAGGCCATAAGACATATTATTAAATACAGACATATGTGGATAGAGAGCATAATTCTGAAAAACCATAGCCACGTCTCTTTCTGAGGGGTCAATATTATTAATTATATTGCCATCTAATGATATTTCACCACTTGTAATATCCTCTAAACCAGCAATCATTCTTAATAATGTCGATTTACCACATCCACTAGGACCTACAAATACAACAAATTCACCGTTATCAATATTCAAAGATGTTTCATTTACAGCCTTTGTTCCGTTAGGATAAATTTTTGTAATATTTTGTAATTCTAAAAAACTCATTTTATTTTTCTGTTTGGATTAACCCTTTGATAAACCATCTTTGAAGAATTACAACAACTAACACAGGAGGTAACATAGATAAGATTATATATGCAAATCTCTCCCCTGTTCTAGGTAAAGCAACACCCTCATAGTTTTCTGTAAAAATTATTTTCATTCCCATCACAACGGTCCAATATTTTTCATCTGTAGTCATAATTAAAGGCCATAAATACTGACTATAACCATAGACAAACATAAAAATAAACATCGCAGCTAACATTGTCTTTGAGAGTGGCAACAAGAAATCAATAAAAAATCTCCAGCTATTAGCGCCATCTAACTTAGCAGATTCTAATAATTCATCAGGTATTGTTTTATAAAATTGCCTAAAGAAAAAAGTAGCAGTAGCAGATGCAACTAAGGGCAATATGAGTCCTGTATAAGTATTTGTAAGACCGAGATCAGATACTATTTTATAACTTGGAAAAATTCTTACCTCTAACGGAACTAACAATGTAATAAAAATTAACCAAAAAATAGGTACAGCAAGTTTAAATCTAAAATAAACTAGTGCATAAGCTGACATTGCAGAAATAACAACTTTCAGTGTAGCAATACCAAGAGCCATGATGAAACTATTCATAAACATTTTAGCTGCTGTAACTTCTTCAGACCAACCTCCTTTTTCATTGAGAACTTCGTTATAATTTTGAGAAAAACTCTCGCCTAGAAAGAATTTCATACCCTCAGTCATTATCGAAACATTATCGTGGGTTGAGGTTGCAAAAGAAAACCAAATTGGTAGTACCATTAATAAAACCCCTAATATTAAAATAATATGTGAAAGTATTTCTATAGGTTTAATTTTCATTTATTTTGAAATATCCCTTGAATAAACAACTTTTGAAGAAAGACTATTATTACTACTGGTGGTATCATTGACATAATAACGAATGCAAAACGATCGGATATAGATCCGTACATGGTCTTAAGGCCCATTACAACAGTCCAATATTGTTCACTCGTTGTCATGATTAGTGGCCATAAATATTGATTGTAACCAAAAACAAACATAAAAATAAAAACTGCAGCTATCATAGTTTTTGATAAAGGAACTAAGAAATCGATAAAAAATTTCCAACTACTCGTTCCATCTAATTTAGCTGCCTCTAATAACTCATCTGGAATCGATTTGTAAAATTGACGAAAAAAGAATGTGGCAATTGCTGAAGCTGAGATTGGAAGAATTAAACCTGCAAACGTATTTACAAGATTTAATTTTGACATAACAATGTATGAAGGCATAATTCTTAGCTCCAAAGGAACCAATAAAGTAATAAAAATTAACCAAAATATAATAGTTGCGTATTTGATTTTAAAATAAACCAAACCATAAGCGGCCATCAAAGATGTAATTACTGAAAGAGTAGCAATGCCTGATGCCATAACGAAACTGTTAAAAAACATTTTAAGAGCTGTTATTTCATTAAAAAAACCTGATTTTTTAAATAAAACTCTTGAGTAATTTTCAATAAAATTATCTCCTAAAAAAAATTGTAAACCATTTGTGTTAATAAATAAGCTTGAATGTGTTGAACTTGCAAAAATGATCCATACTGGAACAATCATAATCAAAAGTCCGATTAGAAGAATACAATGGTTGATAGTTGAAGAGATATACCTTGTCATTAATTGTAATGAATTTTTCCTTCTATGTATCTAAATTGGAAAATCGTTATAAATAAAACTATTATCATCATCATAATTGACTGGGCTCCTGCACTACCGAGGTCTAATCCCTTAAAACCATCAATATACGCTTTATAAACTAATGTTTTTGTTTCACTACCTGGTGCACCTATTGTTGTAGTGTCTATAATTCCAAATGTATCAAAAAATGCATAGGTGATATTAATTATTATCAAAAAAAATGTTGTGGGCATTAGTAAAGGAAATGTAATTGTCCAAAATCGTCTAATATTGCTTTTACAGTCTATAATGGAAGCTTCTATAATTGTTTTTTGAATGGCTTGAAGACCTGCAAGAAAGAAAATAAAGTTTGCACTTATTTGTTTCCAAGAACCTGCGATAATTACATAAATATAAGCATCGAAGACATCCTCATACCAGTTAAATCCCCATAGATTATTAAACAAATGATGTAAAAGGCCATACCTTTCACTAAAGAAATAATTTGCCATAACACCAACTACAGCAGGAGCAATTGCATAAGGCCAAATTAAAAGTGTTTTATAAACATTTTTACCATGCAGTACTTTATTAGCTTGCACTGCAAGTAACAAACCGATTGAACCAGTAATAAGGGTTATAACAAAGCTATAAATTATAGTAAATTTGAAAGCTGTAAAGTATGACGGATCAGAAAAAACAAATAAAAAATTGTCAAAACCAGCAAACTGAGAGCCAAAACCAAAAGCATCTTGCATTGTAAAAGCATCTTTAAATGTTTGAATGATTGGCCAATATAAAAAAATTAATAGAATTAATAATTGAGGCGCTAAAAAAAAATATTGAGAATAATATGATTTAAATTGAACTTTTTTCATGGATGTTTAAGGAGGATATATAAATACCCTCCTTAACTAAAGATTATAATTTATAGAGTTTTTGCAAACTGTTTTAAAAGCTTTGCTGCACCCTTATCCATGTTACCTAGAGCTTTTTCAACAGAAATATCTCCGTTAAGCATTGGCTCAACATTTTCATAAATTACTTCACGAATTTGTGGCCAGTTACCTGCTCTATATCCACCTGGAATAGTAGAACCCTCAAGACCCAATTGATCACCAACAGCTTTGTGATAAGGTGAAGCTCTGTAGAAATTAATTGTTTCTGCAAGCTCAATTCCACCTTTTGTTACAGCTGCGTAACCCGTCATGTTGTGATAGTAAAGATCCATTTCTGGTGAACCCATAAATTCAATAAATTTAGCGAGTCCTTTGTACTCCTCTTCAGTATGACCATTTAAGATCCAGTTAGCAGCACCACCGATGAATGTTGGATATTCTTTACCACCAGTTACAGAGTCCCAATATGGAATTGGATTAGTTGTAAAGTTTGGAAGTACACCTTTCATACCTCCAAAAGAGGCAGCAGATCCAAACCAAAATGCAGCTTCACCATTAGTGAAAGGCGCTTGATTGTCTCCCCATGCTCTTCCTTTATAACCGTAGTAACCTTTTTCATACCACTCCTTAACTTTAGTCCAATGGTAAACAAACGCTTCTGTATCGGCAAAAAGAGTTGTTGTAGGTACATCGTCGTAACCATTATTTCCATCAGTCATTAATAAATTATGTCTTGAAAAAAAGTTTTCTGTCCAAATCCAAGGACTGTGACTTTGAAGAAGCGGTATATAACCAGCATCAAGTATCTTTTGTGCCATGCCTTCAAACTCTTCATATGTTTTTGGAACTTCTTCAATACCAACTTCATTTAAAATATCCATATTTGCATACATTAAACAAGTAGAGCTATTAAAAGGGACACCAATCATTTTTCCATCTCCATCAGCATAAAAGTTTTTTATACCTGGGATGTAATTATCAGCATCAACATCAATACCATATTTCTCAGCCATCTCTTCAAAGCCGATTACAACTCCATTTTTAACTTGTGCTACCATGATAGCCGCACCTGCGTCGTAGACTTGTGAGTAGTGAGGTTGGTCCCCTGCTCTGAAAGCAGCAATTGTAGCTGCCATGTTGTCCTCATAGCTTCCTTTACCAGTAGGAATAACCACGTATTCATCTTGTGAGTCGTTGAATCGATTAGCTATTTCTATGATTACATCACCTAAAAAACCACTATTACCGTACCACCAATGAATTTCGGTTTTACTGTAACTGTTTGATGTGAATGCAAAAGAAACTAAAAGTACTAAAATACTAATTAGTTTTTTCATTATATCCTCCTATAGGAACGTTCTTAATTTCATATTATAATATAATATTTTAAATCAAGAACAGATTGGTTGTGTATAACTTAGGGAAAAAATATTAAATATTTATGAAAAATTATTGGATTAGAGCTTTTTTGTTAAATATCTTAATGCATAAATAAATCCGTCTTTACCCATTCCAATAATTGAACAATCACACGCTGGAGCTATTAAAGACTTTCTTCTGAAGTCCTCTCTTGAGTATATATTAGATAAATGAACTTCAATTTTCAAAATTGATTTAATTTCCAATGAGTCGTGCAATGAAACTGAGGTATGAGTAAGACCGCCTGGATTTATGATAATTCCAACATATGACTCATTAAGACCGTTTATTTTATTTATGATTTCACCTTCAATATTACTTTGGTAAAAATCAAGGCTACAGCCAAGTGACCCTGACTCTTTAAGTAACTCATTTTCTAAGTCTTTTAAGGTGAAATTTCCATAAACACTCTCTTTGCGCTTACCTAACATTTCAAGATTTGGTCCATTTATTATTGCAATTTTTTTATCCATAATTATCAATTTTATATCAAAGATTTTAACAATCCCAATACGTATTATTTATCAATATTTTTATATTTTTTTAGTTCAAATGAGCTTTTTTAATGATATTTAAGGTATTTAAAAACTAGGAGGTACTTATGAGAAAATTTGTTATCGATATGACCATGTCATACGACTTTCAAGTCACTATTGAGGCTGAATCAGAAGAAGAAGCCAAAGCTAAATTTACAAGCACACCTTTAGAACAGCTTGGTAGTTATAAATTTGGTTCATTTTACAAGACATTTAGAGGAATAAAATTAGATGAATTTGATCCAAGATTTTATAAGGACGAAGATAAAGTAAGATAAAATTAAATGAGTAGAACAATTTCAGAAAATATTTTTGGTACCCATTTCTTCTCCAAATACTATTTAACTATATTAGGAGTGATTTTACTTACTGTTTCATCAAAGATTTCAATTCCTTTTTACCCAGTACCAATGACATTACAAACTCTCGTGGTTTATTTCATTGCAGCTTCAATGGGAATGGTTGGATTTTACTCAACTTTTATTTATGTAGTTTTAGGTACACTTGGTTTACCTATTTTTGCCAATGGTGGAGGAATTGGTTATATATTCTCTCCTACTTTCGGGTTTTTATACGGCATGGTAGTTGCTGCCTTCTTCATTTCTTTCATTTTCAATAAGGAAGTAAGCACTAATTTAATTAAATTATCTCTGATAATTTTTATTGGCGCTCTTATAATATTTTTATGTGGTTTAAGTCACCTATCGTTCTTTATAGGTTTTGAACAAGCAGTTACTGTTGGTTTAATTCCCTTTTTATATAGTGAATTTCTAAAGATTCTATTAGCTATAGCAATAATTTTTGGGTTGATTCATAGGGTTAATTCAAAAAATCATAAATAAACTTCAAATACAGTATTAAATATAGAGAAGTGCCTCGAGGCTAACTCTTTTCTGCTTTTACTGTAACCACCACCAATAACCGTGCATAGGGGTATTTTTTTATCCTTAAAATAATTGCATACAATTTCGTCTCTTTTTTTTAAACCCTCATCAGTAAGGTTTAAGTTTCCAAGATCATCATTATAGTGAACATCAACTCCTGCATCATAAAATACAATATCAGGTTCAAACTTTGCATCCACTCGATCAAGAGTTTTTTTAAGGATATTTAAATATTCATCATCTCCTATACCGTCATCGATAGGTATATCTAAATCGCTTGTTTTTTTATCAAAAGGGAAATTGTTTTTACAGTGTAAAGAACATGTAAAAATATCGTCAATATTTTGACAAATTGAAGCTGTACCATCACCTTGATGGACATCTAAATCTAAGATTAATATTTTATTTACTTTTTGTTGATTTAGTAAGTTTATTGAAGCATAGGCTAAATCGTTGAATACACAAAAACCAGATCCACAATCTTTAAAAGCATGATGTGTTCCCCCTGCCAAATGACATGCTACACCATTTTCTAAAGCTAAATAAGATGTTTGTAGTGTACCTTGTACTGCTAAAAAAGATCTCATAGCTAATCTCTCACTCCAAGGTAGATTTATTCTTCTCTCTTGAATTCTCAATAGATTACCTTTTTTAACATTCATTACATATTCACTATCATGAACATTTTGAACATCTTTTATAGGTGCAGATACACTTTGATGAATAATCAAATCTTTAAATAAATTAGAGTCTTTAATAAAATTATATAGGTCAGAAAATTTTGTACCCACAAACCTGTGACCACTTGGCAAGGGAATATCATAGTTCTGATTATAAACAACATTAAGTTTATTCATTTATCATACGTTTAATTAATATTGAATTAACTGATTTTTACTATTTCATCAGACTCATATGTTACTTGATCTAAATTTTTCTTTACAATATTGGACATTGCTTTAGCTACAGTATTAGCGTGAATTGGTCTCATTTTTTTAAGTGGTCCGATAAATAATGGTGTTAATAATTTAAAAATAGGTATTCCTATTTTCTCTGCAATTCTAAACTGTTTTCTTTCTCCTAATAAAAAAGATGGTCTCAAGATACCAAGATTATCAAAATCTAATCGTTTTAATTCTTCCTCAACTAAACCCTTAAATCTTAAATATTCTCCTTTATTTTCAGAGTTTGCAAAACCAGATGAGACGAAAACATATGATTTTATTGAGTTTTTTTTACAAATTTGAGCAATTTTTTTAGGTAATTCAAGTTCAACTTTCTGATAGTCATCTTTATTAGGAGAATTTTTTTTTGTTGTACCAATACAAAAAAAGCAACTATCAGCTAGTATTAAATCTTTAACCTCTTCAAGGTTATCAAAATTTGTATTAATAATTTCTAACTTTGAGTTTGTAATATTAATTTCTGACCGAGTGAATACTTTAACTTTAGTATAATATTCATCGTTAATTAAATTTTTAATTAAATAACCTCCAACGAGACCAGTACCACCAAAAATTACAGCAGAAGACATATTAATTTTATATATTATAATTTAAAGTTTAAGAATATTTATCTTTTAAGATATTTTTTTGCACTTTCCCCATTACGTTTTTTGGAAGTTCATTTATTACTATATACTTCTTTGGAATTTTATATTTAACCAAATTATTTTCTACAAAAACTGAAAGATCTTTTATTTCTTTATTATCATTAATCATAACCACTGCTGCTATAGGAACTTCACCTAAATCATTATCTTTTATACCAAATACAGCAGACTCTATTACAGATTTATGTTTATTGATTACATCCTCTATTTCTTTAGGATATACATTAAAACCACCACTTATAATTAGATCTTTATTTCTACCTGCTATAAATAAGTATCCATCTTCATCAAAGTAACCAATATCACCAGTAATAAAATACCCGTCTTTAGTAAAGGCCTCTTGAGTTTTTTTAGAATTATTTAAATACCCTTTAAAAACATTTGGACCTTTAATTTCAATCATACCAATTTTATTAAGCACTGTATCTTTATCACCTTTAGTTTTATTAATTCTTATACTTATATCTTTTAAAGGCTTACCTACTGACCCTGCTTTTCTTTCTCCATGAAAAGGATTGGAAGTATTCATATTTGTTTCAGTCATGCCATAACGTTCTAATATTTGATGACCAGTAATTTTATAAAAATCTTGATGTGTTTCAGTTAATAAAGGAGCGCTACCTGAAATAAATAATTTCATATTCTTTGTTAATGACCTATCTAACCTTTTGTCTTTACTCAACCTTGTATAGAAAGTAGGCACTCCCATCATAAGAGTGGAATATTTAAATGCCTCAATTACTAAATCTATATTAAAATTTTTAATAAATCTGATGGTAGCACTGCTCATCATAGAAGTGTTTATAGCAACAAATAATCCATGAGTGTGATAAATGGGAAGAGAATGGATAAGAGTGTCACTACTATCAATATTCCATAATTTTATTAGCTGATGAGCATTTGATAATAAATTTTGATGAGTTAACATAGCACCTTTTGGTTTACCAGTAGTTCCTGATGTATACAGAAGTGCAGCTAAATCCTCTTTTACTCTAATATTAGGTTTAAATAAACTATCGAAATCTTCTAAATCATTAGTGACATCCCCTTCTCCATTTGCATTTAATGATAAAATTTTACATCCAATATCATTGCAAAAAGGTTTAATACTTTCAACTTCTGAGCTTTCACAAATTAAGAAAGATGGTTTTGAATCTTCAATAAAATAAATAGTTTCATTTAAAGTGTAATTTGAATTAAGGGGAATAAAAACTGATCCAGTTAGAATTGATGTTAAATAAAGAGATAATGTCTCTTTACATTTTGGCGATTTAACGAGTATATGATCACCAGGTCTCAGACCTAGATTAGTTAGTTTATTAGAAATTTTAGAAGAAAGTGAAATAAAATCTCTATAAGAAATCTCAGTTCCATCGTCCAGTATTAAAAAAGTTTTATTATTATTTAAATTTGGTTCTATTAGATTTGAATAAAGTGAATTGGTCAAAGTAATTCAAGCGTTTTAAAGAGAATAAATGTAGGTCCTGCATTAAGCAGGACCTTAAAATTAAAATAGGAATTTCTGGTTATCCAACAATTATGGTAACCATTTCTCCCATGTAGATTTATTGTTAGCTTTCCATTCTGCTACCACATCATTAAGTTCTCCACCTTCACGAACTTGAACGAGCATTGCAGCTTGGTCAGCATTGGATAAAGCCATTTTACCAAAAAACTCTAAAGCTTTTTGATTTTCTGGTTTAGCAAATGTATCAGGATTACCGTAGTTCATTGGATAGTCAACAGCCCAACCTGTAGCTGGCCAATAGTCAGCCCCACAAGTTTCCCAGTTATTAGCCTCTGTGAAAGTATCACATGATTGATTTGGTGCTAATTTTACCCCAACTAAATCATTAACTCCGAAGAACCAGTGTGGTTCCCAAAGATACATTAAGAAAGGCTCACCTCTGTCATACATACCTTGAGCTTCAGCTAGTGCGGCTGTTTCTGTTCCTAATTCATCAGCAACAAAATCTAAACCAAGAAGGTCAAGTCTTTTTTGATCGTGACAGTTCCAACCAGCAACTGGACAACCAATTAATCTGCCCTTATCACCACTTTCCATAGTTGCAAAATCAGATTTGTATTTATTCAAATCAGCAAAACCAGAAAAATCTGGATTTGCATCTGCCCAATATTTTGGAACATAGTAATCTGACATACCTGTAATACCTACAGTTCCAAGAAGCTTAACACTTCCGTCACCACTGTATGTCATTTTAACTTCTCCACCGTGAATAAGGTCGCCATTTAACATGACTTCATCAGCTTCAGCATAACTAGGCCATGACTCACATGCAAAATCAATATCTCCAGCAGCTATAGCTTCCCAAAGGCCTGTTCCTGAGGCGAATACTATTCTATCAATCTCGTATCCTAATTCATCTTCAAGGATGCTTACTGCAACTTGACATGAAATCTCTCCACCAGTCCAGTCAGCAATAGCAGCTAATAATTTTTCTGCATTAGCTTTACTGAATGTTGCAGTAAAAAGAATAGAGGATAGAATAAAAGTAATTATTGTTTTAGATAATCTCATTGATTATTCCTCCCATTAAGTGTTTATTTTACCAAATAAATTAAAAAGTACACATGCAATTTATTCATCAATAGTTAAAATTTAGTTAAAAATTTGATATTATTAATTAATCTAGTGTAATAATATTGATAATTATGAAAAATAAAGTCTTTATTACATGTGCAGTAAACGGTTCTGGTGATACTGCTTCAAAGCACCCTGATCTTCCTAAGACGCCGAAACAAATTGCCAATTCTGCAATAGAGTCTGCTCAAGCTGGCGCCTCTATAGTTCATATTCATGTCAGAGAGGAAGATGGAACACCAAGCCGAAAATTTGAATTTTATAAAGAGGTAGTTGAAATTATTAGATCAAGCAATACTGATGTAGTTATTAATCTTACAACAGGTATGGGTGGAGATTTGGATATTGGTGAAGGAGAAAACCCTATGGATTTTGGACCTTATACTGATATGGCAAATATTATGGAAAGAATATCTCATGTTGAAGAATTACTTCCAGAAATATGTACACTTGATGCAGGAACTTTAAATTTTGGCGATAGCTCGGTGTTAGCAGTTAACACACCTAATGATCTAAGAAAAGCAGCTAAGCGATTAAAAGAAATTGGTGTTAAACCTGAAGTTGAAGCTTTTGATTTAGGTAACATGTGGTTTGGAGCACAACTTTATGAAGAAGGTCTTCTCAGTGATCCACCACTATATCAAATGTGTTTAGGTATTCCATGGGGAGCACCAGCTAAAACTTCAGCTATGCTTGCTATGTTAGATGTTATGCCTAAAAATGCTATTTGGTCTGGTTTTGCAATATCAAGAAATGAAATGCCCTTTGTTGCACAAACAGTTTTACTTGGTGGAAATCCAAGAGTTGGACTTGAGGATAATTTATATTTATCAAAAGGGAAACTAGCAACTAACCCGCAGTTAGTTGAAAAGGCAATTAAAATAGTAGATGAATTAGGTTCCTCAATAATGAGCCCTAAAGAAACTCGTGAATATTTAAAACTTAATAAAAATTAATCCATTCTCTCAGTATTACCATCAATTGAGATCACTTGACCAGAAACCCTAAGTGAGTCGCTAGAAATTAAAAAAGAACACATTTTTGCAATGTCTTCTTCGTAAACCCACTGCTTTAAAGAACTCATAGATACAAAATCTTTCTCAATAGATTTTATAGATCGATTTAGAATTTTGGCTTTAGCTTTTATTACTCTATTCATTCTAGAACCTTTAACAGATCCTGGACATATAGCGTTTACTCGAATATTAAATTTTCCTAGTTCCATTGCTAAAGTTTTTGTCATACCAATTAAAGCCCATTTACTAGCAGAATAAGGAGCCCTATTAGGAAAACCATCTATTCCTGCAGTTGAAGAAATATTTATTATAGATCCATATTTTGATTTTTTGATCATTGGTATTGAATATTTAGTAAAATAAAAGTGACTGTTAACATTTATATGCAAAGTTTTCTCCCAATCTTCTGAATTAATTTTATCCAAAGAAGATGTGGGTCCAGCAATTCCTATATTGTTTATTAATCCATCTATTTTGTTAGTTTTATATGAAATATGTTTAAAGAAAGTTTTAACATCAATTTCTTTAGAAGCATCACATTCAAAGATAAATAATTTCTTATTAAATTTTGAGTGTCTTTTAAGTTTATTAATATATTTTTTATCAATATCACAAGTATAAACAGTAGCGCCTTGGGATAGTAATAATTTTACTGAAGCAAGACCGATGCCAGAAGCGCCAGCAGATATAATTATTTTTTTATTTTTAAGAGAATTATTTAGCATCAAAAAATATATTATCGGGTTTGGAAGGAATTGATCTATCTATTCCTTTAACAATTTTTTTTTCTTTATCATAAAAGGGTAGATCAACAATAATTCCTTTGTGAGAAGAATTATCTGGAAGTAATATTTCTACTTCTTTACCCTCCCAATCATCAGGATTATAAAATCTTACATAGCCAATGCCTTTTTGGAGTGTTGGTGAAGGGACTCCAGCTGTGATATAACCTATATTCATACCATTAAATTTAATTTTACTTTTAGCTGATGGTATCGCTGTTTTACATGTAATTCCAAATAAGCAACTTCTTTTATCTTTATGAACTAAGGCCTCTTTACCTATAAAGTCTTTATCCATATTTACAAAATAACCAAGTCCAGCTTCGAAAGGAGTCATTGTTGTATCTATATCAGTTAAATTACCTAGTATGCCACCTTCAATTCTTCTAATAGTCATGGCTCTTGAAGCAGAAAATTGCATACCGTAGGGTTTACCACATTCAATTAGATGATCCCACAAAGCTAAATGATCAGTTTTAAAACCATCTGAAAAAATCTCAAAACCAAGTTCATTAGTAAAACCAGTTCTGGAGACATAAAGTTCTTGGCCACCAAGATCAAAGAAATCAGAACTGAAGTAAGACATGTTTTCATCAATCTTGCCATTCGATGCAGCATTCATAATTTCAATTGATGCAGGTCCCTGTATTTGAAGAACTCTAGATTTAGGATCTTTAATGTTTATATCGTAACTAGAACTGTGAGCTAACAACCAATCTTCAAATGGACCATCTGCTTGGACATACCAAAACTTATTTTCAGAAAATCTAAATAAGACGCCATCCATAAATATCCCACCTTGTGGCGTACATGCAAGTGCATAATAGCCTCTACCTTTTTTTGTTGTCGATATTTCTCTTGTTAAGACTTTGTTTAAAAAAGAAACAGAGTCTTTTCCAGATATTTCAATGGGTTTTTCTGGAACATCAAATATAAGAGCCTTTTGTCTTAATAACCAATATTTTTCAGATGGATCTTCATCAATTTTCATTGGAAAGTATCTACCTGCATAAACACCTCTCACCATATTTGAAGTTTGAGTTCTCTCAATATATGGTGACTCTTCAAATCTACGGGCACTAATTTCTATAGTTTTTTTTAAATCAATTTCTTCTTGTAAATTTCCCATTTATCTTATGACTGTCTTAATATTTTTTTATTATCACGAATAATTTCAGGCGGATTATAAGCAGTAACAGGTGAGATATTGTCCTTCACTAACTCAATTTCAACAAGACAAGAATGTGCTATAGGTCCTTGACCAAGTTTCGAGGTACCCTTATCTTTTGTGAGCACATTAGGATTACCATGTTTACATAACGTATTTTTATTTTTGGGATTTTCAGGATCGTACCATGCACCTGTACTCATTTGGACTACACCAGTACGTATTTTATCATTTATATTTACTCCAGCTAAACAAGCACCTCTGTCATTATAAAGTTTGACAATATCTCCATGATTTATTCCACGACTACTTGCATCATCCGGATGCATTTCAACCGGTTCACGGTCTTTGATTTTAAAAGATTTACTATAACTGCCGTGGTCCATTTGACTATGTAATTTATTTTTTGGTTGATTTGATATTAAATGCAAAGGGTAATTATTATTTTTATTTCCTAACCACTCACAAGGTTCTAACCAAGTAGGATGTCCAGGACAATCATCATATTTAAAACTATCAACTGTTTTTGAAAATATTTCTATTTTTCCACTGGGAGTTGATAAAGGATTATTTAATGGATCATTTCTAAAATCTTTTAACATTAATGTATTTTCCTTTGGCGGTGGTACTTTGAACCACCCTAAATTCCTAAACTCCTCATAGCTTGGAAATTTTATGTTAGATGATTTAGATTTAGTAGATGTTTCTTGATAAATCCATTTCTGCCATTCTTCTTCATCTCTATTCTCTGTGAAAATTTTCTCAACACCCATTTTATTTGCTATTCCTTTAAAAATATCAAAATCATTTTTTGCGAGACCAAAAGGTTCAACTAATTTTGACATTGAAACAACATAAGGATCGCGAGGTGTGAGCATTATATCTTGTCTCTCAAGTGAAGTGGTACAAGGGAGAACAATATCAGAATATTTAGCTAAGGAATTCCAACACCATTCATTAGAAATAATTGTTTCTGGTTTCTGCCAAGCTTGTAGAAGTCTATTTAAGTCTTGATGATGGTGAAAAGGGTTTCCTCCTGCCCAATAAATTAACTTTATATTAGGATATTTGTATTCTTTACCATCAAAATCAAAATTTTTACCCGGGTTTAAAAGTAAATCACTGATTCTTGCAACAGGAATAAAATCATTAATTTTATTTTGATCTTGTGGGAATGCTGCACCAGGTATGATAGAAAATTGACCTCCGATGTGGTTAGTTGCACTATAACCAAATCCAAAACCACCGCCAGGCAAACCTATCTGACCTAGCATGGATGCTAACATAATTGCAGTCCAAAAGGGTTGCTCACCATGATCTTGCCTCGTCAAAGACCAACTAACAGAAATCATAGTTCGTTTTGATGACATCTCTTTTGCTAAAGAGATAATTTTATCAGATGAAATTTCACTTATATCTGATGCCCAATTAGCGTCTTTAGGTGTTCCATCAATATCCCCAAGTAGATAAGGAAGAAATATATCAAAACCTTCAGTGTATTTTTTAATAAATTCAACATCATATAAATTTTCTTTATAGAGCGTGTGTGCAAGTCCCATCATTATAGCGACATCAGTGTTAGGTCTTAATGCTAGCCACTCACCATTAATTTGATCTAATAAATCACTTTTTAATGGACTAAAGTTTACAAATTTTATTCCTGCATCTGCTGAACGAATAAGTTTTTCTTTTTGATAATGACTTCCAGTTCCACCTTGAGTTATCTGTCCATTTTTTAAAGGGACTCCTCCAAAACATAAAAATAATTCTGTATTTTCCTCAATTGAATCCCAACTGGTACATGTATCTAGGTAAGTTCTATAACTTCCTAATATATGAGGAACCATCGCCTCCGCTGCAGCAAAACTATATGTATATTTAGATCTTGTGTACCCACCAATACAATTTAAAAAACGATGAAGTTGACTTTGAGCATGGTGAAATCTACCAGCACTTGCCCAACCGTAAGATCCTCCATAGATAGATGAATTACCAAAATTATTTTTAATTCTATTTAATTCATTAGCTACAATTTTCTCAGCTTCATCCCAAGAAATAGCTATAAAAGGCTCAGTCCCTCTTAAATTATTATTTGAACCTGGTCCTTTATCCCTCCAACTTTTTCTGATCATTGGTGAGTCTATACGTGTATGATGATTGTGAACATCTACGATTCCGGGGCCTATGGGAGAAGGGTCTTTATCATTTTCCCATCCAATTAATTCTTCAACTTTACCATCCTTAACTTTAGCTCTGTAAGTCCCCCAATGAGAACTAGTTAGAGGTAGATCTTTTTTTATATTCATTAAGACTGATCTAGTCCAAGCGCTTGTCTTTGCTTTTTAGTCCATGCGTGTGTAATTCTATCTATGATAATAGCAAGAAGCACAATAGCTAAACCAGCAGACAGACCTCTACCAGTGTCAGATCTTTGAAGTGCATTGAATACCTGAAGGCCAAGGCCTTTTCCTCCAATTAAAGGAGTAACAATTTGCATAGCAAAAGCCATTATCACAGTTTGATTGAAACCCATCACTAGACTGGGTACAGCTAATGGGAACTTTACCTTGTTTAATGTTTGGATACCCGTTCCACCAAAAGATTTTGAAACTTCAGAATAACCACCTGATACTTGCGATAAACCGAGTGCAGTTAGCCTTATAATTGGTGGGACAGAGTAAATTACAGTAGCTATAACAGCAGAAACTATATTCCCACCAAAAAACATTAAAACAGGTATTAGATAACAAAAATAAGGCAGTGTTTGCATAGCATCTAAAACTACATTTTGAATGTCTCTGTACCATTTATTATATGAGGCTAATACGCCCAACGGAACTCCTATGACAAAGCAAATTAAGACAGAAACCAATACAGAAGATAGAGTGATCATTGAATGCATCCACATTCCAGTAGCCCCTATGAAAGCTAACAATATTGCAGTAATTGTTGCAAATCTTAATCCAACAGTTACATAACCTATAATTATAAATACAACCATCGTATACCACCAGGGTATTTGTGTAAGGAATGCATTTAAGGGTTTAAGTAGATACAAATAAATGAAGTATTTTAAACCTTTTGCAAATGAAATAAATCCAGGATCGAGAGTCATAGCCTTTACAGCATTTTCTATCGGTTTTTGTATTTCGATAGTCCAAGTTTCTGGAAATGTTCCAATAGCAAAAAAGTATGCATCAAATATATAAATAAAAATAAATATTAATAATGAAGAAAATAAAAAATATCTTTGGTTCATGAAATTTTTAATTATGCCAGAATATGACTTATTGAAGATAGAAATAGAGCTATCAAAAAAACTTGCAAAGATATTGATAATATTTGAAAAAATCAAATATGTAAGTTTTACTATAATTCTCAATGGCAATTCTATTAAATTAGCTAAGGGGTATCTCTGCAGACTTTGAGGTAGTAAGTAAAATTTTTCAACATCATTTGGTAAAGTTTCTTTATC
>CABYSX010000009.1 GCA_902521795.1 uncultured Alphaproteobacteria bacterium
AACTTCTATAAGGTCAGCAATTAATTGAACAAAAAATTTATTTTTGATCATCCCTCCATCGATAGACAAATTATTCAAAGATATGTTTTTGGATTTTTGAAGAAATTCTAAATAAACAACCATTTGAAAAGCAACTGACTCCAGAGCTGCACGAGTTAAGTGTCTTTTATCTGCTGCAGGATTAATTCCAAAAAAAGCAGAACGAGCACTTGAAATCCAATATGGAGGGCCTAGACCAGAAAAAGCAGGAACCAAAAAGACGCCATTGCTACTCTCCACTTCCATAGAAAACTCCTCACTTTCATTAACAGATTTAATAAGTTGTAAATTATTTTTAACCCATGAGATTGTTCCTCCAGCAAAAGAACTCAAACATTCTAATGCATAAGTATTTTGTTTATTGGTAAACGCAAGAGAGGTAAAAGACTTATCGTCTAATAATAATTTTTCACCAATATTTGTTTGTATATTAAATCCAGTACCAGTTGTAATTTTAGTATCACCTTTACTAAAACAAGAGTTTGCAAAAAATGACGCTTGGGCATCACCAGCAACACCAATTATAGGAATTCTTTTATTAAAACTCCCTTCAAAGTCACTTTCACCAAAAAATTCAGAGCTTTTTTTGATCTTAGGAAATTGGATATTTTTAATATTAAATATAGATAATAACTCTTCATCCCATTTATTGTTGAGGCAGTTAAATAAAAGTGTCCTAGAGGCATTAGTGGTATCAGATACAAAAGACTCTAAATCAGTTAAACGATATATAAGATACGTTTCAATTGTTCCAAAGCAAATCTCCTCACTTTCTATTTTTGAATTTATTTCAGAATTATTTTCAATAAGCCAATTTAACTTACTTCCAGAAAAAAAGGTATTTGGTTGGAGACCAGTCTTCTTTTTAATAGTTTGAGTTAATTCTTTATTATTTAAGAGATCATCACAAATTTTTTGTCCCCTTGTGCATTGCCAAACAATTGCATTATGTATGGGCTTACCTGTTTTTTTTTCAAATAATGAAAAAGTTTCTCTTTGATTTGTAATACTTATAAAATTAGGGTCAGGTGATAAAAGAGAAGCCTGTTTTACAAGTTCAATTAAATTTTGAAAAATTTCCTCGAGGTCATGCTCAATGTATCCTTCTTTTGTATAAATTTGTCTGTGTTCTTTTTGAAATCTTTTTAAAACTTTTAAACTATCATCTAAAACTAAAACTGTTGTGGAGGAAGTACTTGAGTCAATAGTTAAATATCCCATCAACCTAGCATTTGAGCAGACAAAGCTGCTATTTTTTCGGGGCTCATATTATAGTGATCTAGTACATCAGCCTGAGAGCCATTAACTATATATTCATCTGGTATTCCAAGAATTTTGAAATCAAGATTAATCTTATTTTGTGCGATAATATTTGCGCATTGTTCACCTAACCCCCCATAAATACTGTGCTCTTCAATTGATATCAAGACTTTAGATTTTTTAGCCATTTTAATAAAAATATCTTTATCGAAGGGTTTTATTGTGTGCATACTTATTATAGTGGGATTAATACCCTTCGTTTTTAAAATCTCTCCTGCCAATATAGCTCTTTGAACAGTTTCTCCTGTAGAAACTAAAGTAATGTCTTCTCCTTCTGAAACTGTCATCGCTTTTCCAATTTGAAAATTAGTCCCAGGAGAATGAATATTCATCATTGGTTTTTTTCCATACCTTATATATAGAGGTTTGTCATAACCAACGGAGGCTTTAATAACCTCTGAAGCTTCAAAGTTATCTGCTGGAGCAACAATCGAAATGTTATTAAATGTTCTTAAAGATGCAAAATCATGAATGGAATGATGTGTTGAGCCAAGTTGTCCATAACTAATGCCCGCACTTATGCCAACCAGCACCACAGGTTGATTTGAATAACAAATATCGTTTTTAATTTGTTCAATAGACCGAGCTGTAAGAAAGCTTGCTGGAGACACACCAAATACCTTTTTACCACCTGCTGAAAGACCTGCAGAAATTCCTACTAAATTTTGTTCAGCTATACCTACCTCTATTATTTGATCAGGTAATTCTTTTCCAAAATTTACTAGCTTTCCTGATCCCCTTGAGTCACTAGTTACTACTAATATATTTTGATTTATTTTCGCTTGATCTAAAAGTGTGTCAGCAAATATTTCTAAATTTGGTTTTCCAATATCATTCATACTTAATTAATTTTTCATCCAACTCTTTGATTGCATTTCTATACTCCTCATCTGTTGGAACCTTATGATGCCAAGAGATTTTATTTTCAATAAAACTTATTCCGCAACCCTTGATTGTATTAGCAATAATCGCATTTGGTTTGCCAGTAGTAAAAGGAACTTTTTGAAATATTTCTAGAAGCTCAAAAATATTATTTCCATTTACAAATTCTACGTTAAAACCAAAAGATTTAAATTTCTCATCCAAAGGTTCAATTGGATTAACATCTTCTGTTTTACCAGTGATTTGTAAATGATTTCTATCAACAACGACAATGAGATTATCCAATTGATATTTACTTGCTGATGTACAAGCCTCCCAAACAGATCCTTCAGAGAGTTCTCCATCTCCTAGTAAAGTAAACACCTTTTTTTTTGATTTATCTTTTTTCTTAGCCAGTGCTAATCCAACGGCAACCGAAAGCCCGTGCCCTAGTGCACCAGTATTGTGCTCAACACCCAAAACCTTTTTTGTGGGATGGCCAATGAAATGAGAGTCAAACGCATTAAGAGTGTTTAGATCCTCTTTTTTAAAAAACCCTACATCACATAAAACAGTATAAAGGGCCTCAACTGAGTGGCCTTTGCTATGAATGTAATTATTTCTTTCAATATTGGTGAAATTATTAGGTGTAATTTCTAGAATACCATTATAAAGAACATTCAAAATGTCTATACAGGATAAACTTCCACCCGTATGCCCTGCTCCTGAGTTGTAAATAATTTCTATAATCGTCCTTCTATATTTTAGGGATTTTTTTTCTAAGAATTTTTGATCTACACTCATTTTAGATTATCAATTAAAAACTATAACTTTGATTTTTTCTAGTCTCGAGCTAAATGTTTATAGAGAGCCTTTTGTGCAATTTTTAATGCACCCATAGCATCATGATCGGCTTGTGCTTTAGCAAGAGCATCGTAATCTAAATCATCTAACGCCTTATCAACTGATTTTAGAAAATCTATCGCCATATTTGCCATTTCAACACTATCTTCACGAAATGGGAACTGATCTAACTGCCAAATGCCCTCCCAATTATTTTTTCTTAAGACATAAAAAAATTCAAAAAGTTCTATGGGGTGAAGACTGCCAGCTAGAAGATCATCATCCCACGACCTAAAGTTATCGTTAACATCCATCCCAAATAACCTTCCGTGATCAATTGCTAATTGAGCAGAGTCAGCAGCTGACTCTCCACCATAAATTGCATGACCAAAGTCTAAAAGCACTCCTATATTAGGTAAGCCTATTTGTTCAATACCAAGTAACGTTCTAGTCATCGAGTCGTAAATCATTTTAACCCTTGGCTCGCGGGGTTTGTATTCGATTACAAATTTTAAATCAGAATTTTCAGTTGCTAAGTTCCCAACGCCATCCATTGAGTTTTTCCATATTGATTTATGGTCAACTTGAAAAGGATAATCCCATCCATCCTGACCTGGCCAAAGTTTTACATAAGCAGCATCAAAAAAACGAACTGCTTCACATGCCTCAGTAATTAATTCATGCGCTCTTTTCCTTATGCCAGGATCGGGATTAGTAAAAGCACCTTTTGAAAATTCTCTTGTATAAATTTCAGGGGTTATACCAATTACTTTTAATCTTGCTTTATCAAGAGCATTTTTAATTTGCTCATTTGAAAACTCTCCTCCAAAATATGGATAATTAATATCAACATAAGATAAATCCTTAACTTTTCCTGCAAGTTCAATAGCTTCAATAACGCTTCGTGGTTCTCCATAACCATCAGTTGCATATCTATCGAGATAAGTAGCGAAATGCCAGATACCTGCTCCAAACTCTTGTTTTTTCATGAATTCATTTTCTATTATTTAAATAATTTTATCTATCAATAATTTTAAATGCATATTTGTCTAGTTTATTGACATTTACTGGCGATAATTTTGTCGCAAATGTATAAATTGCATACTTTTCATTCACAATTGTTTGGATTTGTTTTCAAAATCGAATAATATGCACTCGTTATAATTAAGGAGGAATTTATGAAAAAAATAATTCTTACAATTCTTGTTTCATTTCTATCCTTTTCTGCTTTTGCTGAAAGAATAGTTATGGTAACACACGGTGAGGGTAAAGACCCTTTCTGGCCTGTTGTGCAAAAAGGTGGTGAAGATGCTGCTAGACACGTAGGTGCAGATTTTGAATATATCTTTAACCCATCTGGAGATCTAGGTGATATGGCTAAGTCAATTGCAGCTGCTGCTGCTACTCAGCCAGATGGTATGGTAGTTTCACTTCCAGATCCAGAAGCACTAGGTCAAGCAATTAAAGACGCTGTAGCAGCTGGTATACCAGTTATTACAATGAACTCAGGTTTAGAGTCATCCGCATCTTTAGGTGCTCTAATGCACGTTGGTCAGCCAGAATTTCTTGCTGGTCAAAAAGCGGGTGAAAGAGCAAAAGCTGAGGGTGCAACAAAGGCACTTTGCATGATTCAAGAGGCCTACAACACAGCTCTTACAGACAGATGTGGAGGATATGCTACAGCATTACCTACAACAAATGTAGATACTTCTAATGACCCAGCTTCTATCCCAACTAGAGCTGCAGCTGGTTTACAGGCTAACCCTGATGTTGACGCAGTTCTTTCAGTTGGACCACACGTTTGTTCAGGTGTTCAAGCAGCGATTGACGATCTAGGTATGTCAGTTCACCACTCATGTTTTGACTTAAGCCCAGAAGTAATGGACTTAATCAACTCAGGTAAAGTTGCATATACAATTGATCAACAACAAAGATTACAAGGTTATATGCCTGTTGTTGTTCTTCATTTGTACAACAATGGTGCTGGTCTTCTTCCTGGTGCAAACATTCCATCAGGCCCAGGATTTGTTGATAAGTCAAACGCATCATCAGTTTCTGCTTTAGCAGGTATTGATAGATAATCTAAATATCTTTTAAAGTGGGCAGTTTTCTGCCCACTTAACAAATAAATTTACGAGAGAGATAGATATTATTTTAATATTCTAGAAGTATGAATAAATCCACAACACAAAGAAAAGAAGCAGATAGACACCAAGAAAAGTCTTGGTTTTCAAAACTAATTTCAAGACCTGAGATTGGTCCAATTGGAGTGATGCTTCTGTTATTTGGAATGCTTGGATATTTCTCCATCCCTGCTGGAGAAATGTCATGGAACCCATTTACCGGCGAAGGTTTTAATGCATTAGGTATAAGAAATTTTTTAAGAGTTATTTCACAGTTAGGAATAATTGCGATTGGAGCTGGTTTACTTATTATAGCTGGAGAGTTTGATTTATCCATAGGTTCGATGATTGGATTTGCTGGTGCTTGTATGGCCATGATCTTGCGATGGGGTTTTTCTATTATAATCCCTTATGTTTCCTTTGAAGGTGGCTTTCATATTGAATTTTTAACATTAATCCATTTATCTGATGTCTCTCCACTAGGT
Organism: uncultured Alphaproteobacteria bacterium; assembly: GCA_902521795.1. Classification (GTDB taxonomy): domain Bacteria; phylum Pseudomonadota; class Alphaproteobacteria; order HIMB59; family HIMB59; genus HIMB59. The sequence continues at coordinate 5,672 of CABYSX010000009.1, forward strand.
GCAATATTTATAACATTATGTTTCACATTATTTTTTGGCTGGCTTCAAGGAACAATTATTGTGAGATCAGGCCTTCCTTCATTTATTGTTACTCTAGGAGGTTTGTTTTTCTTAAGAGGATTAACAGAGGTTTCCCTTCGATCTTTTAATCATAGAGCAGATCAAACTAAAGGCGCAACCACAGTAACTGAAATCCCTGACATTAAAAATATCGTAAATGTTCCTGGTCACGGAGAAATGGTCAGAGAAAAAGCCAAAGCATTACCGGAAGCAGATCTTGTAGCTATAGCCCAAGACATACCTGCAGACACGGTAGCCTCAATAACTGAAAGATTACAATATACCTACCAACGAGTTGCCGAAGCAAAAACAGAAATTCTTATAAAAAAAGGTGTCAAACCTTTAGAACAAGCACTCGCTAACGCACAAGAATCCGGTAATGATTATATGGTTTCAATGATACAAGAAAAAATTACCAACTTTAAAATTGAACCAGCTGTTGCCAAAACAGTTACAGATGTTGATATAGCCAGAGTTTATATAGACTCTTTATACTCTACAAAACCTGTCGCTAACTTCTTTGGCGGTGATATTTTAGAACCAATATTTGACTGGCTTTATTTTCCTGTTGATTGGAATACTAATAATTTTGGAAATCAGTTTGCCTCAGGCCTATATTCTTGTGTCATGATATGGCTAATCATAGCTCTAGTTTGCTATGTTGTATTAAGTAAGACTCAGGCAGGAAATTGGATATACTCAACGGGTGGAAACTTAAATGCGGCCAAAGCAAACGGAGTACCCACTGACAAAGTCAAGGTCTCATTATTTATGTTCTCTGCTTTCTGCGCAACTATCTTTGCAACATGTCAGGTATTTGAAGTCAACACTGCTGATGCAGCTAAAGGTAACTTGAAAGAACTAGAAGCAATAGCAGCAGCTGTAATCGGAGGTGTCGTCCTTACAGGTGGCTTTGGAACTATATTAGGCATTGTAGTAGGAGCTTTTATATTTGGTGTAGCAAAAGAGGCTTTCTTTTATATACCAGGTATTGATGGCTCTTTTTATAGAGTGTTCTTAGGACTCGTTATCATTGCCTCAGCATTAACAAATGAAAATATTCGAAAAAGAATTATGGGAAGTATTTAGAGTATGGACAATAATCAAACCCCTTTTATTGAGATTACAGACTTAGTAAAAAAATTTGGAACATTTACAGCACTTAATGGTGTTTCTTTAGACGTGTTACCCGGAGAAGTGCATGCTCTGCTTGGCGATAATGGAGCAGGGAAATCAACTTTAATTAAAGTTTTATCTGGGGTCCATCAACCTACTTCAGGAATAATAAAAGTAGGAGGTAAAGAAGTAAAATTTGGATCTCCCAGAGAAGCTACAAATACTGGAATAGGAACTGTTTACCAAGACTTGGCACTCAATGCACTGACTTCGGTTACAAGAAATTTTTTCCTAGGAAATGAATTAAAAAAAGGTCCAGGCCCTTTTGGAATATTAGACTTTAAAAAAATGGATGAAATCACAATTTCTGAAATGGGAAAAATAGGAATTAATATATCCGATCCAGCCCAACCTGTGGGAACAATGTCTGGTGGACAAAGACAAACATTAGCAATTGCTAGGGCTATTTATTTTGGAGCAAAAGTTTTAATATTAGATGAACCAACATCAGCTCTCGGACAAAGACAGCAGATGGAGGTTTTAAAAACAATAAAGAATGTCCAAAAACTTGGAAACATAGCTATCATTCTTATTACACACAATGAAATTCACGCCCGCTTAATCGCAGACCGTTTTACTTTTTTAAGTCTCGGTGAAGTAATAGGATCAGGTAAGTCATCTGAACTTGGCGGGGACGATGTCAAAAGACTGATGGCAGGTGGTGCGGAAATTGGTGACCTAGCAAAAGAATTAGAAGCAGTTTAATTAAAATTTCTAATAAGAGCTTGGATTAGTATCTTTACCAGTTTCATCGTGTTCTTGGTTTGTTAACTCTTTAAATTTTTTCACATGAGCTCCAGCAGCTCCTGCAAGAAGCCGAACATCGTTAGTAATCGTTACAAAATCAAAACCCCACTCTGTAGCCTGAGCAGCATACTCAGGAGTTCCACAATGAAGACAAGCGACTTTTCCATATTTATGAGCTGTCGCTAAAATTTTCTTTTTTGCATCAATCATTTCTGGTTCTTTGCGATCAAAACCTGGGACAAGTTTTCCTTGATTGAGACCAATTGTTAAATCTGCTGTTCCTATGTAAAGTCCATCTAGGTCAGGCGTTGATGCTATTTCATCAAGATTATCAAATGCTTGTTGAGTTTCAATCATGGCTAAACAGAAGATACTTTTATTTGCCTCGTAAAAATAATTAGAGCTCACTGAAAAATTTGCTCTAGTAGGGCCAAAACTTCTAATACCAACAGGAGGATATTTACAATCTTGAACTAGTTGCTCTGCCTGTTGACGTGTATTAATCATAGGGCATATCACTCCCAAAGCACCCGCGTCCATAACTTTAGATATAACAGCATGATCTAAACCAGAGACTCTACAAATTGGAGTCACACCACTATGACGTATACTCTGCAACATAGTAAATAAGTCATTAAAACCAATCATCCCATGTTGGTAGTCAATAGTTAAAGCATCATATCCTTGCTCTGACATGATTTCAGCAGTAAAGGTATTGGGTATTGATAAGAAACTATTAAGAACTACTTTTTTACTTTTCCATTTTTCTTTTACTTTATTTTCAACCATCTATCTAAAAATATTTAAAAAATTAATTATAACAATTATCTATTAGTCATAGATAAATGCATGATATTAATCAATTTTTTCAAACCTCCCACTTTTGACAGACTTATATGCAGCCTCAGCTAAAAGAAGGGCTCTTCTTCCATCCTCAAAACCAACAGAAACGGGCTTTTTTTCAATAATAGCTTCCACAAATGAGGTAATAGAATTCATATAAGCCTCTTGATATCTCTCTATAAAAAAATTTAGATACGGTTCTCGTTTATCAACGAATTCCATATTATACTTTTTAAGCTCATGGGGTTTTCTGTTTTCAGATACAACCATTCCCTTACTTCCAAATAACTCTACTCTTTGATCATAACCATAAGTGGCCGATCTAGAGTTGTTAATATGACACTGTTTTCCTGAGGCAGTCTCCATGATAATCATCAGAGTATCACTATCATTTAATTCAGACTTTATTTTTGGATTTATCAAAGCATTAGATATCGCAAATATTTTTTCAGGTTCTTCTCCTAGCATAAAGCGAGCTAAATCAAAATCATGAATAGTCATATCTCTAAATTGACCACCTGATACTTTTAAATAATCCCAACTTGGTAAACCAGGGTCTCTTGATGTAATCAAACATTGATGAAGTTCACCTATCTCGCCATCAATTAAAGATTGCTTCGCAGCTTGATGACCAGGATCAAATCTTCTATTAAATCCCAACTGAATAGGAATATCATTCCCTTTAAGCCTATCAGAGCACTCATTAACTTTAATAATATCTAAGTCGATTGGCTTCTCGCAAAGAACAGGTTTTTTTGCAGCAACTGACTTCTCTATGAAATCAATATGTGTATTTGTTGGAGAAGATATTAGAATTGCATCAATACCACTATCGCTAAAAACATCATCAACTTTTTCTATTGCTGGGACACTTAAATCATTTGAAACTTTTTTTGCAAATTTATCGATTGGATCAAAAACACAAGCTAAAGTAGTCTTTTCATGAAGCTTAATATTTTTGGCATGCATTTGACCAATACGACCACATCCGATAACTGCAATTCTTACTTTTTTCATATCTCAGAAATATAGTACTTTTTTAATATTAAAAATAAAAAAAAATTCAATTTGAATATAATTTAAGTATTTTTTAAAAGATTTATTTATTTATAATCTTATTAGAGGAGAGGTTAATGAAAGCAAAATTAGGGATAGCACCTATAGCATGGTCTAATGACGATTTACCTGAATTGGGAGGGGAGACATCTTTAGATACCTGCCTCAGTGAGTCTAAACTTGCTGGATTTACTGGTGTAGAAACAGGAGGTAAATTCCCAAAAACACCTGAAAAACTTGGGCCAATTTTGAAAAGTCACAAACTATACCTAGCCTCTGGGTGGTATTCTGGCACTGTTCTTGATAATGACTTAGAAAATGAAAAAGATAGAGTTCTTCAACAATTAACACTTTTTAGAGATTTAGGAGCTGCAGTTTTGGCTTATGGAGAAACCTCAGGAACCATTCAAAATGTTAGACACGCTCCTTTGAATACAAAAAGAAAAATTCACAGTGAAGACTTCAAAGAGTATGGAAGAAAATTAACATTATTTGCAGAATTTTGTGCAGATTTTGGAGTACCAATTTCATTTCATCACCATATGGGTACGGCGATTGAGACTGAACAAGAACTAGATAGCCTGATGAACCATACAGGTGAGGCAGTAAAAATTTTATTTGACACAGGTCACATGACCTTTGCTGGAGGTGACTCTTTAGGGGTTATAAATAAACATGCAAAAAGAATAAATCACTTTCATGCTAAAGATATTCGCTCAAAAATAGTAGACAACTTAGATCGATCAAAACAAAGTTTTTTAGATTTTGTCCTTGAGGGGGCTTTTACAGTGCCTGGTGATGGAAATATTAATTTTAAAGAAGTTGTTGAAACTTTATCAAAAAATAGTTACGAGGGATGGTTTATTGTGGAGGCAGAACAAGATCCTGCAAAAGCAAATCCTTTTGAATATGCTAAAATTGGAAACAAAGAGTTAGTAGAGTGCTTAGGTATGTACGGATATCAAATAGAGGATTACATAGATGAATAGTATTAAAGGAAAGTTTGCACTCGTTACCGGAGGAACACAGGGTTTGGGGGCAGCAATTGCTAAAAATTTTGCTGAAAATGGTGCAGAGGGTATCATTACCATTGGAAGAAAAGAGGAAAAAGGAAAAGAGGTAGCAAAAAAGATTCAAGATGAAACTGGGTGCAAAGTGATTTTCGTTAAGACAGACCTACCTAATGTTCAAGAGTGTCGTAACGCAGTATCAGTTGCAAAAAAAAATTTTGGAAAATTAGATATTCTTGTAAATGCTGCAGGTATCACTGATCGAGGAAATATTGTCAACACATCTGAAGAATTATTCGACAAAATGATAGGAACTAATGTCAAAGGGCCTTTCTTCCTTATACAAGAAACTGTCAAAATTATGATAGATCAAGGAATTCAAGGCTCTATTATCAATATAGGGTCTGTGTCAGCTCTAACTGGACAGCCATTTATTTCAGCATATTGCACCTCAAAAGGAGCCTTAGCGACTTTAACAAGAAATACTGCATTTGCATTACTTAATAATAAGATAAGAGTTAATCAATTAAATATTGGATGGATGGCATCAGACGGGGAGCATGAAATTCAAACTAAATATCATGGTGCTCCAGAGGATTGGTTAAAAGATGCTGCAAAGAAACAACCTTTTGAGAGGCTTCTAAATCCTAACGAAGTAGCAAAGGCAGTAACATTTTTAGCTTCTGATGACTCTGGTATGATGACAGGCTCAGTAGTTAATTTTGATCAATCTGTTTGGGGTGGTTATCCGTTCTCTCCTCCAACTCCTGAGGGAAAAATTTCATTAGATTAATCAATCTAATAATCTTGATGCACTTTTTTGACATTGCTCTAATGTAGTTTGAAGATCTTTGTTCAAAAATAAAAACTCAAATAGCTCATTACCAACTTGCTCAATAATTTTTGAGTAAGATGGAAGGGGGTACCTAGCCCATTCTACAAATCGTTCGTCTCGTTCCATTTTGTCTAATTCATTAAAAATGGGACTTAATGTTCTAACTTCAGGATCGTTAGCTACACTAAACACCGGAGAAGAAAGACTACCATGTTCGATATAATATTTAATAATTTCTGGTGAAACTAGGCTTTGGATAGTCTTCATTACAAAAGGGATTTTATCATTGAGTATGTTTGAAGGTATCCCTAAAGAAAATCCTCCTATTGGAGAAACTTGAAAAGGTTCTATGCCTGCAGGTCTAGGTAAGTAACCACTATTTTTAAAAGCAGGAGAATTTTTATTTAATTCAAATTGATGAGCTCTACTACTCCAATTCATCACCATTGCTGATTTCCCCTTGCTATAATATTCAACACACTCGTCATTTGACTGCAAGGACAAATCTGTAGGAGAGTAAGGTATTAAAGATTTTAGAACTTTTGCTGCCTTAAAGGCAGCCTCTGATAGGAAATTTGTTTTAATTACTATTTTTTGAGTGTCTAAATCGTATGTATTTTCACCTATGTGGCGCAGATTAACATAAGGTTTTCCAAAATTAGCCATCATTAATATGAAACTAGTTGCAAGAGGTTGACCTTTACGAGCAGGCCAAGATATTGGGCTTTCTATCTCATTTGATTTTTTTAAAATTTCACAAGCTGCTAATAAATCATCAAATTTTTTTGGAGGGGATAAACCATATTTTTCAAAAATATCTTTTCTATAAAACAGTAGGTCAGGAATAGTTTCAATTGGAACGCCAAATAATTTATTGTTATAAGAGCTAGATCTAATAGCTGAAAAATGAAAGTCCCTAAGGTTAAAACCACTTGAGTCGATATAATCATCTAATGGTAGCAATGTATTTAAATTTGCTAGCTGGCCAACCCAAGGCAAATTAAACCCAACTATATCAAATTTAGATTTTTTCTTTTTTTCTGAGTTTTTAATAATTAAATTTAAAAGTTTTTTAAGATCATTTTCAATTATATGCTCAACTTTACAATCTAAGATATACTCAAAAAAATCCAAATTATTATTTATAACTTTAAAAGTCGGATTATCATTTGAAAGTATTGAAATTTTCTTAAATCGATTTGAGGTATTAATAAATACTTTGGGTGAGGGAATTATATTACCGGCTGATAAAGACATCCCAAAATAATAAGAGTCATTTAACTCTCCAAAACCCAAACTAGAGGCTATTTCACTTTTGATAGATGATAAGTATAAAGTAAATTCTTTAATTAATTCTGAACTTGGATGAATTGAAAAAGACTTACCTGATTTTGTTTTGACTCTTTGAATTAATTTTTTTTCTTTGATTAATTTATTTACTCTCCTAAGACCAGTAGCAAAAGGAAGACCTGATGATTGTATGATACTTGTTGTAGTTATAATTTTATTATCGAGGTGATTTCTTATAACATAAGAAAATATTCTCCACTCAGAGTCCACAGTGTTATTTGTAATTTTTTTATTAAATAATAATCTCGTCTTATCTACAAAGTTCAAAAGGGTGGTAATTTCATTTCTATTCATAAACTCTATATAAACACTTAAAATAAACGTTTTATCAATATATTCAAATTGAATATATTTACAGTTAAACAATACAATAAATTTATAGATAATTTTAGTCATACATGTATAGGAGGATAGAAATGAAAAAACTAGCCAAAGTATTAGCTGTTTTAATGTGCTTTTCATTTGGTTCTGCAAAAGCTGTTGAGATCGTATCTTTTAATGCGGCATCTTCAGAGGCTTATGTAGGAGCATTTGTTAAAGGAATTAAAGCTACTGCTGCTCAGTACGGTTATGATATTACAGTCTTTGAAAATAATTATAATCAAGCAGAGCAAAATCAACAAGTCGAGCAATATTTGTCAAGCGGCGCACTTCCAGATGTTTTTATCTGGTGGCCACCTGATGCAGTTGCTGGATTAGGATCTCTAAGAAAATTAGCAAAGACTGGAGTTCCAGTTTTAAAAATTAACCAATTACCAAATGAACAAGATAAGGCGTTTATCTTTGGATATGCTGGACCTGACGATAGCTTACGTGCATATAATGCAGGTGAGATGATGGTTAAAGCTATGAAGATGAAACAAGCTGCAGGTGGAGATGGATTTAATGTCATTGCCCTATCATATCCTCACTCTTATGGTGGTTATGGCTTATCAATTAATGCTTTCAAACAAGCTATAGCAGGAACTGATTTAAATTTAATTGGTGATATCGGTGAAGGATTTGGTCAGGCTAATGGTTACAAGGGTGCCGCAAAGCTTATTGCTAAAGTTAAAGACCAAGGTATCCACTTCGTCTATGGAATGGATGATGCTATCTTAACAGGAGGCATCAAAGCTCTTGAAGAAGCTGGCTATAACGTTGACTGGTACGCAGGTACTGGTAAAAACGGAGATGTCGACGGTGACGCTGTTATAACTGTTGGTACTGTTTGTAATGGTGACAAACAAATGATTACCGATGGTAAGCAATTCGGTACAACTCTTCAGTCACCTCTTCACGAGGGTCAGTTAGCTATTAAGCTTGTGCAGGAGTACATGGAAAATGGTGAACTTGCAAACTACATTAACTTTACTCCTAACCCATCAGTAACTGGTGCAACTATGGACTTTACTGCACTCAGGGGTTTTGATGGAAACCTTTATGGCATCGATGAGCTATGCTCAGGTGCTTGGGACTAAGTTAGTTTTCCAATATTTAAATTTTACACACAGGGAATTTTTCCCTGTGTGTAGTTATTCAATTTATAAGTATGTATAATTAAGACGATGGCTTCAGATCCAGTACTCAAGATTTCAAACGTTTCTCGCACTTTTGGTGCTATTCAAGCCTTAAAAGAGGCAAATTTTGAAATCAATGAGGGAGAAATTATGGGATTGGTTGGTGAGAATGGTGCTGGAAAATCTACATTAGTTAAGATCATTAGCGGTTTCGACCCTGGCTTCAAAGGAAGCTATCAGCTAAATGGTAAAGAAGTAAAATTCGATACCCCCTCAAAGGCGGAAGAGTCTGGTATAGCTATAGCTCAACAAGAGTTGAGTTTAATTCCAAATATGTCAGTAGCTGAAAATATTTTTCTGACAGGTGCAAAAGTTAAAAAATTTGCTACCTTAAACACTTTATCAAAAATGGCTCGACCATATTTAGATGAAGTAGGACTCACAGATATTGACCCCTCAACTAGAATAAATTTACTATCAGTAGGTGAACAGCATCTAGTTGAAGTAGCTAGGTTAATATCCAGAGAAGCTAAAATTTTAATATTAGATGAACCAACAGCAGCTCTTGGAGAACTGGAAAGTCGCAGAATTTTAGAAATGGTTCAGCGCCTTGCAAAAAATGGGAAGTCAATTATTTATGTCAGTCATAGGCTAGATGAAATTTTTAAAATTACAAAAAGAATTACAATTTTGAGGGACGGTGTCTCTCAAGGTGTGCAAGAAACAAAAGACATCGATGTAAATAAACTAGTTGAAATAATGTTGGGAAGAGAATTAGCAAATATGTTTCCTTCCCGAGCTGATCATATTAGCTTGGAATCAAAAATTGAAGTGAAAGATTTATGGCCAGATGGAGTATTGGAGCCAGTGAGTTTCTCAGCTTATCAAGGAGAAATCCTTGGTCTATCTGGGCAACTTGGAAGTGGTGCTGGAGAGGTATTAGCTTCAATTGCAGGTGCTTTAAAATCACGATCTGGCTCTCTTACATTGAATGGAGAGACTTTTCTTCCTAAATCGCCCAGTCAAGCAATTAAGAAAAAGATTGCTTACTGTTCTTCGGATCGTAAAAAAGATGGCCTTTTTTTGGGAAGACCGATATTCGAAAATTTAACCTCACCTGCACTTGATACTATTTCAAAATTTGGATTTAATCTTGGGAGCACGGAAGATAGTTATGCAAAAAACCTTGCTCAAGAATTCCTTATTGACGTAAAGAGAGTTTACGACGAGTCTGGTCTATTGAGTGGAGGAAATCAGCAAAAAGTTGCTTTGGGAAAATGGCTATCAATTAAACCAGACGTTCTTTTAGTAAATGAGCCAACTAGAGGTGTTGATGTCGGAGCTAAATCAGAAATTTATCAAAGGATGAGAGAACTAGCTGCAAGAGGAATAACTATTATATTCGCCTCTACAGATATTCAAGAGATCACTTATCTTCCTGATAGAGTCATAACATTTTATAGAGGAATGATGATAGACGAACATAGATTAGAACAGATCAAAACACCGGTTATACTGAAAGAAATAACTGATCCATTTAATGAGACTAATCTATGACAACAATTATACAGGACAACAAAAGCCCTTTTTCTTCGAAATTTTTACAATTTTATAAAGATAGAACCTTATTAGCAATTCTGCTTTCACTTTTTGCAGTGATGTTTGTTTATGGAATTTTTTTTACAGAAAATTATCTAACAATTACAAATTTTAAAGCAATTATTAGAGATGCTGCATTATATGGGATCATGGCTATTGGACTCACATTTGTTACTCTATCAGGCAACTTTTTCTTATTATCCTTAAAAGAAACAGCATCGATTTGCGGTGTTACTTTTGCCATGGGAATGGCAACTGGATTTGGCTCACCAGATTTAGTTGGAAACTTTTTAGTATCTCTTTTAGCCGCTCTATCTGTTGGGGTTTTGAGTGGAGTAATCCAGGGGTATTTTGTTGGCATGGGAGGTAACCCCATAGTTGTTACTCTTGGAGGAGCTGGTATTTTATATGGAATAGGAGCTTGGTGGAGTGATAATCTCGTTATTAATTTTAAAAGACCACATGATGCTGAATGGCTTGGAACAGGCTCCTTTTTAGGTCTCCCAAGTATAACATTGGCATTTATTTTGATAGCAATTGCAGCAGAATTAGTCCTTAGACACACAAATTTTGGCAGAAAAGTTTATTTAGTTGGTGCCAACAAAGCAGCAGGAAGGGCAACAGGTCATGAGAACTTTTCAATGGCTATAATTGTTTTCACAATTTGTTCAGTATGCTGTGCATTTGTTGCTGTTGCTTTTGTTGCTCAGATGGATAGTGCTCAGTCTAACTATTTTTCTGCAGAATTTGGTTCATCAGGTGATATGACCATTCTTGTCATTGCTACTGTGATGGTAGGTGGTAATTCAATTATGGGAGGTTATGGTTCTACTCTCAGAACTAGCTTAGGTGCCATATTTATTGCTATGGTTGATAATATGATGGTATTACAAGGGTTTAATAGCGGTCCAAGAATTGTCGGAGTGGGCCTAATGATTGTATTTAGTATTATAGTTTTCGGACTATTTGCTAAAGGAAGTAGAGCTCAAGAATAATGGAAAATTTTTTCAAAAAAGTCACTAAGGATGTAGATTTATCATTTGCTATTCTTTTATCGTTTTGTGTTTATGTATTTTTTTCATTAAATATAGAAATTTTTTTTAGTCATAATATCTCTTTTGCAATACTCGAAAGATTTGCTGTTTTAGGGCTTGTCGGATTAGCTCTTACCATCTGTATCATAGCTGGAGAAATAGATCTTTCTATCGGTTCTAACGCAGCTTTATGCGCAGTGATAGTAGTTAAGTTGACTGACCCTTTAGGGGCACCCTTTGCAATGTTGATTGGCTTATCTGTCTCAACTCTTATTGGAGCCATACAAGGTTTTGTTATTGCATTTATAAGAATAAGAGCAATTGTTATTACTGTTGGAACATTAATGCTTTTAAGAGGAGTGGCTTTATTAATAGCAGAAGAAAAAACAGTCATGCTTACTGATTTCAGAGTTCCTGATTTTATTACTACTAAAGTTTTGATGTATTTCTCTCCAGCTAGCCTTACAGTTATATTCATATTTATATGTGTGGGTATATTTATGCGATACACAAAATATGGAAGAGAAATTTATGCCATAGGTGGTGCTAGAAAAGAGGCTCTTACTGCAGGCATACCTTTAAGGCGACCAATGGTTATAGCCTTTGCCCTTTCAGGATTTTGTGCAGGTTTTGCTGGAACTGTAATAGGACTAAAGTCTGGTACTGCACAAGGCTTGGGATTACAGTACTTACTATTAGCAGGAACAGTTGCAGCTTTTGTTGGAGGTGTGAGTATATTAGGAGGAAAGGGGGGAGTTCTAGGGGCCGCCATAGGAGCATTAACTGTAAATTTTTTAAATACAGGTCTTGTCTTTTATGCTTTACAAGTTCATTTTGTACAATTATTTACATCTGTTCTTTTGGTAATCGTTATAGTTTTTCAAACGATGTCCAGAGTGTTTGACTCGAGACAGTCGAGAAAGAGTTTACTGGCAACGATTGATGAACGTAAAACGACACTCCTAGAAAAAAAGAGAACTGTTCTAGGCAAATAATATTCATTTTGAATATATTTGATGCTTAGATAAATTAACACTTATAATAGAATTTGGTTGTATTTGGAGGATACTCATGGACAAGGAAAGACTTAAAGGTAAAAACGTTTTAATTACTGGTGCAGCTCAAGGGATGGGAGCAGCTATCGCTGAGGACTATTGTGCACAAGGTGCAAAAGTTTGTATTACCGATGTAAATATTGATGGTTGTAAAGAGGTTGAAGATAGAATTAGGTCAGCTGGTGGTGAGGCAATTTCTTGTAAATTAGATGTGAGAAAAAGAGAGGATCATGTTGCAGCAGTAAAGGCAACAGTTGAGGCCTTTGGTAGTCTAAATGTTTCTTTAAATAATGCTGGTGTAAATAAACCTCTTTGGTTTATGGATGTAACTGAAGAAAATTATGATTTTATATTTGATATAAATGTCCGTGGTGCTTGGCTTGGTATGCAAGAACAAGCAAGACAAATGATTAAACAAGGTAAGCAAAATGAACCATATAAAATTTTGCATGTTGCATCAATTTTATCACGAGAAACTTTTGATGATGTTGTAATTTATGGTGCAAGTAAACATGCAGTTGCGGGTTTAATAAAAGGTGGAGCTAAGGGATTGGCTGAGTATGGCATAAATGTTAATGGATACGGACCAGGTGTTGTCAGAACAGAGATGTGGGAGCAATTAGACAAAGAGTTAGTTGCAATGGGTAAGTTTAAAAAACATGGTGAGTCTATGGACTCTATAGCTGAGAATATGATTTTAATGAAACGATATTCATATCCTGAAGATATCGTAGGAACAGCGTCATTTTTAGCATCAAAAGACTCCGATTATATGACAGGCCAAATACTTATGATTGATGGAGGGATGGTTATACAATAAATGACTGAACCTACAATAATTAAACCAGAAGATATTAATCCAAATTATAATTGGCATAGAAGAGTCCCTTCTCATGGAAGAACAAATGTTGATTATGAAGAAAGAATTAATTTCCCAAGACTTCATAAATATAGACTTGGCAGAGCAAGACAGGCATTAAAAAAATCGAAGGCTGGTTCTTTACTTTGTTTTGATAACAACAATATACGTTATCTCACTAGTACAGTTATTGGAGAATGGTCAAGAGACAAAATTTGTAGATATTCTTTATTGGCACAAGATCACGACCCTATTCTCTGGGATTTTGGTTCAGCTGCGAAACACCATCAAATTTTCTCACCTTGGCTTCCTAAAGAAAACTGGAAGGCAGGAATGGTTGGACTCAGAGGTACCGTCCACCCAGATGCAGGTTTGATGAAAAATGCTGCAAAAGAAATTAAATCAATGTTAAATGAAAAAGGATTGGCTAATGAACCAGTTGGTCTTGACCTAGTTGAGCCTGCAATGATGTTTGCTCTACAAGAGGAGGGTTTGGAAATTATTGATGGCCAGCAAATTTTACTAGAAGCTAGAGAAATCAAATCTTACGATGAACTTATGTTGTTAAATCAAGCAGCATCTATGGTTGATGCAACATACCATCAAATTTATGAGACTATGAAGCCTGGTGTAAGTGAAGCTCAAATAGTAGCGAATGCTAACAAGCTTTTATACGAACTTGGTTCAGACGATGTTGAGGCTATTAATGCTATTTCAGGTGAGAGGTGTAACCCTCATCCTCATAATTTTACAGACAGAATATTTAGACCAGGAGATCAAGCATTTTTTGATATTCTCCAATCCTACATGGGCTATCGCACTTGCTACTACAGAACTTTTAATATTGGAAGAGCATCAGAATCACAAAATGATGCTTACAAACAGTGCAGAGAATGGTTAGACAAAGCTATAGAGCTCGTTAAACCTGGAGTATCAACTGATAAAATAGCAGCAGTATGGCCTAAAGCTGAAGAGTTTGGTTTTGCTGATGAAATGTCTGCATTTGCTTTACAGTTTGGCCATGGACTAGGGTTAGCTATCCATGAAAGACCAATCATAAGTCGTTTAGTTTCTATGGATTCACCAGACGAGATCAAAGAGGGAATGGTTTTTGCACTGGAAACTTACTGTCCAGCTAAAGACGGTTACTCAGCTGCCAGAATTGAAGAGGAATTAATAGTTACTGATAAAGGTTGTCAAATAATATCATTATTTCCAGCCGAAGACTTGCCTATCGCCAATAAATATTAATGGAAGATAAATTAAATGATGACATAGGCGAAGCAAAGAGACTTCAACTTTGGGAAATGATGCTTAAATTAAGATTGGTCGAAAAAAAAGCATACGATTTATTTCTTCAAAATTTAATAAAAGGAACAAGCCATTTAGCATTAGGGCAGGAGGCTATAGCTGGCGCATTTGGAGTAGCTCTCCAAGAGGGCGACTATACTTTTTGTACATACAGAGGACATGCTCATACCTTAGCCAGAGGTTCCTCTATCGAAGGCGTCCTAGGAGAATTGATGGGACGACAATGCGGTTTGATGAAGGGCAAAGGTGGATCTATGCATCTTACTGATGTTGAAAAAGGTGTAATGGGATCTTATGCTATTATCGGAGCTCACCTCACAATCGCAAATGGGACTGCGTTAGCATCTAAGTACAACAAAACAAAAGAGGTAAGTGTTTGTTTTTTTGGCGACGGCACTACTAACATAGGAGCATTTCATGAAGCTTTAAATATGGCTAAAATATGGGACTTACCGATAGTTTTTGTATGTGAGAATAACTTGTATATGGAATATACTGCCATTAGTGAAGTTACAGCCGTAGAACATCCTGCAGCAGATAGGGCTTCAGCCTATAGCCTAGATAAAATTATTGTTGATGGTAATGACGCCGATGAAATGTATCGCACAGCTCAAACTGCGATAAAAAAAGCTAGAGATGGTCATGGCCCTAGTTTAATTGAGGCTAAAACATACAGACATAGTGGACATTCAAGAGCAGATCCAGGAAAATACAGACCAGATGAAGAGGTAAAAGATTGGATGGAAAACAAAGACCCAATTAAAAACTATAGAAAAAAACTTTTAGAATTTAATATTGATGAAAAAACAATAACTGGAATAGAGAGTAAAATTCAACAACAGGTAGAAGATGCAATAAATATTTCCAAGAATTCTCCGATCCCAGATATTAAAGAAATTTATACAGATGTTTGGGCAGACGGTGGATATAAATGGCACAATTAACTTATAGAGAGAGTGTTTCACTAGCTATTGCTCAAGCTATGAGAAAAGACCCTAAGGTTTTTTTTATTGGTGAAGATGTTGGAGCAGCGGGAGGTGTTTTTAAAGCCACTGTTGGTCTTTTGGATGAATTTGGAAAAGAAAGAGTTATGGATGCTCCCATTTCTGAGCAAGCTATTCTAGGTGCAGCTATGGGAGCAGCAATGACAGGTTTGCGACCAATAGCTGAAATTATGTTTTCTGATTTCTTAGCAGTATGCTGGGATATTATTGCCAATCAAATCGCTAAGACTAGATATATGTCCGATGGTCAAATTAATATTCCTTTAGTCATAAGAACTGCAAATGGTGGAGGGTCAAAATTTGGTGCTCAGCATTCTCAAAGTTTAGAAAATTGGTCGATGATGATACCAGGCTTAAAAGTAGTAGCTCCTAGTTGTGCTAGTGATGTCCTAGGCTTAATGGATGCGTCAGTTAAAGATCCTGATCCAGTGATATTTTATGAACATAAATCTCTTTATGCTTCTAAAGAACAATTAGAAAATACAAATTTATCAATTCCATTAGGACAGGCTAATATACTTCACGAAGGAGCAGATATTACTATAATAGGTTTAGCTTTGATGGCACAGCGTTCAAAAAAAGCTGCACAAATTTTAAAAGAAAAACATAATATTAATGCAAAAGTTATAGATCTGAGAACTTTGGTTCCTTTAGATTTACAGACCATAAAAAGATCTATTATTGAAACTGGATTAGTCATTACTGTAGAGGAAAATCCAAGGTTATGTGGATGGGGTGCAGAGATTTCATCTCTCATAACCGAGCATTGCTTCTCTAATTTAAAGGGACCAGTTACTCGAGTCACAACACCTCACGTACCTCTTCCTAGTGCTGATATACTAGAGGATAATACTATCCCTTCAGTAGATTTGATAATTAATGAAGTTATAAAAAAAGTAAAAGGAGAATAGCTATGGAAATAATAATGCCCTCACTTGGTGAGACAGTTGATGAAGGAAAAGTCATAAAATGGCATAAAAATGTTGGAGATGAAATCAAAGAAGGAGATATTTTATGTGAGGTTGAAACAGATAAGACTGCTGCTGAAATTCCGTCAACAGTAAATGGAACACTAACTGAAATCACGGCACCTGAGGGAGAAACAATACCTGTCGGCGGCAAAATTGCTACTGTAGAATAATTTATGAAATGCTATATTTAAAAAATGAAGATTACAGAGTCAAAATTTTATAGAGATAAATGTTATATTAATGGAGAGTGGATTACATCTGACTCCGGAGAAACTATCTCAGTTAACAATCCCGCAACCTTAGAAGAAATTGGAACTGTCCCTAAATGTGAGACAGCTGAGACTAAAAGAGCCATAGAAGCTGCAAATGAAGCTTGGCCAGAGTGGAGAGCAAAGTCAGCAAGACAGCGCTCAGATATTCTTCGAAAATGGTTTGATCTTATGATCCAAAACAAAGAAGAATTGGCTCAAATGATGACTATTGAACAAGGAAAACCTATTAATGAATCTAGAGGTGAAATTGGCTATGGTGCATCCTTTGTGGAGTGGTTCTCAGAGGAAGCTAAAAGAGTTTATGGAGATACAATTCCTGATCCCATGACCGATCGAAGAATTGTAGTTCTCAAACAGCCAGTTGGTGTTGTAGCATCGATTACTCCTTGGAATTTTCCAAATGCTATGATTACAAGAAAATGTGCCCCAGCTTTAGCTGTCGGTTGTCCTGTTGTTATTAAACCAGCAAGTCAAACTCCTTTTTCAGCATTAGCACTTGCCGTTTTAGCTGAGGAGGCTGGCTTTCCTAAAGGTACTTTGAATGTTATTACAGGAAAAGCATCGGCTATCGGTGATGAATTAGCTTCTAACCCAATTGTCAGGAAACTCTCTTTTACCGGGTCCACTGAAATTGGAAAAATTTTGTTACAAAAATGCTCAGGCACAGTCAAAAAAGTCTCAATGGAATTGGGCGGCCACGCTCCTTTTATAGTTTTTGATGATGCTAATATAGACGATGCAGTTGCAGGTGCTATGCAGAGTAAATTTAGAAATACAGGTCAAACCTGTGTTTGTGCAAATCGTATTTATGTTCAAGAAAAAGTTCATGAGGAATTTTGTAAAAAGTTCGTAGATGCGGTCTCTAAAATGAAAGTTGGAGATGGACTCAATGAAGAAAATTCCTCTGGTCCAATGATCGATGAACATTCCTTGGGCAAAGTTGAAGAGCATGTAGAAGATGCTGTTGCATATGGGGCAAAAGTAGCAATAGGAGGTGCAAGGCACTCTCTAGGATTGAATTTTTATCAACCCACAATCTTAACTGATGTAACCCCACAAGCTAAAATTACAACTGAGGAAACCTTTGGCCCTGTTGCACCTATATATAAATTTAAAGACGAAAAAGAAGTTATTGATTTAGCAAATAACTCTCCTTATGGACTAGCTTCATATTTTTATTCAAGAGATATAGGAAGAATTTGGAGAGTTGCAGAAGCTCTTGAGTACGGAATGGTTGGTGTAAATACTGGTTTAACCTCAAAAGCAGAGGCTCCATTTGGTGGAATTAAAGAGTCAGGCCTTGGAAGAGAAGGTTCAAAATATGGTATTGATGATTTTATTGAAATAAAATACGTCAATATGTGCGGCTTAGATAAATAAAAATATTTAATGAGCAAAGTCTTCAAGGTCGGATTAATAGGTTGTGGTCATATATCCGAAACTTATTTTCGAGGTCACGATTACTTTAACAATTTTAAAATTACTAAATGTGCAGATATTAATTCTGAAAATGCAGAAAAATGTGCTGACACCTATGATATTACAGCCTGTTCAGTAGATGAACTATTAAAAGACACTGAGATTGAAGTAATTTTAAATTTAACAATACCCAGAGCACATTATGAAGTTGCAAAACAGTCTTTAGAAAATGGAAAGCATGTTTACAGTGAAAAACCTATGGCTGTCAATTTCTCAGAGGGTGAGGAACTTTTAGCACTTTCAAAATCTAAAGGTTTATATATTGGAAACGCTCCCGATACATTTTTGGGTGGGGGTATACAAAAATCGATAGATTTAATTAATCAAAATAAAATAGGAAATGTTCGACTTGGAAGTGCCATCTTTGCTTATCCAGGCGTCCAATCATATCATCCTAATCCAGAGCCTTGGTTTGCTAACAATGAAGGTGGACCGGTAATGGATATGGGGCCATACTACCTTACAGCATTAGTAAATCTTTTGGGACCAGCTAAAAGTGTTCATGGAGTATCCACTAAAGTTTTCGAAAAAAGAGTAATTGGGATAGGCCCTAAAAAAGATCAAGAATTTTCTGTCGAGTGTCCAACAAGCTATCTAGTTAACTTAGAATTTCATAACCAAGCTTTAATTCAAATTACTCTTTCTTTTGATGTGGTTACTCATCAGCGCAATCATATTGAGCTTTACGGAGATAGGGGCTCAATGATAGTCCCAGACCCCAACATGTTTGGAGGATCAGTTATGACAAGTAATGATGACTCTGGAATATGGGAAGAGCATAAAACTGATGATTTACCACTTGGAAGAATAAATATTACTACTCAAAGCGGAAGAGCTAACGAGTCCCCTACAAATGCAAATTACCGTGGAGTAGGTCTAGCAGAGATGCTTTATTGCATAGAAAATGGTATAAATCATAGGTGTAATGGCGAACTGTCACTTCATGTTTTAGATATTATTAAATCTACTATGAAGGCAGCAGACTCAAAGACAACACAGGATATTAAAACTTCATGTCAAAAAGCTGATTACTTCACCCTAGAAGAAATACAAAAAATTCTTAAGTAATATAGATATTTCCTTTAGACTACATTTTCTCAAATGGAATTTAATAAATCAAAAAAAATACTAGTAATAGGCAGAGCAGGTATGGATATATATCCTGAACCCCCAGGTACTAAAATATCTGAGGTTAAAAATTTTTCTACTCATCTAGGTGGATCTGCAGCTAATACCTGTGTGGCTCTATCTCAGTTAGGTGTACAGTCTGATCTTTTAACCTGTGTATCAGAGGATGCCATTGGTGAGTATATTTTTAAAAAATTGAGGGAATTTAATGTGGGAAGTAACCTTTGTAGGAGAGTAGAAAATAAGTTTCAAACGCAAGTAGCTGTTGTGGAAACTATTCTTAAAAATAACCAATCTATTTTATACAGAAATAACTCCTGTGATTTACAGTTAAACAAAAACGACATAGACAATATAAATTTTCAAGATTATTCGGCTGTATTTATTTCTGGCACTGCTTTGTCTTCTAACCCATCAAGGGACGCAGTATTTTATGCCACTCAAAAGGCATCGTCGCTCAGTATTCCCTTAATTATTGATATGGATTATAGGCCATACAATTGGGAGTCAGATGAAATTAAGTCAAATATCTATAAAAAAATTATGAATGAAATGGATATTATTATAGGAAATGATTTGGAATTTAATATTGCAGGTAATTCCACAGAAGGTTTTCAATTAGCCAAAAGCTTTATAAATGAGAAACCATCAATTATAATCTATAAAATGGGCGAAAAAGGATCGACTGTTATTACTACAGAAAAAGAACAAAATTTTGGAATATTTAAAGTTGAAGCTATAAAACCTACGGGAGCGGGAGATGCTTTTAATGGGGGTTTTATCAGCTCTATCATTCAAGGATATTCTCTGGAAAACTCTATTAAAAGAGGTTCAGCAAACGCAGCTATCGTTGTTACTAAGGTGGGCTGCTCTACAGCAATGCCAAATACTGATGAACTAGAAAATTTTATTAATCAACATACAATGGAGATATAGATGCATATACCTTACTCAGACAATAAGAATATCGCTTTATTTGGGGAGCAAAATAAAACCGTTCCATTAGTATACTTTAATATTATTAATTTAAAAAAAGGTGAGAGTTATAGTTATAAACTTCCTGAGCATGAAACCAGCGTCGTTCCAGCTACCGGCATAGTGGAGCTCGAAGTCGATGGTATTAGACTTGGTCAAATTGGCACTAGAAAATCTGACGTTTGGGATGGAGAACCCGAAGGGAGTTACATACCTACGAATGCAGAATGTAAGATCACATGTCTTTCGGACAGTACGGAGTGCTTTATTGCTGGAGGTATTTATGAGAAAAAATTAGAGGCATTTTTAGTTAAAAAAAAAGAAATTGATACAGTGCAATATGGATCCGATGATACAAAAACACATCGAAAAATTAAACATATCTTAGGAGCAAAGCATCATGAACAAGTTGGAAGATTACTCGTCAATGAACTCTACACAGTTGGAGCTGGTGGCTGGTCAGGTTTTCCTCCGCATAAGCATGATACAAATAGACTGCCCGATGAAACACGTCATGATGAGGTTTACAATTATCGTTTTAGACCAGGACATGGTTTTGGAGTTCAAGTCATGCAATATGAAGATGACAAAGAAGGTTTTGGTTATCAATTATTTAATGGATCCACAATAGCAATTGATAAGGGCTATCACCCATGTGTTGTTGCACCAGGATATGAAATGTACTATTTTACAATTTTAGTTGGTCTTTCCCAAAGATCACTTGTTCAATATTTTCAAAAAACTCATGCTTATCAATTAGAAACAATTCCTGGAATTAAGGATATGATAGCTAAATATAAATGACGGTTGCAAGTCTCTCAGATGTTTTACAAAAGGCAAAAAAAGATAATTATGCAGTCGCAGGATTAGTTGTACTAGGCTGGGAAGATGCGAGATGCTACGCGGAGACAGCTGATGAACTTGGGTTACCCGTAATTCTTCAAGCGGGACCAGGTTGTAGAGCAAATACTCCATTACCAGTTTTAGGTAAAATGTTCAGATACTTGGCTGAGCAATCCTCCAGTCCTGTCGTGTGTCATCTAGATCATGGTTATGCTAAGGAAGAATGTCTAGAGGCTATAGATAATGGATTTACATCTATTATGTTTGATGGGTCTAAGCTTTCACTCAATGAAAATGTTGAAAAAACTAGAGAAATTGTAGAATTAGCTCACAAACAAAATATTTCCGTAGAGGGAGAAATTGGTTTTGTTGGGTATAGTCAGGGCGCTAAATCTCAAAGCACAGACCCAGAGGAAGCAAAAACTTTTGCTACCTTGACTGAATGTGATGCAATGGCAATTAGCGCAGGTAACGTACACTTACAGACTCAAAAATCTTCATCAATTGATATGCAAGCCATAAAGAAAATAGAAACTTTAACAGATGTGCCATTAGTTCTTCATGGAAGTAGTGGGATTGAAGACACACTCAAAAGAACAATAGCTAACACCACGAATGTTTGTAAATTCAACATTGGAACTGAATTAAGGAAAACATTTGGTGATACTTTAAGAGAGGAAATAAAAAAAAACCCAGGCACTTATGACCGTATTAAATTAATCAATTCCACAATCCCAAGATTAAAAGAAGTAACAAAAAAAGTTTTAAAGAATATATCCAAAATTTAATCATTAATGATTAAATCTTACACTATTGAAAATAAATTTTTAAGAGTAAGGACTCTTAATATTGGAGCTACTTTATTTGAAGTTTTTTATAAAAAGAAAAAAATAAATTTAATACTCAACTTAGGTAATATCTCTTCCTATAAAAATAATAAAAACTACCTTGGCGCAACATGTGGTAGGTATGCAAATAGAATTAGAAACAGCCAATTTAAAATTAAGGGTGTTAATTACAAATTAACAAGAAATGAGGGAAAAAATATTTTACATGGAGGTAAAAAAGGATTTGACTCAAAAATATGGAGTGTTGAAAACTCATCAAAATCTCATATTACTTATTATTATATATCACCGGATAAAGAGGAGGGTTTTCCAGGAGAACTATGCTCCTCATGCAGATACTCGATCAAAAACTCAGTTCTTAGTATTAATTTAAGAGCAAAAACTACAAAAACCACACATGTAAATTTAGTCAATCATGCATATTGGAACCTAGATAAAATTAAAAAAGATGTTTTTGATCATTTCGTCCAAATAAATGCTAATCATTATTTAGAAAATGACGATGAAAATATACCTACAGGTAAGGTGATTAGTGTGGATGGTACAAGCTTTGATTTTAAAAAACCAAGTAAGATTAAAGATAAATTTACCAATAAATTAAACAGTTTTGATGAAAACTTCATTATTAATAAGAATTCAAAATTTATAGCTAAAATCAAATCTTCTAAAAGTAATATTTCATTGAGAATTTCCTCAAACCAACCAGGTGTACAATTTTATACTGGTCAACATTTAAAATACTCTACTGATCGTAAGACAATTAAAAAATATCAAGGAATGTGTTTTGAGACACAGGGATTTCCAAATGCACCAAATAATTCAAAGTTTCCATCAACTCGATTAGATCCATCACAAACTTATAAGCACAATATAAAGTTTGAGATTGAAGAGATTAAATAACTATTCTTGTTTTTCTCTAAGTTTTATATTAAGTGAGTCAAAGAATATTTGAGGCACATTGAAAGCAAAGTTATTTAATAATGCAACAGAACTTACTTGCATTTGGTTTCCGTCTAACAATGGATTAATAAATTTTGATATTTGAATTTTATCATCTATATAATTCCAATTAAAAGTGGCATGAACTCCTTTGTCATCTATATCGTAAAGATTTACAAAAATTATTGTTCCATTATTAAGAGTAAATCTAGTCTTTAAATCTGGAGAATTAGGTAAATCAGATTTAAGAATAAAACCATTATGTTGTAAATCTGTTAATATATTTTGAGCATCAATAATTTTATCATCATCAATTTCATTGAATTGAGAAGTCAAATTTGTATGTATAAATTTTCCATCAACTGTATTTAAATTGATCATATTTTGATTATATATTTGAATTGATTTGATTTGAGATTTACCAATATTAATTAAATCTGTCGGTACCCAATAAAAATCAGATACATCAGCAGTTAAATTCGTTGAAACTAGATAAGATTGATTGGAGTCAGATGCTTTTATGTAGGATCCCGGGATATTGTAATTATATATACCTATATCTAGAGAATATAATACCTCATTATTTTTAGATTTTAATAATAACTGCATTTTATTTTCATCATCTAGACCTAATTTGTATAAAAGATCATCACGATTAGTTTTGGCATCTAATATATTTGCTTCACGAAGTTGAATAAAAAACCTACTTAAAAGTTCAGTATTTGCTGGAAAATTATTTGAGCTTGAAATAAGCCATTGATTATCAATATTTTCAATAACAGATTTTCCATTTTGATTAGAAAATTCAATGTAGGCTATTTCTGGCAAGACATCATCAAAACTTGGAAATAATAATTCAGACGATGAGTTTCTAGAGGTATTTTTGCCATCAAAATACATACCAAGTGCAACAACAAAAAACCCAAAAGATAACAAAACTAATATTTTTAAATTTTTAATATACATCTATCTGCTCTTTCTTTTTTTGATACCGAGTTGTCTTGGAATAATAAACATTAGTATAATTAAAAGAACAGGGATTAAAAAAGTATTTAAAATATTAATTTGATTTGCTAGTCGATCTATATCTTTGCTTAAATTTCTTCTAACTTCTCTTAATTGTTTACGGGTATTTTCTACTTGTAATTGAAAATTTGCTAGTTCCATTAATTGTTTGTCAGATAAATTGACACTTTCTACATCTCTACCACCTGATAAATTTTGAATTTGATTTAATGTTGTATCAAGTTGAGCTTGTAATTGCTGCTCTTGTCCTAAATACATCTGCTCAGCCTCTGCTTGTAATTTTTGAACTACGACAAACGGCCTAAATGGAGCCTCTTTGTTTCTCAGATCAATAAATTCATCATATCCAGTCATTGAATCAAATACATTTGTAACTAAACTTCCATTATCAGATGTCGCTTCGATTACATTAGTATCTAGAAACTTTTGAATTCTTGCCCAAAATGCATTTCTAATAAAATCAGCATCACTGAAAACCACCACACTTATACTATTCAATGATTTTTTTATATGATTTTCATTTTGGAATTCAAAATCATTAAAATTACTTTTTGCGATGCCGCTTAATTTTACACCGAAGTCATAACTTATACCTGTTGGCTGAAAATTATTAATTAATTTAATTGGGTCATGTACTTCTTTCATAGGCAAATCCATTGTGACCTCACTAGATGACATTATAGGTGTATATGAAACTTCACTCTCATCGTCTAATGGCGATAGACCCCCTGGAGAGACAAGTCTTATTAAGGACAGACCATCTCCAATCTCTTCTTCTTGATTGATGTATTGTCCTCTAACCTCAGGCCAATTTAATTTCAATATAGTTTGTAAAGATGTATTTTCAGTTATATTTTGTTGTGTTTGTAGTCTTGTAGCTTGAGCGCCATCTAAAATAACATTGCTATTGTAGTTAATATTAAGGGTTTTTAAGACATTTTTTAAATTTGAGGATTTATTTGAATGATCATTTTTCTCAAAAAATGGATCAACAAAAATTACTGACTTACCTCCACTTAAGATGAATTGTTCAACCGCATATTCAGTTTTGTCACTAATATCAGAGGGATGATATACGATTAATAAGTCTATACCCTCGAAACTTTCTACGTCTGTATCTAAAAACTCAAAATCATAAAAATAACTCAGCTCCTCAAGTATTGTATATTCTCCTTGTCCAAGTTGATTATTTGGCATCATAGGTGGTGTGGTATCCACCCATGATAAAAAACCAATCATTGGTTTTTTTGATCTATTAAGTTTGTATACAATGTCAGTTAATTGTTTTTCTAATGTGCCAGCTTTTGAGGGATCAAAAAAGGGAACAGTTTCAATATCATCTGTTGTGTTTGATGCTATTAATCCAAAATATACTTTGGAACCTTCTTGATCTATGGGAAAACCTTGCACACCATATCTATTTACATAATCTTCATCATCTGAATAAGGCTCTGGTTCAATAAAGGTTAATTCAATTTTACCCGATGCTAGATCTGAATATCTATTTAATAGACCTTGAACCTGATTAGCATAATTTTGAATGATTGGAATATTTTTAGACAAGTCTCTGCTATATACAAAATTAATTTTTATTGGTTCTTCTATTTCATCTATAACTCTCTTAGTTCCACTTGAAAGAGTAAAAGTTTTGGTAGAAGTAAAATCAACACCTAAATTAAAATTGATTTTTTGTATTATAAAATTAAAGGATAAGAATAAAATAACAGTACTTAGTATAGATATTATTAAATAATTTTTTTGTAAAAATTTATTCATTAGTCTCGATTTAAAAATTTTATAATTGTTAAATAATTCCAAAGGGCAATAAAAGATAAAAAGAAAAATAATCCTTTAATTGAGAAGAAACCTGTTTGAATACTTGAGAAATGAGTTAAAAAGCTAAAACTAGAAATGAGTTCCACTATTTCAATAGGTAGAATCCCCGTTATAAAATTAATCATCAGAGGAAATCCACTTATTGTGAAAAGGAATGATACTAAAATAGATAAAATAAAGGCAATTATTTGATTGTTAGTTAATGAGGAAAAAAAAATGCCAAGAGAGACATAAGCACCTGCCATTATAATAACCCCAAGATATTGGCCAATAATTACAAGGTTATCAGGGTTTCCAAGATAATTTACTGTAATCCAAATAGGAAAGGTCAAAACAACAGAGAATACAACAAAAGCCCAAGTTGCAAAAAATTTACTCAACACTATCTTCCACAAAGGAATTGGCAAAGTCATTAATAATTCAATAGTACCGAGTCTTTTTTCCTCGGACCAACTCTTCATAGTAACTGCAGAGACAAAGAAAATAAAAACCCATGGAATAAAACTAAAAAAAACCGTTAAGTCTGCAACTCCTGAGGAGAAAAATGAGCCAAAATAAAATGTCAAGGACATAGAGGTCAAAATAAATATTGCAGTAAAAATATAGGCGACAGGAGTAATAAAATATAATTTAAGTTCTCTTTTTATTAAAGCCAACATTAGCTTACTAACTTTCTAAATTTTTCATCTAGGGATTTACCAATTTTTTTCTTAAGTTGTGATGGAGTTCCCTCAAAGACTTTTTGTCCATCATTAATAATAAGACACTTATTACAAACCTCCGGTACTTCATCAAGAATGTGTGTAGAAATTATAATTGCTTTTGTTTTAGATAATTTTTTAATTAATTTTCTTACTTCAAATTTTTGAAGAGGATCCAATCCATCAGTTGGCTCATCTAAGATCAGTAATTTGGGATTATGAATAAGAGCCTGTGCTATTCCAACACGTCTTTTAAAACCTTTTGATAATGTTTCAATGGGAACATCTTTTACTTCCTCTAGTTGCAGATCATTAATTACTTTTTTGATTGCTGCTTTTGAGTTTTTTATATTTCTTACTTGGCAAACGTAGTCTAGGTAAAGATATGGCGAAAAGTCCAAATAAAGGGGAACACCTTCAGGTAAGTAGCCAATCATTGACTTTGTGTAAATGGGATCTATTTCTATGTCTTTATTGTTTATGGTAACGTTTCCACTGTCAGATTTAAGATATCCAGTTATTACCCTCATAGAAGTTGTTTTACCAGCACCATTAGGTCCAAGGAACCCCATCACATCACCAACATTGACCTCAAAAGAGAGTTTATTTATGGCAGTAAAATCGCCAAAATTTTTTGAAATATCAATTACGCTTAACATTTTTTCATATTATTTAGTTTAAAATCTTAATAATTCAAGATGTTAAATTTAACATCTCTTATCAGATGAAGTTTTTACCATGCAGACCTATAAATATCAAAAGCATCTTTTTCAGATATTTCTCTCGGATTATTGATTAGTAATCGAGTTTGCTTCATAGCATCACTAGCCATTGTTTCGCATGCAGTTTCAGGTATGTTGAGATCTCTTAGTCTTTGTTCTAGACCTAATTCGCTTGACAGATCTGACAACTTTTCAATGAATTTTGAAGAAATATCTTGAGTGCTTGTGCTTGTATTAATATCTGGGAAAACAATAGGTGCTATTTCACTATACAGTTTTGATGCGCTCTGATCAGATATATTAAATCTTAGCACATATGGCAGGACAAGGGCATTGGAAAGACCATGAGGTACATGATAAGTACCTCCAATAGGATATGCCAATGCATGAACACCCGCAACTGGAGAGTTTCCAAATGAGACACCTGCTAACATAGAGCCAACAAGCATATTTGATCTTGCTTCTATATCCTTACCCTTCAAAACAGCTTGTCTGATAGAGCCACCTAAAAGCTTCAATGCCTCCTTTGCGAGCGTTTTAGAGATCAAATTATTATTAACACTTTTTGAAGCATAAGACTCTATCGCGTGGACCATTGCATCAATACCAGTAGCAGCGGTAATGTGAGGGGGAAGACCGAGTGTTAGTATTGGATCAAGAATTGCAAGGTCTGGAAGTATGATAGGAGAGGAAACTCCTTTTTTCTCTAAATCTTCTTGTGTGATAATAGAAATTGGGGTTACTTCAGAACCAGTGCCAGAAGTTGTTGGGTAAAGAGCAAGAGGTAGTCTAGGTCCTTTAGCATTAGCTACTCCCCAAGCTTCATGAATATTTTCGTTAGAGCCAATCAAAAGTGCAGTTAATTTTGATACATCCATTGATGATCCCCCACCAAATCCAATTACACCTGTTGCATCAAAATCTCTTCCTTGTTGTACACAATCCATAAGTGTTTTTATAGATGGGTCAGCTTCAACATTATCAAAAATTATAATTTCAGAGTATTTTTGAAGCTCAGTAATTGTTTTTTCGTGTAAGCCAATTTTTACTAAACCCGGATCAGTTACAAAAAGTATTTTTTTTCCAAGTTTCTTAGACACTTCCTCTGCTGTGCTCACTGAATAGTCACTTCCAAATCTTATTCCAGGAGTAGTGTTGAATTGAAACGCTTTCACGCTAGCAATATAGATGATATGGAGTTTATTTCCTATATAAATTTATAAAGTCTATTGTAAATACCTATCAACCCACAACTTTTTTTTAATAAGGCTTTCCTCAGAGGTTTTTAATTTTATACTTAAATTGTGTCTAAGGTTATTACCATCGCTCAACAAAAAGGAGGCTCTGGAAAAACCACTATAGCTGCAAATTTAGCTGCTGTTTATTCTCTAAAAAATAATTTATCTACCACATTACTCGACACAGACCCTCAAGGTAGTTTAGGTAAGTGGTTTCTTACCAGAAATGAAAAACTTAAAAATAAAAATACGATTCAGTTTAAAACAGCAAGCCTTTGGGGCGCCCAGTATGAGGCTAAATCATTAAAAGAAAAATCTGATTTAGTAATAATTGATACTCCTCCCAAAATTGATGCTGATGGAAGACCAGCAATTGAAATAGCTGACCTTGTTATTATACCAATATCTCCCTCTCAAGTAGATTTTTGGGCCACAGAGTCCATAATTGAATTAGCAAAAAGAGAAAAAAGAGAGATCTTAATTCTTATTAATAGAGCAAACGCTAAATCTAAACTTATTCAAGAAGCGCATAAATTTGTCAATAAAATGAATGTTAAAAAAGCAAAGACAATTTTAGGTAATAGACAAATTTTTGTATCATCTATGGGATTAGGGTTAACAGTGGTAGAAAAACAAAGAACTGGAAAAGGGTGTTTGGAAATGTTGGCTCTAGCGAAAGAGATACAGTCATTTTTGAAATTTTAAATTTTAATTAATTATATGAATGAAGAAATAGATAACGGACAATTACATGACATATGTTCAAGATTATTGAAAGGTTTCATTAATTGGATTGAAATAAATGATAGCAAAGAAAAAGCATCAATTCTCGATAATGCATTTCAATTTAAAACATCTATCCTAGAACAAGATAAATCAACACTTCAAAAAAAATACTTTATATCACCACAGAATTTATCAAAAAAAGAAGCAAGTGCTCTCTTGCTCCAGTGGAAAGATACTTTTTCCACATTAGTTAATTCAAATGTAGATAGATTATCAAAGGACTCTTTTAAGATTTGGTTTTTAAGTTTAGCATCATATTCGATTCCAGAATTAGAAAAGGATGCAAATGAACTATGGTCAAAACTTTTAGAGGGTGTTGAATATTGTAATAAATTTTCCATTAAAGATGTTCCATATCCGCTCAACACTATTTCAAAGAACTAAATCAATGTTAAAATCCATTATGTTTAAGACATTATTCACGGTTAGCATGTTTTTTTGTTTGAATGTACAATCAAATGAGCTTTTTGGTTATAAACTTTATGAGGACATTCTAAAATATGAAAATGACGGTAGTATTAAATTAAAAAAAGGTAATATTGAGAGCATCTCTATCAACGAGGGTAACGTCTTAATAGCTAATAAATACCTTAATGAATACATATTAAAATCTACAAAAACAGGAAATATTTATGAAATTCATGGATCAAATAATCTATTGCAATTAAGTCCTGTTGAGTGCCTTGGCATCCAAGATAGTTTTATTAATTCATTTCAAAAGAAAAACATTGAATCATTTCGAACAGAAGTAAGACAATTTCCAAATAAACTTAAAAGTAAAACAACTTGGGAAATTTATCTTAGCAATAGATCTAACAATAGTGAGTTAATTTTTTCGGTTACTTGTGACTATAGCTTCAATAATAGGAGAATGGATATAATTTTAAGTGATGGCAATTATTTAAGTGATGAAAATTCAAAGTATGAAAATTTACTTGATGAAAATAAAGAAAATATTTCTAAAGAAGAAATTGATACTAGTGGAATTTAGTAACTAGAGATAACATATTGATAATTATATAAGACTTTATGTCAGATTTTAGTTGATCATAAGTCTCAGGTAATTTATCACTAAGCTGGAAGGCAAAGTCTATAATCTCATAAGCTTCCTCTTTCCTCATATAAATCTCATTACATAAATCAATTGCTAGTTTTTCTCTTACTAATATTAAGGCTGCTAAAGACCTTTTTTGAACTCTTATCATATTAGTCTTTTTTTGTAGGCTTCTTGAGTTTCATCCCAGTTCCACCAAGTTGCATACCGCCAGAGCCTTTACATAAACTTTTCTTTTCTTTGTCACATTTTTCTATTTTCTTCTCTTCTTTTTTAACAACCTCTTTTTCTTCTTTCTTTTCTTTAGGTTTTACATCCTTATTTACAATTTTTGCATCAGAGGAAGGCTCGACATTTTTAACTGTATTGACAGATCCAACCTGGATATTGGAGAGCATTTCTATTATTTGATCTTGTTTTGATTGTTTATCACTCTGTTTTGCTTTCCAAGATTTTGGTAGTTTTAAATCGATACAACTCTCAGAACCACAAAAAAGGACATCCCCAGTTTCATTATCAAATAAAAAACCACCGCAATTTTCAACACCTTTTTGAGTGCAATTTGGGATATGCATCTCATACTCTGCATTCAAATTCACCGATAATAATGGCAAACTTAAAAGAAGTGCAAAAATATATCTCATCAACTTATAATGTATCATTTGTAGAAAAATTTTTCTAAATCTTTTATTCATACTTAAAACTCTCTCCAGGTAATGTAGATTTCATGAAATCATTCTTGGTAATTTTTTCTAACCATTTTTTTAATTTAATATTATTTTCTCCCCAAGTATCAGTAAATCTAAAAGATGTATAGTCTAATGCACATGCAACAGAGATTTGATCAATTGTTAAATTGTCAGTTACAAACTCATCATATTTTCCCTCAATCCAATCAATGGATCTTAAAATTTTTTTCTCATATCGTTCTATAGATATTTGTCTTTGCTCTAATTCTGGTATAGCTGACATCTCTATATAACGATTAACCGCATTTTCCATAATCCCATTTGAAACACTTATCATTGTCATACTTTCCCAATAACGATTTTTTGGATATATAGAGTCTTTTTTTGAAATACTATCAAAGTACAAACAAATATTATCACTGTCTGTGATCGTTTTATCACCAACTATTAAAGTAGGAACTTGTCTTAATGGATTGAATTCATCTAGAAATCTTGATTTATAAATATTTATCTTTTCTTCTTTGTGAGCTACGTCTAGTACAAGAGCAGATACTTTACATTTTCTTCCAAAAGGAGAAGTAGGCCCATTATATAGTAGTGGTATATCTGACATTTAATCTATGACAATAGCAACAGTACCAGGGCTTACACCCTCTTGATCGTTCCTAATGTTAACTTGAGTTATTGTCCCACTAACTGGTGCGTTATGATTGACCTCTGATTTCATAACTTCCATAATAAACAATATATCGCCTTCATTTACTTCATCACCGACTTCAACTAAAACTTTCCATATGTTACCAGGCACTGACGTTAAAACTTCTGTAGACATATTATAAAATACTTCCCATTGAGCAAATGGAGGTTTGCTCAGATCTCATCTCCTGCGCCTCTTGCACACTAATTTCTGTAAACTTAAATTTTTCATTTGGTTTTGCTTGTCCTAATTTCCAAAAAGAGGCCGATGGAACAGTAAAAGGTACAATAAATCCACCCATACTGGGCCCATCATTTACAAGTATTATCGGTGTTTGACCTGCCAAATTAATACCACCAATTGGATAGCCCTGATCGATGATATTTGAGGGTTCATAGCCATGTTCAGGTGATTTATTTGTAGCTTTTTCAGTAAAAGTTAAAGTGGGTCCGTCTAACCTAAATCCAGTGCGATCACTTCTTGCTTGAAGTTTCCACTCTGCATTTAGAAATGTGTCATAACCTTCGTCATCAAGCCAATCATCATTTGGTCCTCTAACAACCTCAATTTCCCAAATACCACTATTACTAATCTCTGGAATTGACTCAGTTCTAATTTTTCTGCCGCTCTTCCCATTTGATTGACCTAAAGGAACTCTTTGACCGTCTTTCAAAGCATGACCTTCAATACCACCAACACCTGCTTTGTGAAAAGTTGATTGAGAGTTCAGCCATTTTTCCGACTCAATGCCTCCAGCAAAAGACACGTAAGATCTTGCTCCAGATACTGTAAAACCCATTTCAAGAGTTTGTCCAGATTTTACTAAAACACTCTCCCACATAGGAATTGAATTACCATTTATTTTGGGTTGCATATCTGCACCACAAACCGCAATCACGTGATCTTTTTCAAATTTTAAAGTTGGACCAGTGTACTGACACTCAAGCGCTGCGAAACTCTCCTCATTACCTACTAGTAAATTGGCAAGTCGAAAAGACCAACTATCCATTGGCCCTGAGGGAGGAAATCCTTGGTTAAGATATCCAACTCTCCCAGGATAATCTTGCACTGATGTTTCTAGTCCTTGTTTAATAACTTCAAACATTTAAAACTTTTTATTGTAATCTATCTTGGACAACCAGTTTTTGTATTTTTTTATAGAAAACTTATGCTCTTCAATTAAATCATATCGATATGATTTATCCTCAACTTTTTTTTCAATCATTTCAAACTCATCATAATCACAAGGTACAAATTTAATTCTATCTCCTGGCCTAAATAGACAAATACTATCTTTGAAAACATCAAAATTCTTGTCAGGATCCCAAATAGGTACAGGAGTCCTCCCAAAAATTTGATAACCTCCAGGTAGCCTATCAGGATAAATAGCTGTGGACGATCCCCCCATACCCACAGTTCCTTTTGGTGTCCATGTTCTGGGTGGGTTATACTTTGGAGCGGTTAATTTGCACCTAGGGTCAAGCGGCATTGTAAATGGTAAACCAGGCCAAAAACCAAGCGAAGCCACCCAATACTCAGTTCCAGAGTGAACTCTCACAAAATGATTGACATCATCTAATTGATTTAATTCTGAAATGAACTCAGGATCTGGCTTTTTCATTGTGATTTTAGCTATATAGTCTTCAATTGCTTCTTTTGTCCATTTGTCAAGATAGACAGTCGGGAAATGAAAAAGTCTGCTATTTACGACAGTATCATCATTATCTTTCATATCTTTAATCAATGATTTCAATTCATTAATTAAATCTCGATAGCCGATATCATCTGGATTGTAGTGAACTATCATTGAGGCAAAACATGGGAGTGTTTCGTAAACTCCCTTAATATTTGCTGTCTTAATTAAGTTTGATAGCCCCTGCGCTTTAAAGTTCAATTCTAAATTCATCACATTACCAAATTCTATTAATAAATACTTATCACCACCTGGTAAAAATTTTGGCTCAGGGTAAATTCCTTGAAAAATCTCTAAGGCTTTCTCTTTTGTTACATTTGAGTCCAAATTGGGATAAGAGCCGTCTTCATTTATATGCTTTTTTACAGATAGCTTACTTACATTTAATTTAGGTTGGGAAGTATTATGAGGATACATATTTTTAAAACTAGCATAATCATCGACATCGAGTTGAGAGTATAAAATATCATCAAGCTTTTTTGATTTATCTTGAGACAGATGACTCTCTAAATTTTCAAATTTTGAAATCTCGTGATTTAAATAATTAAATTTTATATTGTTGTTTTCTTGTTGCGAGGAACCTATTTTGTTTTTTTTTAATAACTCATCTTTAGTATTGGTTAAATCTATTTGCTGAAATAAATCTAAATCTGTATTTTTATATTCTTGAACCATTGAATTTAAAAATATTTAACTTTAATTTTTTCTTTGCTCTTAGTTTTATCTGTAAAATCTACTACTTTGACATTTGTAGGCACTGTCGGTTTAATAATTTTATTTTGAATTTCTGCATTACTATTAGTTTTGCGATTTGAATTTTGCCCAGTTGATAAATTATTATCATTAGATTTTTTTTGAGTATGACCAAACATTCCCTCAAGGATAGTATTTGGATTGATATCCTCTTTCTCAAAAGTCTCAAATATACTCCCATCCCTAAAAACTAGAACTCGATGACATAGTCCAATAAATTCCTCGAGTTCACTTGATAGAAATATTGCTGTACCACCATCATTTACAAAAATTCTTAAGTGTTTATATAAGTCTCGTTTTGCGCCAACATCAATACCTCTCGCTGGATCGTTAAGTATCAGTATTTTTGGGGTTGTTGTGAAAGCTCTTGCAATCATGACTTTTTGCTGATTTCCCCCACTCAACGAGGTAATTAGATTATTTTTTGGACCTGTTTTAATACTTAATCTCTCTACTTCCCAATCAAAAATACCATTTAATTCCATCCATTTAATAAAACCAATAAACCCACCAGACGTTTTAGATTGTTTTCCCTTGTATAATGGAATGACCATATTTTCATATATGCTCATGTTAGGAAAAATACCCTCTTTTTTTCTATCTCCAGATACGTATCCAACTCCACTTTTCTTGGCATCTAACAAGCTATTTACAGTTGTATAATCTTTCTTTGTTCTTTCTCGTTCCTCATCAGACTGTTTAACAATTACTTCTCCGCTAAGTGGTTGATCGATACCGGCGAGAGCCTTAACAAAATTATCTTGTCCTTGTCCATCAAGTCCTGTGACTCCAAGTATCTCACCTTTTGGAAGGTCAAAGTTAATAACATCTCCATTGTCCCAAACTTTTAAATCTTTAGCAGATAGAACTATTTCATCTGAGATTGAGTCTGGAGGTGTAGCTTTTATTTCTGATGCTGTAGAAAATTTTTTATCACCTGTCATGAGACCGAGAAGATTTTTCTCAGTAATTTCATCTCCTGCTAAAACTCCAACATCAACCCCGTCTCTCATAACCGTTGCTCTATCACTTATCCTTACTAACTCTGCAATTCTGTGAGTTACTATAAAAATTGCTGCACCTTGATCTCTTAATGTTCTCATTTTTGCAAAAAGTCTTTCTGTAGAGTCAAAATCGAGTGCAGCTGATGACTCATCTAAAATTAGTACTTTAGGATTTCTTAAAAATGCTCTACCAATTGTTATCCAAGCTTTCATACCAAGCGATAATTGACTTGCTATTGTATATGGATCTACAAATTCACCAGATAGCTCTAACATTATGGAAGCTGCTTTTTCGACCCTATCTCGATGTGCTAATTTTTTCCCAAAAAAAGAGTCATAACCAATAAATAAATTTTCATAAACAGTTGCTTCTTCAGCTATCATCACTTCTTGGAAAACTGTAGCGATACCGACTCTTTGGGCTTCAATTGGTGAATTGGGTGATTGCCCCATGATAGATACTTTTCCTTTGTCCAAAGGCAAAACTCCTGAGATCACCTTTGCCAATGTACTTTTACCACATCCATTGCCACCAACAATGGCGTGGATTTCACCAAAGTTTGCTTTGAAATTAACTCCGTTTAAAGCTTTTGTTACACCAAAGGATTTAGATGCATCTTGAACGTAAATATCTCCCCCAACCTTGGA
Source organism: uncultured Alphaproteobacteria bacterium (assembly GCA_902521795.1). Lineage (GTDB taxonomy): Bacteria > Pseudomonadota > Alphaproteobacteria > HIMB59 > HIMB59 > HIMB59. The sequence goes on from CABYSX010000009.1 coordinate 41,412, forward strand.
GGTGTTAGACTGCGCCCCATTCCCGTTTGGGGCACTGTCTAAAGTTTTTTCTTCATTCATTAATTACTTAAATTAAAGTAATGCTTCTCCATTATCAAAGAAGTTATTTAAGTATTCATCACTTGCCCAGTTTTCAATTCCAACAGTTCTAAACTCACTTGAGTTTCTGTCACAATCTTCAGGAACAAAAGACTGAATTGTCTCTACATCTTCTTCATATGGAGGAACTAAAATAGATTGGATTTTTAGACCCTGACCTTTCATAGTTCTGAGAAGAACATTCATCGCAAACTCTGCATCGTCTCCTGGAGGCCATGCATAGACAGCTCTATCGATGAAGTCTGGATTGTTTCTCCAATAACAGAATGCTCCGATTTCTCCACCTAAAGCCATAGGTACCATAGGTCTTCCTGATGACTCCAGAGCATTAAGTGCTCCTGACTCACCTGAAGACTGAACTGCAAAACCATCAACTTGAGTTGTATTAGCTGATAGCCATTTTTGAAGTTCGGCTTGTGCTATTTGTGGGGTCCACATGTGTGCAATTTCTGCAACAACAGTAATGTCTGGATATTCTGCAAAACCGTCTAGCATACCTTGGTGCTGTGAGTCGGATGCTGATGTTCCTGGAATACCTTCCATGATCACAACGTTACCTTCTCCACCAATGGTCTCAGCTAACCATTGTGCGATGTAATATCCGGTTAATTTATAATTAACTGATGTGCTAATCGCATACTCTGAAGTTAAATAACCTGTCATTGATGCAGTTGGAACACCTTTTCCATATGCATATTCAATTGTTGGATTTAAAGCGACAGGATTTGAGCAACAGACTATTAATCCATCAACTCCTTGATCAGTTAACTGTCTCATTTGTTGAATTTGAACTGCGTCTTTTAGGTTCGATTGTGTAACAACGATATCATTAAGAATACCTGCTTCCTTCATTTTAGGTAAGTAGTCACCGTATAATCTCTCCATCACACCTTTTCTCCATAGATTACCTGCGTAAGAGCTTGCATAACCAATAGTCCAAGGAAGCGGTCTATCACTTTTCCAATCTCTGTATACACTTTCGCCAAGTGGCTGGTTAGGATCCATAAAGTCAGGATTATAAACGAAGTCTCTAATGTCAGCTGGAATTTCATCTAAGATGTCTGCATTTAAGTTACCTGCAACACCAACAAAACTAACAGCTAAAATAGCTATGAACTTTTTAAGCAATGTCATAGTTTTATCCTCCTTACTTATATATAAGTGTTATTATAATATCTAAATTATCAAAAAAGTTATCAAAATTGTTCCAACATGTGGAAAAGATTTTCACATAAAAGCCTTATTTTCTGTAAATTAGTTATGAGAAGGAATTTTTATTATGGTTGATTTGAACTGCGATATGGGCGAAGGCTTTGGTATTTACTCATTTGCTGATGATGAAGAAATAATGCCATTTATTGATGCTGCTAATGTGGCTTGTGGCTTTCACGCATCAGACCCAAATACAATGAGAAAAACAGTCGAACTTGCAAAAAAATATAATGTAAAAGTTGGCTCTCACCCTGCTTACCCAGATCTTGTGGGTTTTGGTCGAAGACCAATGAAGATGAAGCGAGAAGAAATAAAAAATTTGGTTATGTATCAAACAGGTGCAATTAAAGCTTTTTTAGATGAGTTTGGTATGCCATTGAACCATATTAAACCACATGGATCGTTGTATGGTGTCTCTGCAAAAGAAGAGGATGTGGCTCATGGAATTGCTGATGCAGCTGAAATTTTTAATGTTGGTATTTTCGGTATGGTTAATACCTTTCATGAAAAGGTGTATAAAGAAAGAGGAGTGAAATTTTATGGAGAATTTTACTCAGACTTGGAGTACGATGAAACAGGATATTTGGTTATAGCTAAGGGTCGAAATAAATATTATCCAACTGATAGAGCTGTAGAGCGTTGCCTAAGAGCAATGAATGAAAATAAAGTTGAGACTGTTCAAGGAAATGATGTGGTTGTAGGATGTGAAACAATTTGTGTTCATTCTGATACTCCTAATGCAGTAGAAATCCTAAAAGCTCTCAGAGAAAAAATTTCCTCTGATAAAAAAATACCTCAAAAAACTTCTAACGGTAATCATACTAAAATGCCTTATATTGTTGATAAGAAATGAAAAAAATTTTAATTGCTAATCGTGGTGAAATAGCAAATAGAATTATTAAAAGTTGTAAAGTATTAGGTCACAAATCTGTAGCTGTTTATTCAGATGCAGACAAGAACTCAAAGCATGTAAGATTATCCGATGAGTCTTATTATATAGGACCTAGTAAAGCTCAGGAAAGTTATCTCTCCTATAATAAGATTTTAGATATTGCTACAAAAGCAAATGTAGATGCTATTCATCCTGGTTTTGGTTTTTTATCTGAAAATGAAACTTTTGCTCAAGAGGTAATAGAAAGAGGTATTACATGGATTGGCCCAAAACCAAAATCAATAAAATCAATGGGGAATAAGGATATTGCTAGAGAATTAGCTCTAAATTCCAATATCCCTATTTGCCCCGGAATAAATAATGTTCACAAATTAAGCGATGAACAACTCAAGACCAAATGTGAAGTTATAGGTTATCCATTGTTAGTAAAATCAAGTGCTGGAGGGGGAGGGATAGGGATGAGTGTCGTCCAAAATTTCAAAGACCTTGCGAATGCAATTGAAAAAACAAGTAACCTTGCTTCTAAATCTTTTGGTAATGGAGATATATTTATTGAGAAATTTATAACAAACGCCCGACACATAGAAATACAAGTTTTTGGATTTGGGTCAAAGGGTGCTGTTCATCTCTATGAAAGGGATTGTTCCATGCAAAGAAGATATCAAAAGATAATTGAGGAGTCCCCCGCGCCAGAAGTAGACAGGGAATTGATTAATACTATGGCAGAAGCAGCTGTCAAATTATCCTCTGATGTTAAATACGAGGGAGCAGGAACTGTTGAGTTTATATATGATGTTCAAGAAATGAAATATTATTTTTTAGAGATGAATACTAGAATTCAAGTTGAACATCCAGTTACGGAGTTAGTGACAAACAATGATTTAATTTCCATGCAAATAAACTTCGCCTTTGATAGAAAAAATAAATTTTTAAATCAGAACAAAATTAAAACTTATGGACATGCAATTGAATGTAGAGTTTATGCAGAGGATCCCTCTCAAAATTTCTTACCATCTCCAGGAAAAATTACAAAATTAAAATTTCCCAAAATTCCAAAAGGTATCAGATTAGATTGGGGATATGATGAAAGAGACGAAGTTAGTTTCTACTATGATCCAATGATTGGAAAAATAATATCTCATGACTTAATTCGAGAAGACGCAATTTCCAAATTGATAAAATTTTTAGAGGGCACTCAAATTGAGGGTATTAAGACAAATATACCTTTTCTAGTTTGCCTTCTTAATGATAAAAATTTTCTAGAAGGCAAACATAATACTAAATATATAGAAAATAATTTGAATACACTCATAAGTAAGACATCTTTTAAAAATGGTTTTACTAAAAATATTGATTTGAATTCAAAGAGAATTAAAATTGTTGAGACTGACAAACTTAAAGTAGGTCATGGAAGATCGCAGTCAGATAGAGGGGGCATCAAAGTAGTTTATTTTGACTAAATATAATGGTTAATCAACTTGTAGCAGCTATAAAACCCTCTCAAATTCCGGGTTCTGATCCACAGTCAACGAAATACTTAATCGTCCCAATATTCATATTTTTTGCCCTTATGATTTTTGCAATGATTAGGGGACCACAAATTATTTCAGGCTCTGGTATTGGAACAGCTATTATGGTTTCAACACCTCTTATTCTAGCCACCTATGCTCTTACAGCCTTGGCTTTAGCAGGTAGAGTTACAGTCGATTTGTCAATAGGACCACTTATTGGTTTTATTAATGTAACGACAATTCAACTTTACGCTGCTGGTTACATTCAATCGCCAGTTGCGTATTTCATATGTGCTCTTGCAATTGGAGTAATTTATCAATTCTTGTATGCACTGATTGTAATTTTTATCAGAGTTCAACCAATAATTGTTGCCCTAAGTATGTTTCTTGCCTTCTCTGGTATAAATTTAGTTATTTTACCAAGACCCGGAGGAAGAGCGCCTGATTGGATGTTATCTTGGAGTGCAGGAACTGAAGTAATACAACCTACACTTATTCTTCTAATTTTCTCAACTCTAATTTGGTATGCACTTACTCATACAGCTTATTGGCAACATTTGAAATTAATGGGGTCAGATGAAAAATCTGCTTACACAAGTGGAGTAAGAATTTATGTTGTAAGAATTGGTGCTCATATTATTGGTGGAGTATATGCTGCACTTGCAGCTATCGCATTTACAGGTTTAATTGGCTCCGGAGATCCAACTCAGGGCACTACTTATACATTAATGGCTGTTACCGCACTTGTTTTGGGGGGTTCAAGTTTGATTGGTGGAAGAGGCGGTGCGTTTGGAGCTATATTAGGTTCTGTTAATATTTATTTAATAAATTTTATACTATCTACTTTCAGGTTTGAGAGATTTCAAAGTTTTGTAACAGACTTATCTTATGGCGCAGTATTGGTGGCCTCACTTTTAATACTTATTGCACTTCCTTACATTCAAAAAGCATTTAAAAATTTATCAGTTTTTGTATTTTTCATAATTGGAACATTAAGTGCTGCTGCTGTTCAAATTCATATGAAATTTGATCAAGTCACTAGAGGAACTGTTGGAGGCTTTGGAGGTAAATCCAAAGATGCTGAGATTTTCGAAAAAGCTCTTGAGTCTGGAAGTGATTGTCTAATCACTGGTAAAGCGTGCGCCGAGGGTGGAAATTCTACAGTTTGGATGTTTATTGCCATTGGAATAGCAGCGTTGATTTATCTTGTTTATTTGCTCGTTAAACATAGAGATGGTCCAACAGTATCTTTTATCATTGCAGCGATTGTCATTTTCTTTGGATGTGTTTGGAGTGGTACGAGAGAGGCTTATTTTGTAAACGCTGATTTAGGTACTAATTTACAATATATCTTAAATTATGCGCCTCAGTATTTCACATCCGAGTATCTCAGAGTTGGAGTAGGATTACCTGATTTTTCATCCTCATCAAGTGCTTTGGTGGGCCTCGCTTACGCTATTGCAACTTTAGGAGGAATAGTTTTTTTTACATCGGCCATAGTTATAATTGCTATGCCAAAATTTAGAAAAGAAATCAAGACACAAACATTGGTATTGTTTGCAATTGCGATTTCTTTTGTAGTGTTTGCTGCAATATCTTACTATGGTATAGATTCAAATAGACAAAGTTTCTTTGGAATAGATGGATACGCTGTAATATTAATCCTATTTTTACTTTTTTTACTCACAGCACCAACTCTTTTCTCCAATATCAATCTAAATAATGTTTTCATAATTTTCCTTGGTGTATTAGCGATACTTGCTGTTTACTTTTTAGCCTCACCCTCTGGAACATTTATTACTGATGATGGTAGTAAGTATTATTCCCCAATTATTACAGAATTAATAGTTGGTGATACATCATCTATTAATTACACAAGACCTATTCGTGGTGAGTTTATCACAAGTAATGTAACTTGGCTTAAAGAGGCAGCTCTAATTATATTTGCAATATTTGTATTTCAATTTTTTACCTTTCTAACAATGGGAGCAAAAATATCATTTGCAAGATTTAAACCTTACATTGCCATCTTAACTATTGCAGCATTAACTTGGTCTGCGATGTTCTTCGCAATAGGATATCCTTATTGGAAAATGATTTTAATCACAGCAATTGGAGTAGCTATTTCGCCTCTGATATGGCAAGCATTTGGTGTTTATAAAATTAAACTTAAATCTCAAGAAGGACTTGAAAAATGGGGAGGACTATCAGAAGATAGAAAAGTTTAGTAAATGGAGAAAAGAACTCATAATTTTTTAAAAGGACTTGGAATTTTTTTTGCTGTTGCTGCTGGAATAGGAACAGCAGTTTTGGGCTATGTAGATAGAACTGATTGGATACAAGTTGCTTTTTATTCAGTAGCTGTTGTTGCCATCATTTTATGGGGATGGCATTTTTTCTTAGTAAGATGGTCGTATCGGTCACTTGTTAAAGATGATGGATCTCAACCTCCTGAAACTACTGAAACAACTAGTAAAAGAGGCCTTTTTTGGGACCTTATTGCAAAGAACTGGATAGCAGTTACGGGATTTCTTCTTCTTTTAGGACTTTTTATACTACTTTGTTTTTTAGTACCTGGGTTCTTCTCGGGTAGAACTGTCGTATCCGCAATCATACTTTTGGGTTTCTTAATCTTAGCATTTCTTGCGTATAAATTTTTAAATATTAATAAAAGTGTAATAATTGGAGTCGCCGTATTAGTTGGTCTCTTTATAATAGGATCAGTTTCTATTGACGGCTTCTTATCATTACAAAATATTAAATCCATGTTAGTTTTTGCTTCTTTCCTAGGAATCGCAACCATTGGCCAGACGTTAGTTGTGATGTTAGGTGGTCTAGACTTATCAATACCATTTTTAATTGGTGCAACTAATTTAGGATTGATGTCACTTATTTCACTCGGAGTCCCTCCTTGGCTTGCTTTTATAGTAATTCTCGCTTTTGGAACAATTGTTGGATTGTTTAATGGTTTGATAAGTTTTAATCTCCAAGGTCAATCACTTATAGTCACACTTGGCGTTGGCTTCATGGTAGTAGGTGGAGTACAGATATTGGTGTCACTTCCTACTGTTACAGGTGGAACTGTTTTTGGTGTCGTACCAGACTGGTTAAAAAATCTTGCTTCATTAAATGGAAAATTTTTTGGTCTACCAATACCTCCAGTCATATTAATTTGGATTTTAATTTCAATTTTATTAATTGTTGGTCTTAGACACACTAAGTGGGGAAGGAATTTATATGCAGTTGGAGGAAAAAGGTTATCAGC
>CABYSX010000010.1 GCA_902521795.1 uncultured Alphaproteobacteria bacterium
ATTCTCTTGTATTTTCATCTACTTTTTCATATAAATCTCGCATGGCAAGAGTTACAGTAGAAGATTGTACTAAAAACGTTGATAGTCTTTTCGACCTGGTACTAATGGCTTCACATAGGGCTAAGGTCCTAAACGCTGGCAATGAAGCACAAGTTCCATTAGATAATGACAAAAGCACAGTAATAGCTTTAAGAGAAATAGCTGATGAGAAAATCAGTGTAGGGGATGTCAAAGAAGATATCATTAAAAGCTACCAACTGGTTCAGGAAAAAGAAGAAGAAAACGAAGATCATCTTCTTGAAGATTAAAAGTTCAATTTAGTTTATTATTTTAGCTGATGTTCCAAACCAGCTATTTCAATGATAGTTACAGCGACTTCAAGTCAGCATTGCAATCTTATGATAAAAATTTTAATGAGAATTTATTTGTTAAAGCAATAGAGGTAGCAGAAATATCCCATAAAGATCAATTCCGTGCCTCTGGAGACCCATATATAATACATCCATACGAGGTTTGTAAGTCACTCATTGAACTAAAATTAGATACAGAAACAGTTATCACAGGCTTACTCCACGATGTAATTGAAGATACAAAATTTTCAAAATTAGAATTAAAAGAAAATTTTGGTCCTAATATAACAAATTTAGTTGATGGCTTAACTAAAATTGATTTTTTAGAGGAAAAAAATACAACAAGATCGGAAAAAGAAGCTGAAAATTTTAGAAAACTTCTTATCTCAACAGCCAAAGATATAAGAGTTTTAATTATTAAATTAGCAGATAGGCTGCATAATATAAAAACAATTCATTATTTTAAAGATGTTGAAAAAAGAAAAAGAGTTAGTAATGAGACCTTATTAATTTACGCCCCCTTAGCTCAGAGACTAGGATTTGAAAATTGGAAGTCGATTTTAGAAAATATTTCTTTTAAAAACCTTCATCCGGATATCTTTAGTAGAATTAACGATAAAATTGATAACACTTTTAAAAATCTAGAAGGCTCTTTTATTGATCTTGAAAATTTAATGAAAGAATATCTAAATAAGTCAGTTATTGATGCAGAAATTCATTATAGAAAAAAAAATCCATATTCAATTTGGAAAAAAATAAATAAGAAAAATACTGACTTAAACTCTATTTCAGACATAGCTGCTGTCAGGATCATCACTAAATCAACAAGAGATTGCTATAAAGTACTGGGTATAATTCATCGAAATTTCTCCGCAAAAGTAGGAAGAACTAAGGATTATATATCAAGCCCTAAACCTAATGGATACCGATCAATACACTCAGACCTTATTTTCCAAAAAAAAATATTTGAAGTACAAATAAGATCAAGAGCAATGCATATGATTGCTGAGAATGGTATTGCTGCGCACTGGAGATATAAATATCTAAATAAAGATAGTAGTAGTGAGGGGGTATATGCTTGGTTAAGAGATGCTGTTAATTATGTTGAAGAAAATGAACAACATTTAATTTTAAATAAAACTTCCCAACAATTTTTTGATGAGCAAATATATGTTTTTTCTCCAAAAGGTGAATTATTTACACTCCCTTTAGACTCTACACCTGTTGATTTTGCTTATACAATTCATACAGATATAGGAGATAGGTGTGCTGGTGCAATTGTAAATGGACAAGAGTTACCTTTAAGCACAAAACTTGATAATGGAGATCAAGTTGAAATTATCTTAGATGAAAACACTACAATTTCCCCGTTATGGATTAGATTTGTAAAAAAAGAAAAAGTTAAAGAAAAAATAAGATACTTTTTTAGGTCAAAAAGAAGAAGAGAATTTGAAATTCTTGGAAAAGATATTTTAAGTTATATAGCAAAATCTAAAAATATAATTTCTGATGATGGTATCTACGAAAAGATTTTAAAGAAGACTGACTTCAAATATAAAAATAAACTTTTTGAAAATGTAGGAAGGGGTTTTTTATCTAGAGCAGAACTTGATAAGCTTTTCAAAGAAATGGAAAATAATATTGTCAAAAAAATTTTTCAATCTAATGATGACGAAGAGAGAGTAGATGTATTAAAATATGAAAATGGTATAGCTGTGAACTATGCAACTTGCTGCTCTCCAATAAAAGGTGATAGCATCATATCTATTATGTCCTATGGGCGTGGATTAGTTGTTCATAATACAATTTGCGATAGTTTGGGTTATTATCATAAAGATAATTTCTACAAATCAGAGTGGGGAGAGGATGAAAACCAATCTGAATTTAACTCAAGAATAGAGATAATTATTAAAAATCAACCAGGCGCACTATTTAGTATCACTTCAATTTTTGATAAACATGAGATTAATATTGAAAATATCCGTATCGCTAATAGAACTAAAAAAGTTTACACATTCATAATCGACATAAGTATTGAAAGCTCTGATAAATTAAAATTTGTTCTTGCCGAAATGAAAACTTTAAGCCAAGTTGATAAAGTTAAAAGACAATCTATTAATTATTAATGAAACTTGGAGTTAACATAGATCATATTGCTACCCTTCGTAACGCTAGAGGACAAAACAATCCAAATTTGTTAAGAGCATTAAAAGTTTGTCATGATGCAAAAGTTGACACTTTAACCGTTCACTTAAGAGAAGATAGAAGACATATAAAAGATCAAGATTTATTAGAATTAAAAAAAAATTCTAAAATTCCAATTAACCTTGAAATGGCTCTTACAGATGAAATGATACAAATAGCTGATAAGATTAATCCTGAGTTTATTTGCCTAGTTCCTGAAAAAAGAAATGAAATTACTACAGAGGGTGGTTTAAATTTAAATAAAATTTCTTATTCAAGATTAAAAAAGCTATTAAAAATTTCTCAAAAAAAAAATATACAAATTAGTGCTTTTATTAATCCTACGAAAAAAATGATTACTTTAGCTAAAATTTTAGGTTTTAATACTGTTGAAATACATACAGGGCCTTTAGATAAAAAAATCATTAAAAAAAATATTATTAATAAAATAAACGAAATGATCGAGTATGCTCACTCTAAGAAACTAATAGTTAATGTAGGGCATGGTTTAAATTTTAATAACATAAAATATATAAAAAAAAGAAGATATGTGGATACTGTCCACGTTGGACATTTTATAATATCTGAAGCTATATTTATTTCACTAGCTAAAACTATTAAGACTTTCAGAGGATTAATAAAAAAATGATTATTGGCCACGGAATAGATTTAGTTGAGATAGATAGAGTAAGTAACATTTATGCAAAATATAAAGAAAACTTCATATCTAAATACTTTGTTAATGATCAATTAAAAAAAATTGACTCTAATTTACTTGCAAATAATTTTGCTATTAAAGAGGCCTTTTCCAAAAGTATTGGTCTGGGATTTAGATCTCCTTGTTATCCAAATAATATCGTTGTTAGTAGGGATACCTTAGGCAAACCAGTTATTTCTTTGAAAAATAAACTAGAAAGTTATTTGGATGAAACTTTTGGAAAGTGTGTCATTCATGTTAGCCTTACAGATACAAAGTTATATTCGATTGCGTCGGTAATTATTGAGCAAAATTAAATCATCTTTGATTAATAATTTTAAAGCACTTTTTTGGGCTTTAATTATTGCTGGTGTAATTAGAACTTTTGCTATTGAGCCATTTAAAATTCCCTCTGGTTCAATGAAACCAAATTTATTAGTAGGAGATTTTTTATTTGTTTCTAAATGGGACTACGGCTACTCAAGATATTCATTTCCCTTTGGAATACCCCCCTTCAAAGGAAAAATATTTGAGAGTAATCCTGAAAGAGGTGACGTAATCGTCTTCAAACTCCCTGGTCAAGAAAATATAAACTATGTAAAAAGATTAATCGGTTTACCAGGGGAAACAATTAAGGTTATAAATGGTGAAGTTTATATTAAGTCAAATAATTCAAAAGAATTTGAAATGTTAAATCAATTCGATGATGGATTTTTTTTTGATGATCAGTATAAAAAAGATATTCAGCAGTTAATAGAAAATGAATATAAAATATTAAATATTACTGACAACGGACCACTCGACTACACTCCAGAATACCAAATTCCTAAAGACAAATTTTTTTTTATGGGTGACAACAGAGATAATTCATCTGACAGCAGAGTTCTCAGTGGGGTAGGTTTTGTTCCCAAGGTAAATATAATTGGAAAAGTTTGGTTTATCTGGTTTTCAGTTGATACAGATTTTTCAATTTCAAAATTTTGGAATTTACCTCTACATATTAGGTATGATAGGCTATTTAATATTATCAAATAAATATTTTGAATAAGGCACAAATTTTCAAAACTCTTAAAAGCCTCAAGGGCTTCGATAAAAGTTTGCAACATGATAGTTTTGAAAAGTCGAAAAAAAATTCTGATAAACCATTTCAAAAATATGAGTTCTTAGGAGATAGAGTTTTAGGTTTAGTAATATCAGAATATTTGATTGCTACTTTCTCTCATAATACACTGGATGAAATTTCAAGAAGATTTATTCATCTTGTAAATACAAATACTTTAGCCAAAATATTTAAAAAATATAACTTAGGTGATATTTTTAAACATCAGCTTGACCCCAACTCAAATAAAAATTCTGTTTACGCTGATGCTCTTGAGTCTTTAATTGGATTTGCATATACGAGAAAAGGATTGGATTTTTCAAAAAAATTAATAATGGAATTATGGCAAGACGAATTAGACACTCTTCCTCAAAAAGATCCTAAAACATTTATCCAAGAATATTGTCAAAAAAAATATAAAACAATCCCTGACTATAATCTAATTAAAGAAGCTGGCACAAAACATAAACCTAAATTTATAGTTTCTTTAAAAATTAATGACAACGAAGTAGAGGCAGAGGGAATTTCTAAACAAAAAGCAGAAATTTTAGCAGCAAAAAAAATGATTAAGATAATAAATAACTTGAATAAATAATTAATTGTATAAAACCGAAGCTATAGTAACGAAAGTAGAAAATTTTAAAGAAAATCATTTAAGTGTTTCTTTTTACTCTACTGAGCACGGCCAAAAATCTCTTGTTGTATTTGGTGGAAAGTCCAAAAAAAAAAGCACTAATTATGTTAAGGGGGGATTTAATAATATTGAATTTGATAGCAATAATGTTTGTCTTTCCTCTACATCTATTAGTTCCTTTAAATGGTTTTTATTTTCAAAATATGAGCTAAAGGCGATCGATTATATTTGCTTTTTAATAAACAAGTTACTTTTTTTAGCTGATCAAAATTCTAATGTTATAAATTATTATTTGCTATTAATGTCTAAAATGAATGACAGGTCTAATTATCTGTCAGAGCTATTATTACTGGAGCTTGAAATCTTAAAAACCTCAGGCTATCAACCTGATTTCAATCAAAGTGTTTTAGAAAAAATATTTAATTCTAATAATATGAGTAATTTGAGAACTAATGAGGATATTTACGAATATTTGAAAAACAACAAAGATCACCAATCGGTTTTTTTTGATTTTATGAGCAGAATAATCAACAGAGTATTGATTAATTTGAATATTAATTTACCTTTTTCTAGAAATGAAGTTGCCAAGAAAAATTGAAAAAATCTATATAGCCTCAGATCATGCAGGTTTTAGGCTAAAATCGTTTATTATCAAAGAATACCTTGGCAAAAAAAAATGTAATTTCGTAGATTTAGGGACAAATTCAGATAAATCGGTTGATTATCCAAAATTTGCAAAAATATTATGTAAAAATATCAATAAATCCAGTATGGGTATCTTGATCTGTGGTTCTGGAATAGGAGTAAGTATAAGTGCAAATAGGCATAAGCACATTAGAGCTTCTCTTTGTCATAATGCACAAACAGCAAAAATGACAAGAAAACATAATGATAGTAACGTTATTTGTTTAAAAGGAAGACCTTTTGTAAAAAAAAATATTTTTGCTATGCTCAACGCCTATTTTAAAACAGAATTTGACAAAGGCAGACATTTAAGGAGAATATCGCAAATATGACACTCAGTGAGAATTTTTTTTCTAGTAACCTAGAACACGCAGATAAAGATTTATATCAAAGCATTTCACAGGAACTATCAAGACAACAAAATCAAATTGAATTAATAGCTTCTGAAAACATAGTTTCTAAAGCTGTTCTTGAAGCTCAAGGTTCAATCATGACTAACAAATATGCTGAGGGTTATAGTGCTAAAAGATATTATGGTGGATGTGAGTTTGTAGATATTGCTGAAAATCTTGCTATCGATCGTTTAAAAGAATTATATGGTTGTAATTATGCCAATGTCCAACCTCACTCAGGTGCTCAAGCTAACCAAGCTGTATTTTTAGCATTAATTAAACCTGGAGACACAATCTTAGGGATGTCTTTAGACGCTGGTGGACACTTAACTCACGGCTCACGACCTAATCAATCTGGAAAATATTTTAATGCTATCCAGTATGGCATTAAACCAGAAACCTCTTTAATAGATTACGATGAGGTTGAACGTTTAGCAGTCGAACATAAACCTAGTATGATAATTGCTGGTGGCTCCGCTTACCCAAGAAATATTGATTTTAAAAAATTCAGAGAGATCGCAGATAAAGTTGGATCATACTTACTAGTTGATATGGCTCACTATTCTGGACTTGTCGCAGCAAAAGAATACCCAGATCCATTGCCACACGCACACGTGGTTACATCAACTACCCACAAGACTATAAGAGGACCAAGAGGGGGAATGATCCTTTCAAATGACCTAAATCTTGGAAAGAAGTTCAATAGTTCAGTTTTTCCTGGTTTACAAGGCGGACCTTTAATGCATGTAATTGCTGCCAAAGCAGTTGCTTTTGGTGAAGCTCTTCAACCTGAGTTTAAAAGCTATATTCAACAAGTCAAAAAGAACGCATCAATTCTAGGCGAAGTACTCATGTCAAATGGAATAGATATCGTTACTGGTGGCACAGATTCTCATATGGTCTTAGTAGATTTAAGATCAAAAAATGTAACTGGTAAAGACGCTGAAGAAAGCTTGGAGAGAGCTGGAATGACTTGTAACAAAAATGGTGTTGCAAATGACCCAAATCCCCCAACTATTACCTCAGGTATTAGATTAGGATCTCCAGCTGCAACAACTAGAGGTTTCAAAGAAGAAGAGTTTAAATTTATAGGTGAAAAAATTTCCACAGTTATAAATGCACTATCATCATCAAATGCAGATATATCAATGACTGAAAGTTCAATCCTCAAAGATGTGACAGAGCTCTGCTCTAAGTTTCCAATTTATAAATAAATATGAAGTGCCCCTTTTGTAAGGAGAAAGAAACTTCAGTTTTAGACTCAAGACCAACAGAAGATGGTGGGGTAATAAGAAGAAGACGTCTCTGTGGTTGTGAAAGAAAAGAACGATTTACAACTTTTGAGAGAGTTCAGTTTAGAGAATTTTTAGTTGTCAAAAAGAATGGCGAAAAATCGATATTTGATAGAGATAAAATCGCCAAATCTGTTGAACTTGCCTTAAGAAAAAGACCTGTAGACATAGACACAAAAGAAAAATTAATTTCAAAAATTGTTAGAGATTTAGAAGGAATGGGTGAGAATGAAGTAAGCACTACCACAATTGGAGAAATGGTCATGCAAGGATTATATTCTTTAGATAAAGTTGGCTATGTGAGATTTGCTTCAGTCTATAGAGATTTTCGCGAAACTAAAGATTTTGAACAATTTTTGGAAAAAATAGACAAAAAATAAAACTTGTTAAGTACGTCTCACCAAAATTATTTACAAAGTGTAAATAATTTATCAATTAAAAATATTGGACTTACAGGGAAAAATCCTTCAGTTGCATGTCTGATTGTAGATTACTCTAAATCATCAAAAGGTATTATCCTTAGTTATGGTTTAACTTCAAAAAATGGTAGACCTCATGCAGAAATTAATGCTTTAAAAAAAATATCACGTAATAAAATTAACAATAAAACTGTCATGTACATTAGCTTAGAACCTTGTTTTAAAAAAAGTAGCTGTTGTGCTAAGGCAATTGTTAAGGCTGGTATAAAAAAAGTTTTTATCAGTTCATTAGATCCAAATCCAAATATAAAAGGCAAGGGAATTGATTTTTTAAAAAAACAAAAGATAAAAGTTTTTCATTCATTAAAATCTACAGATAGGTTTAAGATAATTAATAAATTTTTTTACACTCGTAAAACTTTAAATAGACCCTTCATTACTCTTAAAATCGCAATCTCAAAAAATGGGTTTAGTAAAAGCCCAACTCATAAAAATATAACTTCTGATCAAACTCAATATTATATGCATCAACTAAGATTATCTCATGACGCTATTGCTGTTGGTATGAATACGGTATTAGATGATAAGCCAAAATTAACATGCAGATTACAAGGTGTTTCAAAAAATATTGCAAAATTAATATTCTCAAATAAAGAAATTAAATTTAAGAATTATATGTTGATTATAGTTGACTATAAAAAAACAGTTACTAAAAATTTCTCCTTATTTAAAAAATTGAAAACTCAATCTATTCTTATCGAAGGCGGACTTAATACCTTTAAATACTTTCTTAATTGTAATTTATTTGATGAGGTTATAGTCTGCCAGTCAAACATGACTATAAAAAATGCAAGTAAAAAATATTTTTTATCAATGAAATCAATAACAAATAATCTCATATTAAAGTCCTCTTTAAAGTATGGAGAGGATATGATTTATAAATTTACAAACTAATGTTTAGTGGAATAATTCAATCACAAGGTAAAATTAAAAAATTGACAAGAGAAGAAAAGTCCTTGGTGGTTGAAATCCAATCTTCACTAAAAGGATATAAGTTAGGTTCTTCAATTTGTTGTTCTGGAATTTGTTTAACAGTTACATCAATAAAAAAAAATACTTTTAAGGCAGACATTTCCTATGAAACAATTAATAAAACCAATGCTAAATATTGGAAAGTAGGAAAAAAAATAAATTTAGAAAAATCTTTAAAAGTTGGTGATGAGATTTCTGGTCATTTTGTTTTTGGTCATATTGATACGACTTGCTCTGTTGAAGAATTATATAAAATTGGAAGTAGTTGGTTTTTATCTTTTATTTTTCCAAAAAATCTTAAAAAATTTATAGTTCAAAAAGGGTCAATATCTTTAAATGGTATTTCTCTTACAATAAATAATGTAAAAACAAATAAATGTCATTGCATGATCATACCTCATACCTATAAACATACAGATATTCATACATATAAGAAAAATGAAATTTTAAATCTTGAAGTCGATATGCTTGCAAGATACGCTCACTCCTCAAAAAATAGGTAGTTAAATTAATGTCAGATTTTACAAATATCGAAAATATTATAGATGATGCCCGTAATGGTAAAATGTATATTCTGGTTGATAGCGAAGATAGAGAAAACGAAGGTGATTTAATTATACCTGCCTCTCTTTGCAAACCAGAACATATCAATTTTATGGCAACTTATGGTAGAGGCTTAATCTGTCTATCTATATCAGAGACCAGAGCTGATGAATTAAAACTGCCTTTAATGAATCCAGATAATTGGAAAAAGAAGACGACAGCATTCACCATTTCAATTGAATCTAGTACCAACATTACAACAGGTATTTCTGCATTTGATAGAGCAGAAACAGTAAGTGCAGCAATAAATCCAAATTTTAAACAGGGAGATATTGTTAGTCCCGGACACGTATTTCCTCTAATTGCTTGGGACGGAGGTGTGCTAACAAGGGCAGGTCACACTGAAGCTGCTGTAGACATATCCAGACTAGCTGGATTAAATGACTCTGCTGTAATTTGTGAGATCATGAACGATGATGGTAGTATGGCAAGGGTTCCGGACTTGATACCTTATGCAAAAAAACACTCTTTAAACATAGGTACTATCCAAGACTTGATCGCGTATAGAATTAAAAACGACTTGCTCATAAAAAAAATTCCTGAAAAGCAACACCAAATTAAAAATATCTACTCAGATATATTTGAATTTAATGTATTTGAAAATACCATTGATGGATTGCACCACGCAACTTTACATTTAGGAGATTTATCCAACCAAGACAGCGTAATGACAAGAGTTCATCCTGTTCAAGGCTTTGATGATATAATAATGAATTTTAATAATCCAAAAACAAAAGACTTACATGCCTCAATTGAAAAAATAAAATCTCATGGATCTGGAATAATAGTTCTCATTAATAATCCAATACTGGGAGATCTTGGAAAGTTATCGAATGATGAAAAAGTAAAATACTATGGTCTGGGAGCTCAAATACTTAAAAATTTCTCAATTAATAATATTTCTGTTTTGTCTAATTCACTTGGAGAAGATTTAGATTTAGGAATTTATGGATTAAACGTCAATAAAATAGAGAGTCTTTAGTCATTATGAAATCAAAATTAAAAATAAAAATAATTGTTGCTGATTATTATAAAGATATAACAGATCCACTAACAAAATCTTGCATAAAAGTATTAGAAAAAAATGATCTTAAATACGAAATTTTAACTGTTCCTGGTGTTTATGAAATACCCCAAATGATAAAATGGAAAATAAAATCAAATAACTATAATTTATTTATTGCTTTAGGATGTGTTATTAAGGGTCAAACTTATCATTTTGAAGTTATATCTGACTCTGTTGGGAAGGCCCTATTAGATATAGTAAATCAAAATAAAACCACTCTTATTTCTAATGGTATAATCAATGCATACAATAACCCCCAAGCTTCAAAAAGATCAAATAATGATAACAAAAATAAAGGGCATGAAGCTGCAACTGCGATGGTTAAAATGATTAAATGCTTAATTTAAATAAAAATACTAGACTATTTTTTTTTCAATTTATATTTCAAAGAAATTATTCCACTGACTTTGAGTTAGATGAATTCATCAAACAAAATATTAAAAAGAGACCTTTTAATAAAAAAAAATTATTTTCTTTAAACGAGAGCTTTAACTCTAATATAGAGAAAATAAAGGGGTTGATAGATTCTAAAATTATTGAAAAAACAAACAAAATAACTGTTTTTTTACTTTATGCCTTTTGCTCTGAATACCTTTTAAATAAGGAGAAAAAAAAGATATTAATGAGCGAATATATTAAGCTTTCTAAGGATTTTCTTACCCAAGAAGAGGTTAAATATTTCAACTTTTTACTTGATGATGCCTCTAAAAAAGCACCTTGAAAATAAAATAGAAATAGATTAACAACTTACCATGTCTCAAATACAGTACTTGCAAATAGTATTATTTGCTGCAATCGCAGCGATTGCTTTCGGTTTATTTACAACAAATAAAATATTAAGTTTATCTAAAGGCACCAAGAAAATGATTCAAATATCTGGTGCTATTCAAGAGGGTGCAAAAGCTTACTTAAATAGACAGTACACTACCATAGCTATAGTTGGCATAGTGATCTTTCTTGCATTTTTTTTAATACCTTTTGAACATACATATGATG
This sequence comes from uncultured Alphaproteobacteria bacterium, assembly GCA_902521795.1. GTDB lineage: Bacteria > Pseudomonadota > Alphaproteobacteria > HIMB59 > HIMB59 > HIMB59. The sequence continues at coordinate 11,449 of CABYSX010000010.1, forward strand.
TACCAGTTGGTTTTTTGATTGGTGCTGTTTTATCAGGCTTAGCTGGCTACATAGGAATGAACGTATCAGTTCGTGCAAATGTTATAACTGCTCAAGCATCTAGCGAGTCTTTGAAAAAGGGTTTGTATGTGGCATTTAACGCTGGTGCCGTAACTGGACTTTTAGTTGTAGGTTTAGCATTAGCAGGTATTGCTGGATATTTTTTACTTTTATATTTTGGTTTTGGTAGAAGTGGGAGAGAGCTTATTGAGCCTTTAGTAGCTCTAGGTTTTGGTTCATCTTTAATTTCAATTTTTGCAAGACTAGGTGGGGGCATATTTACAAAAGGTGCTGACGTTGGTGCAGACTTAGTTGGTAAAGTTGAAAAAGATATTCCGGAAGATGACCCTAGAAATCCTGCTGTTATTGCAGACAATGTAGGAGATAATGTAGGAGACTGTGCTGGTATGGCTGCAGATTTATTTGAGACTTATGTCGTATCTATTGTTGCAACTATGGTATTGGCAATAATCTTTCAAGGAGCAGTAACTGATTTAACAATTTATCCACTGCTATTAGCTGGATCAAGCATCATTGCCTCTATTATAGGTTCACAGTTTGTCTCAATATCCACAACGAAATCCTCTATTATGGGAGCTCTTTATAAAGGTTTCTTTATGACACTGATAATCTCAGTTGTGCTATTTGCTATAATCACTCATTACTCAATTGGCTTTGATCAATATTTCCAAATAGGATCTAAGTGGTATAACGGTATGGATTTATTTCTCTGTGCTGTCTATGGTTTATTAATTACTTTAGCTCTTGTTTTTATAACTGAATACTACACAAGCACAGAGTATCGACCTGTGAAGAGCGTTGCTGAAGCTTCCCAAACTGGTCATGCAACAAATATTATTCAAGGATTAGCCATGGGTATGGAGTCTACTGCTATTCCTGTGCTTATTATAGTTGCGGGTATTGGATTAACATTTGCAACTGCAGGTCTATTTGGCATTGCAATTGCAGTAACTTCGATGTTAGCTCTGGCAGGAATGGTAGTTGCGCTAGACGCCTACGGACCTGTAACAGATAATGCAGGCGGTATTGCTGAGATGTCTGGATTGAGAAAAAGTGTAAGACAAAGAACTGATGCTCTTGATGCCGTTGGAAACACCACTAAAGCTGTCACTAAAGGATATGCAATCGGATCTGCCGGTCTTGGAGCCTTAGTTTTATTTGCAGCCTACACAGAGGATCTAAAATATTTTAATAAGGAAACAGGTAATAATGTTTTTGACGTATCTTTTGATCTGTCAGAGCCATATGTAATTATTGGTCTTTTATTAGGAGGGTTACTTCCATATTTATTTAGTGCATTAAGCATGACGGCTGTTGGAAGAGCAGCTGGATCAGTTGTTTTAGAAGTTAGACAACAGTTTAAAGAAAAAAAAGGAATAATGTCAGGTAAAGAGAAACCAGATTATGGGAAATGTGTAGACATCTTAACAAAATCTGCAATTAAAGAAATGATCATACCGTCTTTACTCCCAGTTTTATCACCAGTGGTTGTATTCTTTGGTGTCTATTCCCTTACTGGTAGTGTTAATACTGCATTTCAAGCACTTGGTGCTCTTTTAATTGGAGTCATAATTACTGGTTTTTTTGTAGCTATTTCAATGACTGCTGGAGGCGGTGCATGGGATAATGCAAAAAAGTATATTGAAGATGGTAATTTAGGCGGGAAAGGTAGCGAAACGCATAAAGCTTCTATCACCGGGGATACTGTTGGTGATCCTTACAAGGATACTGCAGGCCCAGCTGTTAACCCAATGATTAAAATAACAAATATCGTATCAATTCTATTATTATCAATAGTTGTGCATTTAAATATTATTTAACTTAAGTCAATTTCTTCAACAGACCTTAAAATATTATCTTTAAATTTTAGTTTTAAGGTCTTGTTGTAGACAGTCTCATTGAAAGCAGCTATTCCTTTTTTTTTATCAGTTCTATAAATCCACAAATTTTCAAGGTTTTCCTTTATTAAAGGGGGGCCAATAATAGTAATTATGTCTTCTTTTGAGTAATCGATTTTTTGGTAATTTTCTTTGATTTCATTAAAACTATTTTCTGAAATACCAGAAAAATAAACATCTTTTGAGCAAGAAAATAAAATTATTGACAATAGAAGGGGTAAAAAAATTTTATGAATTTTTAAAATATTCACAATAAAAACAAATAAGGTATAAGTTTCTTTAAAGCAATAATAAATATAGATGAATAAGTATTTAATAAACCTTGATCTTCACGGTGGTGACTTTGCACCAAACTCAGTTCTAGAAGGGGCAAATATTGCTAAAACCAATAATCCATCTATTAACTTTAATTTACACTCAGAAAAATCTATTTATGAAAAATTTAAACCAATATTTTCAGACTTATTTGATAAATCTCAATGGACTCAATCTCAAAACTTTATTTCCCCAGATATGAAACCTAGTGATGCATTAAAAAAAGATAATCGAAACAGTTCAATGTCTAATGCTATTTTGAATTTAAAAGAGGATAAGAATCAAATAAGTATTTCAGCAGGGAATACGGGTGCTATGATGGCCTATTCAACTGTTTATTTAAGGACAATTGAAAATATAACTAGACCAGCGATTGCTTCTCTTTTTCCATCAGAAAAACATCCAGTATGTTTTTTAGATTTAGGAGCAAATGCTGAATGCAGTTCAGAAAATTTATTAGATTTTGCTGTTATGGGGAGTACTTACTATAAAGTTCTATATCCGCAAATTGACACCAAAGTAGCACTTTTAAATATTGGATCGGAGGAACTCAAAGGAAATAATTTAATTCAAGAGACACATGAATTAATGAAAAGTGATAAAAGAATAAACTATAAGGGTTTTGTAGAGGCAGATGAGATAACCTCCACAAACAATCATGTCATTGTTACAGATGGATTTTCTGGAAATATTGCACTTAAAACAGCTGAAGGTGTATCTAAATTTATAACTGACTCTTTAAAAAAAAGTTTGACTTCCTCTCCATATTCAAAATTTTTGTCTTTATTGCTTAAAAAAAATTTTAATAATTTTAAAAATTCAATCGATCCTAGAAACTATAATGGAGGAATGTTCATTGGAGTAAACGGTATAGTTATAAAAAGTCACGGTAATGCAGACTCACATGCGTTTGCAAATGCAATAGAATTTGGTGTCAAATGCATTGATGCTAATTTACTTAATGAGATTAAGAAAAATGTCTCAAGATAAATTAACAAGAGAATCAATAGCTAAACAAATATCAATTGAATTCGGTATTGCTTATTCTACAGTTTATAAAAAAATTGATAAAATTTTAGAAATTTGGAGCAATATGATGATCAACTCAGATCTATCAATAAATTATATTGGCTCTTTTAAAATAAATCAAAAAAATGAAAGAATTGGAAGAAATCCAAAAACAAAAGAAGAGCACTTAATAAAATCAAGAAAAGTTATAAGCTTTAAAAAATCCAATAAACTACTTTTATGAACAAAAACTTTTATAATATAGATGATGTATCCCAGATAGTGGGGGAGCAAAAACACACTATAAGATTTTGGGAGAGTAGAATTTCAAAATTGAAAGTTATTAGAACTCAATCAGGCCACAGATTGTACGATTATGAAAACTTACTCCTTCTAAAAAAAATAAAAAATTTACTTGATGTCCAAAAATTAACTTTAGATGGAGTAAATGATTATTTATCAAAATCAAAATCAAAAAATAAATCTCTGAATGATAATATCCTCTCAGATTTAAAAGATTTATTGGGACTTCTTAAAAACTCTAAATAATCTCAGATTAACAAAGGTTCACAGAGTATTCGTTTTGCTGGCTTGAGGTCGCTGGTTCAATTCCAGTGATCATAAACACATTAAAATTAGGAAAATAATGATTAAAACTCTATAGTATCTCGATTTATATCAAAAATTTTATCTATAATCCTTGATTTTTTAATGATTTTACTTATATTCCCCCTATCGTGAAAACAACTACTCTAAAAAAATCTGAGTTCCAGAAAGAATGGCATCTATTAGATGCTACTAATATTTCTGTTGGCAGACTTGCTTCTAGAGTTAGCTTAATACTCAAAGGTAAAAATAAACCTCAATACTCTCCTAACTTACCAGTTGGAGATGGCGTGATTATTATTAATACTGATAAAGTAAGATTTTCAGGTAATAAAACTACTGATAAAAAATATTACAAACATACAGGCCATCCTGGTGGTATAAAAGAAATTACTCCAGAGAAGCTAAAAGAAAAAAATAAATCTGATGATATTATAAAAAAAGCAATAAAAGGAATGCTTCCTAATTCACCTTTATTTAGGGACCTTATGAAAAATAATTTAAAAATATACAAGGATGCTAATCATCCTCATGACTCCCAAAATCCAAAATTATTAGATTTTAAGTCAATTAACAGAAAGAATGAAGTTAATGTCTAATCAAGTTTATAGCACAGGCAGACGTAAAGAATCTATTGCGAGAGTATGGATATCTAACGGGACAGGAAATATTACAATTAACAAAAAAAAAATTGATGATTATTTTCCAGACAAAGCTTTAAGAATGATAATCAACCAACCCTTGGAAGTAGCAAAAAAATTAGACTCTGTGGATCTAAGAATTACGGTACTTGGAGGCGGTCTCTCTGGTCAAGCTGGTGCAATCAAACACGGTATTAGTAGATCATTAACAAAAATTGACCCTAATACTAAAGATATATTAAAAAAAAATGGTTTCTTAACAAGAGACTCGAGAACAGTAGAACGTAAAAAGTATGGTAGGCAAAAAGCTAGGCGAAGTTTTCAGTTCTCTAAAAGATAATCTTTTATTTATTTTTTCTGTCATTTTACTATCTATAACAACCACTTCTTGTGAAAGATCTTTTCAGAACTTTGATAAAAATTTACTTGAAAAGAAAAAAGAATTAGAGGAATTCAACGAAAAGAGTAGTATTAGAAAAGAACAAATTTTAAAATCTCAAAATGAACAAAATTAGAATAGCAATTTTAGGATTAGGTGTCGTTGGCTCTCATGTAGTCAAGTTAATAGAAAAAAACTCATATACATTAGATAATACGAAATGTGAAATAGTTGCTATTGGTGCAAAAAACAAAAAAAAGAAAAGAATTTTCAATGTTAGCAAATACAAATGGATTAATGATTTTAAAAGCTTAAATCAAATTAAACCTGACCTAATCATTGAAACTATTGGAGGTACTGGGAAATATATTAATGATCTTTATAAATTTTGCTTAAAAAATAAAATATCTCTCATTACTGCAAATAAAGCACAACTAGCTGAAAAGTCAGATTTATTTTTTGAGGGATTTGATAAGAAAAATTTATTTTTGGGATTTGAAGCTGCAGTGTTAGGCGCAGTACCAGTAGTGCAAACAACACAACAAAGTATTTATCCCTCAAAAATTAATGCTATTTATGGAATTTTTAACGGCACAACTAATTATATAATTTCAAAGATGTATGAAAATAAGATTAGTTTTAAAGAAACATTAGAACAGGCAATTAATAATGGATTTGCAGAACAGGACTCAAGTGCAGATTTGTCTGGTAGAGACGCTATGCATAAGCTTGTATTGCTCTCAAATATATCTTTTGGAAAAAAATTTAAATTTTCTGATATGCACTATGATGGAATAGAAAATATTAAGCTCATTGATTTAGAACAGGGTCTTAACCTTGGTTATAAATTAAAACTTGTTTCTATAACAGAGAGGAATAAAGATAAATTTTTCTCATCTGTAGCACCTTGTTTCGTTCCAGATTCTAGCTTAATAGCAAAAACTAATTTTGAAGAGAATGTAATTACCTTTGAAGGAGAAAACTTTTTAAAGACTAGCTTAGTTGGAAAAGGTGCAGGTGGATATCCTACAGCTACTTCTATTATTTCTGATATCAAAAGATTTATTAATCACTCTTCAGACAAAGGTGTATTTATAAAAAAATATTCACGAATGATGAAAGCTAAGTTTGTTAGTCAATCTCAAAGAATTAGACCATACTATTTAAGAATGTCTGTACTTAATAAAGTAGGTGTTCTAAAATCGATAGCACAATTATTTTCACAAAAATTAATTTCTATAAAATCTATAATTCAATTAAATACTTCAAATGAGAAAATCGTACCTATTGTTATAATATCTGATCCAGTTGGTTTAAAAAATATCACGCAAGTAGTTGATAATTTAAAGAAAACTAATTTTCTTAAAAACGAAATTTCTGTAATCAGAATAGAGGAAAATATTGGATAGAAATCTTGCTATTGAGTTGGTCAGGGTTTCCGAATTTGCAGCATTAGCTGCATCCAAACATATAGGAAGAGGAAATGAAAAAGCAGCTGATCAAGCCGCTGTTGATGCAATGCGAAAATGCCTAAACTCTCTTACAATATCAGGTACAGTTGTAATAGGTGAAGGTGAAAGAGATGAAGCTCCTATGCTGTATATTGGTGAAAAAGTTGGTCAAGGTGGACCAAATGTTGATATTGCACTTGATCCTTTAGAGGGAACGACAATAACAGCAAAAGGTGGTGAAAATGCTATGGCAGTTATTGCGCTGGCACAAGAGGGGGGCTTTTTAAATGCTCCTGATGTATATATGAGAAAAATTTCAGCCAAAGTTGACAATGATTGCATTATATCTTTAAGCCAAGATCTAAAATCAAATATTAAAGAGCTAGCAAAATATAAAAAAATTAATACTGAAGATCTAGTAATATGTATTCTCGACCGTGAAAGACATCAAGAGGATATTGAAACAATAAGATCTGCAGGTGCGAGAATTAAAATAATTGGTGACGGAGATGTTAGTGCAGTAATTTCCTCAGCTATAGATAATAGTAATATTGATATGTATTATGGTATAGGTGGTGCACCAGAGGGAGTACTAGCTGCTGCTGCTTTGCAATGTGTAGGTGGTTATTTAGAGGGCCAGCTAATATTTTACAATGATCAAGAAATAGAGAGAGCAAGAAAAACAGGCATAGAAAATTTAGATAAGATTTATAAGCTTAATGATCTAGCTACTGGAGATGTAATGTTTTCAGCAACAGGCGTAACTGATGGAACCATGCTTCGAGGTATTAACATCAATAAAAAGTTTGCAGAAACACACTCTATTGTGATGCGTTCTAAAACAGGAACTATCAGACAAATTGATGGAAAACATAATTTCGACATCAAGCAACTTGACTACTGAAAAGACCTTTAACGGTACGGTTTGGAGACCATCAAATTTAGATTTAAATGAAGATGCAGCTTTTGAAGTTGCTCAAAAAAATAATATATCTATAAATTTATCAAAATTATTAATTAACCGTAATATAAAAAAAATATCTCATTTTTTAAATTCAAAGTTAAAAGAGAATATTTCAGTAAATGAAATCTTAAAACTATCTAATTTAAAAAAGACAATTCCTTTTTTTGAAAATATTAATAATGATAAGAAAATTTCTATTTTTTCAGATTATGATGTAGATGGAGCTTGTGCTGCTGCTATTTTTAAAAAATATCTTACTCAATTTGGCATTGAGGTGTTTGTTTATATTCCGAATAGATTGAATGAGGGATATGGATTAAGCACCCCAGCCTGCGATAAATTACTAGAATTCAGTTCTAATATTTTAGTTTTAGATTGTGGGAGTAACAATATTGATGAACAAAAATATATTCATAAACAAGGTGCAAATCTTCTTGTAATAGACCACCACGAATGTGAAAGTTACTTTAATGAAACTGTTGTTATAAATCCTAAAACTCCAGATGATAAGTCTAATCTTGATGATTTATGTGCCACAGCATTATCATTCCTAGTTCTGGTTTTTCTAAATCATGAAGATATTTTTCAAAAAAAAGATATATTGCAGTACCTTGATCTTGTTTCACTAGCTACAATTTGTGATTTAGTTCCTTTAAATAATATAAATCGATCATTTGTTAAGCAAGGATTGAGGATAATTAATTCAGAAAATAAAAATAAAGGTATTCAAACTCTAATAAATCTAACAAAGATTAAACAGAAAATATCTGAGTATCACCTTGGATATATTATTGGGCCTAGGATTAACGCAGGGGGAAGAATGGGGGAGTCTTTACTGGCCTATAACCTCTTAGCATCTGAAAACATACACCAAGCTATTCAAGTTGCACAAATTATTGAGTCTCATAATCAAAATAGACAAAAAATCCAGACTAAAATCGTAAAAGAGATAGATTTAGATCATAACAATAATGTTAATATAAATTTTTTTTATGATGAAAAATGGCATATTGGGGTAGTAGGGATTATAGCTGGAAGGCTTATGCGTATAAATAATCGACCGTCATTTGTAATGACGCAATCTAATGATTTAGTAGTTGGTTCTGGTAGATCTCAGGGTGAAAAAAATATTGGACTATTAATGATGCAAGCAACACAACAAGGTATTCTAATAAAAGGAGGCGGTCATCACAAAGCTTGTGGATTTACATTAAAAAAAGAAAATGTTGATACTTTTAAAAGTTTTTTAATTGATCAGACAAAGGATATAGAAATTTTAAACGAAAAGTCTTATGACTCTCTAATTGATGTGAATGTGATCAATGACAATCTTTTAAAAGACCTAGAATATTTAAGCCCTTTTGGTCAACAAAATGCGGAACCAATTTTCAAAATTGAAAAAGCTAAAATTGATATTTTAAAAATCTTTAAAGATAAGCATGCAAAATTAAAGGTATCTGATAACCTTGGCTTTTCATGTGAAGGAATGTTTTTTGATGTTTCATCAACAGATCTTAAAAATTATTTAGCAAATCGATCTGAGTTTAATTGTTATTTTAAGGTTAAAAAAGATCCGTATAGCGATAAAACTATAATACACCTTGAAGATATTCATTGATTGATTTTTTATTAAATCTAGCTATTTTGTTTGTTTTAAAGATCGATGTCTCCTTCGTCTAGCGGTTAGGACATCACCCTTTCACGGTGAAGACACGGGTTCGATTCCCGTAGGAGATGCCAAAATATTGACTTTTATTTCACTTAGTGAAATTGCTAAATAAATATTTGAAAAGCAATCCATAAAGTCATTATTTGAATAGAAAGGATATAGACTAAATTATGCCAGGTAAAATTTCACTTTTCGTCCCAGGGCCAACCAATATGCCTGATAGAGTAAGACAGGCAATGGATATTTCAAATGAGGACCACCGTGCACCAGGAATGGATAAATTTTGGCATCCACTAATAAACGATTTAAAAAAAGTTTTTGAAACAACCTCAGGTCAACCAATTATATTTCCAGGTACAGGCTCTAGTGGATGGGAAGCAGCACTTACTAATTTATTAAGCAAAGGAGATAAAGTTTTATCTGGAAGATTTGGACATTTTTCTCACCTTTGGATTGAAATGTGTAAAAAACTTCACATTGATGTTGAAGAAGTAGATTGTGAATGGGGTTCAGGAACACCTCATGAAGAATTTGAAAAGATTTTATCAGCTGATAAAGAACATAAAATAAAAGCTGTACTTGTTACCCAAAACGAAACCTCTACTGGAGTAACGAATGATGTTAAAGCCACTAGAGAACTTTTAAACAATCTTAACCATCCAGCTTTATTATTTGTTGATGGGGTAAGCTCTATAGGTTCAATAAAATTTGAAATGGATGCATGGGGCGTTGATGTTGCAGTTTCTGGATCTCAAAAAGGTTTTATGTTACCCGCAGGTCTTGCTATTTCGTGTGTTAGTCAGAAGGCACTTGAAATTGCTAAAACTGCAAATTTACCCAGAGCCTATTACGATTATCAAGATATGTTAAAAATTAATCAAACAGGTTACTGGCCTTATACTAACCCAATGCCATTATTAAGAGGTCTACGTGAGGCTCTTGATATGATGTTGGAAGAGGGACTTGATAACATATATTCACGTCATAAGTTTTTAGCTGAAGCAGTTCAAAAAGCCTCTAATGCTTGGGGACTTAAACTTTGTGCAAAAGATCCATCTTTATACTCCAATACTGTTACAGCTATCATGGTTCCAGAGGGTATTGACTCCACAGACGTTGTTAAAACAGCTTACAATAAATATAACACTTCCTTTGGCGGTGGATTGAATAAAGTTGCTGGAAAGTTATTTAGAATAGGTCATCTTGGTGATTTAAATAGCACTATGATACTTGGAGCAATTTCAACAGCCGAATTAGCAATGTATGATGTAGGAATAAAGTTTGAACTTGGAAGTGGCGTTGCCGCAGCAATCAAACATTTAAAAGTCTAAATGAAAATTTGTATTTACGGTGCTGGTGCAATAGGTGGTTACCTTGGAGCAAAATTAACTGAGATTGGCGCTGATGTAACTTTGATCGCAAGGGGCCCTCACTATGAAGCTATTAGACAAGATGGATTAAGATTAAGAAAAGATGGTAAAGAACTTGTGGTTTATCCTAAATGCGTTGACACAGCAGAGAAAGCAGGAAAGCAAGATTATATTTTTGTCACTCTAAAAGCACACTCTGTGCCAGGTTGTCTTGATGCTTTTGAAGTACTTATGAAAGAAGATACGTCATTTGTCTGGGGAGTAAATGGTATTCCGTGGTGGTACTTTTATAATCATAGTAATCCTGACTTCAAAGATAAAAAAGTTACCTCAGTTGATCCAGATGGAAGTCAATGGTCCCGAATAGGTCCTGAAAAAATTATTGGTTGTATTGTCAATCCAGCCTCAGAGGTTATTAAACCAGGTGTAATTCAACACCTAGAGGGTGACAAGTTTCAATTAGGAGAAATTAACGGCGAGGAAACAGATAGAATTAAAAAACTTTCTGAGACATTAGAAAAAGCAGGCTTTCAAGCACCAGTTAGACCAAATATTAAGGGAGATATATGGCTAAAACTTTTTGGTAACTTGTCTCTTAACCCTATCAGTGCACTTACTACATCTACTCTTGTAAAAATTTGTAGCAACCATGAAGTTAGAGATGTTGTCAAAAATATGATGAATGAAGCACATGCCATTTCTCAAAGCTTAGGAATTGACAAACCTTTTGATGTAGAAAGAAGAATTGATGCTGCTAAAGCAGTGGGTGAACATAAAACATCAATGCTTCAAGATTTAGAACGTGATAGGCCAATGGAAATTGATGCTTTAATTTCCTCAGTTCAAGAGCTTGGTATAATTACAAATATTCCAACACCAACAATTGATACAGTGCTTGCTTTAACAAAGCTTAGAGCAAAAGAAGCTAAATTATATTAACTCAGTGCCTCTTTAATTGTTTCACCTAATTTTGCTGGTGACTTGGAGATATGAACTCCTGCCTCTTCTAAAGCACTAAACTTTGACTCAGCAGTACCTTTTCCCCCTGATATAATGGCGCCGGCATGACCCATTCTTTTTCCAGCAGGAGCGCTTGCACCAGCTATAAAAGATGCAACTGGTTTTTTAATTTCAGATTTTTTTATAAACTCTGCGGCCTCTTCTTCAGCAGTACCACCAATTTCTCCTATCATAATAATACCCTCAGTTTCAGGGTCTTTTAAAAATAGATCAAGACAGTCTATAAAGTTTGTACCGTTAATTGGATCTCCACCAATACCAATACAAGTTGATTGTCCTAGACCTACTGCAGATGTTTGAGCGACTGCTTCATAAGTAAGAGTCCCAGATCTACTAACAATGCCTATTTTTCCTTTTTGATGAATATGGCCAGGCATGATACCTATTTTACATTCATCTGGTGTAATTATTCCTGGACAGTTTGGACCAATTAAACGCGATTTCGATTTTTCTAATTTTCTTTTTACCTGCATCATATCGAGTACTGGGACACCCTCAGTTATACAAACAATTAACTCCATATCAGCATCAATAGCTTCAATAATAGCACCTGCGGCAAAGGGAGGTGGAACATATATTACAGTTGCATTTGCTTCAGAACTGTCTTTAGCCTCCATGACACTGTTGAATACTGGAAGACCTAAGTGTTCTTGACCGCCTTTCTTTGGAGTCACTCCACCGACCATCAGGGTTCCGTATTTAATTGCTTGTTCTGAGTGGAAAGTTCCTTGCGAGCCTGTAAATCCTTGGCAAATAACTTTGGTATTTTTATCTATTAATACTGACATGATCTCTCCTTTAATTCAAAGCCTTAACTGCTTTTTGAGCTGCATCATCTAAATTATCAGCAGATATGATTGAGAGCCCAGATTTATTTAAAATTTCTTTTCCTAGGTCAACATTGGTTCCTTCTAATCTTACTACCAATGGAACCTCTATAGACAGCTCTTTAGCTGCAGCTACAACACCTTCAGCAATGATGTCACATTTCATGATACCACCAAAAATATTTACTAAAATTGCTTTCACATTTGGATCCTGCAGAATAATAGAGAATGCTTTTGCTACTCTTTCTTTTGTAGCTCCACCTCCAACATCTAAGAAATTTGCAGGACTACCACCATGTAATTTAATAATGTCCATTGTGCCCATTGCTAATCCTGCTCCATTAACCATGCAACCAATTTGACCATCTAATTTTACATAGTTAAGTTCGTGTTTTGATGCTTCGATTTCAGCTGGATCTTCTTCAGTTTCATCTCTCATAGACGCAACATCTTTGTGTTTATAAAGTGCATTATCGTCTATGGATACTTTTGCATCTAAAGCTAAAAAATTACCTTCGCCAGTTAAAACAAATGGATTAACCTCGACTAGAGAAGCATCTGTTGATAAAAAGCTATTATATATTTTTTGAATTTGATCACAAAAGTCTGTTGAAAGATTTTGATCTATTTTTAAGCCCTTAATTAATTTATCTAAACTATTTTGATCAATCACACTATCTCCGGGTATATTAACTGTAATGATTTTTTCAGGCTCCTTCTCAGCTACCTCTTCAATTTCCATACCACCTTCGGTAGAAGCTATTATTGAAATTGAGGATGTAGCTCGATCTACAAGCATACTTAAGTAATACTCTTTTTTAATATCACAACCCTCTTCAATATAAAGACGATTTACCTGCTTTCCGTTTGGACCGGTCTGTTTTGTTACGAGAGTTTTGCCAAACATTTTTTTAGCATTATCTTTAGCCTCATCCTTAGAAAAACAAACTCTAACTCCACCTTTTTCATCACCACTATCTTTAAACTTACCCGCACCTCTTCCTCCGGCATGAATTTGAGATTTCACCACCATTACCGGTGTTTGGATAGAGTCTACTGCAGTATCTATATCACTATCATCCAATACTGGATATCCATTTAAAACTCTTACATTATTATTTTTCAATAAAATTTTCGCTTGGTATTCGTGCAGATTCATGCCTGTTCTCCTTTTATATCTAATACTATTTTTCCGATGTGATCGGACTTTTCCATAACTTCATGTGCTTTATTTACTTCATGCATTTTAAAAGTTTCAAAAATTGTAGGCTTATATTTGCCATCCTCTATCAAGGGCCATATTTCTTTTTGCACTTGATCGACAATAATTCCTTTTTCTAAAGGAGTTCTAGATCTCAATGTTGAACCAGAAATTTTTAGTTGTTTGTTCATTATATGCAGGAGATTAGCTTCACCTTTAATTCCACCTAAGGCAGCTATGTATGTGAGTCTTCCTTTAAAGTTTAAAATTTTTAAATTTTTTTTTAGATACTCTCCTCCAACCATGTCTAATATAACATCAACTTTTAATTTTTTCTCATTAAAATATTTCTCAAAATCTAAATCTTTATAATTAATAGCTTCTGTTGCCCCTAATTCTATACAACTCTTACACTTTTGATTTGTCCCTGCAGTAACGTAAAGATTTTTTGTATAGTTTTTAAGAATAGAAATAGCTGTAGTGCCTATGCCACTACTTCCCCCATGTATTAGAATACTTTCATCTTTTTGGAAGTTCGATACATTAAAAATATTTTCATAAACTGTGAGTGTCGTTTCAGGCAAACCTCCCGCCTCAAGGGAATTTAAATTGCTTGGTAAGGGCATAACTTGTTTTTCATCAACATTCACAAATTCTGCATAACCACCACCTGCTAGAATTGCACATACGTGGTCTCCTAAGCTAAATTTTTTTACTAACTTACCTAATTTTGAAACTTTACCAGAGCACTCGAGACCGATTATTTCACTTTCACCTTTTGGTGGAGGGTAGTGACCTTTTCTTTGAAGAATATCGGCTCTGTTGATACCAGCGTAATCAATTTCAATTTGTATTTGGCTATCAAGAGGATCATTCAATACTTTTTCATCTATAAAGAGATTACCCTCATTATTATTGATAAATTTCAAAATTATTTTCCTCTGGCATTTTGTATACATTATACAATTCTTAAAAACAATCTCTGTTATAAGGGTTAATAAAAGATTATGTATACCAACAATATTTGATAAAAATTTCAAATTATGAAACAACGAAAATTATTATTTTTCAATCTACTATAAATAGTCTATTCTACGCCCTAACCTATAGGAGGAAACAATATGTCAATAATTAAGAAATTAGCATTAGTAGTTGTTTCACTTTCACTTGTCGCTGTTAGCTCAGTGTCTTCTGCGAAGCCTTTTAGTCCGAAGAAGCCTGTTGAGCTTATTATACCAGCTGGTCAAGGTGGTGGAGCTGACGAAATCGCTAGATTAGTTCAAGGTGTTATCGAGAAGAACGATTACGCATCTAAGCCTGTGATTCCGATTAACAAATCTGGTGGATCAGGTGGTGAAGCTATGACTTATGTTAAGAAAAAAGCTGGTGATGAGCACACACTTATCATTACTCTTAACAACGTTCTTACTACACCCGTAAACCAGCCAGAATTAGGCATTGATTTCTTTAATGACTTTACACCTCTAGCAAGACTTATCACTGATACTTTCCTAGTTTGGATTGCAACAGAAGGTAAGAACACTGCTGGTGTAGAAACATTTGATGATTTCATTAACCTAGCAAAAGGTAATGGTCTTGTAATGGGCGGTACAGGAAGTATGTCTGAGGACGAATTACTTCTTGGTATGATGAGAGGTCAATTTGGATTTGACGCTAAGTATGTTCCATACAGCGGCGGTGGTGCTGTTGCTAAGGGACTAGTTGGTGGTGAGTCTGATTTCACATTAAACAACCCTTCAGAGCAAATGGGTTTCTATCAGTCAGGTGACTCAAAAGCATTAGTCATGATGACTCCTGAAAGAAATCCTGCATTCCCTGAAGTACCATCTTCATATGAATTAGGTTATCCTGATCTTGAATACTACATGATGAGAGCATTTATGGCTCCAGCTGGTATTGATGCAGAAGTAGAGAAGTACTACACAGGTCTTCTTCACACTGTTTATCATGATGACGAGTTCCAAACTTTCAACATTGACGACGGAAAGTTAATGAGTTGGTTAGAAGGTTTTGGTCTTAAAGACTTCTTAGCAATTGAATATGAGAAGCACGGCGAGATCATTAAAAACTTTAACTAATATTTAAGTTACGAGCGATATGAGCATAACAAACAAAATAACTGTCAAAAGAGCAGAAATTGCTGTTGCTGTTATTTTAGCGTTATGCTCAATCGCTCTAATGATTAAAAGTGCAGAGAACAGGATTACATGGAATGCAGAAGAAAATATGGGCGCTGGATTTCTCCCTTTTTACCTATCTCTTGGCATGCTCATATGCACTATTCTTACCATAATAAAATTTGTTTTAAAAAGATCACCACAATCTAAAGATGACTCTCCTTTTATTGATGCAGTGGCTTTTAAATTTATAGCTGTGACTATAATCTCATTAGTTGTCTTAGTTCTAGCTATTGGCTACCTTGGAATTTACTTTTCACTAATTTTCTTTTTGGCATTTTACCTAAGATACTTTAGTGAAAAAAGTATCGCATTTATAACTATATTCGCAATTACAACGCCTATATTAACTTTTTTATTTTTTGAGTGGATGTTAAAAATACCTTTGCCTCAGGGTGTATCTGAGCCCTTATTTTATCCAGTCTACGATTTTATGTATGGTGGATTTTCATTTGCTGTGAAAATGATTTTTATTATTTTAACAGTCATATTACCAACAGTACTAGTTTTTTTAACAACTAGATTTATTAAGTAATTATTTGAAAGAGATTAATTAAATCATATGGAAACAGTTGGATTTCTTTTAGACGGCATTTTTACATCACTTCAGTGGTTTAATTTAGCACTACTAATATTTGGATGCCTAATAGGTTTGTTTGTTGGAGCAATGCCTGGTCTTGGTTCAGTTAATGGTGTAGCAATTCTTATTCCTATTACTTTTATTATTCCACCCACTGCAGCAATAATTTTTCTTGCTGCTGTATACTACGGTGCAATGTATGGAGGAGCCATTAGCTCTGTTATGCTAGGTATTCCTGGGGCCTCTACTGCAGTTGCCACAGTTTTTGATGGCAGACCACTAGCGGTCAAAGGAGAGGCTATGACCGCATTAACTGCTGCTGCAGTTGGTTCATTTGTTGGTGGTACTGTCTCTGTTATTCTATTTACGTTATTTGCCCCACCTCTTGCTGAAGTTGCCCTCAGGTTTAATGCTCCAGAAACATTTGCGTTAATGGTTATGGCCTTTGCAACTTTTGTCGGTTTAGGTGGAGACGATGTACCTAAAACTATTTTTTCAATTTTAATTGGACTAGCACTATCAACTATTGGTTTAGATTTAATTACTGGAAAACCAAGATTAATTTTCTTTAACATACCTGGTTTCCTTCATGGAATTAATTTCCTAGTTTTAGCTATAGGTATATACGGAATAGGCGAAATGCTTTGGACTCTTGAGGAGACAAAAGGCAAAGTTCAAATGTCAAAACTATCTGTCAACATGAAAGAAGTTGGAAGAGCATTTGGTGCGCTTAAGAAAACTATTATGGCAATGAACATAGGCTCTTTTTTAGGCTTCTTTGTTGGAATTCTGCCTGCAGCAGGTGCAACACCTGCTTCACTAATGTCTTACGGTATTACAAAACAATTATCAAAAAACTCCAAAGAATTTGGAGAGGGTGTTCCCGCAGGTGTTGTAGCACCAGAGTGTGCAAACAACTCAGCAAGCACAGGAAGTATGCTTCCTATGTTAACACTTGGAATACCTGGATCTCCTACTACAGCTATTTTACTTGGAGGTATGATCTTATGGGGACTTACACCTGGTCCTCTTTTGTTTACACAAGAACCCGAGTTTGTATGGGGTTTGATCGGAAGTCTTTACATAGCAAATTTCTTTACCCTTGTTCTAAATATTGCATTAATACCTGCCTTTTTAATGGTCTTAAGAATACCTTTTGCCATCTTAGCTCCAGTTATTTTTGTGCTTTGCGTAACAGGAGGTTATGCGCCCACTCAAAGTTTGCACGATGTATGGCTTATGTTGTTATTTGGATTTGCAGGCTATATTTTAAGAAAATTAGATTATCCAGTCGCACCTGCAGTTTTGTCAATTGTTCTTGGTCCTTTGGCTGAAAAAGCTTTAAGACAATCTTTGATTTTATCTGACGGTAGTATGGGGATATTTTTTGATGTTTCGGAAAAACCTATTGCAGCTGTGATAATGTATATAGCTATTGTCCTTTTAATAATGCCCGCATTTGGTCCTCTTTATAGAAGACTCTTTAAAAAAAAACAAACAGCGTAAATGATTCAAAAAATAGGAGCTGTAAACCTTAAAGGTAAAGTATATGAGTCTTTAAAAAAATATATTTTATCTTTGAATATATATTTAAAAGAAAGTGATTTTCATTTAGATGAAAGACAATTGTCTGAAAAGCTAGGAGTAAGTCGAACACCTATAAGAGAGGCTGTTGCCAAATTAGAGCAAGAAGGTATTGTAAAAACCGTTCCAAGAAGAGGTGTGTTTGTCCATAGAAAATCAAAAAAAGATTTGGTAGATATTGTAACTGTTTGGGCAGGACTAGAGGGATATGCAGCGCACTTAATTATTAAAAATTCAAAAAAAGACGAAATAGAAAGTTTAAATAAATTCTGTCATTACTCTAAGGAGAACGTTTTATCTGAATTAGATAACTACTCGAATGATAACATCAAATTCCATAATCAAATCATGAAATTAACTAAGGTTAAATTAATGGGAGGAATTTTAGAGTCTCAATTAATCCATCTACAATACCTCAGGAAAAAGTTTATAATCGAGTCAAATAGGGCCGTCAAATCTATTGATGAGCACAATGATATTGTTAGATCTCTTGTCGCAGGACAAGCATCAAAAGCAGAAAAACTTCTTAAAAATCATGCACTTACATTAGTGGATAAGATTCAAGAAAGCATTAATTCATAAGGCAAAATTCTTTGCAACACCTAATAATCTGGTATACATTATACCACCAGAGAGAGGTTAAATATGTCTACAGGATCAAACGAACAAATGATAACTGGCGGAGAGCTAGTTGCAAAGGCCCTAAAAGCTGAAGGAGTTGAAGTAATTTACACTTTATGTGGAGGGCACATTATTGACATTTATAATGGATGTTTAAACGAAGGAATTAAAATCATTGACGTTCGTCATGAAGAAGTCGCCTCTCATGCTGCTGACGGATATGCACGAATGACTGGTAAACCAGGTTGTGCGGTTGTGACTGCCGGTCCTGGAACTACTCATGCATTAACGGGAGTTGCAAACGCTTTTAGAGCTGAAATTCCGATGCTTTTAATTGGCGGTCAGAGTTCTCTTACACAACATAAAATGGGATCTTTACAAGATTTGCCTCACGTAGACATGATGCAACCCATTACAAAATTTGCTGCTACAGTAATGTCCACTGAGAGATGCGCAGACATGGTCTCAATGGCTTTCAGGGAAACTAGAAATGGATCGTTTGGCCCATCTTTCTTAGAAATTCCAAGAGACATTCTTGACTCATCTATTCCTATGAGTAAAGCTGTATTACCACAGGCAGGCAAATACAGTGCTTCATCAAAAACATTAGCAGACCCAACAGATGTTCAAAAGGCTGCTGATATAATTTCAAAAGCTGAGAGACCTTGCGTTCTTTTGGGCCAACAAGTTTGGACTTGCCAGTCAACAAAAGAAGCAATTGAGTTTGTTAAAAATATGAACATACCTGCATATTTAAATGGTGCTGCCAGAGGTTCAATGGCACCAGGAGACCCACATCATTTTCATAGAACCAGAAGAAATGCATTTACTAAATCAGATTGTATCATAATTGTTGGAACACCATTTGATTTCAGAATGGGTTATGGAAAAAGATTAAACCCAAATGCAACAGTAATTCAAATTGATATGGATTATAGAACTGTTGGAAAAAATAGAGACATCTCTCTTGGCTTAGTCGGTCATATTGGAACAACTCTAAAAGCTATTTCAGAGGCAGGAACAAAGAAAGACAGATCAGATTGGTTTGGTGAACTTCGATCAGGTGAAGAGGCCGCATTAGAAAAGCTGATGCCTACTTTTACAACTGATAAATCTCCAATCAGCCCTTACAGAGTGGCATGGGAACTAAATCAGTTTTTGAACGATGACACGATATACATTGGCGATGGTGGAGATGTTGTTACTATCAGTGCTCAGGCTGTACAGCCAAGAATGCCAGGTGCTTGGATGGACCCTGGACCTCTTGGAACATTAGGAGTTGGGGTACCTTACGCGCTTGCTGCTAAATTATCAGCTCCAGAAAAAGAAATTCTTTTATACTGCGGTGATGGAGCATTTTCTATGACTGGTATGGATTTTGAGGCATTTGTTCGTCACAAAGCCCCAGTTTTAACAGTTATAGGAAATAACTCTGCTCAAAATCAGATTAGATTTGGACAAATTATGAAGTACGGAGAAGATAAAGGAAATGTTGGAAATATCTTAGGCGATGTCAATTTTGATGAATTTGCAAAAATCTTTGGTGGTCATGGAGAAGCTGTCAGAGAAGCAAAAGAAATTCAACCAGCCCTTAAACGAGCTAGAGAAGCTGTAAAGTCAGGTATCCCTGCTATTGTAAATATTTGGGTTGATAAAGAAGAATTTGCACCTGGTACAAAAAACCAGACTATGTACAAATAAATCTTAGGAGGAAATCATGGAAGCTTTAAAAGGTGTCAAAATATTAGACATGACTCATGTACAATCTGGTCCAACTTGTACACAATTATTAGCTTGGTTTGGTGCAGATGTTGTTAAAGTAGAAAGACCAGGAGTTGGAGACGCTACTAGGGGTCAATTAAGAGATGTTCCTGATGCAGACAGCTTGTACTTTACAATGCTTAATTCTAACAAAAGAAGTATTACACTAAATCCGAAGAAGCCTGAAGGTTCAAAAATATTTACTAAACTAATTAAAGAATGTGATGTAATGGTCGAAAACTTTGCCCCAGGTGCTTTAGACAGAATGGGTTTTTCTTGGGAAAAAATTCAGGAGATAAATCCAAGAATGATCTATGCATCTGTTAAGGGCTTTGGTCCGGGTAAGTACGAAGATTGTAAAGTTTATGAGAATGTTGCTCAATGCGCAGGTGGATCAGCTTCAACAACAGGTATGCTTGGTGAAGTCCCGCTAGTTACTGGCGCTCAAATAGGAGATAGTGGAACAGGATTACATCTAGCATTAGGTATTGTTACCGCATTGTTTCACAGAGAAAAGTCAGGAAAAGGTCAAAGAGTGTCTGCTGCTATGCAAGACGGTGTTTTAAATCTTTGCAGAGTAAAACTTCGTGATCAACAAAGGCTCTCTAGAGGCCCTCTAAAAGAATATTCTCAATTTGGAGAAAATATTCCTTTTGATGACGCCACGCCACGTGCAGGTAATGACTCTGGCGGAGGTCAGCCAGGAAGAATTCTAAAATGTAAAGGTTGGGAGACCGATCCTAATGCCTATACTTACTTTATTACTCAAGCTGCAGTTTGGGAAAAAGTATGTGATGTTATTGGAAAACCTGAATGGAAAGAAGATGAGAGTTACTCAACTCCTGCGCTTAGACTACCAAAACTTAATGAAATCTTTAATACCATCGAAGCTTGGACTATGACTAAAACAAAATTTGAGGTTATGGATATATGTAACCCTCTTGATATACCAGTTGGTCCAATACTTTCATTAAAAGAGTTGTCTGAGGATCAAGGACTAAGAGATACCAATACAATAGTTGAGGTTGATCATCCTGAAAGAGGAAAATATTTAACAGTTGGCAATCCTATTAAATTATCAGACTCTCCAGCAAAAGTTGAAAGATCCCCACTTCTTGGAGAACATACAGATGAGATACTGAAGGAATTTTGTCAAATGAGCGAAGATGAAATTAAAGCTGTAAGAGAAGCCGGAGCAGTATAATATACATTCAATTTTAAGGAGACATAATGAAGATAATTTTAATGGGACAACAAGCATTTGGAAAAAGTGCTTTAGAAAAATTTCATACAGAAACAGACCACGAAGTTGTAGCAGTATATTGTGCTCCCGATAAAGAAGGTAAACCAGTTGACCCTGTAAAAGAGTATGCCCAAAGTGTAAGTCTCCCAGTATACCAACCATCAAATTTTAAAGATCAAGAGGTATTAGATCAAATAAGGTCTCATGGAGCAGATTTATGTGTAATGGCATATGTTATTATTTTCGTTCCTGAAGGGGCAAGAGATATTCCTACTCATGGTTCAATATGTTTTCACCCTTCATTACTTCCATTACATAGAGGCCCAAGTTCTATTAACTGGCCAATTATTGGCGGATCAACTAAAACAGGTCTTTCAATCTTTTATCCGAACGATGGATTAGATGAAGGTGAGATATTACTCCAAAAAGAAGTTGACATAGCGCCTGATGATACTTTGGGCGATGTTTATTTTAAAAAGATATTTCCATTGGGTCTAGATGCTTGTGTAGAAGCAGCAAATCTAATTGAGTCTGGAAATGCACCAAAAACACCCCAAGACGACTCTAAAGCAACATATGAATCTTGGTGTAAAAAAAGTGATGCAAGAATTGATTGGAAAAAGCCAGGAAATGAAATTTATAACCTAATTAGAGGCTGCAACCCTCAACCCGGTGCATGGGCTGAATTTATGGGTGACGAGTATACATTCTACGATAGTAGATTTATTGATGAACAAAGCGCGGAGCATTTCCCTGGTCAAATAATATCAATTAATGCTGAGAATGTTAGAATAGCTGTAAAAGGTGGATTTATTGAAGTATCAAGGTTTAAATCTGATCAAGGTAAATTATTTGTAAAAGACATGAACACTGCAGTATTTACAGAGGGTGATTTATTCTCATAATAGCTTTTAGTGGCTAAACCTAATAAAGATTCACTTAAGACCTTATCGTTTATAACTTATTTCATAATACTTTTTGTATTTTGGTTTATTTTATCGGGTTACTTAAAAACTCTTTTACTTTTCTTTGGAGTTATTAGCGTTTTATTTGTTTTTTGGATGTCCTACAGAGCTAAAGCACTTGAGGAAGACTCTTTTCCTTTAAAAATCATACTTAGATTACCATTTTATTGGATTTGGCTTTTTAAAGAAATTTTTAAATCTGGAATAACAACAACAGCTTTAATTTGGAATGGTAAATATTCTCCTCAACTTATAACAGTTAAGGCATCTCAAAAGAATAGAACAGGCATTGCAAACTATGCAAATGCTATAACACTTACACCTGGCACTGTAACAATAGAAGTAGATAAAAAAATATTTCTTGTTCATGCATTAAGTAAGAAACTCTCTGAAGACTTGCAGACAGATGATATGAACAAAGTAATTACAGATTTAGATAAATGATCTTTTTTGCAACATTAACTGTTTTGGGGGTCTCTGTAGCATTATGCTTAGTTCGAGCAATCAAAGGTCCAACTCCTTTTGACAGAATATTATCTATATCAAGCATTGGGACTATTATAGCGATAGGCATAAGTGTTCATGGTTTTGCATTTGAAAGGCCTGATTTTGTAGATATTTCATTGATGTACATACTTTTGAATTTTTTAGGCACCATAGCAATACTTAGGTATTACAAAATAAAAAGGAAAAAAAGTAATGTCTTATAATTATATTGAATTGATCACTCTTATCTTATTAGTAATAGGTTGCTTCTTCATTTTATCTGGGAGTTTAGGCTTGATAAAGTTACCGGATGTATTTAGTCGGATTCACGCTGCCGGCCTAATTGATACACTAGGATCAGGTTTTATAGTCTTAGCTTTAATAATTTATTCAGGTTTTAGTTTATTAAGCCTTAAACTATTATTGATTCCTATCTTTTTAATATTCACCAGCCCTGTAACAGGTCATGCCATAGCTTTATTTGCTCATGAGTCAGGGCATAAGCCAAAAGGAAAAAATAAAAAATGAACTTTTTATTAATTAATTTTTTCTTAATTTCCCTGTTACTAGTAACAACTTTTTTTATTTTTAAAACTACATCATTAATAAGCGTGGTAGCTCTTACTGGAGCATTTACTTTGCTTTGTTCCGCTATTTACGTAAATTTAGATGCAGTTGATGTAGCATTTACAGAAGCGGCTGTGGGGTCTGGAATATCAACTATTTTAATGGTAATGGCTGCTGCAAAATTACCTGAGGGAAAAAAAAATAAATTAATAAATTTATTTCCTAGCATTATCCTAGCAGTATCGATATCACTAATATTGATTATCATAATTGCTAATCTCCCATTACTAGGCGATCCAAATGCTCCAATACATCTTCATGTAGTTCCAGAGTACCTTAAGGAAAGTAAAGACTTTTTTCACATACCAAATGTCGTAACTAATATTTTAGCTAGCTATAGGGGTTTTGATACTCTTGGAGAAACAATTGTTATATTTACTGCAGGCCTAGGTGTTATAGCCTTGTTAACTAGTAACACTCTTAATCGTAAAACAAACTTTAAGAAAAATAATAAAAAAAATGAGAGATAAAATTTCATCTAGTCCAGTATTAAGTGTCGTGAGTAAAATTCTTTTTGCACCAATTATTATATTTGGACTTTACGTGCAATTCCATGGCGACTACGGACCAGGAGGAGGATTTCAGGCAGGAGTAATAGTGGCGGCTGCTTTTATTTTATATTCAATGATATTTGGGCTTTCAAAAGGTGAAACCTTAGTTCCGATAATGATTAATCGTTATTTAATGTGTGTTGGTGTTTTGTTATATGCAGGCGTTGGAATAGTTTCAATTCTTCTTGATGGTATGTACTTAGATTATAATGTTTTATCATCAGACCCTTCAACTGGTCAACATATAGGCATTATATTAGTTGAACTAGGAGTTGGTATCACTGTTGCAACAGTAATGATTGCCTTATATCACTCCTTCGCTTCTTTTGGAGAGATTAATGAGTAACTTTATTTATTTTTGGAACCATTTCGCCTTTATATTACTGATGGTTGGTGGTTTATTTATAATTATCACGAGTCAAAACTATTTAAAAAAGGTAGTTGGCTTAGCAATTTTTCAAACTGCAGTTTTTGTATTTTTTGTATCACTCGCAAAAGTCTTAGACGGAACAGCTCCTATTTTAACAAAAATGGAAAACGCTTATTCAAATCCATTACCACATGTCTTAATACTGACTGCTATTGTGGTTGGTGTTGCAACTTCAGCACTAGGATTAGCGTTAGTACTACAGATCTACAGGAACTATGAAACAATCGAAGAGAAAGAAATACAGTCTTTGGAGTTAAAGTCAGATAAATAAATGTTTAATATATTTTTAGACGATGCTGCCGCATTGGTAGTGGTTTTACCTCTATTAATTTCAGCAATAATAGCTTTCATACCATCAAAAATATGGCCCTGGATCATCTCACTTGTCACTTTAGTTTTACATTTGGTTTTATCTTTACACCTTCTAAAAGAAATTTCTATTTCAGGTTTGATAATTTATGAGTTTGGAAACTGGGAACCACCATGGGGGATCTCTTTCAAAATAGATGGAGTCAACATTGGGCTTCAATTGTTGTTTTCAATTTTTGTTTTAATATCTACATTTTATTCTAGGAAAATATTTTTAAGTGAAATTGACTCTAGGGACTCTGGAAAAGCTTACTCTTTGTGGTTGTTGGCAATTGGAAGTTTAAACGGGATTATCTTAACCAACGATATCTTTAATTTATTTGTCTTTTTAGAAATATCCGCCTTAGCTTCTATTTCCTTAATCGCATTGGGTGCAGGTCAAAATAGAAAAGCGTTATTAGCGGCATTTAATTATCTGATTATTGGAGCTATCGGTGCCACATTTTATGTAATTGGAGTTGGTTTTGCCTATGCAATGACAGGAACTTTAAATATGAATGATCTCGTCATTCAGCTGGCTCAATATTCTGATGGCCAGCTAGCTATCTTTGCCGGAATGTCATTTATGCTTATTGGACTTATGGTAAAAGCTGCAATTTTTCCTGTCCATATTTGGTTACCTCCCGCATATAGTTACGCTCCCTCAGCTGTTTCAACTCTTTTGGCTGCATTAGCTACAAAAACAATTCTTTATTTTTTTGTGAGACTTTTGTACGAGGTATTCATAATATATCCAAGTTACTTAAGCTTATTTTTAGATTTTGTTTTATATCCTTTATCTTTACTCGCTATATTTATCGGAACTTTGATAGCTATATATCAAGATGATATAAAAAAACTTTTGGCATTTTCATCAATTGCTCAGATAGGTTATATAACTCTGGCTTTTAGTCTTAAAGACCATAGTGGTATTACTTCAGGTTTTATTCATATATTTAACCATGCTCTAATTAAAGGAGGTTTGTTTATGGCTGTTGGTTACTTTGCTATTCTTCAAAAGGATAGGGTAACCCTTACTAGTTTAAAAGGTTTTGGCTACAAATACCCAATAACTTCATTTGCTTTATTAATTTGTGGACTATCTTTAATTGGATTGCCTTTAACTAATGGCTTTATTTCAAAATTGTATTTATTTCAAGCTCTTTACACAAACCAGATGTATTTTTCAATCGCTTTGGTAGCGATAAGTTCAGCATTAGCTGTTGCATACTTTTGGAAAATAGTGGAACAGATGTGGTTTTCTGAAATTAAATTTAAATCAGAAAAAGAGGATGCTTATATTTATTTACCAATATGGATAATTACAGTCTCTGTCATTGTTTTTGGAATATATTCATCAACAATAATAGAATTTTCTAACTTGTCTGCAGACTATCTAATATCAGGTTATCAAAATTGAGTAATTCTTTTTTAATCATACTGGGTATTATAACCCCATTATTCTCAGCATTATTTTCTTATGTCTGTAGATATAATAATAATTTAAGAGACTCTTTTGGTATAATAGGCGGTCTAGTCACCTTTTTAGTTAGTTTAAAAATTTTTCATGGAATACAAAATAACGAAATATTTCAAATAACTTTTTTTACACTTTTTGATGAAGTTGATTTTACTTTTAAAGTTACCGCTCTTGGATCTATTTTTAGTTTAGTAGCTTCATCTCTTTGGATACTGGCTTCAATTTATACTATAGGTTATATGAGAGGAGCTGGTGAAAAAAATCAGACAAGATTTGTAATTTTTTATTCAATTGCAATCCATGCTGCACTGGCAATAGCTTGGTCTGGAAATCTTCTAGTCTTATTTATTTTTTATGAAATATTAACATTTTCAACTTTCCCTTTAGTTGGACATAAACAAAATGCTGAGTCACAATCTGCAGGACGACTTTATTTATCGATTTTAGTCGGCACTTCTTTAATATTTTTCTTACCGGCTATATTTTGGATTTGGCTTGAAACAGGGACTCTGGATTTTCAAGATGGAGGAATATTAATAAATCAGTTTCCAGCAGAGTACCTTTCTCTTCTAATAGCCATGCTTGTATTTGGAATTGGTAAAGCAGCGATTATGCCAATTCATCGATGGTTACCGGCAGCAATGGTGGCACCAACTCCAGTTTCTGCTCTACTTCATGCAGTAGCTGTTGTAAAAGCTGGTGTTTTTAGCTTTCTTGTAGTTATTGTTTATATAGTAGGTCCTGAATTCTTGCTTCAAACAAAAAGCTCAGATTGGTTAGTTTGGTTAGCATGTTTTACAATTATGGCATCCAGTATCATTGCAATTACAAAAGATGATTTAAAAGCTAGATTAGCTTATTCTACTATTAGTCAACTTTCTTATATTATTCTTGGAGCTGCTTTGGCTTCATCACTAGCGTTAAAAGGAGCTTCCTTTCATATAATTACTCATGCTCTGGGTAAGATAACTTTGTTTTTTTGTGCTGGTGCTATTTATGTAACAGCCCACATTAAAAAAGTAAGTGAACTAAAAGGTATGGGTTTTAAATTACCATTGATATTTTTTGCTTACACTTTAGGAGCTCTATCAATTATCGGAGTTCCGCCATTTATAGGTTCATGGAGCAAATTTTATTTAATAATGGGTTCTATTGAGAGAGAATTTATTGTTGTTGCTATGATTTTAGGCATATCCTCACTTTTGAATATTTATTATTTATTACAACCAGTAGTAATAGGATTTACTCAAACTTCTAGAGGAAAAGTAAAATTAACTAAAGCTCCTTTAACTGTTTGGCCACCAGTAATTACCGGATTGAGCTGTTTAATATTCTTTTTTTATGCAAACTATTTCTTAAATAATGTAAGTGGAGTAATAGTGATTTAAATGAAAAAGAATGATTTAACAAGTATGGGTAAAAGTTTTACAAAGTACATACTTATTATTGGGGTACTCTTAATTCTTTCAGATTTTACATTCCATAGACATGAATATTTTTCATTTGCTGAGATTTATGGTTTTCCAGCTTTTTTTGGATTTATAAGTTTTGTTTTTATCGTTTTGTTAGGAAAGTGGTTAAGAAAATTCTTAATGAGAAAGGAGGACTATTATGATCAGTAACATTATCCCAGGCTTATTAATGATACTCACTTCATTCTTGTTACCAACAATACCACAATATTTTAGACAACCTGCAATGTTACTTTCGGTTGGTTTGTCAGCTTTATCATTATTCAATGGTTATGGAACTTTTTTAGAGTGGGATGTGCTTGGATTAAATTTAATATTATATCAATCAGATAGCTTAACTTTTCCATTTTCTATTATTTTTCATATTGCAGCTGTTCTAGTCATCATCTTTAGCTGGCATAGTAAAAACTTAATGGAGCATATGGCGACACTCGCTTATGCTGGTTCAGCGATAGGTGCACTTCATGCTGGTGACTTCTTTAGTTTATTTATATGGTGGGAAGCCACGGCTCTAACTTCAGTTTTTATAGTATTTGCAGGAAATACTAAAGCAGCAAGAGACGCAGCCATGAGATATTTGATCATTCAAGTCTCCTCAGGTGTTTTGCTTTTAATTGGAGCGTGTTTGTTGTTGTATCAAACTGGAAATCACAACTTAACTGTTTTAGATCTAACTACAGATTTTGGAATTTTTATATTTATTGCTTTTGGAATTAAAGCTGCCTTTCCCCTTTTAAATGGCTGGTTACAAGACTCATATCCTGAGTCTTCTGTTACGGGTACAGTGGCGTTATCGGCATTTACAACAAAACTAGCTATTTATGCATTAGCCAGAACGTTCCCAGGCACAGACTCATTGATTTGGATTGGAGCTATTATGACTGCGTTCCCTGTCTTTTTTGCTGTAATTGAAAATGATTTAAGAAGAGTTTTATCTTTTAGTCTAAATAATCAATTAGGTTTTATGGTAGTAGGTATTGGTATTGGAACGGAGCTATCACTTAATGGAACAGTGGCTCATGCATTTGTTCATATTATATATAAGGCCTTACTTTTTATGAGCATGGGTGCTGTTTTATATAGAGCAGGAACCACAAAAGCTTCAGAATTAGGTGGTCTATATAAATACATGCCCTTTACTACAATCTTTTGCATCATAGGTGCCATGTCTATTTCTGCCTTTCCATTGTTTAGTGGTTTTGTAGCGAAGTCTTTAATCATGTCCTCTTTAGGAGGTATGGGTATGGTTTTAATTTATTTTGTATTATTTTTTGCATCTGCAGGTGTGTTAGAGCACTCGGGAATAAAGATACCTTATTTTGCATTTTTTGCGCATGAGAGAAAATCAAAAGTGAAAGAAGCTCCCATTAATATGCTTATAGCAATGGGCATTGCAGCTTTTTTATGCATTGGAATTGGAGTTTTTCCTAAATACTTATATCAGATACTTCCATACACAGTTGAGTACCAACCATATACGATAGACCATGTTATAAGTCAGCTTCAACTTTTAGTTTTTGCTATTATTGCGTTTCTATTCCTTGTTAAATTTAAACTTTATCCCTCAGAGATTAAATCTACCGTATTAAACTCTGATTGGTTTTATAGAAAAATGCTCCCCGGTATAGGAAAACCACTATTTAAAAAAATAGGTCTGTTAACAGAATTTATTTATGAAAATTTAAGGTTTTTTTTCAGATTGATATTAAATAAATCTCATAAATTTAGTAATTCATCGTATATAAAAGTTACAACACCTAGTTTTGCAGCAACAATTCTCATATCAATATTATTTATAATGCTACTAATTGTATTGTTATAATTATTTTTTTATTTTTGAGGACTCAAGCTTGATAGCCTCTTGGATAAAGATTTGCCATATCCTCACTATAATTTCAGGATCAATTTTATTTCTTTTTGCCTTTGATTGAACAGATTTCAAAATATGAGTAATTCGTTCGTGGTCAATTATTTCATCTTTACTCTCTTTTAATTTAGTAACTTTATGAATTTCTTTAAATCTATCTCCAATTAATTCAATAATTTTATTATCAATATTATCAATATCTTTCCTTACTTTTTTAAGATCATCCATATTATTTTTTTTAGTCATTTTTGATTATTACTGTAAATTAAATTTATATGAATTTTAAAAATACTAAACATAAAGTTGCTTTATTCTGTGGTTCAATGTATGGATCAAATAAAAAATTTAAAGAATTAGCTGTTACAGTTACTAAATACTTGGCCCAAAATAATTATGATATTGTTTATGGAGGCGGGGATAATGGATTGATGGGCGTTGTAGCTAACACAGCTTTAAAATATAATTCTCATGTAACTGGTATTATCCCTTCTTTCCTTGATAAACGTGAAAAAATCCACTCTAAAATTAATAAAATTTATGTGACTAAAACAATGGAACAAAGAAAAAAAAAGTTTCTACAAATATCAGACAGCTTTATAGCCTTACCTGGAGGAGGAGGTACAATTGAGGAAATAAGCTTAGTTGTAAGTGCTCTTCAATTGGGAGTAATCAAGAACAAAAAATGTTTAATATTTAATTATGAAAATTATTGGAATGACATAATCAATCAATATAAAAAAATTGTGAATGCTAAGTTTGCATACAAAAATTTTAAAGATTTATTTTTTGTGTGTAATACCCTTACTGAATTTAAAGAGATCTTTTAATTATGTTTCAAATAATTTAACCAATTTCTCAACTCTCTATTCCGGATATTATCATTTAATAAAGATTGACTATAGCTATTAACATTCGGTTTTTTGTAATCCTTGATTAGATTAGTAATTTGATTTTTAGTGAATATTTTTTCTTTGAGTAAAATACTCTTTCTAGCATTAAGAATTTTGCCAGTATATTTAAAATTAAATTCAGGATGATATTGGGTACCCCAAAAATTTTTAGTTACAAGAGACTGAATCGAAAAATGATTATCAGAGAGAATTTTTGAATTGTTTGGTTTTTGAGAAATATGGTCTACATGAGAGGCAAAAGCATCAAACACTGCTGGTTTTTTAGTATACATTGGGTGTATCTTACCAAACTTGTTAATGCTAATATTATAGGCTATTCCGATCTCTCTTCCTTTGGGATTTTTTTTAACTGCTCCACTATTTGTAACTGTATAAAGTTGCATTCCCCAACAACTTCCAAACATATTTATTTTTAATTCTGACATTTTTTTCATTAAAGAAATTTGATTTTTAATTTCTCGAGTATTGTCATAAATATTAAGGCTAGAACCAGTCCACACTACTCCTCTAAATGACTTTATGAAGTTTTCTTCGTATATCTTATTTAAGTCCATTGATGGATAAATAAATGTAGTTTTTATATTTGGATTTATGCTTTTTAATTGATCTCTATAAAATTCACAGATTGGTTGTAATTTATATTTTGCTAGCTTACCCCATCCGTTTTTATCATATCCATTAACTATTAGTAAATTCATTCATATTTAATATATTTAGATTATCTAGATGTCAGCATTTATCTACAAATCAATTTCTGTTCTGTTTTTTGTTCTAATGAGTGTGTGTATCAAAGCTACCGGAGATAATTTACCACTTTTTGAAGTAGTTTTTTTTAGAAGTTTTTTTGCTCTTATTCCACTGTTTTTAGTTATTTTTTATTTTAATTTAAAAATCACTTCTATAAATAACTACAAACTTCACTTTTTTAGAGGCTTAGTAGGCATCGCTGCCATGTCATTATTCTTTATATCCTTAAGGTATGTACCATTAATTGAAATGCAAACTATTAGCTACTCCTCAGTTTTTTTTATATCAATATTATCAATCTTTTTCTTAGGAGAAAAAATTGGTTATAGAAGAGTAATTGCAATTATTGTGGGTTTTATAGGTGTAGTTATTATTTTAAAACCAGATGTTAATTTACTTAGTAATTATTCTGTTTTACCTCTTTTAGCTAGCATTTTTCTATCAATGGCTGTCATAATTTTAAAAAAAATACTATTAACCAATAATAATATATTGAGTGTTTGGACTTTTACACTTTTTGCCACTTTATTCAGTTTATTCTTTTTTAATGATGATTGGATTTGGCCTAATAATTTTGATTTGGTTCTTTTAATTGCATCCGGCATTTTAGGTTTTGTGGCACAGCTTTGTCTCTCCAAATCTTTTCAACTAGCAGATGCTTCTGTATTAGCACCTCTAGATTTTACATCTGTAATATGGGCTTTTTTAATTGGATATATTATCTTTGGAGAATTTCTTTCAAGAGAAGTATTGTTAGGGGGCCCATTAATATTATTATCTGTGGGATATATTTTTTATCGTGAGACAGTTCTTCGTAAAAAAATTGTTTTAGGAAGTAACAAACAATTCTAATTAAAGTTTAGACAGAGCATTTTTTTTTTGATACTAAAAACATATGGATTATCTACATACAATGGTTCGTGTCAGTGACATTGATCAGTCGATTGATTTTTATTGTAATAAATTAGGCTTGGTAGAATTTTCTAGAAAAGAAAGTGAGAAGGGACGTTTTACTTTAATTTTTCTTTGTGCTCCTGGCGATAAAAATACAGCAGAAAGCGAAAAAAAACCCCTTTTGGAATTAACATATAATTGGGACAAGGAAGAGTACCAAGGTGGTCGAAACTTTGGACATCTTGCTTTTAGAGTAGATAATATTTATCAAGTTTGTGAAAGTCTTATTAAAAATAATGTAGTAATAAATAGACCTCCAAGGGATGGTTATATGGCGTTTATTAAATCACCAGACGGTATTTCCATTGAGTTACTTCAAAAGGGTGAGAGTCTTGAAATCAAAGAACCTTGGTCAAGTATGGAAAATAATGGTTCTTGGTAAATTATATCTCAGAGAGTTTTTTTTCTATATCTTCTCTAGTTAAACTACCATTATTTTGAGATATCACCTCTAAAGCCTTACGAATGATATCTTCATCCCCAGGCTCCTCAAGATCAGATAATATTATCTCTCTGAGTAATTCTGTATTATCAGATTGTCCAATATCATCAAGAATGAATTGGGCAAAAACTTTATTTCTAGAATTTCTCTTTTCAAATTCAGTTTGCTCTTTTTGACTTTGTTCTGCTTCAAAAGCCTTTTGTCTATCTTTAAATTTATCCATAATTAATTATTTCATAGTTGGCATGTTGAGTGAAGCCCCTGCGACATCATCTGGCCATCTTGATGTTATAGTCTTTCTTTTGGTATAAAAGTTTATTCCTTCTTCTCCATGCATTCCATGACCACCGAATATTGAGCCTTTCCAGCCACCAAAAGTATAAAATGACATAGGCACTGGTATAGGAATATTGATACCAACCATCCCAATTTGGACATTCTTCATAAAATTTCTTGCGAATGCCCCATTAGATGTATAAATGGAAGTTCCATTACCAAATTCATGCTTATTAATTAAGTTCAAAGCACCTTCAAAGTTGTTCATATTCAACACAGATAAAACAGGTCCAAAAATTTCCTCTTTGTAAATGGACATGTCTTCACTAACGTCATTAAATATTGTAGGACCAACAAAATTACCATTTTCATAACCTTGTAGACTAATCCCTCTACCATCTAGTTCTAATTTTGCACCTTCTTCAACTCCTTTTTCAATATATGACAGAACTTTTTGTTTGTGTTCTTTTGTAATGAGTGGTCCCATTTCACTTTGTGGGTCTAAAGACTCACCAACTTTTATTTTGCTAGCTTTCTCTTTTAATAAATCCATAAATGGTTTTTGGATTTTACCAATAGGCATAGCCACTGAAGTTGCCATGCAACGTTCACCCGCAGATCCAAAAGCAGCTCCAATTAATCCATTTACTGCATCCTCTAAATTTGCATCTTCCATTATTACCATATGGTTTTTTGCACCACCAAGTGCTTGAACTCTCTTATTTGTTTTTGAACACTCGGTGTAAATATACTTAGCGACAGGTGTTGACCCAACAAAACTTACAGAAGAAATATCTTCGCATTGAAGAATTAAATCTACGACATTTTTATCACCATTTACAACTGTAAGAATATTATCAGGAAGACCTGCCTCGCTCATTAATTCAGCAAGTTTCAAGGAGCATTGAGGAACTTTTTCAGAGGGTTTAAGCATAAAGGCATTTCCACATGCAATTGATAATGGAAACATCCACATTGGAACCATAGCTGGAAAATTAAAAGGTGTTATTCCTGCACATATTCCTAAAGGTTGTTTAATATCAAACAAATCTACGTTTGTACCAACGTTAATTGAATGATTTCCTTTCAACAAATGTGGTATACCGCATGCAAAGTCAACTACTTCAAGACCTCTTTGTAAAGATCCTTTTGCATCAGAAAATACTTTACCATGTTCTTCAGAAATGATTTTTGCAATCAAATCAAAATTTTTTTCAATTAAGACTTTAAACTTAAATAAAATATCACTTCTTTTTGTAATAGGTGTATTGGCCCATAATGATTGAGCTGATTTCATTTTACCAATTATTTTTTCAAACTC
>CABYSX010000011.1 GCA_902521795.1 uncultured Alphaproteobacteria bacterium
CTAGTTTGTTGGGAGATGATACCACTAAAAATATCATATTAGATCACATCAAAGAAAATAACTTAGAAAATAAAGATTTTGGAAAAATAATGGGTTTTTTAAAGCAAAATTATAATAATAAAATTGATATGAATTTAGCTTCTAAAATTATCAAAAATATTTTTAAAGAATGACAGATGATAATATCAAAGAAGTCATAAACAGAACTTCTATAGTTGAAATTATTAACTCATCAGTTCCTTTAAAGAAAAAAGGAAGTAATTATTTTGGCCTAAGTCCTTTTAAAAAGGAAAAAACCCCATCATTTTCTGTGAATGAAGAAAAGAAAATATTCCATTGCTTTAGTACAGGAGAACATGGGAATGTAATTGATTTCTTGATTAAAGTTAAAGGATATAGTTTTAAAGATGCTTTGTATGAACTAGCTGATAAGGCGGGTATTGAATTAAGTTTTAAATCATCAAAATTAAATAATATTATTTATGAGATTAACTCATTCACTAAAGACATATTTCACCAAAATTTATTAAATTCTAATAAACATCTAAATTATTTATTAAAAAAAAGAAAATTTGATATGGATACAATTCAAAGATTTGAATTAGGATCATCTATAAATTCATTTGATATACAAAAAAAACTCTTAAATAATTTTGAAATAAATAATTTGGTATCTGCTGGAATTTTTAGCAAAAATAAAAATTCTAAATTATTTTTTTCTAATAGAATTATGGTTCCTATAACCAATATGCAAAACAAAACTCTAGGTTTTGGTGGTAGAGTAATTGACGATAGCCTGCCCAAGTACATTAATACAGCTGAAACTAAGATTTTTAAAAAAAAACAAATCTTATTTAATGAAAAAATACTAAATAAACAGAAAAGTAAAAAAATAATTCTAGTAGAGGGCTATTTTGATGTTATTAAATTAGTACAAAGTGGTTTTAAAAATTGTTTAGCACCTCTGGGAACTTCTATAAATCATGAAAAATTAATTGAAATAACTAAAAAGGGGTTTGAGATAATAGTGTGCCTTGATGGAGATGTAGCTGGAAGAAACGCTACTATAAGATTAATGAACAATTTACTTGGTGATAAAAATTTTGAACTTGGGATTAAATTTGTATTATTACCTAAAAATTTTGATCCAGATCAACTAATAGAGTCAAGTATGTCTGACACCCTTAATAAACTTATAGATCAACCTTTGTCTATAGAAGAACTAATAGAAAAATACCTAGAAAAATTTAATAAAAGTACTGACATAGATAGTCAGTTCAAAGGATCAAAAGTTTTAAAAAGTTTATTAGAAAATATTTCAAATTTAGACTTAAAAAAAATTTTAACTAATCATTTTGATAAAATAAGCTTAAAAAAAAATATTAAAAAAACTAATAATAATTATTATGCCCAAAACCTAGATCTTAAATTTGATTTGAAATCAAAATTTTCTGCTGCCCTGATTATATTTTTTATTGAAAATCAATCTCAAAGAGAGAGAGTCTATGATTTGATAGCAACAGCTAAATTTGATGGTAAATTTAAAGAAATTCGTGATTTAGTTATAAAAAAAACTCTATTCAAATCAACACCTATTGAGATTTATGCAGAATTAGACTCTAAGGGATTGAATTTTGCAAAAAATTTACTATTTTCTAATGAAGTTCGAAGATTGTGTAGATTTGCATCAACCAAATTTAGAGAAGATCCTTATAATGAAATTGAAAAAACAATTAGTTTTATAAATAGTTAAAATGGTAAAAAAAAAAGTAACAACAAAAAAAATTACAAAAAAGAAGATTTCAAAAAAAAAAGTAGCTTTAGTAAAAAAAACTAAAGCACCTAATTCTAATAAAAAGTCTGTCAGTCTTTCAAATCCACTTGAGTTAATATATAAAGAAAATGAAAACAAGCTAATTACACTGATCACAGAAGAATTTGACAAGGATTTAGCTTTAAAAGCAAAAACCTATATTAAATCTTATTCTAAAATCGATGACTCTATTATTACCTCAAATGATTTTTTAAATTATATTGAAAATCTTGATGAAGATATTTTTAAATTATTTAAAGCATACAGTGCATCTTCTGACCAAGAAACAACTCTATCAAATAGCGAATCAGATGAAGAAGAAAAATCAAAAGGTGTAAAGAGTGACGACCCTGTTCGTATGTATCTTAAAGAAATGGGTAATGTTGAGTTGTTATCCCGTGAAGGTGAAATTGCAATAGCAAAAAGAATAGAGTCTGGATTAGACAAAATGATGAATTCTATTCTCGAGTGTCCTGCTTCAATTGACATTTTAAAAAAATGGATTGAACAAGTTAAGAAAAATGAAATTAATCTGAGAGAAATAGTTGATTTTGATGAATATTTTAATGAAGATAATGATCCTTACTCCAACTCAACCAAAAGAAAAGAAATACAAAAAATTATTAATGACAAAAAAAAAGCTATCTTTAAAGAAAAGCAGCTCTTAATGAAAGAGCAAGGAATAGAGATAGATAAAGAAAAACTTCAAGAGTCCACTAATGATGAAGATGTTGAAAATGAAAGCTTCTCTATTTCAATTATAGAAGAGTTTTATAAACCAGAAATTTTAAAAAAATTAGATAGGGTTTTGGTATTATCTGAAAATATTACTAAAATTAAAAAAAATAAAAATATCACTAAAATTTCTGATACAAA
Organism: uncultured Alphaproteobacteria bacterium; assembly: GCA_902521795.1. Taxonomy (GTDB): domain Bacteria; phylum Pseudomonadota; class Alphaproteobacteria; order HIMB59; family HIMB59; genus HIMB59. The sequence continues at coordinate 2,690 of CABYSX010000011.1, forward strand.
ATCATTAAAAGAACTAAAAAAATATCAAGATGAGATACTCAATTATTTTAATGAAATTAAAATTAAGCCTTATAAATTAGAAGAAATCATTACTCATCTTTATTCAATAAATAAAGAAATTCAATCCAAAGAGGTTTCTCTATTGAATCTAGCTACTCAAAATAAAATAGGTAGAGATATATTCTTAAAATTTCATAGTTTAAAAGATACCTATACTCTTTACCAAAAACATATGACTTCTTCAAATGACTCCTTTAAAAGTCTTTTTAACAAGAATAGTGAAAAATTAAAATTTATATATAAAGAAATACTCAGTTTATCAAAAATTGCTAATCAGAATACAATTGAATTTAAGGAAAAAGTAAGAGAGATCCAATCTGGTCAAAGAACTGCTAATCAAGCCAAAAAGGAAATGATAGAGGCTAATCTAAGATTGGTAATATCTATTGCTAAAAAATACACCAACAGAGGGCTACAATTCTTAGATCTTATTCAAGAGGGTAATATCGGACTAATGAAGGCAGTCGATAAATTTGAATATCGTAGAGGTTATAAATTTTCTACCTATGCAACATGGTGGATCAGACAAGCTATAACTAGATCTATAGCAGATCAAGCGAGAACAATCCGCATCCCTGTCCATATGATCGAAACAATTAATAAAATTGTTAGATCTAGTAGACAATTAATTCTTGAGTTAGGTAGAGAACCAACCCCAGAAGAATTATCTTTGAGACTAAAAATGCCTATTGAAAAAGTTAGAAAAGTTCTAAAAATTGCAAAAGAACCTGTTAGTCTAGAAACACCAATTGGTGATGATGATGATAGTTTCCTTGGTGATTTCATCGAGGACAAGAATGCAGTTATACCTGAAGAAGCTGTGATGCAATTAAATCTCAGAGAAACTACAACTAAAATTCTCTCAACTTTGACACCAAGAGAAGAAAGGGTTTTGAGAATGAGATTTGGTATAGGAATGTCATCTGATCACACCTTAGAAGAAGTAGGTCAGCAATTTAGTGTTACTAGAGAAAGAATTAGACAAATTGAGGCAAAGGCTTTGAGAAAATTAAAACACCCTATAAGATCTAAAAAACTTAAGTCTTTTATGGACTCCTAAATTTTTCACCAATTTAAATTCTTGTTTTTTTTTCATAAGATTATAATAGTATCAAAACTAATCATGGGCCTGTAGTTCAGTTGGTTAGAACGCGGTGCTCATAACGCCGTTGTCGCAGGTTCGAGTCCTGCCAGGCCCACCAAATAAATTTTTTATTAAATTTTTTTAATTTCAGATATTAAAGCTTCCAAACTTCCTCTATTTTTTCTTAATATTTTATTAAATTCAGATTTCTTAGTTACAAAATAAGATGTATTTTCAACTATTACATCTATAATCTTGAAAGAAGATCCTGTATCTATCACTTTCCAATATAGGTTAACAGATGATTTCTTATTAGAAATTTTTGATCTAATTATGTAAATATTGTCTTTTATATCAACATCTTTGAGTATTATTGAACTTGAAGAATTAGAATTAGCTAGTTTATAAATAGTCTTTATTAGATAATCTGAAAAAACATCCAGATATAAAGTTAATTCACCCTTTGAGCTGCTGTCGATTATATTTTCTCCGATAAGGCCATACGCAATTGACTTAATTGCAAAATTTTTATTAATAAAATATTTATATTTTTCATAATTTTCACTTTCAGTTCCTTCATTATTATTAATTATTTCTAAGAATTGACTAGACTCTTTTTCAAACCATTCCGAAACTTCAGAAGCTTGAAGAGTGGAAAAAGAAAAAAAGATACTAAATAAAATTAGTAAATTTCTCATAAAATTAAGTTAAATATAGTTTTAGCAACTATTCAATATAAATTTTTGGTACTGGTAAGTTTTGTATGTACTCTTCTTCAAGCTGAGCATTTCTATTTTGATAATAAATTGACTTTATCATTTCATATCTATCTGATGAAGCATCTCTGACTTTATCTAATTGTTCATCTAATTCTATTCTTTCATTCAATCCATTTCCTATCGCTATATACTCCCTGTTGGGAACATTATTAGATATTGGATCAACAAAATACTCAACAACATCACCACTAAAATCTCTCAAATTACTTGGACCAATTATCGGTATTACTATATAGGGTCCACTTGATATACCACCTTTTGCAAGAGTAATTCCAAAGTCTGTTTCATTTTTTTCCATTCCTACTCTTGAAGCTAGGTCAAAAGTACCCAAACTTGTTAATGTATTAATAGTAAATCGCCCTACTGAATTGAATGATTTATAGAATTCACCTTGAAATATAAATGACACAGTTCTTATAGGCTCCTTTAAATTACTAAAAAAATTAGATACCCCCTTTTCAACTGGTTCAGGAGCTATAAATTTATAAGTTTTAACTATTGGCCTTATAGCAATATCATCAATAAAAAAATTAAAATTTAATACTGCTCTGTTGATTGGCTCTATAGGATCATAAATTTCATCGTATGAAATTCCTGATATAGATGTATCTTCATTAGAATAAGAGTTACTTATTTGTAAATAAGTAACAGATATTAAAAAAAGAATTACTTTTAAATATGTTTTCATTACGTAAAATCTGGATTCATTATATTACAATCAATCTATGGATCTAAGTAAATTAAATAAAGAACAAAAAATTGCAGTTGAGCACAAAAAAGGTCCACTTTTAGTTCTTTCTGGCGCAGGAACAGGAAAAACTAGAGTTTTGACATCTAGATTTGTTTATATTGTTAAAAATTTAAACGTTAATTTTAATAAAATTATAGCTGTTACCTTTACAAATAAAGCTGCTAATGAAATCAAAGAAAGGGTAAACACTGAGCTCCAGAGTAATATTGATACTCCATGGATTGGTACTTTTCATTCCATATTTGCAAAATTTTTAAGGAAACACTCAGGTTTAGTGAATTTAAAATCAAATTTCACAATATTAGATATCGAAGATCAAAAAAAACTTTTAAAACAAGTTTTAGAGTACTGTAAAATTGATAAAGATATAAGTGAAGCTATTTATCATAACGAAATTCAAAATTTAAAAGATAATAAAATTCTTTTTAATGAAAATAAAAAGATTTCTAAATTTTCATCTATTGAGAGATTAGATGATATTTATTCTTATTATCAACAAAGATTAATCGAAATAAACGCTGTGGATTTTGGTGATATACTTTTACATAGCTATCAAATACTTTCTGACAACCCAGATATTAAAAAATCTTACCAAAATTTCATTGAGCATATTCTCATAGATGAGTTTCAAGATACAAACTTAATCCAATATGATTTAATAAAATTAATTTTAAATTCAGATAAAAATTTATTTTGTGTTGGAGATGACGATCAATCGATTTATGCATGGCGTGGAGCAAACGTTGAAAATATTATCAATTTTCCAAAAGAGTTTGACTCCTCTGTAGTTCGCTTAACAAAAAATTATCGTTCAAATAGCTCAATTTTAGAAGCAGCAGCATGCATAATAAGCAATAATAAAAATAGATTAGGTAAAGACTTAGTTAGTTTTAATAAAAAAATACCTGAACAAAAAATTAATTTAAATTCTTTTTATTCTCAGGAAGAGGAGTCATTATGGATATCTGATAATATATCAAAGAAGTTTCAGGGAAATAATAGTATTGGAATTTTAGTTAGACTAACTGCCCAAATGAGAAGTATTGAGGACAAGTTAATAAAATACGCTTTACCTTATGAAATTATTGGTGGACCTAGATTTTTTGAGAGAAAAGAAATCAAAGATATCTTGGCATATTTGAAACTAGCAAATAGTAATAATGATGATCTCTCTTTTGAAAGAGTAATTAATTTGCCAAAAAGAGGTATAGGAGATCAGTCAGTTAAATTAATTATTAATAATGCAAGAGAAAATAAAATATCATTTTTTGAGTCTTTAGTAGTTTTATCTAACGAAAATAACTTGCCCGGATCACTTGTAATTAAAACTAAACCATTTATTGATATTATAAAAAAAACATCTGATCTCATAAAGAAAACCACATTAGAAGATATAGGTATCTTTATTATTGAGGAGTCAGGTTATTTAAAAATGCTTGAAAATGAGAAAAACAAATTGAAACAAGTAGAAAATGAGTCGCGAATAGACAATTTAAAAGAATTTGTAAATGCTTTATCTGAATTTGAAAATTTAGATGATTTCTTAGAACATGTTGGTTTGGTAAACGAAAATCAAAGAAAAACACATTCAAATTCTGTCAAACTAATGACTTTGCATGCTGCTAAAGGATTGGAATTTGATCATGTATATTTACCAGGCTGGGAGGAAGGTATCTTTCCAAGTTCTCGAGCATTAGAGCAAAATTCTTCAAAATCACTTGAGGAAGAGAGACGACTTGCTTATGTAGGAATTACTAGAGCAAAGTTTGATTTAAACTTAAGTTATGCTACTTCAAGATATACATATGGAATGAATAATTACTCATTACCATCAAGATTTTTGAATGAAATTTCAAAAATTGATAAAAATACAAATAATTTAATTGATGAACATTCCCCGTCAAACTTAGAAAAAAAGATTACTTCTGATAATGTTCAATTGAGTCCTGGTAAAAAAAGGATGCTAGAATTTTTAAAAAAAAATAGTAAATGAAATCTCGGCTTATAAATAAATTTTTAAAAGATAATAAATTAGATTTTTACCTCATAACTAATAATGATTTACATCTAAATGAGAGTCCAAATTTAGATTCTAAAGACATATATAAATTATTTAAATTTGATTGTACTATGGGATATATACTCTTTTTTATAAACAAATTTATTTTTTTTACTGACTCTCGTTACACCTTAGCGGCTAAAAAATTTTTCAAGAATAAATGTGAAATTTATGATTTAAGTAAGACTTCTATTGTGGATTATCTTTTATCGCAAAACAAAAATTTATCAGGCATTATAGATTCAAAGTTAATTTCAATTAAAGAATTTAGAGAGATTAACTCTAAGTTAGAGAAAAATAAAATAATAATTACCCCCCAATCTAAAAACTATTTTTTAAAGAATTATTATCCAAATTTTAATATTTCTTACCCATTGAGTATGCCAAAATATTTAATACCAAGACCGTTCTTTAAAAATTTAAAATGGATAAAGAGTAAACTTAAAACTGATGGAATACTAATTTGGAATAATGCCCAAGTTGCATATTTGCTTAACTTAAGGTCTTTTGAACTTTGGAATTCTACAAAGCCGTTTGCAGGTTTATTTATTCCAAAAAAAAATATTAATCCCATTTTAATAACAAATCATTTAAATTTAAATAAAGTTTGTAAAATAAGCAAAAGTTTTAATATTTTTAAAGAAGAAAAATTTATTAAATATCTTAAATTATCAAAACTTAAAAATATTGAGACTTCTTATGAATTCTTAAATCTAAATATGTACATGAGATTATCAAATTTTTTAAATGTATCTGAGACCAAAATTAATATTTCTAAATACATGGGTATTAAAACATCAAAAGAAATTAAAAATATAGAGTCTTGCCATATTGAAGATGGTTTAGCTGTTCTAAAATTTATTATTGAATTAAAACAAAAAAAAATTAATCCTAAAAATGAATATGAAGTTTCAGAAATTTTATACAATAAAAGAAAAGAGGGTATTAATTTTTTTAGAAATTCTTTTGATTATATTAGTGCATTTGACTCGAACGCTGCCATTGTTCATTACAAACCACACCCTGAGAAATCTTTATCATCTAAAAACAGAAATTTATTATTAATTGACTCCGGCGCTCAATATCTAGAAGGAACTACAGATATTACAAGGGTAATTAAAATTGGATCTAAAAATCTTACAAGAATTAAATTTTCATATACTTATTTATTAAAGTCTTTAATCAGAATTGAAAACAAAATATTTCCAAAAAATATTAGAACATTAGAATTAGATTTATTAATAAGAAAATATCTATCTAAATTCAATATATTTTATAATCATGGAACTGGACACGGTGTAGGTAATTTTGGTGATGTTCATGAAAAATATCCTATTATTTCCTCAAGATCAAAAGATATTTTAGTTGAGAACGCTTTATTTTCTATTGAACCAGGTTATTACGTTGAAGGTCAATTTGGTTTAAGAATAGAAAACTTATATGTAACAAAAAATATAAATAATAGTTTAAAACTAAAAAACATTACATTAGTACCTTACGATTTGGATTTAATTAATTTTAAGTTAATCACAAACTTTGAGAGAAATTATATTAAAAAATATCACACGGAAATTTATAAAACTCTTAAACCAAGATTAGATGATGATTATAGAGATTATTTTATAAAAAATTTAATTAATAAGATTTAAAAAATCATTCTCATTTAAAATATTAATTTTTAAATCATTAGCTTTTTTTAATTTAGAGCCAGATTTTTCTCCATATACAAGTATGTCTAAATTTTTTGAGACATTCGAGGCTATTTTATATCCTTTTTTTTTTGCTAATTCTTTTGCCCTGTCACGAGACATTTTTTTAAGAGTTCCGGTAAATAAAATACTTTTATTAAGGCTCTCATAATTACTCTCAATTTCCTTAATTTCAATTATATCAAGGATTGCAAATGACTCTCTAAGATTATCTTCATTAGAAAAGTAATTAATAAATGAATTTATTGCTTTTTCACCTAGACCATCAATATTTTCAAGTTGTTCTCTTAGTTTTTTTGATTTAATGAAATTTTTAAACCTAGTTTTATTTTTAAAATTTAAAGATATAAGCTCAGAATTATTTTCACCCAAATACCTTAGACCAAGAGAAAATAAATATCTTGATAAAGAGGTAACTTTAGATTTATTTATTGATTCAATAAGATTTAAAAAGGATTTTTCACCAAATCCATCTAGTTTAATAATTTTATCTTTATAATTTTCTAATTCGTATATATCAAGTTTATCAGAAATTAAATTTAGACTGACAAATTTTTCAATCAATTTCTCACCAAGTCCGTCTATGTTCATTGCCTTCTTAGATACAAAATGCTTTAAAGTCTCCAAGTTTTGATATTTACATTGATTTTTTCCGACACTACACCTTTGTACTGCCTCACTTTTAATTTTTATAATTTTATTTCCACATAAACATTTTTTTGGAATATTAAATTTTTTATTAGAATTTTTCCTTTTCTCTATATCAACTTTTGAAACATATGGAATTACATCTCCAGCTCTTTTTACCCAAACAAAATCATTAATCCTTATATCTTTTCTTATAATTTCATCAAAATTATGAAGTGTAGCATTTGATACTATTACCCCTCCAATATTAATTGGCTTTAGTCTAGCTACAGGTGTTATAGCTCCAGTTCTTCCTATTTGTAGTTCTATTTTTTTAACTTGTGTTAATGCCTCCTCAGAACTAAATTTAGCAGCTATTGCCCATCTAGGAAATTTATTGGTATTCCCCAACATTCTCTGAAAATCTAGGCTACTAATTTTGATTACCATTCCATCAATATCAAAGTTAATTATGGACCTTTTTTTCTCAATCTCTGAAATGTAAGCATAAATATTATTTAAATTATTATATTTTTTAGCATAACCAGTTTGATCAAAATTATTTTTTTTGCAAAAAATTAAAAATTCTTCAAAGTTTAAAAACTCTTGTTCGTTAGAAAATTTACCATATCCATGTGGTATAAATCTTAAAGGTCGATCTTTTGTAATTTTACTATCTATTTGACGAAGAGATCCTGAGGCAGCATTTCTAGGATTTGAAAACTGATTTTTTTTTTCAAATTGATTATTTAACTTTTCAAAATCATTTCTTAAAAAAAATACCTCACCTCTGATCTCTATAAGATCAGATTTACAATTTTTTAAAACTTTAGGTATACCTTTAATGCCCAAAACATTTTCTGTTATCTCTTCTCCAATTATTCCATCACCTCTTGTAAGTGCTTTAAATAATTTATTATTTTTATATATTAAAGACAGAGAGACCCCGTCTATTTTACAATCTACATTAAATATATAATCAGAATTTTTTTTTTTTAAAAAATTTGTTGCTTTATTAAAGAAATCCTTTAAGTCACTCAAACTAAAACTATTAGATAAAGATAGCATAGGTTCATGGTGTCTAAATTTTGCAAATTTTGAAGAGGGTGAAGCACCTATACCTAAATTGTCTAATTCTTTTAATTCAGGATTATTTGATAATAAATAATCATATCTTTTCTTAAGATCATCATAATCTGAGTCATCAATAGATGGATTTGAGTTGTAATATTCATTACTATGTTTTTTCAACCTATCTCTTAGTTTTATAAAAGTATCTTTTGTATTCATTACTTTAATTTTGAAGTAAATCTGATGCTACTTTTTTAGCAGTCTCAGTAATTTTAGCTCCGCTAATTAAACTTGCTATTTCATTTACTCTGGACTCATCATTTAATTCAAAAATTTCACTCGTCATCTCATCATTTTTAATGACTTTCTCAATTTTCCAATGTTTGTTCGCTTTTGATGCAACTTGAGGTGAATGTGTTATGGCTATAACTTGATTTTTTTTGGATATATTTTCGATTTTTTCAGAGACATTAGATGCAATTTTGCCACTTAAACCACTATCTACTTCATCAAAAATAAGAGTAAGATCTTTATCATTGTTAGCTGATAATGATTTAATTATCAAAAGTAATCGGGACAACTCTCCTCCAGATGCTACTTTTTTTATTGAGCTAAATTCAGAATTTTTATTTGTTCTAAATAATACATCTAATTCATCATATCCTTGAGAATTGAAGTCTTTTTCATCTTTTTCTAAAAACTTAAAAATAATTTGTCCTTGCTCTATATTTACAATTGGAAGTTGTTTATTAATATTTTCAGATATTTTTTTTGACTCTTTTTTTCTTAGATTAGATATATTTAAAGCTTCAACTTTATAATTATTAAGATCATTAGTATATTTATTAAATAGTTTTTTTTTCTCTTTATCAAAATTTTCAAGTGAATCAATTTCAATTAATATTTCTTCTTTAATAGAAAACAAATTTTGAGGGTCTACTTCAAAAAATTTTGACAATTGTTGATATTGATAGATCTTTTCATCAATTTCGTCAAAATCAATTTCATCGTAATCTACAGAATTAAATTTATTTTCCAATTCATTAATTAATTCATTTATATCTAAAATATAAGAGGTAAATTTCTGACTGATACCCGAGTATTCCTGATTTATATCCTCTAATTTAGAAAGATTTTTCTCTATTGAACTTAAGTAACTGTTTGAATTATAATTTGATATTGATTTTTTTATTTCATTTGAAATTTCGATATATTTTTTAATATTTTTATTTAAGTTTCTTTTATTAAGAAGCTCTTCATATTCATTTTTAGTTGGATTTAAAATTTTAATTTTATTATTTTTGATTTTTAATATTTCTAGTTTTTCATTTATATTTTTTTCATTGTCCAAATGGGCATGATAAATATTCTTTGAGTCTTTAAGTTTTTCAAAATAGGATTTTAAATCATTTTTCTCAATACCACCTATATTGTCAATAAAATTTAGAAAATACTTGTTATCAAATAATTCTTGCTGCTCAAAATTCTCTTGAAATTCAATAACATTCTTTAATATATTCTTTACATTGTTGAGAGGTTTTATTTCACCATTAATTAATAATTTAGTTTTTTGATTTGAGTTTATTTGTCTTTCTACAATTAAATAATCATCCTCAATAACAAGGTCGAGTTCATCTAAATTTTTTTTTATTAAATTATTAACTTCAAATACTGCTTTTATTGAAGAAATTTCATTTTCATTTAAATTCACTTTTGAATAGTTTTTTCCACCTAATGCTAATTTAAGACCCTCAATTATTATTGATTTACCTGCGCCAGTTTCACCTGTAAATGCATTAAAACCACTAATGAAATTTATAGACATCTGTTTAATTAAAAGAAAATTTTTAATTTCTAAAGAAACTAACATTATAATTACTTTAAAACTTGAATATCAGATTGTGTTGACTCTTTTTCTATTAATATTTTCAGAGGATTATATTTTTCAAACCATTTTTTATCGTTATCTACTTCCTCTATGTTATTTAATATATTATATATTTTTTCATACCATTTACTGTCTGGAAAATTATAAGCCAATACTGATGCATATCTTTTAGATGTTTCTATTTCTTCAAAATTATAATAAATTTTTGATATATAGAATATTGTTTCAGCAATATATACACTTGAATTATGATTTTCATAAATATCTAATAAATATAATAAAGCACCATTATAATTATTTTTTTCAATATAAAACTTTGCAGTTTTTAATTTACTTTTTGCTAAATTATTATTTATGATCTGCATTTTTGTAATAATATCTATTTTGTATTCATTATCTGGGTAAGCGTTCAATATAAATGTAAATTTTTCTAAAGCTTGCTCTGTATTTCTTTGGCTATAATCTGACTTTTTAATTAACACATAATATGTCATAGCTTCTAAATAGTTAGCATAAACAATATCGTCACTTCCTGGGAAATATTTTTTATAATTTTCAGACAATGCTCTTGTTTTTTCATAATCTTTTTTTATAAAGTTTATATAAGCTCTTAACAATATACTTTTATTAGCATACTTACTGCTAGGATATAGAACTTCAATTTTATCTAATTCTATTAATGCTCTTTCAAACATATCATTTTCAATATATTTGTTAGCTATTCTAAAAAGTTCCTGATCACTTAATTTATTGTTTTTATAGAGATTTTGCTCACTTTGATAATCAATTGAATCATTATATGAGCAAGAAATAATAAAAAAAGATACAATTATAAGAATCAATTTTAACACACATGAATTATAACTTCAGAAAAAAAAATAAAATAGTCAAATATGTAGTTATTCATTACACAGGTATGAAAAGTCTTAAATTAGCTTACCAAAAACTATCTGATAAAAACTCTAATGTAAGTATTCATTATTTAGTCTCTCGTAATGGAAAAATATTTAATTTGATATGTCCAAGATTAAAAGCTTGGCACGCAGGAGTATCAATGTGGAAAAATAATATTAATATTAATGATTATTCTATAGGAATTGAATTGGAAAATAATGGCCACTATCATGGGTACTCAAAATTTACACAAAAGCAATATTTCTCTTTAAAAAAATTAATAAATTTTTTGAAAAACAATTATTATATTCCGGATCAAAATTTTATTTTTCACTCAGATATTTCACCAAATAGAAAAAAGGATCCAGGTGAAAAGTTTTTTATTAATAAAATTGGGATTAATAGGTTCAAGAATTTAAAAAAATCTAAGAATTTATATAATATAAATGATCTGTTAAATTTTTACGGATTTCATAAATACTACATTAAATATCACAAAAAATATTGCATAATGGCAGTCAAAAGATCTCTAAATTACAAAAAAATATCTCCGAATATCTCAAAAAAATTTTTAAATAATTTTTATAATTTATTATTCACTTGATTTTGTATATTATTTATATGGGTAGCTTGCAGTCGCTTTGTTTACAAAGAGGAAAGTCTGAGCTCACGTAGAAAGTGATAACGGATAACATCCGTCGAGGGTAACCTTAGGGAAAGTGCAGCAGAAAAAAACCGCCGTAAGGTAAGGGTGAAAAGGTGAGGTAAGAGCTTACCGGATACTTAAGTAGTATCGCAATATGTAAACCCTATCACGAGTAAGATCAAATAGAGACTATAACTATTTCTACAGTTGGTCTGGGTTGATCGCTTGAATTAGTCAGCAATGGCTAATCTAGATAAATGGCTGCAATTTTTTATAATACAGAACTCAGCTTATAGCTACCCATTGTTATTTACTATTTACTAAAAATCCCATATAATCCCATAAAATACCATGTTAATGTTTTTATCATCTTTTTATGGAATTATAGACTCTAAAAATAGAGTTGCTATCCCATCCTCTTTTAGATCAACAATAAAAAGTTCTATTGAAAATACTTTTATTTTCAAAAGTTTAAAATATGAGTGTTTAGAGGTACACCTATCATCCAAAATTAACTCATTAATTAAAAGTTTTGATGAGAAGGATTTTTTCTCAAAAAAAAATGACCATTTTAAAACAGCAATTCTCTCTGATTTAGAGGAAATAACAATAGATAAAGATGGACGATTTATAGTCAAAGAACAACTTCAAAAATTTTCAAAAATATCCAAAGAAATAATATTTATTGGTAAGGGAAACCATTTTGAAATTTGGGATAAAAAATTAGGAGAGACTCATAAAAAAAATTCTAGGGCTAAATTTAAATGATTAGAGACCAGCACATACCTATTATGACAAATGAAATTCAATCTTTTATTGATGATAAAAAGAATTTATTTATTCTAGACTGTACATTTGGAGGAGGAGGTCATTCTTTAAAATTCTTAGAGAAAGGCCACAACGTGACTGCAATTGATCAAGATGATAACTCTAAATCAATAGCAAAAAATTTAAAAAAAAAGTTTCCCAATATATCTTTTTATAAAACTAATTTTAAAAATTTAGATTTAATAGATTTAGAAATTAAAAAATTTGATTTTATTTTATTAGACTTAGGATTTTCCTCTAATCAGCTTGAAAACAATAATATTGGTTTATCGTTTAAAATTAATTCTAAGCTAAATATGAACTATCTGGGCGGTGATTTGAATGCATATAAAATTATCAATAATTATAAAAAAGAAGATCTCCAAAGAGTTTTTTATCTATATGGTGAAATAAATCAGGCTGAAAAGTTAGCTAAATATATTGTTGATCAGAGAACTAAAAAAATAATTAATACTAATTTTGAATTAATTGAGGTTTTGAGAGATAGTGGAGTCAACTTTAGATCTAAGAAAATACATTTTGCAACACAAGCTTTTCAAGCACTTAGGATTGAGGCAAACAATGAATTAGAAAATCTAATTATATTTCTAAAAAAAACATATAAATTTTTAAAGTTAAATGGATATCTTGCAATTATTTCTTTTCATAGTTTAGAAGACAGAATAGTTAAAAACTATTTCAGGGATAATCAAGTTAAAAAAAATAAATATTTTCAAAATAATAAAGATTGGGGTTTTGAAAACCTCACTAAAAAACCTTTGATAGCATCAAGATTTGAAGTAATCGAAAACAATAGATCTAGATCTGCAAAACTTAGAGTTGGGAGATTTATAAATTGATTAATCAAATCTCTAAATTTTTTTTTATATTTATATTTATAATTTTATTTTTAAGTTTTAAGAATCAAATTAAGATATTAGAAAATGACTTATCATATTTAAAAAAAAATTATCATAAAGAAAATCAAATATACGTTAAGAAAGGAATTCTTCTTACAAAACAAATAAATCAATTACAAATCAATGAATTAGATAGTTTTGAATATGCTGAAAATAAAAAAATTATTAAATTTGATAGAAATGAATTTGATGACTTTACAATTATAAAGGTCAATTATGTTCAATTTAAGTAATGAGACAGATTACAAACTACTTTCTGAAACAAAAAATTATTATAATTTTTTTATTTTAATTGTTTTATCTCTTTTTATTGCAACTTTTACAAGACTCATATTTTTAAGTCTTGATAATAGCAACAATTATTTATCTAGTATAAGAGATACAAGTCGTAATGTTTTACCCACTATTTATGATTTTAATAAAAATACTTTAGCTTACTCTGATTATAATTATTCGGTTAAAAATATAAAAAATAAAGTTAAATATTTAAAAAGAAATGTCCCACTGAATAATATTTTAGAGTTAATTTACAAAGGCGACCCTTATATTAAATATGAAAAAATTCTTACTAGAAAATATCCTTACAGCACTATTATAAACAATATGATTGGGCACACAAATATTGATCATCAAGGTGTATCTTTGATAGAAAAATTTGTAGATAAAAATAATAATGATGTCGATTTATCTATAGATATCCTATTACAAAAAAAAATATATGACTCTTTGTATAATGACTCTTTAAATTTATATCCAGATTATGCTATGAATGTTTTAGTAGATTTAAGTAGTGAAGAGATTGTCAGTAATGTTTTTATAGATAATAGAGAAGTTAATAAATTTGATCAAACATTATTACCTTTGAAGGATCTTAAATTTGATTTTGGATCTGTTTTTAAAACATTTACAGTTTATTCTGCTTTAAAAAATCAAAAAATAAATCTAAATGAATACTTTGATGTCGATCAACCTGTGTACATAGGAAATAAAGTAATTAATGACTTTCCAAGAAATAGTAAAATTCCGATGCAAGTAGCAGATATTTTAAAAAAATCCTCTAATAGGGGAGCGATTTTAATTAGAAGAAATTTAGATTGTCAAAATGAATTTAAATTTGATTTAGATCAAATAGGCCTCTTAAAATCAACTAAAATTGGCTTTGGTATGAAATCTGTTGAACCAACTATAAATAATTTTAGAGGGAGTTATTGTGATAATATTCCTTTTGGATATGGTTTATCAATTTCTCCAATACAACTAATCAATGCATATGGAAAAATAATTACTGGCAGAGAAAATTTTGAGGCTTCTTTTGAAAAGCAAGAAAAACAAAAAGAAAATAAATATAACAAAATTTCAAATACCATTAATAAACTATTATTTTACGCAAATGAGACTGACAACGAACTTTATAAAAACTTTTTAGTAGCAGGTAAAACTGGTACTGCAGATCAAACTATTTCAAACAACAAAAAATTTCAAAATGTTACATATATTAGTTTCTTCCCATACAATAATCCAAAATATTTAAATCTTACTTTTATGCAAAACCCAAAAGAAAAATATGGTAAATACATGACTGCTGGTAATACTGTTAAACCAACTTTTTATAATCTCTTAAAAGAGATTTATATGTATCTGGACTTATCTATAATTAACACTAAAAGCACAGATATTTAATGAATCTAGATGAATTAAAAGATAAGGGGTATAAAATTGTTACTAATTGGCAAGAATGCAATAAGAAGTCTATTTTTCTATTTAATAGTAATAATAATAGTAAATTTATTAATTATAAAAGATTAGCAAATAAAAAAAATTGTAAATTTATTATTTGTAATAATAAATTCAAAAAAGATATTAAATATAACCTAATCAATTATTTTTTTTATAAAAATCAAAAAGATTTACAGAATATAGCTAAAATTTTTTACAATATAAATAATCTTAAAATTATTTTTGTAACTGGTACAAATGGTAAAACTTCAATAGCATACGGAGCAAATAAATTGTTTAATAACAATGGAATTAAGTCTTGTTACATTGGAACATTAGGCTTCTATATCAATTCAAAAAAAATAAAAAAATTATATAATACTACACCATCATATTTTGAATTACTCAATTTACTTCAAATTGCAAATAATAATTATGTAAAATTTGTTTTTATGGAAGTTTCTAGTATTGGTTATAGCTCAGGAAGGGTTGGAAATTTAATGTATAACTATGCTATTCTAACTAACTTAGAGTCAGATCATTTAGATTATCATAAAAATATTAAAAATTATCATTTAGCCAAAATAAATTTAATAAAAAATCACAAACTGAAAAACTCAACTTTATTTTTACAGGACGATAAATTAAAAAATAAATTTAAAAGTTTTAAAAGTAAATTATTTACTCAAGGTAACTTCTTATATAGCCAAAAAATATCTATCGCTCAAAAAAAAAATGATAAATTTCAAATATCTACAAATGGTTTTTTGTTTAATGTAAGTTCTTTTAATGAATTTATGGTCAAAAATATAATTACTATATTGATGGTATATTTTAATATTGTAAAACAATTTCCATCAAAAATAAGTAATTCATTATTTCCACCTGGAAGATCTGAAATCATTTTTAACAAAAAAACAAAGTGATAATAGTTGATTATGCTCATTCAAAAGATGCTTATGAAAATTTGTTAAAAGAATTACCATCAAATAAAAATATAATAATTGTATATGGTTGTGGAGGGGATAGAGATAAAACTAAAAGACCACAAATAGCTAAAGTTATTTCAAAATATACAAATTTACAGATTATAACTGATGATAATCCAAGAAGAGAAGATCCAGCAATGATTAGAAAAACTCTCATAGAACACTCCTTTAATTCAATTGAGATTCCTAATAGAAGAAAGGCTATTAAATTTGGTGTAAATTATATCAAAAAAAATGATGGTATTTTAATAATAGCTGGTAAAGGTCATGAGAGCACACAAACCTATAAAGATAAAAATTATATTTTTAATGATAGAGTAATTTCTTCTAATTATGCAAAAAATTTATAAGACTATTTATGAGCTAAAATCAAAATACAATAGTAATATAGTTTTTGATACTAGACTTATAAGAGAAAATGATATTTTTATAGGTTTAAAAACAAATAAAAACGATGGTAACTTATACTATAAAGATGCCCTCAAAAAAAAAGCATCTTTAGTTATTGTTAATGTAAAGTCAAATTATTCTAAATTACTCTATGTAAAAGATACCCAGGTATTTATAAAAAAATTTTGCAAATATATATTAGATAGTTACAAAGGTAAAATTATTGCAATTACTGGATCTGTTGGAAAAACAACATTTAAGGAAAATATATATCACATCTTAAAAAACAATAATTTTAAAACATACAGATCATATAAGAATTACAATAATATTCAGGGACTGCAATTTTCTATAATGAATATGTATTTAAACTGCGATTATTCCGTATTCGAATTGGGTATTAATTTCTCTAACGAAATGTCTAAATTAATTAAAACTTTACAACCACATTATTGCTTAGTAACAGGTATCGAAAATTCTCACATTGGAAATTTTAGAAATTTTAATCATTTAATTGATAACAAATTAAAAATATTTAAGTCAAAAAGACTTAAAATTGGTTTAATTAATTATAATTACAATCCTCACTATATTGAGAACAAAATTGGCTCAAATGTGCACCTAATAAATGTTGATAATATAAAAAAAAATATTCTAAAAAGAAAAAAAAAATATGCTGTAAAGTTCATACTAAATAAAAATCAATATTCTATCGAGTCATCTAAAGGAAGTTTTTGTATAAATATAGCTATAATTTCATTTTTGTTTTTAAAGTCATTTGTGAAAAAAATTAATTCAAATATATTTTTTTATGAGGAGTCCATAATTGAATCTAGGGGGAATAAAGTCCCAACTTATATAAAGAATAAAAAAGTTATATTCTTCGACCATACCTATAATGCCAGTCCATATTCACTTAATAAGCAAATTCTAATATTTAATCAGAGGAATATTAAACAAAAAGTTTACATACTAGGAGCAATGAAGGAATTAGGAGTTCAGTCAGATTTTTTTCACCTACAAATAATTGAATTGGTAACAAATTTAAATTTAAAAAAAATAATTTTCATTGGTGAAGAATTCTATAAATTTAAAAAAAAATCAAATAACTTTAATTTTTATAAGAATTATATGCCAGCTATTAAATACTTAAATAAAGAATCTAATAGTATAAAGAATATATTCGTTATGGGATCAAGATCAAATCAACTAGATAGGCTAATAAAACAATATGTTAAGTGACTTATTATTCTCACTAAAAGAGACAGAATCTTTCTTTAATTTGTTTGGTTATATTTCCTTTAGATCAGGTTTATCATTAGTTACTTCATTTTTTATAGTTATAATTTTAATGCCTCACTGGATTAGATTTCAAAAGAGTATTTTTCCAAGTGGTCAACCTATTCGAAATGACGGCCCAGATACTCATTATCATAAAAAAGGAACTCCAACATTAGGTGGAGTGCTAATACTGTTTTCAATTATTTTAAGCTCAATATTATGGACTTCAAATTTCTCAAGTTTTAATTACATATTAATCCTGACTTTAGTACTATTTGGTCTAATTGGTTTAGTTGATGATTTTCAAAAAGTTAAACTTGGAAAGGGGATATCTTCTAAAACTAAATTTTTAAGCCAGTTATTAGCTACATTGATTATTTATTTTACAATTAAACATAATGGATTTGATTTAAACAAATTTAGTATTCCTTTCTTAAAAGATGTTTCCATTGATCTTGGTTATTTATATTTTGTATTAATTTTACTTATTGTTGTTGGCTCAACTAATGCAACTAATTTAACAGATGGTTTGGATGGATTAGTCTCTATGCCTTTGATATTCGTTTTCCTTACATTTGCCATATTTGCATATGTATTGGGCAATATAAATTTTTCTGACTATCTCTTAGTTAATTATATGAAAGGCTCTGGAGAGATAGTTATTTTTTGTACTGCAGCAATTGGATCTTTGCTTGGTTTTTTATGGTTTAATTCGAGCCCTGCATCTATTTTCATGGGAGATACAGGATCTCAATCGTTAGGAGCTTCATTAGCAGTAACTTCAATTTTACTAAAACAGGAAATAGTATTGGCTGTAGCAGGTGGTCTTTTTGTAATAGAGACAATATCAGTGATGCTACAAGTTACATATTTTAAAATAACAAAAGGCAAAAGATTATTTTTAATGGCACCTTTACATCATCACTACGAAAAAAAAGGAATATCAGAACAAAAGATTGTGATTAGATTTTGGATATTAAGTTTTCTTTTTTGTCTGTTAGCCTTATCATTACTAAAAATAAGATAATTGATAAATTTAAATAAAAAATTTTTAATATATGGATATGGCATAAGTGGTAAATCAATAGAGAGATACCTTAAAAATAAAAATTGTAATTATAATATCTATGATGATTTTAAAAAAATCATTAATAAGAAATCTATAAATAAGGACTACTTAAATAATTACATTAATGAATATGATTATTTTATTGTTTCCCCATCAATTAAAATTAATAAAAAGCATTTTTTATATAAATACAAAAATAAAATTTTAATTGATTTAGATTTTTTAAGTTTAGAGTTGTCTAAACAGAAAATAATAGGTGTTACAGGCACAGAAGGTAAATCTTCAACTTGTTGCTACCTAAAAGATATACTATCAAAAAAATATAAAACAGAGATTATTGGAAATTTTGGTAATACTATTTTAGACAAGAAAAATATTATTAACTATTTATCTAAAGTTGATATTTTGATCATTGAATTAAGTTCATATCAATTAGATAAAGTAAAGTTTTTAAAATTACATTATGCAATTATAACAAATATATTCAGTGATCACTTAAATTACCATAACAACATAAAAGAATATATTAATTCAAAATTTCGAATACAAAATTTATTATATAAAAATTGTAATTTGTATATATCAAAAAAATTATTTTCAAAATATCAAAGATATTTAAAAATAAATAAAAAAAGATTGGTTTTTATAAATAATAAAATATCTACAAAAAAGGATCTTGTTCATTATATTAAGGAACTAAATTTGAATTCTATAAGAAAATTAGTTCATAATATTGACCCAAAAATAAAAATATATTCTAGTTTAGTATACAATGAATTAAATTATAGAAATCAACTTATTTATAATTTAAATAACTTAAAAATATATAATGACAGTAAGTGTACGAATTTAAATAATGCTATCTTTAAAAATAATTTAATAAATAGTTCAAGAAAAATTTTAATTCTTGGGGGTAAATTTAAAAAACAACTAAAGAATTCAAAATTTAATATTTCGAATACATTAGTTTTAATATTCGGTAATCATAACAATTTATTTATTGACCATTTAAATTTTATTAATTCAAATTATTACAAATTTATAAATCTTAATGAATTAGCAAAATTTTTAAAATTAAATTTAAAAGTTAATAAATACAGTTATATTTTGTTCTCGCCAGGTGGTGAGTCATTTGATTATTATAAAAACTATTTAGATCGAGGAAAACATTTTAATAAACTTATTAAAAAAGTATTAATTTGAAAAATATATTATTTAGAGATGATCAAAGTTTATTAGGATCTAACTGGTACATTTTATCAAAAAAACTTTTTATAATACCATTTATACTATCATTCATAGGTATCCTTGCTATTTATTCTTTAATAGGTACTGAGTATCCAATTTTACTTATTTTTAAACATATTATTTTTTTATCAATTTCTTTAGTGGTTTTAATATTTTTATCATTACTTCCAAAAAATAAATTAAGAAAAATTTTAAATGTTATGTGTATATTTTTTACTATTCTTTTATTGATAGTACCAATTTTTGGATATGAAATTAAAGGTGCAACTAGATGGATAAGCTTTAATTTTTTTTCTATACAACCATCCGAGTTACTTAAAGGACCACTTGTATGTATGTTTTCTTGGTTCTGTTATTTATATATTAAGACTAATAATAAGCTATATCTATTTATTAGTTTTATAATTATTAGTTTGGTCATTACACTTCTATTACTTCAACCAGATATAGGTACTTTATTAGTATACATTTCGATTTTTTCGCTAATTTTAATTTTGTATTTTAGAAATCTTAAACTTTTTATTTTATTGGGTTTTATAGGTGTGTTTTTTCTATTAATTGCATATTTTTCATTTGATCATGTTGCTTACAGAATTGATAATTTTCTAGATGGAGACAATGCTCAAGTTTCAAAAAGTTTATCAGCAATAAAAACAGGGGGAATCTTTGGTGTAGGTCTTGGTGAAGGGCAACTTAAATATTCAATCCCTGAGTCTCATAATGACTTCATATTTGCCATTTTAATTGAAGAATTTGGGGTTTTATTTGGATTATTTGTATCTTTTCTTTATCCAGTTTTTTTTATTTTAGTCAGAAAATCTATTTTAAGTCCATCTAATTTATTTATCTCAAATACTATATTTAGTTTATGTTTTTTGACATGTCTGCAAGCATTTGTAAATATTGGCTCCTCTATAAAATTAATTCCTCCAACAGGAATGACTTTGCCATTTATTAGCTATGGAGGATCATCAATGCTTTCTTATGCGATAATATTTGGTACAGTCATCAACTTTAGTAAAAATGAAGAGAGTACTGCAAATAATTCATAGTGAAGTTGCCGATATAAGTGTTATTTCAAAATTTTTTCAAAAAAGTCATCATACCTCTACAATTTTTTATAAAAATTTACATTTTTTAAAAAAAAAAGAATTAGAAAGATTTGATTTATTTATATTTCATGGAGGTAAACAGAGTGCAAATAGTAAGTCAAAGGCTATTGCATATGAGTATAAATTTTTAAAATATATAATTAAACTTAATAAGCCAATTATTGGAATTTGTTTAGGTGCTCAATTGATTGCAAAAATTTATGGATCAAAAATATCAAAAGCAAAAAATAAAGTATTTGAGTGTGGTTATAAAAAAAATTTAAAAATTAATAGTAAAGTATTTAAAAAAAACTTATCTTTTTTACAATTTCACACAGAAGGTATTTCTCTCAATAAAAATATGGAATTACTATCTAAGGGTATTTTGCATGATGTTGATTCCTTTAAAATTAAAAATAAAAATATTTATGGTTTTCAATTTCATCCTGAAGTTACAGCTCATACTATAAAAAGATGGCATGACATAGTTAATATTAAATACCCTTACATAGATAATTTAAATAAAATAATGAAAGACTTTAAAAAATATCAATTTAAAAATTATAATTGGTTTCAAAGTTTTTTATTAAAACTTTTAAAATGATAAATATTATTTTTTCAGAGGAATATAAAAATCATGATACTGGTAATCATCCAGAGTCCATAGAAAGAATAAAAGTTGTAAATAATTTAATAAAAGAAGAGTATTTAAAACACAATCTTATTGAACCAAATATTGCTGATAAAAAAATAATATCTTTAGTCCATGACATAGAATACGTAAATAAAATTTATGACTCTATTCCAAATTCTGGTTTTACCTATTTTGATCCTGATACAATTGCATCTCCAAATAGTTTAAAAAGCTATCTTTTAGCAGTGGGGGGTAGTGTTGATGCAGTAAACTATATTCTAGATAATAATAATAACGGTGTTTTCTTCTGTGCTCATAGACCACCTGGCCATCATGCCGAATGTAATAAAGCTATGGGTTTTGGTGTATTTAATAACGTCGCTGCTTCAGCTCAATATGCATTAAACTCTGGCAAATTTAAAAAAATCTTAATTGTAGATTTTGATGTGCATCATGGAAATGGTACTCAAAATATCTTTAAAAATAACCCTGATGTTTATTACGCTTCAAGTCACCAATTTCCATTTTACCCTGGTACTGGTTCATTTGATGAAGTTGGTGTTGGAAATATATTTAATTGTCCTTTGCCAAGTGAATGTGATTCAAGCTCTTTCAGGTCCCTATTTAGAAAAAATATAGTTGACAAAATTGATACTAAATTTGATTTAATATATTTCTCTGCTGGTTTTGATGCACATAAATTGGACCCACTTGCTTCAATCAACTTAGACGATGATGACTTTTATTGGGTGACAAAAATTATATTGGAAAAGTTTGCAAATAATGTTCCAATAATTTCAGTCTTAGAGGGAGGATATGATATGGAGGGTTTATATCATGGACTACATAACCATTTAAAAGCTTTAGTAGAATACTCTGATGAATAAAAAAAATGATAAAAATTTTGAAAGTGCACTCAAGAGACTTGAGGAAATATCAGATTTATTGGAAAATGAAGATACTCCTCTAGAAGATAGTATTAAGTTATTTGAGGAAGGCATAGATTTAAAAGAATATTGTGAGGAAAAATTGAAATCTGCAAAAATTAAAATTGACAAAATTGTAAAAAAAAATAAATCACTTTCGTCAACAGAATTTAAGTAATTATAAAATTTATGTCTGTTTTAAGTAAAATTAAATTACCTAGAGATTTAAAAAAATTATCATTTAGTGAATTACAAAAACTAAATGACGAATTAAGGGACTATACTATCGAAATAGTGTCAAAAACTGGTGGCCATCTTGGAGCTAGTTTGGGAGTAGTAGAGCTAACTGTGGCTTTACATCATGTTTTCAATACACCATCAGATAAAATTATTTGGGACGTAGGACACCAAACATATCCTCATAAAATTCTAACTGGTAGAAAAAATAAAATACACACATTAAGAAAAAAAAATGGATTATCTGGTTTTACAAAAAGATCAGAGAGTATATATGACCCTTTTGGTGCAGCACATAGTTCTACCTCAATTTCTGCAAGCTTAGGAATTACAGCTGCTAGAGATATTTTAAATAAAAATTTTGATGTCGTCAGTGTTATAGGTGATGGTGCTATTAGTGCAGGCATGGCCTTTGAAGGACTAAACAACCTTGGGCATTTGAATAAAAATTCACTAATAATCCTTAATGATAATGAGATGTCTATAGCTGAACCTGTAGGTGCAATGAGTAAGTACCTTGTCAATTTGTTAAGTTCCAAGTCATATGAGGGTTTTAGAGATATTATTAAAAACTTTACTAAAAGACTTCCAAACGAAATTGGAGAATTCGCAAAAAAAACAGAAGGATATTTTAAGGGTTACCTTACAGGTAACACACTATTTGAAGAATTGGGTTTAAATTATTTAGGACCTGTAGATGGCCATAATTTAAAGTTATTGGTCCAATTGTTTAAAAAATATAAGAAAAAAGAATTACACGGACCTGTATTCTTGCACTTGATTACCCAGAAAGGGAGGGGTTATAAACCTGCTGAGCAATCTAAAGATAAATTCCATGGTGTATCTTCATTTGACGTTAAGACTGGTGTTCAAAACAAGTCTAAAGTTGTCACATACACAAATGTTGTAAGTGACACTCTTTTAAAATTAGCAAAAAAAGATAAAAAGATTGTTGCAATAACAGCAGCAATGCCATCAGGAACGGGCCTAAATAAATTTCAAGAAAAATATCCTTTAAGATTTTATGATGTAGGAATAGCTGAACAACATGCTGTTACTTTTGCAGGAGGGATGACTACTGAGTCTATAAAGCCTTTTGTTGCAATATACTCTACGTTTCTTCAGAGAGCATATGACCAAGTAGTCCATGACATAGCGATACAATCTTTACCTGTAAGATTCTTAATTGATAGGTCAGGTTTTGTTGGTGCTGATGGTGCTACACATGCTGGTTCTTTTGATCTTAGTTACCTATGTTGCCTTCCCAATTTTATTGTTATGGCTCCCTCAAACGGAGAAGAGTTAAAAAATATGATTAAATTAGCTCAGTCAATTAATAATAAACCTTCTGCAATAAGATACCCAAGAGACTTTGCGTATGAATATAATAATAACAATAATTTCCAAAAAATATTAATAGGAAAAGGTAAGATACTAAAAAAAGGTAAAAGAATTGCTTTTCTTAATTTAGGCACAAGGTTAAAAAAAGTTTTAGAGATTAATGAAATGATAAAAAATCATCATAAATTAAATTGCACTGTAGTAGACATGAGATTTGCAAAACCAATTGATACTAAATTGATACAAAATCTTAATAAAACTCACGATATTTTTATTACTATTGAAGAAAATGCAATAGGTGGCTTTTCCAGTCAGGTAAATGATTTTTTAATCAATAAACTAAATAAAACTCCAAAAATATTAAACTTCTTTATGAAAGATGAATTTATTGACCAATCTGATATTGATGATCAATATAATAAATCTGGAATTTCAAAAGAATTAATATTTGATAAAGTATCTATGCTTTTAAAGTGATTTAGATTTATTTATTAAATATAGATCAGCTAATACAAAATTTGTCATTGCAACACCAACAGGTACTGCTCTTATACCAACACAGGGGTCATGACGACCAATAGTTCTAATTTTTGTCTTTTTTAAATTCTTAGTTATAGTTTTTTTCTCTGTAAGAACTGAGCTTGTAGGTTTTACTATATATCTAAATACAATATCTTGACCAGATGATATTCCACCTAAAACTCCACCCGCATGATTAGTATCAAAGCTTATATTTTTTTTATTAAGATCCATTTGATCAGAAGCATTTGTTCCATCTAAATTTACAAGATTAAATCCACTACCAAATTCAATTCCTTTTACTGCATTAATACTCATAATTGCTTTTGATATTTCTGAGTCAAGTTTTTGATAAATTGGTTCCCCAATGCCTACAGGACAATTGGAAACCCTTACTTCTATTATTGCACCTAGTGAAGAACCATTTTTACGATGAAATAAAATTAATTCTTCCCATTTTTTCAAAATAGTCTTATTAGGTGAGAAAAATGGATTTTTATTTATAAAGCTATTATTCCAGGATTTATCATTAATTTTTTCATTTCCTATTTGTATAACTGCACTTGTCACGTTTAATTTATTACCGCAATACTTTTTAAGAAGTAGTTCAGCTAAGGCTCCAGCTGCAACTCTCATTGCTGTTTCTCTTGCACTTGATCTTCCACCACCCCTGTAATCATAATTTTTGTATTTCATAAAATAGGTATAGTCAGCATGTCCAGGTCTAAATTTATTTTTAATATCTGAATAATCTTTACTTCTCTGATCTTTATTATGAATAATCATCGAAATAGGGGCACCTGTGCTCTTACCTTCAAAAACACCTGAAAGTATATTTACTTCATCCTTTTCTTTTCTTTGAGTAGTAAACTTTGATTGGCCAGGTTTTCTCAAATTTAGTTTGGTTTGGATAAATTTAGTGTCAATTGTTATTCCCGATGGAAAACCATCTACTACACATCCTATAGTCTCTCCATGGCTCTCCCCCCATGTAGTAAACTTTAATAAATTACCAAAAGAATTGTGTGACATTGTTTAATTATTTATTGCTAAACTCATTTAACAAACCTGCTACTCCTTCAGCTTCATCTACAGCTACCATTCCAACAGTATGATAACCACAATCAACATGGTGAATTTCACCAGTTACGCCAGAAGAAAGGTCGCTTAAAAGATACGTACCAGTACTACCAACATCTTCTAAAGTTACATTTCTCTTCAATGGAGAGTTGAGTTCATTCCACTTTAAAATA
Organism: uncultured Alphaproteobacteria bacterium; assembly: GCA_902521795.1. GTDB lineage: Bacteria > Pseudomonadota > Alphaproteobacteria > HIMB59 > HIMB59 > HIMB59. The sequence goes on from CABYSX010000011.1 coordinate 28,679, forward strand.
AACCTAAAATCGCCAATACCAGAAGCTGCAAGTGTTTTAATTGGGCCTGCAGATATTGCATTGACTCTAATATTTTTATCTCCCATATCTACAGCTAAATATTTAACAGATGCCTCTAACGCTGATTTGGCAACTCCCATTACATTATAGTGAGGCATAACTTGTTCTGCTCCATAATAAGTTAAAGTCAATATACTTCCTCCATCATCCATTAAATCATAACAATATTTACAGGACTCAGTAAATGAATAGCAGGATATATTTAAACTATTTAAAAAATTTTCTTTTGAGGTGTTTACATACTTACCTCTTAATTCATTTTTATCCGCAAAGGCAACTGCATGAACAAAAAAATCTAATTTTCCCCATTCAATTTTAATTTGATCAAAAGCTCTTTTAACTGAGCCTTCCTCACCTACATCACATTGTATCAATAGATCAGAACCAACAGATTTAGCTAAAGGGTCTATTCTTTTCAATAAAAGATCATTTTGATAAGTAAATGCTAATTCTGCACCAAATTTTGCACATTGTTGAGCAATACCCCATGCTATAGATTTATCATTGGCTACTCCCATAATTAGTCCTTTTTTATTTTTTAAATCCATTTTTTGTTAAAATTAATATAATACTCATACCATGTCAGATAAAGTAAATCCAATTATTAAGTTTAAAGAATGGTTTGATTTAGCCACAGAAAAGGAAATCAATGATCCTAACGCAATGTGTCTTTCAACAGTTGATGATAACAATTCTCCTCATTCAAGGATGGTTTTATTAAAGGATTTTAGTGATGCTGGTTTTATTTTTTATACTAACTACGAAAGCAACAAAGGAAATGATATTTTAAGAAATACCAATGTTTGCTTAAATTTTCATTGGAAGTCACTGCTTAGACAAATCAGAATAGAGGGAAAAGTTGAAAAGGTATCAAAAGAAATATCTGATCAATATTTTAATTCTAGACACTATTTAAGTAGAATAGGTGCCTGGGCTTCAAATCAATCAAAGATTTTAAATTCAAGAAGTGATTTAGAGGATAAAATTGAATTTTACAAAGGTAAGTATCCTGAAAGTAAAGATTTTCCTCGTCCAGATTACTGGGGTGGATTTATAGTCAAATATTCAAAAATAGAGTTTTGGGAGGATATGCCTCACAGAATTCACAAAAGAGAAGTGTTTGAACTAAATAATGATGATTGGGTTACCTATACCCTTAGCCCTTAAATTTTTTTTGAGTATTCGCTCCATCTTTTTAATAAATCAGAACTAGATGACTCTTTGTGACTACCACCTATTCCAAACTTCAAATCAATATTGTATTGTTTAGCTGTTTCAAATTCTAAAATTTTGGAAGAGTCTGATCTATCTCCTCCATTAGCAAATATAATTTTATCATTTGAATATTTATTTCTAATTTTTATTAATAAGTTATTAGCACTTCCTTTATCATCATCTTCAAATTCCATAGTTTCGTTCACAACATTTAAGCTACTCACAACATATAATCTATGCTGGATATCCATAAAATAGTTACCTTTTTTATTTATCAACCATTTATTTGAATTAACTCCCACTATTAAATAATTTGAAAACTTTAGACAATCTTTCATCATCATGATATGTCCAGGATGAATGGGATCAAAACCACCTGATACGATACTTATTATTTTATTTTCCATTTTTTATAGAAGATAAATAGCTCTCTAACTTAAAATAATCTTCGTTTGAAATATAATTTGGTGAAACGTTTAATATATCTTGCCAAGTTGCAAGATAATTTAAATTAACCTTCATTTTAGACATATTTTTTTTTGCATTAGGGTATATGCCATAGAAAAAAATTACATATATATCTTTTACTTTGAAATCATTTTGTCTTAAAGCCTTTATGAAGTGTAATTTACTACCTCCATCAGTAGCCATATCCTCAACTAAAATTGTTAGGGAATTTTTTTTAAAATCTCCTTCAATTAATTTTCCTTTTCCAAATCCTTTAGGGCTCTTTCTTATATAAATCATTGGGTTCTTCATCTTCTGACAAAGAAATGAAGAGTAGGGAATCCCTGCAGTTTCTCCACCTGCTATAATAGTAGAGTTACTTTTATATTTAGATTTTATTTGCTTACTCATCTCATTGATTATAATTTCTCTTTCTTTAGGAAAGGAGATTAGCTTTCTACAATCAACATAAACTGGACTTTTTTTACCAGAAGTTAAGGTAAATTTTTTTTTGAAATTAATATTAACACAACCGATACTTAAAAGTAAGTTTGCTATTTTTTCTCTATTATTTTTGATTTTGACCTTCGGCATTTTTCTGAACAATATTTAACATCATTCCATACTTTTTCCCATTTTTTTCTCCAATTAAAAGGTCTTTGGCAGACCAAACAGATTTTAAATTCTTTTTTACTCAGTTAAATAATCTTCTCAATTTCTTTATCTTCAAGATTACCATTGATAATGACAAGAGGACAATGTAACGAACTTGACTTTTCATATATCAATTTATCAATAAGAGGACCTGGCTTACCAATATCCTTACTTGTTGCAAGTATAATGGTAGAGTTAGAGGAATATTTATTCAAAAAATTAACAAATTCATCGATTTCATTAAACTTAAATATTTCTGATTTTGCTTTAATTTTTGATTTTTCGAGTATGAAACTGTGCACTTCTTTATGTTTTAGCCTTTCAGTTTCAATTTGATCTTTATCTAAAATTTTTTCAGTTAATGATGTGAGCATCATACCCTCACTAATACTTTGAATGAAACTCACTGTTGTAATACTTGATTTAGTAACTTTTGCCCTTCTTACAGCAAACTTAACAGCAGTCCACATCTCCTCACTTTGATCAATAACTACAAAATAATTTCTATTATTAAATTTTTTCATTTTCTTCTAAATATTAGATTGGTTAATAAACTTAGCAATAATGATATTACAATTAAAATAAAAACGTAAATAAAAGACTCTTTTTTTAATAACTCTTCCAATTTAAATGAAATACCACCTTTTTTTATTACTAAATTTTTTGAAGACGTTTTTATGATTTGATTATTTTTTAATTCGTACATATAAACTTTAATATTTCCTGGTGATATATTATCCGGTATTAGAAATTTCTTTAAAAACAAATTTCCATTTAGGTTCTCAAGTTCCTCCTCAATAAACAAATTTTTACTTTTCATTGCTTTTCTGATTTCATATAGCCTTACAGAAGGGTTACTTATTAGCGGATGTTTCTCTTTTAAAGTCGATAATAAAAATATTTCATTTAAAGTTTTTTTTGGTGTGGTAAAGATAGCAAAAAAACTAGGTTGATTATTTAAACTTCGAGTTTTGTTGATCCATAAATAACCTTCTTTAACCTTAGTTGTTAATTTAGCATCCTTATCTTCTCCCTCAAAAATAAAAATGATACTACTCTCTTTGTCTTTATTGCCAAACAAAACCACTTCTTTACCTAAAAAATTTGAATTTATTTCAATGTCAAATTCATCTAAAGAAAAGTTAGATGCTAAAGTAATTTTGCAAAATAATAAAATAATTAATAGGAATTTATACATAATTGATAATAAATAAATTCTCAGGTGTTCTAAATAAATCATATGCTAAAAAAGAAGAAATAATTAATAGTAGCATTCCAAATGTTACTTTTAAATTTTCTTGATCAAGCAAATCAACTATTCTTGATGCAACTGCAGCACCAACAGAACTACTAATTATTAAAACTAAAGCTAATACAAAATCTATATTTTGATTAATATAAATTTGCAAAAACAAAGACACAAATGCCACTATTGTAATGTTAAATAGTGACGTTCCTATGACTGAAATTGTTTTCATTCCTAAAAGATAAATCATACAAGGTATAAGTATAAAACCCCCACCTATCCCAGTTAGACCAGTCAACACTCCAATAAGAAAACCTATAAACAAAGGAGCTAAAATACTTATATATAATTTTGATTTTCTATATTTAAATTTTAATGGAAGACCGTGTATCCAAGAATGTTGATGTAATTTAAATTTTTTATCTTTATTAACAATATTAACTTTTGCAGTTTCGTATAGAATAAAAGTAGCAGTAATAATTAATAGGACGATATATATGCTATTTAAATAATTATCTATTAAGCCAATATTTTTGAGGTTATTTAAGACTAAAACTCCAAAAAATGTTCCAAATAATCCTCCAATAACCATTGTTACACCCATTTGGTAATCTATATTTTTTCTTTGAAAATGACTTACTACTCCTGTTGAAGTAGATGCAAATACTTGAACGGTAGTAGTTCCAACTGCCACTGCTGGAGGTATTCCAACTAATATCAATAAAGGGGAGGATATAAATCCCCCACCAATACCAAAGAGTCCAGAAATAAAACCTATTCCAATACCCAGGGAAATTAATATATAAATATTTATAGATATTTCTGCTATAGGTAGGTAAAAATTCATATATTGTTTAAAAATATTATACTTAAAATTAATAAAATAAATTAATGATTAAATACACCTTAGCATTCGCGTGTTCAAGCGATGGTTTTATTGCGAAATACTCCGGAGATAATCCATTTGAATGGACAAGCAATGAAGATAAAAATCACCTAAATACCCTAATTAAGAATCATAAATGGCAGGTAATGGGTAGGAAAACACATGAATTAAATCCTAATGACACTAGGTCAAGAGTTATCTTTTCAAGAAAATATCAAGAAATTAAACAAATCAAAAATTCAATTAATCAATTCTATTTTAACCCAGACTTTAATCAGTGGGAAGAATTTGAAAATATTTGCCAAGAAAGTGTTTTAGTATTAGGAGGAACTAGTGTTCACGATTATTTTTTATATGCTGACTTAATTGATGAGATTTTTATTACTATTGAACCTCTTACATTTAATGAGGGTATACCAGCTTTTACATATATAAATTTTAAAGATTTAACCCCTTATTTAGAGGAAAGAGGATATCGTCATACTGAACAAAAAATTAATAATATTGGGTCTTTATTAGTTAGTTTCTCTAAAATTTAAAAACTCAGTGTAATCATCTTTATCGTTTACATTAAAAAACTCAACTTTCTTATCTTTTGTAAAATTTAAAAAATCAAATCCTATTTCATCTGCAAACTTCATAATTTTGTATCCATCATTGTTTAAAAGAACATTTTCTAAATTCTTATAAATTTTTAAAGACCAAAAAGAAAACATTGGTTCAATAATATTATTAATTTTGGAAATATATGCATTGTTATTTTTTTTGGAAATTGAAAGAAAAATATCTATTATTTTAGTATTTATAATTGGTGCATCAGTAGGAAAAAGTGCAAACCATAGATCCTCATCTGTGTTCTTGTATAAATCCAGAGCACTATGTAAACCGGCTAAGGGTCCTTTATAACCTTCAATCTTATCTTTAACGACTCTGTATCCTAATTCTTCGTACTTTTGAATATCCCTATTTGCATTTATAATTATTTCATATGATTTATCTTTAAGACTATTAGTTAAAATCTCAATAAAATTTTTGTTATTAAATTTTAAAAAACTTTTATTCTCATAGCCCATTCTTGAAGATTTACCCCCAGTCAGAATAACTGATATGAGTTTACTCATTGTCGGTATATCTAAAGTCGCCAGACAAAATATTAAACCTTTTACCTCTTATTCTACCAATCATTGTTAAATTTTTCTTTCTAGCTATTTCAACAGCCCAGGCTGTAAATCCTGAACGTGAGAGTAATATTGGTATCTCCATTTTAATGCACTTCAATACCATTTCACTAGTTAATCTACCTGTAGTGTAAAAAGACATTTCTTTAACATTAATTTTTTTCTCTAGTATCAAACCAGCAATTTTATCGACAGCATTATGTCTTCCTACATCCTCAAAATAGTAAAGAGGATTTTCCCCCTTACAAAGTACACATCCATGAATAGCACCAACAGATAAATACAAACTTGGTTCAGTATTAATTTTTTTTGATAAATTAATTAACTGTTGATGGTTAATCTTTATTTTTTTATTTAAGGTAATAGAATTTATTTCTTCAAACAAATCTCCAAATACAGTGCCTTGAGCACAGCCAGAGGTATTTACTTTCTTTTTTAACTTTTCTTCATAATTTGTTTTGCTATTGGTTCTAACAACTACAGTCTTTAGGTCTTTATGAAATTCAATTTTTTTTACATCCACAATACTATTCAACATTCCCTGATTGAATAGATATCCAATAGCTAAATATTTTGGATAATCACCTATAGTCATAATTGTAACAATCTCTTGATTGTTCAAATAAAGGGTAAGAGGTTTTTCTTCAATAATTGGAATTTTTGTTATCTCTCCTTTTTCATTAATTGATTTTTTTAATTTGAATAAGGATTTATTATTTACACTTGGTTTGATTAAAAAATCTGTCATATTTTTCTTGATTGTATTATGGTGACAAAGTGAAAACAATAGCTGTTATTGGTTGGAAAAATAGTGGCAAAACCACTTTGGTAAGTAATTTAGTAAAATTTTTTAAAGAAAAAGAAATAAAAGTTGGTGTCGTAAAACATGCGCACCACTCATTTGATATTGATCATCCTAATACGGACAGCTATAAAATTCGAAAATCTGGAGCATACAAAACAACACTGGTATCTGATAAAAGACTTGCTTTAATGGAAGAGAAAATTACACCAGATATACATTTAGGTAGTTTAATAGATCTCAATAAAGATTGTGATTTATTAATATTTGAGGGTTTTAAAAGTTATGATGAGTTAATTAAACTAGAGGTACATATAAAAAAGGATGATAAAGACTACCTCTACAAATCTATTAATAATGTAAAATACCTTGTTACTGATGATGATTTGGATCATCCAATACAAACCTTTGATCATAGTCAAATAGATAAAATTGCATCTGAGATATATAATGAAAATTCCTAAGTTAATATCATTAGAATTTGCACAAAAAATAATTATTCAAGAAAAAAAGAAATTATTTAAAGAAACTAGGGTTAAACTAGAGAAATCAAATAATGCGGTTGCATCAAGAGCAATTATTTCACCGATAAACCTTCCTCTACAAAATTGTGCAGGACTTGATGGTTACATTATTTCAAATAAAAATTTAAAAAAAATATTGATATCGAAAAGATTACTTAACGCAGGACATTCATATAAAAAATTAAATCCCAAGTTAGCATATAAAATAAATACTGGTGCCATTATTCCACAAAACTTTCAAAATTTTATTTCCTTAGAAAATGCAAAAATTGAGGACAATAATTTAATAATCGAATATTCTAAAATTTCTAATAAAGATATTAAAAAAAAAGGAGAAGATTTAAAAAAAAATAAAATTTTAGTCAAAAAAAATGAAAAAATTGATTTTATAAAAATTGCATTACTTTCATCTGTAGGAATTACTAACTTATGGGCATACAAACCTTTAAATATTGGTGTCATATCTTCTGGAAATGAATTAATAAAATCTGGCAAAAAAATAAAAGACCATCAAGTTTATGACTCAAACAAAAATCAAATAATTTATTTTTTGAAGAAATTTAATATAAAAGCTAAAGATTTAGGTGTACTAAAAGACAACCAGTTAAAAATCAAAAGCTTTTATAAAAATAATCAAAATAAATTTGATATCATTATAAGTTCTGGTGGGTCATCATTTAGCTCTAAAGATTTTATATCATCTTTCCTAGAAGATAATACCAATCTACTTTTTAAATATGTAAGAATTCAACCTGGCCGACCAGTAATTTTTTCAAAATTAAAATCTAACTTTTATTTTTCACTCCCAGGAAACCCTTTAGCAGTTTTCATTAATTTATTTTTCTTAATAAGTTTATTTATAGATCCTTCTCGTAATAATAATTCAAGCATTACTAAATATTATAGATCTGCTTTTTCAGAAAATAAAAAATCTAATATAACAAAATTTTATCGTGTGAAATTATCTAAAAACTTATTACACACTCACAATTCAAAAGGATCAGCAAAACTAATATCTCTTGCAGAAGCTGACGGGTTAGCTATCGCTCCAGAGGGTATAAATAAAATAAAAAAAGGTGAAAAGATTAATTTTATTGAATTTTAAATTTTATATTTACTAATTTACCTTCTTTTTTGAGCGAGATTATCTTATATTTATTTTCTTCACAAAAATTTTTAAAGTCAAACTGTGATAGAGGGTCATCACTTTCTATCGTGAGTACATCATTTTTCTTTAGTTTTTTTATAAATTTTTCAGCTTTTAATACAGGTATAGGGCACTCAAATCCTTTAGTATCTAGATAATAATTCATTTACATATATATTTATTTTAAAAATCTATGGAAATAAAGAATTTAGAAATTATTTTAGCTTTAGACAGTGAGAAGCATTTCAATAGAGCAGCAGAAAAACTAAATATTTCCCAGCCTGCTTTATCTATGAAATTAAAGGCTTTAGAAAATGAAATAGGAGTAAGACTAGTAAAAAGAGGTAAGAACTATATTGGGTTAACTTCCGAGGGTGAAATTTTTAAAGAAAGATTTAAAAACATAGTTAAAGAATATTCTAATATAAAACAATTAAGCACTGAGTTAAAAAATAATTTAACAGGAAATTTAAGAATAGGTGTAATTCCAACTGCTTTATTAGAGGTCTCTTTTTTGCTCAATAGTTTCGTAAAGAAATTTACTAATGTTAAATTACAAGTTATCTCAATGTCCTCAAATGAGATTGATCGAAATCTTCATGATTTTAAATTGGATCTTGGTATTAGTTATCTAGAAAATGAGCCAATTTTAGGAGTTGAAAAAATACCTCTTTATAAGGAGACATACTACTTAATTTCTAAAAAAGAGGATCTAAAAGATAAAAAGAAGATTAAATGGCAAGAATGTGGCAATTTAGATCTATGTTTAATTTCAAAAGAAAATCAATTTAGAAGAATTTTAGATGCAGTGTTTAAAGAAAATAATATTAATCCTAGAGTTTTAATTGAGTCTAATTCGATGACACATATATACTCTCATGTAAATAGTTCTGAATTTTCTACCATAATGCCATACATTTTTACTCAATCTTTTAACTACGATGAAAATACAAATTTTATTCAATTAGTTTCACCTGAAATCATGCATAAAGTAGGTATTGTTCATATAGACGATAAAAGTCCCTCACCCATAAAAAATAACTTTCTAAAGTTCTTAAAAAGCTTTAATAAGTAATTATTATTAATTAATTACTTATTGATAATTGATTCTTAATAAAAAATTACTAAATTACACATAATGAAAGAAGACTCTCAAAGTAAGATTCATCCGGGTTCTGGTAGAAGAAAAGCACTTGAATTTAACAAAGGACGCCAAAGTGATGATCAGTCAATAGACGATCTTAAAAACCTTATACCAAACGACTATTTTAGACAAAGAGATATGTTAATTGAAAGTCTTCATTTAATTCAAGATCGATATAAGTGTCTTAAACCTAAACATTTAACTGCCCTGTCAGAGTTAACCAATTTACCTCTTACTGAAATTTATGAGACCGCCTCATTTTACGCTCACTTTGATATATACAAAGAAGATGATTTAACCCCACCAGATACAACTATAAGAGTGTGTGATGGTATTACATGCGAGATGAACGGATGCAAATCTTTGGAAAAAGATTTAAAAGATAATTTGGATAGTAATGTAAGAGTTGTCAGAGCTCCATGTATGGGGAGATGCCACCAGGCACCAGTAGTTGAAGTAGGAAAAAAACATTTTGTAAATGCAAATTTGAGTTTAGTTCAAAAAGCTTTAGAAGAACAAGACACAAAACCTGTTATTCCAAATTACATTAGCTACGATGATTATGTAAAAGAGGGTGGATATAAAATTTTAAAAGACTGTATTGAAGACAAGAAAGACCCTATGAAGTTGATCGAAGAAATGGAGCAATCAGGACTGAGAGGTTTAGGTGGTGCAGGATTTCCAACAGGTAGAAAATGGAGATTTGTTAGAGCTGAGGATAAACCAAGGCTCATGGCTATTAATGGAGATGAGGGTGAGCCGGGAACATTTAAAGATCATCATTATTTAACTCGAGATCCGCATAGATTCCTTGAGGGTATGCTAATCGCTGCGTGGGTTGTTGAAGCTACTGATGTTTATATATACATGCGCGATGAATATCCTGATGTGATTAAATTTTTAAAAAAAGAAATTAAAATTTTAGAGGATAATAACTTAAATATTAAAACTAGGATTCATTTTAGAAGAGGGGCAGGTGCTTATATTTGTGGTGAAGAGTCTTCTATGTTAGAGAGCTTGGAGGGTAAGAGAGGATTACCAAGACATAAACCTCCATTCCCCTCTCAAGTGGGTTTGTTTGGTAGACCCACTTTGATTCACAATGTTGAAACTGTTTTTTGGGTAAGAGAAATTTTAGAAAAAGGAGCGGTTTGGTTTAGTAGCCATGGTCTTAATGGTAGAAAGGGTTTAAGAACATACTCGGTTTCTGGAAGAGTAAAAAACCCTGGTGTGAAGTTAGCCCCAGCTGGTATCACAATAAAACAGCTCATTGATGAATATTGTGGTGGAATTCAAGAAGGACATACATTTAAAGCATACTTACCAGGCGGAGCTTCTGGTGGTATCCTTCCTGCGAAATTAGACAATGTTCCATTAGATTTTGATACACTTCAAGAACATGGTTGTTTCATCGGATCTGCCGCAGTGGTGGTGTTATCTGATAAAGATAATATGAAGGATATTGCTAAGAATTTGATGTTCTTTTTTCATGATGAGAGTTGCGGTCAATGTACTCCATGCAGAAATGGAACTGAAAAAGCTCTTAAACTAATGAATGAATCCTCCTGGGACGTTGATCTCCTCAAAGAATTATCATCAGCAATGATGGACGCCTCAATATGTGGCTTAGGACAGGCAGCACCAAACCCTATGCTGTCTGTTATAAAACATTTCCCTGAAGAGGTAACAAACTAATGTCAGAAAATATTAAATTCAAGATTGATGGGAATGAATATTTAGCTGGTAAAGATGAGTCTATCTGGGACGTTGCAAAAAAAAATAACATAGATATTCCCCATCTTTGTTATTCTCCTGAGCCGGGTTATCGAGCAGATGGTAATTGCCGTGCATGTATGGTCGAAATTAAAGGTGAGAGAACTCTTGCCGCTTCATGTATACGTAAACCAACTGAGGGTATGGAGGTCACCGTAAATTCTTCTAGAGCAGAAAAATCTCGCTCTATGGTTTTTGAACTTTTAGTTTCTGATCAACCTGACAAAAATGTTTCACCTGATCCTGAGTCAAAATTTTGGAACTGGTCAGATAAATTAGGTGTCACCGATAGCCGTTTCCCAAGTAAAGATAAAATAGAATTAGACAGGTCTCATAAAGCTATGAGTGTAAATTTAGATGCATGTATTAATTGTAATTTATGTGTTCGTGCTTGCCGTGAGGTTCAGGTTAACGATGTAATTGGTATGGCTTATAGAGGTTCAACTGCTAAAGTAATTTTTGATTTGGACGATCCAATGGGTAATAGCACTTGTGTTGCGTGTGGAGAGTGTGTTCAAGCTTGTCCAACAGGAGCCCTTATGGAGTCCACTGTTGTTAATGAGGAAGGGCATAGAGACGCTTATTCAGATAAAGTTGTAGAGAGTGTTTGCCCTTACTGTGGAGTTGGATGTCAAACTGAAGTTCACGTTAAAGATGAAAAAATTTTATACGTTGATGGAAAAAATGGTCCTGCAAACGAAAATAGACTATGTGTTAAAGGCAGGTTTGGATTTGATTATATAAACCATGATGGGAGACTCACTAAACCTTTGGTTAGAAAATCTGGTGTAAATAAAGATCCTAATTTAGAAATTAAAGATGCTGATATTTATGATTATTTTGAAGAAACCACTTGGGATGATGCTTTAAGTAGAGCTTCAGCAGGCTTTTTAAATTTAAAAGAAGATCATGGGCCAAAAAGTTTAGCTGGTTTTGGATCCGCAAAGTGCTCTAACGAAGAGGCTTATCTCTTCCAAAAATTAGTAAGAGTGGGTTTTGGATCTAATAATGTCGATCACTGTACTAGACTTTGCCATGCCTCTTCAGTTGCAGCATTAATGGAATGTGTTAATTCTGGAGCTGTATCAGCACCGTTTATGTCTGCCTCTGATGCAGACTGTGTAATCGTAATTGGGGCTAGACCAACAGAAAACCATCCAGTAGCAGCTACTTATCTCAAACGTGCTGCTAAAAGAGGTGCAAAACTTATTGTGATGGACCCAAGAAAACAAGGTTTAACAAAACACGCTACTCATAATTTACAATTTAAAGCGGGAACTGACGTTGCTATGCTCAATGCACTTTTATACACAATTGTAGAAGAAAAACTTTACGACGAACAATATATTCAAGGACAAACTGAAGGGTTTGAAAAATTACAAGTGGAAATAAAAGATTTTTCTCCTGAGAAAATGGAAGCCATTTGTGGTATTAAAGCTCAAGAGCTACGTAAAGTTGCGAGGCTTTATGCAAAATCAGAGAGATCAATTATATTCTGGGGTATGGGAATTTCCCAACACGTTCATGGAACAGATAACGCTAGATGTTTAATCGCACTAGCCTTAACAACCGGACAAATTGGTAGAGAGGGAACAGGACTACATCCGCTTAGAGGACAAAATAATGTTCAAGGCGCCTCTGATGCTGGATTAATTCCAATGGTCTTCCCAGATTATCAATCTGTTGAAGATGGAAGTATTCATCAAAAATATGAAAATTTTTGGAATACAGGCTTAGACGATAAAAAAGGTTTAACAGTTGTTGAAGTTATTAATAAAATTTTAGAAGATGAAATTAAAGGGATGTACATTATGGGTGAAAATCCTGCAATGTCAGATCCAGACCAAAAACATGCAAGAGCTGCATTAGCTAAATTAGATCATCTAGTAGTCCAAGATATTTTTATGACAGAAACTGCTTGGCATGCAGACGTTATTCTTCCATCTTCAGCACATGCTGAAAAAACTGGAACTTATACAAATACGAATAGACAAGTGCAATTAGGTCGTCAGGCTGTAGCCCCTCCGGGGTCTGCAAGACAAGATTGGTGGATTACTCAGGCTATAGCTCAGGGTTTGGGCTTAGATTGGAGTTATTTACACCCAAGAGATATCTTTAATGAAATGGCACAAGTCATGCCGTCATTAAAGAATATAACTTATGAAAGATTAGAAAATGAAAACTCAGTTACATATCCCTGTGATGATCCAAATAAACCAGGAAATGAAATTATATTTAATGAAAATTTTCCAACTGCAAATGGAAGAGGTAAAATAGTTCCTGCTAAATTAATTCCCCCAGCAGAGTTACCAGATGATGATTTTCCAATGATTTTAACTACTGGTAGATTGCTAGAGCACTGGCATACGGGTTCCATGACTAGAAGAGCAAATGTCTTAGATCATCTTGAACCAGAAGCAATAGTAAGTATGAACAGATGGGATATGAAAAGAATGACCATTAGTCCTGGAGATCAAGTTTTAGTTAAAACTAAAAGAGGATCACTCGCTATTAAAGTAAGGAGCGATAAAGAAATTCCTGAAGGTATGGTTTTTATGCCTTTCTGTTTTGCCGAGGCTGCAGCAAATGTATTAACTAACCCACAACTAGATCCAATTGGTAAAATCCCAGAATTTAAGTTTAGTGCAGCAAGTGTAGAAAAAATACAAGCTGTAGCAAATTAATTTTTAAAAAATATTCAGAACTTCTTTGATAGGTATGTTTTTTATATAAACAATTAAACCTATAAGAATTAAAAAAAGAAAGTTAATAGTCATAATAAAATGAAATAACTTAAATTTTGATTTATTATTAATATTTTCACTTTCCAGTACAAGTAATGATTTATTTTGTTGAATTGGTGATTGATTATCTAATTGATGAAATATGCTTAATTCCCCATCTAATGATTGATCCACTTGTGTGACCTCAGATTTTTTTTGTAAAAAAGAATCAAGAGAGTTTATTTTCTTTTCCAAAGATTCAATTTTTGAATTTAATTCATTAAAATCTAAATTATCGTTAGTCGATTTAACTTCTATTGTAGGAGATGTTTGTTCAACCCTTGGACTATATTCTTTGTTTTCTAATTGTTTTTTAATTTCAGCTAGTGAGTCTAAAATTTTTTTTGACTTATCTTCGTTTAAGTTTGAAGTATTGCTCCTTGAAGTATCTCTACCAAATTGATCAATGTCTGAAACCATAAACTTTAAGATTAATGTAACTATAAGAAATAATCAATTGAAGACAGTGGTGCCGCCTGCCGGGATCGAACTGGCTACCTGATGATTACAAATCAACTGCTCTACCAAGTGAGCTAAGGCGGCATTGTGTAATTATTTATATTAAAATTTAAAATAAACAATATTTAAAAAGTACTAATTTTGAAATGATAAGCAGCAATTGCTAGAGAATTAGCAGCATTATAACTATCAATTCCATTCACATTCACCTGTGGGATGCATATTTTAAAGTCACTCTTACTTAATATATTTTTTCTAATACCCTTTCCCTCACTACCTACTATAATCACTGACTTATTATCAAATTTAAAATCTTTATTAATTTCCTGACCACTCATATCCAAGGAATATGTCCAATATCCTCTTTTTTTTAAAACCTCTATTGACCTGTTTATATTTTTGGAAACATGATATTTCAATACTTCAACAGCTCCAGACGAAGTTAAAGAGGTTACGTCATTAATATCTGCTGAAGAATGTTCAGAGAGCAGTAAACCATCAGCACCTATTAGAAGTGCTGTTCTTATTATATTTCCTAGATTATTTTGATCTGTGATTTGATCAGCTATAATAATAAGTGATTTTTCGTTATTTTTAATAATATCGTCTAAATTGAAGGGTTTATATTTCTCTCTTCTTATGACGATATCATAAAAAAACCTATCATTTTTAATACCAAGTCTAGAAAAATCATTTTTTTTCAATAACCTTGTCTTATTATTCAGTTTATTTTGTTCTATTAATTCCGAAAAATACGATTTTTTTTCAATATTTATGAAAATTTCAATTATTTTTTCAGGATTGTGCAATATACAACTTGTGCAAGAATTTATACCTGAAATAAGCATAGTTTCTAAATAGCAGTAAAAAATTAGGAAGTCTATTGACTTTCAAAGACAATTATCTATTAATCAACAACTGTTTTATACACTTTGGAGGGATGGCCGAGTGGTTAAAGGCGGCAGACTGTAAATCTGTTCACGCAAGTGTACGTAGGTTCGAATCCTACTCCCTCCACCACTTTTTTCTCACTTTTCTTATTGAATTTTAAAGAAAAATTAGTAGTTTATCGGAACTCACAAGGATTTGATTTTGAGTATGTTTTGTAGTGGTTACCCGCTAATTCGCGGGTGTAGCTTAATGGTAAAGCTCCAGCCTTCCAAGCTGGCTACGAGGGTTCGATTCCCTTCACCCGCTCCAATTGCATTGAAAAAATTAAATAACAGATATTAAAAAAAGAGGTAACAACTTAAAATGACTAAAGAAAAATTTGACAGATCGAAAGAACACGTCAACATCGGAACTATCGGTCACGTCGACCATGGTAAAACCACACTTACTGCTGCAATTACAAAAGTATTAGCTGAAAAAGGTGGTGCGGAGTTTACTGCGTATGATGAAATTGATAAAGCACCTGAAGAAAAAGAGAGAGGTATTACAATTTCAACTGCGCACGTTGAATATTCAACAGACAAAAGACACTATGCTCACGTTGATTGTCCTGGTCAC
>CABYSX010000012.1 GCA_902521795.1 uncultured Alphaproteobacteria bacterium
AATAAAAAATTAAATATAAATTTAAAAAATACATCTGATATTTACAAAAAAATTGATCAATTAATTAGAAGGCCCGACATCATAAATCAAATTCAAAAAAATAAAAATTTATTGATTAATAAAAATTCGAACCAAAGTATTTTTAAGATTTTGACTAATTAAATAAATTGTTTATCGAAAATGCCTCTGCGTAATTAGTTCCAATTTGTGCCCCCCTGTATTGAGCACTTATATCAATAAACTTTTTAGATCTCATATGAGGAAATTTTCTATTCTCATATCTAAATTTACCTATTGCCCTCTTTTTTGCTTCAATATCTTCTTTCAATAAGATGCTAAAAAAATTTGGATCAAATTGATTAGGTCTATTAAAAGATGTGCTACTTAAAGTTTCACAAGAAAATAAATCAATAAGTAAGCCATCTAATTGTCTAGTAGCAAGCAAAGCTGCTTCAAAGCAATATTTGTGATCTATATTTGTACAATATTTATGGTGAGTAAAAACAGCATCAGGATTATAGTCTTTTAAAATTTTCTTAAAAAATTTGGCTAAATTTAGTAATGGTTCAGAGTCAAATGCATTGTCTTTAAAATCCCCAATTAAAACATTATTTTTTTTTATTCCCAAAATAGAGCAAGCCTCTTTTAGATCTTTAATATGATTTTCGCTTTCCGATTTCCTTGGAATAGACCTGCTAGATAACCCTTTTGAAGCAATAACAATTTTTACATCAATATTGAACCTTCTCATTTTGTGAATCGTTCCCCCAGCGGATAATGTTTCATCGTCTGGATGAGCAAAAAAATATAATACTTTTTTATAACTAAATTTATTTTTCAAATTTTACCTTTTAAAAAATTTTAATAAATTTAGTCTAATTAATTAATTTTTAAAGTATAAAAATATAAGGTTAAGTTTCAATAAATGATAAGTAAATTAAAGCTTTATTTAAGGATTATAATTGACTCAATTAGAATTTATTTACTCAAAGAGGAAATAGGAAAAAAGAGGTATATATATTTAAAGGAATTATATTTATGGAATTTATTTAAATTAAATAGAGTTATTCTTAAAAAATTTAAATATCAATACGAAATAACAATTAATAAAATAGGTGAAGTAATTTTAAATGAAAATAATGTAAAAATATCAATTAACCGAGATAATTTACAACTACTTCACAGAAATTCACCTGATAATCTTTTTTATAGTGATATGCTTATAAAAAATTTAAAATTTTTTGAAACGAAAAATAATTTAAATATAAAAAATATTATAGACCTAGGTTCAAATATTGGGACTATGACATTTAATTTAGCACAAGAATATCCTAATTCAAAAATTGTATCTATCGAGGGGTCTCAAGATAATTTTAATGTACTCAAAAAAAATTATGAAATACAACAAATTAATTTAGAAAATGTTTTTTTAGAAAATTTAATAATAGGACCAAAAAATAAAGAAATTTATTTTTCAGAGGGTTTGGGAGAAAAATCTCAAATTGTAAGTAAAGATATTAAAAATTTCGACACTATATCTGGAATAAAAAAAAATAAAATTTATAAAAATGTTGTCGAATTAGAGGATGTGATTAATAAATATAATATGGATAGAATTGACTTCTTGAAAGTAGATATAGAAGGCTCTGAGATATATTTATTTAATTCAATTTTTAAAATAAAGCCAAAAGTTATAGTTATGGAATATAATTTTCAAAAAATAGATTTAAAAGATCAACTCATTTTTTTTAAAAAACTAATAGATCTAAATTATGAATTTTTTGAAGAAAAACATCTCAATAAAATAGGTAATATTGAAGAATTTCTCATACAAAATAAAAAAGTAGATATTTGGGTAGTAAGGAAAAATTGAAAAAAAAGAAGAATATACTTTATGTCTACACTGGTGGTAGGAGTGCCAGAAATAACAAGTATCGTCCAAAAGAGTTTTTTTATGGATATCATGAATTAAAGAAAAATAAGCATTTATCAGTAGATTTTATTGAGATTGATAATCTTTTTGACAAAAAAGATTATTTTTCTTTGAATACTCTCTTCTTTAAAATTAAAGATACTTTTTTTTTAAAATATTATGGAATTGGTTTTAGGACTCATCAACTAATAAAGCACCGTGGCCTTTTAAAGAAATATGATGTGATTATTGGTACTAATGACTCTATTTCATTAGGATTAATGGAAATAAAAAAAAAATTTAAACATCAATATAAAATTATATATTTGAATATGGGACTAACGAATAATATTAATATTTTAAAGAAAAAAAGAAAAAAATTCTTATTTATAAAAAAGTACTTTGAGTCAAGATTTAAACTATTTCATAAAGTTTTATCCGTGGGAAAAAATGAAACAATATTTTTTAAAAGAATTTTTAAAAAACATAAAAACATTTTTCAATATATAGGTTTTTGTATAGATACTCAATTTTGGAAAAAATTAAGTCAAAAAAAAATTAAACATTTCCTATTCGTTGGATCTGAAATTAATAGAGATTTTTCAATGGCATTTAAAATTGCTAAAATAAATCCTAAATATAATTTTGTATTTGTTACAAATTTTAGATATAAAAATAATTTACCAAATCTAAAAGTTTATAATGGCTCTTTTAAGAGACCTGCCATATCAGATAGTTTACTATTAAAATTATATAATCAGGCTTATTGTGTATTTTTACCAATTAAATCTGAAACTACATTACCTTCAGGTCAAAGTGTAGCTATGCAAGCTATGTCTACAAAATGTCCAGTTGTGATAAGTAACTATCATGGGTTATGGGATAAGGATGTACTCAGAAATAAAAAAAATGTTTATATTGTTAAAAATAGCGTGTCTGAATTTTCCAAAGCATTGTTAAAAACAGTTCATTACGATGAAACAATCAAGATTAGAAATAAGGCAAGAGAAACTATGATCAGATTATATTCATTAGATTTATTTGCAAAAAAACTCTTAAAATATTTTTAGTGTATTTTATCAAATAAAGGTAATATGTTTCAGTTAATGGCTAAGACTGTTAAACAAAAAAAAGCAATAATAACAGGCATAACTGGTCAAGATGGATCTTATCTAGCAGAATTATTAATTAAGAAGGGCTATCAAGTTCACGGACTTATAAGAAGAGCATCAATCATTAAAACTGATAGAATAGATCATATTTTCAATAATCCTAAAATCTTTAATAAAACTTTTTTTCTACATTATGGAGATATGACTGATGATATTTCAATTAATAGCTTAATTTATAAAATTAGACCTGATGAAATATACAACTTAGCAGCTCAAAGCCATGTAAAAGTTAGTTTTGAATTACCAATGTATACTGCTAATGCTGATGCACTAGGAACACTAAGAATTCTTGAGTCTGTAAAAAGCCTTAGATTAAACACAAAAGTTTATCAAGCATCTACATCTGAAATATATGGAAACTCATCAAAAGTAAAACTTGATGAAAATTCTGTATTTAGACCAGTAAGCCCCTATGGTATTGCTAAACTTTATTCATTTGAAATAATTAGAGCTTACAGAAAAGCTTATAATATGTTTGCTTGTAACGGAATTCTATTTAATCATGAAAGTCCAAGAAGAGGAGAGACATTTGTTACAAGAAAAATCACTAAAGGTCTAGCTAATTACGTACATAAGCAAGAGTCTTTTTTATTAGGTAATTTAAATGCATACAGAGATTGGGGTCATGCTAAAGAATATGTCGATGCTATGTGGAAAATGATGCAATTAAAAAAACCTATAGATTTAGTCATATCAACAGGTAAAAGTTATTCGGTAAGGGACTTCCTTGTTGAGGCTATGAAAATATTAGAAATAAATTTTATTGAAATAAAAAATAGAAAAGAAACAAAATTTATTGATAAAAAAAATAATCAACTTATTTGTAAAACTGATAAAAGATATGAAAGACCTAATGAGGTAAATTATTTACTTGGTAACTCTAATCTTGCATTTAAGAGGATTAAATGGAAACCAAAAGTGACTTTCAAAGAATTAGTTAAAGAAATGGTAAATTTTGATTTAATTAATGTTAAAAAAGAAAAATAACAATAAAATAGTCTTGATAACTGGTGGTTCGGGGATGGTTGGAAGAAACCTTAAGTTTTCCTTGAAAATGAATAATGTAAAGTATCTTTCACCTAGTAGTAAAGTTTTAAATCTTTCGCATATAAAAAGTATAGAGACTTTTTTTAAAAAAAATGAATTTGACTATATTGTTCATTGTGCAGGTTTAGTTGGTGGCATAGAAAAAAATATAATAAATCAATTAGCTTTCTATCAAGAAAACTTAGAAATTGGTTATAATTTAGTTAATACAGCTAATAAATTTAAAATTAAAAATTTAATAAATCTCGGCTCATCATGTATGTATCCAAGTATTTTTAAAAGAAGCTTTAAAGAAAAAGACTTGATGAGTGGGCCAATAGAAGAAACTAATTATGGATATGCACTAGCTAAAATAAATATTGCATTATTTATCAAACTTATAAGAGAAAAAAATAATATAAATTACTCAACGATTATTCCACCAAACTTATATGGGTATCACGATAATTTTAATCCTAGTAGTTCTCACCTAATTCAAAGCATCATAACAAAGTGCATTGATTGTCAAAAAAAAAGGAAAAAAAATATTACAATTTGGGGGACTGGAAAAGCTAAAAGAGAATTCTTATTTACAAGCGATCTTACTGATTTTATCTCAAAGGTTATTAAAAATGATTTAAAATTGCCTATACTACTTAATGTTGGATATGGAGAGGATTTTTACATTAAAGAGTATTATGATTTTGTACAACAGTGCTTAGGAACTAGATTTAAATATAAATTTGATAAAAAAAAACCAGACGGTGTTTTTAGAAAATTAATTGACTCAAGCGTAGCCAAAACTAAATTTAATTGGATACCTAAAACAGATATAAAAATGGGAATTTCCAAAATAATAGATTTTTACAAAAAAAATTATGACATATAAATTAGTTGAAAATACTATCGGCATATCAGAGAAAAAGGCTTTAAAAAAACTTATAAGTGAGGAGAAGCAGTTAACTTATAGTAGTAATGTAAAAAAACTCGAAAACAAAATTGCTAAGATACACAAAAGAAAATACTGCATTATGGTAAATTCTGGATCATCTGCGAATTTATTAGGAATTTCATCAGCAATTTACAGTAAAAATATAAAAATTAATAAAAATGATGAAGTCATTGTTCCTACACTATCTTGGAGCACTACTTACGCACCTTTGATACAATATGGTCTTAAATTAAGATTTGTAGATATTAAAATTAGTACTTTAAATATAGATGAGGATCTAATTGAAAAAGCTATCACTAAAAAAACTAAAGCAATTTTTTGTGTAAACATTTTAGGTAAATGTTGCAACTATGACAAAATAATTAAAATAGCAAAAAGAAATAATCTTTATTTATTTGAAGATAATTGTGAGTCATTTGGATCAATACATAAAAATAGAATTAGTGGGACATTTGGTTTATTTTCATCTCTCTCATCCTATTTTTCTCATCATATAAACACAATTGAAGGAGGTTATCTTTTGACAGATAATTTTGAATTATATTGCAATGCACTTTCAATAAGATCTCATGGCTGGATAAGAGAGCAACCAAAAAATAGTCATTTATTAAAAAGTAAAATTAATAATCATATTAAACAATTTAGATTTTTTTTACCTGGCTATAACTTAAGACCAACAGAAATAAGTGCAACAATTGGACTTATTCAATTAAAAAGAATTGATAAATTTTTAAAAAATAGAAGATATAATGCTAAGTTCTTTTATAATCTTTTTAAAAATGAAAATTTTGTTTCTCAAGAGTATAACAAGGATGATAGTTTTTTTGGATTTACTATTATTATTAAAAATAAACTTTATCCAAATTTATTAGAAATAATAAAACAAATAAATAAGAAAAAAATAGAGACTAGACCTATTATTTCTGGAAATATATTAAAAAATAAAATGCTCAAGTATGCAAAATACTCAGTTTACAAAAATCCGAGAAATGCAGAGTTTATAGAGAAATTTGGTTTTATGATTGGAAATAGATCAACTATTTTGAATAAAAATGAAAAAGAAAAATTAATGGAATTATCAAATATTTTGAATAGTTATTCTTGATTTTTTTCTATATATATTGATTGACTCGGAAAAGCAAAATTTAAACCAATTTTTTCAACTGAGTCTTTGATTTTTTTTGCAAGATCCTCTTTTGTTAATAAATATTTTTCCCAATCATTTGTTGAAGTAAAACAGTATACAAGAATATCAATTGAACTATCGTTAAACTTATCTAGCCTCACAAAACATTTATAGTTTTCGTTCACTATGAATGTTTCACTTCGTTCAATATAAGAGGAAATTTCTTTAGTAAATTTTTTTATTTGTTCAATCTTTGCACTATACTCTAAACCAATTATCCAATTTATCCTCCTAAAATTTCTATTTGAATAATTTAAAATGGGAGCTTCAGCAAAAATATAATTAGGAATTGTTATAGGTGTTGAGTCAAATTTTCTAATTAATGTAGATCTAAAACCGATATGTTCAACTGTACCTTGAGTATAACCAGGTAAGTTAATTACGTCTCCAATATGAAATCTTTTCTCCAATAAAATCATTATACCGGAAATAAGATTCTTAAATAAATCTTGGGCTCCTAAAGCTACTGCTACGCCGAATAAACCAAGACCAGCGATAACTGGACCTATTTTTATACCCCAAACCTCTAATACAGCAACGACACCCAAAAAAATAATCAAATACTTGATAGACCTTATTAACCATAAAACTAATGCCTTTGTTAATAAAACTTCGAGTTTTAACATTAGTTTTGAAAATAATATTAATGACTGATGAATTAACCAAAATACAAATATTGTTGCTAAAGTGTTATTAATTTTTTGAAAATATAAACCCAAAGTTGACTCAATATCGATATATAAAGTAATTGTAAGACTTACTAAAACAATTGGTAAAAGTTTAAATGGTGGAATGAGAGCTTCGTATAATTTGTCGTCAATTTTATTTCCAGTTTTAAAAATAATTTTTTTTAGCTTATTAACAACTAATTTTGCAAATATACTTCTAATCAATAAGGCAAAAATAAAAGATAATAAAATTATACAAATATTTAATAGGCTCATACCAAAAACTCCATTATCTAATATTAACGATATTTGAAATATAAAACTCTCAACTAATTTCATTTTTAATTTCTTGAGTCGATAAATTTTATTATTGATTGATGAAAGTGTTTAAACATAGATTTTGTCATTCCATGATGCACAGGTAATAAAACCCCATTTTTCATAACATTATCAGAATTTGGATATCCATTTTTGGAAACTCTTTTTTTTATATTTTTAAATGCAGGTTGTCGTAAAATATTTCCTGTGAAAACAACTCTTGTTTGAATATTGTTTTTTTCTAAAAAAATTTGGAGCTCTTTTCTTGTAAATTTATTATTTTTTTTTATTAATAATGGGTAAGCTAACCAGGCAGTGCTTGCTCTTTTATTTTCGCTAGGCGTTGTAAAGTATTTATTATATAAATTAAAAAAACTAGTTTGTAATTTAAAATTTTGTTTTCGAACCTTAATGTAATTGTTTAAATTTTTAAGTTGTTCAAGACCAAATGCAGCTCCAATTTCACTACCCTCGTAATTATAACCTATTTCCTCAAAAACAAATTTTTTATCATAATCAATGCCATCCAATTTAATATCAAACCTATTTTCAATTTTCTCACTATTTTCATCATATAAAGACGAGCTTCTGCCCCATGATCTCAATAATTTAGCCTTATTTTTTACTTTTTGATTGTTTAAACACAGAGCTCCTCCATTACCAGCACAATTTATAATATGGGAGCCATAAAAACTTGTTATTGAAATATCACTATAGTAGCCAGTCGGTTTAGAATTGAGTTTTGCTCCAATAGTGTCAGCAGAGTCTTCTATTGTTACAAGATTATGTTTTTTTGCAATTTTGAATATTTTGTCCCACTCACAAATATTGCCCATTAGGTTAGGTGCTAGAATAGCAACTGTTTTTTTTGTAATCATTTGCTCTATTTTATTTACATCTATACAGTAAGTGTTTTTTTCTACATCAACAAAACTAGGAATTAAATTATTTTTTACAAGACAACCAACTGAGGTCGAAAAAGTTAAAGCAGGTGTTATTACTTCAGAGCCTTTAGGAAAATTTAGTGACTCTAAAGCTAAATATAATGCTGATGAACCTGAATTCGTAAAAAGGCAATATTTTTTATTAAAAAGTTTAGCAATTTTAATTTCAAAGTTTCGAGTATTTTTTCCCATTTGTGTAGTTTTTTTTAAGCAATTTACTACAGCTTTTATTTCATTTTTGCCATAAACAGTTTTAGCATATGAAATTTTTGGATGGATCATAATTTGTTTATAATAGAAAAAAAAAGAACATGATAGAGGTAATATTTTAAAACTTGTGATAAAAAAAAGCCGCAAGATGCGGCTTTTAAAAAATTAAAAAAGATGTTTACATCATGCCTGGCATACCGCCACCCATACCACCCATTCCGCCCATATCTGGCATTGCAGGTGATGAGGATTTTTCCTCAGGCTTGTCGGTAATCATAGCTTCGGTTGTAGTAAGAAGAGCTGCAACTGAAACAGCATCAATTAGTGCGGTTCTGACAACTTTCGTTGGATCAACGATACCCGCCTTGACTAAGTCGCAAAACTTACCAGATTGTGCATCAAAACCATGAGAATTATCTTTACTTTCTATGATTTTACCAGCAATGACGGCACCATCAAAACCGGAGTTTTGTGCTATTTGCTTAAGAGGGGCTGAAAGAGCTTTTCTTACAATATCCACACCATATCGTTGATCATCATTATCAACTTTAAGATTTTTTAAGACACCTGTAGCATAAAGAAGGGCTGTTCCACCACCAGGTAAAATTCCCTCTTCAACAGCTGCTCTAGTTGCATGCATAGCATCTTCTACTCGATCTTTCTTTTCTTTAACTTCAACTTCGGAGGCTCCACCAACTTTAATTACAGCTACTCCACCAGCGAGCTTTGCAAGTCTTTCTTGAAGCTTTTCTTTATCATAATCAGAAGTTGTTTCTTCAATTTGTTTTCTGATTTGATCACATCTTGCTTCAATGTCTTTTTTCTTACCAGCTCCACCAACAATTGTTGAGTTTTCCTTATCTACAACAACTCTTTTGGCCTTACCGAGCATATCCATGGTTACAGACTCAAGCTTAATACCAAGATCTTCACTGATAACTTGACCACCAGTTAAGATAGCTATGTCTTCTAGCATTGCTTTTCTTCTATCACCAAAACCAGGAGCTTTTACTGCAGCAATTTTTAATCCACCTCTGAGCTTATTTACTACTAATGTCGCTAAAGCTTCACCCTCGACATCCTCAGATATAATAAGTAGAGGTTTTGTTGATTGAACAACTGACTCTAACAGTGGCAACATTGGTTGAAGACTAGCTAGTTTTTTTTCATGTAATAGGATTAGGCAGTCTTCCATCTCTGCTTTCATTTTATCTGCGTTAGTGACAAAATAGGGACTTAAATAACCTCTATCAAACATCATACCTTCAACAACGTCTAATTCTGTATCTAAGCTTTTGGCTTCTTCGACAGTTATGACTCCCTCTTTTCCAACTTTCTGCATTGCTTCAGATATCATTCCTCCTACTTCACCATCACCATTTGAAGCTATAGTACCAACTTGTTGGACTTCTTTATCTGATTTTACAATTTTAGAGTTTTTTTGAAGCTCAGAAATAATTGCATCTGTAGCAGCGTCCATTCCTCTTTTCAAATCCATTGGGTTAAGTCCAGCAGCTACGGCTTTCATACCTTCGGTAGCTAAAGCTTGGCATAAAACAGTAGATGTGGTTGTGCCATCACCGGCTGAGTCATTTGTTTTGTTAGCTACTTCTTTAATCATTTGAGCGCCCATATTTTCAAATTTATCGGCTAACTCGATTTCTTTTGCAACCGTGACACCGTCTTTTGTTGTTCTTGGAGAACCAAAAGATTTGTCGATTACAACATTTCTACCCTTAGGTCCTAACGTTACTTTGACTGCATCAGCTAGTACATTTATGCCTTTAAGCATCTTTGCTCTAGCGTCAGTGCCAAATTGAATTAATTTTGCTGACATATTATATACCTTTCAATTACTTCTCAATAATTCCCATGATGTCAGACTCCTTCATGATTAGGAGTTCTTTACCATCAATTTTAACTTCTGTGCCAGACCATTTACCAAACAAAATTCGATCACCTTTTTTTACATCCAAAGCAACCACTTGCCCGTTTTCGTTTCTAGCACCACCACCTACAGAAACAACTTTTCCCTCCATAGGTTTTTCTTGGGCAGTATCAGGAATAATAATACCGCCTTTTGTACGATCTTCTTGCTCAACTCTTTCTACCAAGACTCTATCGTGTAAGGGTTTTAAATTCATTTTTTTACCTCTATATCTAAAATTTAGTTTTTAGCACTCACTTTTATAGAGTGCTAATTATTAATAGTAAATGGTTATTATATTCCCAGTTTCAAGCTAAAATTTCTTAAATAATGAAAAGTATTGATATTTATAGCTATTTAAATGATTATCCCTATATGCAAAATTGCTCAGATTATAAAACATCTATTATACTAATTATGACTTATGTGCTTTTTAAAGATTGGATATAACAATTGCTTGAAAATAATTTTACTAAACAATTAGTATTGATAGGTGGAGGGCATGCAAATGTTCAGGTTCTTAAGAAACTATGTATGAATAGAATAAAAGGACTTCATACAGTTCTAATTAGTGAGAGTTATGAGGCTACTTATTCAGGCATGACTCCTGGATATATTCATAAGGATTTTAGTAAAGAGGAAATAAGTATAGATCTTCAAAGATTGTGTTTTAATGCTGGAGCTACTTTTATCAAGGATAAAGTAGTCAAGATAGAAACTAACAATCAAAAATTAGAATTACAAAATTTTTACTCAATTAATTATGATTTACTATCAATTAATACCGGTTCAATTTCAAATTCAAAAAAAATAAGTTTAGAAAATTCATCAAAATGTTTTTTTGTTAAGCCAATAAGTGTGCTAGTCAAAAACTTAGGAAAAATTGATCAAATTATAAAAAACAAAAAAAATAAGATTGTTATTATTGGAGGAGGAGTAGCATCTTATGAATTAGCCTTTAGTCTTGTAAAAAGATATGAAGAACCTTTAAAGATCACAATTTTAGGAAAAAAAATATTAGGTGAAAAAAATTTAAATCAAAAAACAAAAAATAAACTAAGAGCAATAGCTAAAAATTTAGGTATAAAAGAATATTTAGGAGAAGTTGTTTCAATATCAGAAACAAATTTAACTTTAAAGAATGGTGAAAAGATAGATTGTAATTTTAGTTTACTTTCTACAGGTGCAAATATTGATATGTGGTTGTTAGAAAGTAATCTTAATAAAGATGAAAGCGGGTTTATTGCTGTTGATAAGTATCTTTTATCTACTAATTATAAAAATATTTTTGTTACTGGAGACGCCTGTAGCATTGAAAATAATATAAGGGCAAAATCAGGAGTGATGGCAGTACGCCAAGGCGAAATATTAAAGGAAAATATTTTTCTTAAGATTACTGGTAAGAAGCTAATTAAATTTAGGCCACAAAAAAACTGGCTATACTTAATTGGTACGTATAAAAACTATGCATTATTAAATTATTTTTTCTTATCTTTTCATGGCCGGTGGTGCTGGAAACTCAAAGTATGGATTGACAAAAATTTTATTAATAAATTTAAATTTACTGAAAATCAAAATATGACTAAAAAAAATTTTGAATTAGAAAATTCAAAGGATAATAAAATGTATTGTCAAGGTTGTGGTTCTAAAGTTTCAAAAAGCACCCTAGTTAACTATATAAAAAAAATAGATAATAATGTTGATTTAAGAGACTCTTCTATTATTAATAATAACTCTTCCAAGATATTACAAACCATAGATCATATAAAACTTTTTTCGTCTCTTAATCCTTTTGATTTTGGCAAAATTAGCTATTTACACTCCCAAAATGATATCTTGGCAGCAGGTGGAGTTGTTAAATCGCTAAGTGTGTCCCTTGGTATTCCCTTCTCTAGAAATTTTATTGAAAAATTTTATTTAGAATATTTTATGGAAGGAATTAAATCTGAAGCAAATAAAGATGAATGTCTAATTTCATCTGGTCATAGCTATCAATCAAGAGAGTCAGGTATAACACTAACTTTAAATGGTGAGATAAAAAGTAATTCTTCCAAAAATTCTGCTAGGGAAGGTGATCTTATTTACCTGTCTAAACCACTTGGAACTGGTTACTTGCTAGCTGCATATTTTAATAACTCTGAAATGCTTTCAAGTAACGATTTTGAAAAAATAATTAAAAGTCTAATGAAAGGAAATCTTTTTGCTGTAAATTCTGCAAGAAGTTCTGGATGTCATACTATGACTGATATCAGTGGATATGGATTATCGTCTCATCTTATTGATATATGTCATTCATCTGATTTGTCTTCTAGATTAATAATAAATAAAAATATTTTGATAAATTCTAATCTCGACCTATTAAAGATATTTCAAAGCACAGGGTTTGAAAATAATTATAAATCTACTAGTAAATACATTGAAATTTCAGAAAAGCATCCTCTAAAAAATATACTTTACGATCCACAAACAAATGGTCCAATGTTAATGGCTATTGAGAGGAAAAATAAAGAAAAATTTGAAAATTATTTTTCGGATAAATTTGATAATAAACCTATCTTAATTGGTAGATTTGTGAATAAATCAAAAAAAATTATATATGTTGATGAATAAATTTAATTAAAATTTTAAAATGATTGATAATAATGAATTATTTTTTGTTGTACTAATATCTTTAATTGTTCAAGTAAATCTATTTTTTTTCATAAAATTTTTAAGAAAGAAAGGTATCAAATCTAATTATTTTGCAAAACAAAAAATTCATGAAGGAGAGGTTCCTAGAGTTGGGGGATTATTATTTTTATCGTCTTTTTTTGTTTCTTTTATATTTATAAAAATAAGTCATTTATCATTAATATTACCTTTGTTAATTGGTAGTTTGATAATCTTCTTATTTTCGTTCTATGAGGATCTAAAACAATCTTTGAGTCCTTATTTTAGATTATCAATTTTATTTGTAGGGTCATTTGTATTTGTATTTTTTTCTAAACTTCCTGATATAAATATTTCAATACTTCTATTAATAAAAGATTATGAGATAATTAAAATATTATTATTTATTCTTAGCTTAATGCTTTTGATGAATGGTTTTAATTTTATAGATGGTCTTAATGGGTTAAGTTCATTTAATTTTATATCTATAATGTCTAGTATTCTTTATATAGGATATTCTTATAATGATTATTTAATTATTGAGCTATCAACTTTTATCATTGTAATTGCTTTTTTTATTTTTCTTTTAAATTTTCCTTTTGGAAAGATATTTTTAGGAGACAGTGGATCATATGTTTATGCGCTTTTTTCAGGAGCATTAATCATTTATTTATTTGAAAGGCATAGTCAATTACCTACTTTATTGGCAATGGTTATATTATCTTATCCGATTACTGAGATGCTTTTTTCAATATTCAGGAAAATATACTTAAAATATTCACCTCTCAAACCGGACGTAAATCATTTACATCACCTTGTTTTTAAAAAACTTCAAGGAAATCTGAAAACAAGAAATAATATAGCTAGTTTAATTATGTTACCCTTTTGTATTATGCCTTTTGTATTAACATACTTTTCAGTTAATTATAATTTGAATGATAATTTCTTAAAATTTATATTTTATTTTATTATTTATTCATTGAGCTATTTATTTTTAAATAAATCAATAAATAAGATTTAGTCTATTCCTTGAATTTTTTTTTAAAGATTAAAATAAATATTATCAGTACCACTATAATTGATAATGGAACCATATACTGTGGTTGAGTTATGAGAGAAAAAGTCAGTTGAGTTTTATTAATAAAAATTTCCTCTAATCCTTGTCCTATGCTTCCAAAAATAAAAGACCATGGCGCTAGCCCGATTAAAGTAGTATAGAAGAATTTTTTATTCTTGGCTCCAAGGCCTGCTAAAATTAAATTTTGTATAAAAAAAGGAACTACAGGGATAACACGGATTAATATCATTAACTCTAAATCATTTTTGTTAAAGTAATTTTCTATGTGTGAATATTTATTTAAGAATTTTCTTTTGATAAAATCCAAAAAAAAGAATTTAGAAATTAAAAAAATACTAAAAGCTCCTATTGTACCACCAATTATGGATATGGCTCCCCCTAACCATGTTCCAAATAGAAAACCATTAATCATAGAAAGCAAAGATGCAAATGGGAAATTACACATAATTAGAAAACTGTATGAAATGATAAATATAAATATTGATATAAAGAAATTCTGTAATATATAGTTTTGAATGATTTCTAAATTGAAAAAAAAGGTTTGAAGTTGAAAAAAATCTTTATTTAAAAAATATAAAATCCATAAAATTACAATTATAGTTAATAAAAAAAAAATTAATAATTTTCTTGATAAGTTCACTAAATTAAAAGCATTTCTAATGAAGGTAAAATCGAATTAAGTTTAAAACCCAAAGATTGAATTGATCCATTAAAAATTAACACACCTGTAATAAGGAGAATTGTACCAGTTATTAATTGAAAATAACGAATGTATCTATTTAAAAAACTAGTCATTATTAATAATTTACTCATCATAAGACCAACTATTATAAAAGGGACTGCCAAACCCATTGAATAAAAGGACAATAATATAGCTCCATTTACACTATCTTTAATAGCAACAGCCAATACCGATCCTAAAATTGGTCCTATACATGGACTCCAACCAAAAGCGAACGCAACTCCTATTAAAAAAGGAAAATAAAGGTTGTTTTGAAAACCTTGTAACTTAAATTTACGCTCAAAATCTAAGAAAGGAATTTTAATAATGCCAATAAAGTAAAGTCCTAAAGTAATAATTAATATTCCTGATATAAAATTTAACTGTCTTTTAAAATCAAAAAAAATATCACTTAAAAAATCTATTGACGCTCCCATGATTATAAATACAAAGGAGAAACCTAGTGTGAATAATAAGACATAGGGAAATAACTTAAGAGTATTCACACCTGATGAATTTTCCAAATCAGCAAAAGATTTACCAACAATGTATGATATAAATCCTGGAACTATAGGTAAGACACAAGGAGAAAGAAAACTTAAAATACCAGCTAAAAAAGCAACAGTTAGGGGGATATCTTGAACCATGAAATTATAGTAATATTATACTTACCTCACAATAACACAGATGTTTGATCACCAAATTCAAAAATTCACTCAAAAACCACTTATTGTTATAGCTAAAATTTTTTTAAAAATAATAAAACCCAATCATATGACAATATTAGGTTTCATATTTGGACTATTTATGTGCATTTTAGTTTTTTTTCAATTTTATATTACTGCTCTTATACTCTTAATACTAAATAGATTTTGTGATGGCTTAGATGGAACAATGGCTAGACTGACTACTCCTACACCATTGGGAGGGTACTTAGATATTGTCTTTGATTTTACTATCTACTCGGGATTTGTTTTAGCTTTTGGATTAAGTAATAGTAATTACACAATAATTTCCATGGTTTTACTTTTTTTATATATAGGCACGGGTACAACATTTCTTGCGCAAGCAGTACTGCAAACGCAGTCAGATAAAATTCCTCATGGCACAGAGTTAAATCAAGAATTACCTAAAAGTTTTTATTACTCATCTGGGTTAATTGAAGGTACTGAAACAATTATTTTTATGATTTTGTGTCTGTTATTACCAAATTTATATATTTTCATATCAATTATATTTGGTCTTTTATGTTTAATAACCTTCATCTCTAGAGTTGTTGTTTGTTACAAAGAGTTTATTTGATAAAGGCTAAATAACCTTCCATAAATATTTTTGCTATAACTAAAGTAATAACAAAGAATATTAATTTTAAAAATATTCTTACAATTCTTCCTGGCTCAAAACCAGCGTAATAAGCTTCAAAAATGTTAAATCCATCAAATAAATATTTGATAACAATTTTTTTTGACTTATGAAGAACGTAGGCTAAGGGTTTGCAAACTAAATGATATCCAAGAATAGTGAATAAAATCACAATAATAAGACTTATATTCATCATAAAAGACCAAATAATTAAAGAAAGTATCCAGTATCCAAGAAATGTCATACGTTCAACTTGATCTGGCCGAGAAAATATTTGGAAGTAATTCAACTATTGAAATCCTGCCTCAGCAAGTTCATTTGAAGAAACGGTTGTGAGTTGGTTTTTTTCTTTTGAAAGAGTTAAGATTTTAATTAGCTGGTTTTTGATACTAATAAGTTTATTTTTTGCTTCAGTATCTAAATATTCCATATCCTCTTTAATACTTGAACGTAAAGCTAAAATAATTACCCCTCCAGCATTTACACAATAATCAGGACAAAAAGTGATACCCATATCAAATAAATTTTTTTCAATAGTATTATTTTCTAATTGGTTATTTGCAGCACCAATAACACAATCGACTTTAACAGAATTTGCAAACTCAATAAATTCTGTATTTAAATCTCCTCCTGTTGCGCAAGGAGAGAATATATCTATGCTATCAAAAGATGTATTCTGATATTTTGAGAGGAATTTAAATCCTGCGTTCTCAATAAGACTTCTATTAGACTCAAAATCAACAACTTCTACTATAGCCCCTACCTCTTTACAAAAATGAGCTAGTCTAGATCCAACTTTTCCAAAACCTTTAAGAACAATTTTTTTATTTTCAATTGAACTTGAGTCATATTTAAATTCATTGTAGCCCAATATCGCATTAAAAACACCATATGCTGTGCTTTGACCTGAGTCTGTTCCTTTTGTGCTACAAACATAATTAGTATATTTTTTTAGTTCGACCAAATCTTGATCTACTATGCCTATATCTCCAGCTGTAATGTAAGAACCATCAAGACGATCCAGCATTTTTCCATAAAGTTCATACATTTTATTTTTAGAAACCCTAGAGTTAATAGTAGCTTTTCCACCTCCAAAATCTAAGTCAGCTAAAGAATTTTTATAGGTCATAGCCTTTGAGAGTTTCAATACATCTTTTTTTTGATCATCTTCACCATGGTAACCAAAAAAACGACATCCCCCTAAAGCAGGACCTCTTTTTGTATTATGAATAGCTATTATAGAATAAAAACCAGTTACACGCTCTTCAGCTAGTAATACTCTTTCGTATCCATCTTGTTTTAAGTCAGTAAATTTTAAGCTCATTATTGATAATTTGATCTATAATTTTTTTATCACCATCAAGAAAATCATAGCTAGGTAAGTCCTCTTTTTCAATCCAATTAAGATTATTATGCAAATTATTTTTAATTTCACCTTTATAATTTGAAATCAAATAGAAATTTAAATGAATGTGCTTATCTAAGTCTTTGTATGTGTGAAAGTAGTCTATCAAAAAACTAAAATTTTGAATAGTTATTGATAGCTCCTCTTGTATTTCTCTAATTAGTGCTATCTCCTTTGTTTCTTTATCCTCAATTTTACCTCCAGGAAATTCCCATTTTAAACCATGATCTTTATTCTTTGTCCTCTGACAAATTAATAGTTTTTGATTTTTAATAATCAAACCTCCTACAACATTTATAATATTATTTCTCATATTTTGTTCGAGCGATATAAATTCCTATTAGTATTAATGCACTTCCAAAAAACTGAATTGTTGTCAGTTTTTCTTGAAAGAAGAAGTAGGCTAGAACTGTTGCGGCGATGGGTTGAATTAAAAGACATAGAGATGAGAGAGATGCAGATAAATATGCCAAAGAATACGTAATAAATGATTGTCCCATAAATTGACAAATAAATCCTAAAAGAAATATTATCGTAATTGTAAATAAGGACTGTGGAATCAAACTTTGCTCAAAAAGTATTGAAACAATAAAAAGAATTATTGCTGTCACTATTCCTGAAATAAACATAATAGAAGTTGAGTTATATTTTTTTCTTAATTGACTAATTGTAACTATATAGCTTCCGTACCAGACTGCTGTTAACACTCCTAAAAGATCTCCTATAAATTGTGATTTGTTAAATTTAAAGCTCTCACCTAGCAACATTAACATTCCCACTATAGACAATAATGTTGCTAAATAAAAAAATTTAGAAAATCTCTCTTTTAAAAAAATTAAGGAAAAGATAATAACTACTATTGGAGCGAGGTTTGATAAAAAGGTAGCTTTCGAGACAGTGGTAAGTTTTATTGACCAGTGCCAACAAATCAAGTCTAGAGCAAAAAAAATACCTGAAACTAGAAAAATTACGTAACTATTATTAAATTCAGGAAATTTAACTTTCTCAATTATATTGAAAGATGAAAAAAATAAAAAAAAGGGCAAGCTTATAAAAATTCTATAAAAAGCAGTCATTATTGGATCTACATCAGAAAATCTTACAAAGATCGGTGAGAAAGCAATCGCAATGGCACCTATTATTAAAATAAAGAATGGGTTAATTTTAGGCAAAAACTTCTTCTGATTTTTCTTTTTCTACAATAGGTAGGTGAATAAAAGCAGAAAATAATGAGATAACTATTGCCATTATCCATGCCAAGTCAAGAGAACCATAAGCATCTATTACTAAGCCCCCCACAAAAGATCCAAAAAAAGCACCTGCTTGATGGGAAACCATTACAATACCAAAAAGAGTTGATAGGTATCGTGTTCCAAATCTATTTGCAACAATACCTGAGGTTGGAGGAACTGTTGAGAGCCAGAGTAAGCCAATTAGACAACTAAAGCCAATAACAATAAAATTATTAGTTGGTAAAATTAATAGGAAGAATATTACTATGCTCCTTGAAAAATAAATAAAAGAAAGGACATATTTTTTTTTAATAATTCCAGAAATCTTTCCTGATATTAAAGTACCCATCATGTTAAATATTCCAATTAATGTTAATCCAGTTGCAGCAATAGTAGTTTCAAGTCCTTTTAATTTTGTAAAAACTGGAAGATAATTTGAGATTAAAGCTACATGTAAGCCGCAAACAAAAAATCCTAAGATTAAATATTTATAGCTTTTATCTTTGAAAGCCTCTTGAAGAACATCTGAAATTTTTCTTTTGGTAAATTCTTTTTTATTTTTCTTTTCAGGTTTAGGTAGTAAAAAAATTAAAGATAAAGGAATCATAAATAAGAAAAAAATAGATGTTATTTTAAATGATAAACTCCATTGATATGTGGATACTAAAAATTGATTTATCGGTGTAAATATGAACATACCAGAGGCAGCAATAGACATTAATATCCCTGTTACAGTACTTTGTGTTTTATCATCTGCATAAAACTTTGACACGCCTCCAATAATAACTGGTACAGAAATCACTCCAGCAGAAAGTCCGCCTATGACACCAATACCAAATAAGAAATGAATCGGGTCAACAGCAGATGATGCTACATAAAATGATAAAGAGACACCGATAAATCCTACGCAAAGAGTTTTTACATACCCTTTTTGTTCAGCAAATGCCCCTGCTATAGGTGACATGGAGCCCCACAGTAAGTTAAAAAATCCATAAGTTAGTCCGATTAATGAAGCACTAAAAACAGTTGATCCTAATAAATCAGGAACGTAAATACCTAAAGACA
This sequence comes from uncultured Alphaproteobacteria bacterium, assembly GCA_902521795.1. GTDB lineage: Bacteria > Pseudomonadota > Alphaproteobacteria > HIMB59 > HIMB59 > HIMB59. The sequence continues at coordinate 19,828 of CABYSX010000012.1, forward strand.
TTCTAAAACCATTCCCTACACATAGTATTAATCCACTGATTAATATGAGGAAAAACGATTTCATCCGCATAAATTATATTAATGGTAGAAAAAAAATATGTTTATTTTTTAAGTTAAATATCTATTATACGCCGTCATGGGTTACCCTAAAAAACATCGTGGCAGACGTAAAATCGGTTCTCGAAAACGTCGCGCTAAACGAAGAGCAAAAAAGAAATAATTGTATTCATTTTTAATTTTTAATTCTTAAAATAAAGCTAATATTTTGAATAGAAGATTTTTTTTAACTTTTACTTTAGGAGGGTGTTTAGTTGGGTTGAAACCTTTATTATCTATGGAAAAATTAGTGTTAACTGAAACAGAATGGAAAGCAAAACTCACAGAAGAGGAGTATTATATACTTAGACAATCAGGAACAGAGCGCCCTGGTACAAGTGTCTTAAATAACGAAAAAAGGAACGGTGTTTATCAGTGTGCTGGATGTGATCTTCCTTTATTTAATTCTGATATGAAATTTGATAGTGGAACTGGTTGGCCATCATTTTTTGATTACATTCCAAATTCATTAGGTTTTAAAACAGATTTTAAAATTGTAATACCAAGAAAAGAATATCATTGCGCCAGATGTGGCGGTCATCATGGCCATGTATTCAAAGATGGTCCAGAACCAACTGGGCTAAGATACTGTAATAATGGTTTTGCTTTAAAGTTTATTCCAAGTTAATTTTTTTTTATTAGCAAATAAGAAATTGAAATAGCTAATGCTATTTTTAAAAGTTCACTATAAACAAAAGGATATAAACCTGCTTTAATTGATTTTTCAAAACCAATAAAGCCAGCAAGATGAGATAATCCACAAACAAAAATTATAGCCGCCCCAATCAATATTGAAAAAGTGACCTTTAGTAAATTTTTATTAAATAAATTTTTTGAAAAATAAGCGATTACAAAAGAAGCTAAAACCATACCATACAAAAAACCAAAGGTTGGCGACATCACATAACCAAATCCTCCACCAGCAGCAAAAATAGGTAGTCCTATTAACCCGAGAATAACATAGGATAAAGTTGAGTAGAACCCTACCATGCCCATAGAGGCAGCAATAAAATAAACCACAAAGGTTTGAAGAGTCATAGGAACTGGGTAAAATGGAATACTTATCTTACTAGACACAGACAAAAGGATAATGCCTAATAAGAAAAAACCTAATTTCGAAATATTGCTAGATAAATATTGACTGAGAATTGTGATATTTTTTCTATTTTGCATAGATATTATTTATAATTTTGTTTGAAGTTTGGCAATAATTATAATTGTTCTCTAATAGTTTCCTTGAGTTTTAATAGGTCTTTGTTGAATAATCTAATTCCCTCAGCGAGCTTAAAAGAAGCCATTTGATTCTCATTTAAATGCCAACGAAAAGAACTTTCGTTTACATTTATTCTGTCAATATCTATTTGGCTAGACTGATTTTGTGATAGTTTTTGATCCAAATCCCCTTCTGATTTATTTAATTCTTCAAGCAGAGATGGGCTTATTGTTAATTTATCACATCCTGCTAAATTGATTATTTCGTCTTTGTTTCTGAAAGATGCAGCCATTACAATGGTATTATAATTGTACTTCTTAAAATAATTATAAATTTTCTCAACACTTTCGACACCAGGATCGTTAGTTGCATCATAGTCTTTTGAACTGTTTTCTTTGAACCAATCAAGAATTCTTCCAACAAATGGTGATATCAAAAAAGCACCCGCCTCTGCACACGCTACAGCTTGGGTTAAAGAAAATATTAATGTGCAATTACATGATATTCCCTCCGCTTCTAATTTTTTAACAGCTTGAATACCCTCCCAAGTTCCAGCAATTTTTATTAGAATTCTATTTCTAGGAACTCCAGATTGTTCGTAACTATTGATAATTTGTTTGGCTTTTTCGACTGTTGCCTCTGTATTAAATGATAAGTCAGAATCCACCTCGGTTGAAACGTAACCTGGCACTATTTTTGTCAATTCTATTCCAAAAGCTATTGCAAGTTGATCTGCAATATAATCAACTTTATCATTTAATTGATTAAATTTTCTACTTTTTGAATTAGCTAATACTTCATCAAAAAGTTTTTTATATTTATTGGATTGAACTGCTTTAAATATTAAAGATGGATTTGTCGTACAATCATCAGGGCTAAATTTTTGTATACTGTCTATATCTCCAGTGTCAGCAACAACTGAGGAAAATTTTTTTAGACTTTCTAATTGAGACATCTTGAAAATAAATATTGTTTCTTAATACTTATTAAAGCTATATATTAATAAAACTTCTTATGCAAAAAAAAATAATTATATGTGGATTAGCAGATATTCAAGATTGTGTTGACAAATACAACCCGGATAAAATGCTAACAATCATTAATAAAAACTTTGAACCTGAAACACCCCTAGGTATGGATAAAAATAGACACCTTAAAATGTTAATTGATGATATATCTGAGCCTAGAGATGGATTTATATTACCTGAAAAACATCATGCTCAAGAATTATTAGATTTTACTGATGACTGGGATAAGACCAAACCTATATTAATTCATTGCCATATGGGCATAAGTCGCTCTACCGCAACAAGTTTAGGGGTTGCAGGAAAATTTGCACCTGAGAACATTGAATTAATCATTGAAAATCTGAAAGAAATAGCACCACATGCTAGTCCTAATAAAATTATGATGAAATATTATGATGAATTATTGGACTTAAACAACAGGCTTTATGGGTCTGTCCCTTATTTTAACCCTGAACCAATTGAAGAAAGTAGAATTGTAGAATTAAATTTTTAAGATAATTTTATGAATAATAGTTGTGAAGTATGCAAAAAGAAAATTATAGAACCACTATATTGGGCCGATCCAAAATTTTATAGTATCCCAAAAAAGGTATTTTTTTGTGGTGCTGATTGCTCACTAATTTATTATAAGAAAATTAAAAAATTATTTAAAATTCAATAAATTCAATATTTATAGCTATGCATATTTTGCACAGCTACTTTTTAATTTCTGCAATTTAATTTTTAACAGAATATTAGTATCTATATGTATTCGAAAAACTAGCTCCAACCTTATTCCTATCCTTACTTATTCCTCCGGAGCTAGTTTATTTAAATTTTCAAAATATTAAATTTTCTAAGTAGAACTTTATTATACAAATTGAATGCATATAATTTTTAAAATATGAGTGATCGTTATATTTTTTGGGATCTGGAGACTACAGGACGAAATGATAAATTTAATCAAATCACTCAAGTAGGTGCTGTATTAACGGATCATAACTTTGAAGTAAAAGATAAATTAGAAATACATAGCAAATTAAGAGAGGGAAAATGGTTTGAGCCAGGTGCGTTAATCACAACTGGTGTTGATCCAAGAAGTTTAATACAAAATAATTATCCAAATTATTACGAAGCAAGTACTCAATTGTATGAAACTTTTCAAGAATGGTCATCGTCATCTGCAATTTTTGTAGGTTTTAATAATATTAACTTTGATGAACCCTTTTTAAGGCAGGCACTTTATCAAAATTTGTTACCTGAAATTTATATGACAGTAACAAACAATAATGTGCGTATGGACGTTTTTGATATATTAAGATTAGTCTCAGTATACAGCCCAGAACATATAAAATTTAATACTGATGACCAAGGTTATCCCATACTCAAATTAGAAGAAGTTTTTAAGCTCAACAATATTTCAATAAGCTATGAGGCAGGACCGCACGATGCTGTTTTTGATAGCCTTATAACCTTAGAACTTAATAAGATACTAAATGTGAGATGTCCAAAAATTTGGAATGCAGCCTATGAATTTCGTCACAGAGATACTCCTAAAAAATTCATGCTAGAAAATTTAGTTTTTACCAATACTACTTTTTGGGGAAGAAGACCGACGATTAAATCTCAAACTCTTATAGGAGGTATACCAGGAAGAAATCATTACTATCTAGTTTATAATTTGCATACTGATCCAGCTAAGCTGATGGACTTAGATGACAAAGATCTACTTAAAAAGATGAATGATGGAGCTAAGAGAATATGTGAGGTTTTTGATGGCTCAAAATCAAAAACACTTTTGAATGAAAGTTATTCATTCAAAGATACTAAATTTGCAGAATTAGGAGTGAATGAGTTAAGAAATAGAGCAAATTTTATAAAAAAAAATGAACAGTTTTGTTCAAGGTTGATCAAACTTCATCTCTCTAATCAAAAAGAGTGGCCTGAGCCTTTTAATGTTGAAGATAGAATTTTTGAGAGCTTTCCATCGCATCAAGATAAAAAACTAATGATTGATTTTCATACTTCTCCGAATGAAAAGAAGTATGAAATTGCAAAACACTTTAAAGACGACCGATACAAAGAAATTGCAATAAGAATCATATATGAGATAGCCCCACATACTCTACCTGAAAATGATAAAAGAAATTATGAATTTGAAATAAAAGAACGTTTTAATGATGATGACAAATCTAAATGGAATTCCAAAAATAAAATACTTTCTAGCTTAGACACTGACTTAGATAAAATGATAACAGATGAAAATGAGAGAGTTCAGTTTAAACAAAAAGTTATAACCTTTTTAAACAATGAGTCAGCAAAATGGGATTGAAATTAGATATTAGTTAAATATTCCTTAATATATTTTCCGTAATCAGATTTAATTAATTTTTCTGCTATATTATTTAATTCATTTTTATTGATAAACCCCTGTTCAAAAGAAGCAATTTCATAAGAACCAATTTTTAAATCATTTTTCTCTTCATACAGTTTTACTTTTTGGGCTGCTTCTAATAAAGCATTCGCATTTCCAGTATCGTGCCAGACAATTGAGTCATCTAAAATTTCCAAAGCTAGTTTTTTTTTGGATAAATAAACCTCAATTAAATCAGTTATCTCTAACTCGCCTCTGTTCGAGGGTTTAAGTGTCTTGGCATACTCTGAAGCATCAGAGTCAAAAAAATAGAAACCTGGAATTATCAAATTACTTTTAGGTTTCGAAGGCTTTTCTTCTATGCCAATAATATTATTATTTTCATCTAATTCTATTACGCCAAAATTTTCTGGATCTGGAACTGGTAATCCGAATACACTTCCACCTACATCTTGCATCTTAAGAAGAGCTGAATTGGCATAATCAAAATATTTTTTACCAAGAAAGATATTATCACTCAATGCTAAAACTGAGGGGTTGCCATCTAAATACTTAGCAGCAATAAAATATGCATCAGCTATACCTCTTTGTACTTTTTGTATTTCGTAAGAAAAATTAAGACCAACATCAGAACCAGAACCAAATGTTTTTTCAAATATTAAAAGGTCATCCTCCTGGACTATAAATAAGATATCTTTAATACCTAATCTTATTAATGTTTCTAAAGGATAATAAATCATTGGCTTATCATATAGTGGTAACAATGGCTTTGAGGCAGGGATTGTTGCAGGCATTAATCTTGTGCCTTTACCAGCGGCAAGAATAATCCCTTTAATTTTCATATCCAGCCGAATGATTTAGTTAAAAATAATATTGGAATGATCATGCAAATAAATGTAATCAATATTATATTAAGCTTAGTGCTATCTCTTACAGAGTTAATTAAGTCTCTGTGAGATATAAAATTTATTAATTTATTTTTCTCATCAACAACCGGGAGGTGTCTAATATTATTTTCACCCATAATTTTGATAGCTATTTCTGAGGATGTTTTTAAATCAACAGTTATAATTTCTTTGGTCATAATGTCTGATGCTGATACTAAATCAGGATCTCTTCCATCTTTAACACATTTCCGAACTATATCTCTCTCTGATACAACACCTAATAATATTTTTTGATCGTCTAATATTGGAACTGCTCCAATATTCTTTAAATCCATGCTGTCAGCTATTTCACTAACAATTGACTCAGGGCCAAAATATACATACTCATCATTTAATTTAATTTTTTTAATATCTTTAATACTTGGCATTGTCTTATTATATAAGTAATTAGGTATTAAAATAAATTAAGCGTATTGAAGCACTTAACTCTTCAAAAAATGTAATTTTTCGCATATTGTTGCAAATTAAATGTTCAGATTTTTTAATTCAAAAAAATGGTTTTTATGGGCTTGGGCTGGATCAGCTGCGATTTTAGGAAGCCTATGGGTTCAGGTAGAAATCGATGTCAAAATCAATGAGTGGTTTGGAACTTTTTACGATATGATTCAAAAAGCTCTTGCTGAGCCTAATTCGATTACTATTGAGGAATATTGGGCTGGCTTAATGTCTTTTATTACTCTTGCTGGTATTTATGTTGCTATTGCTGTTTTAGTGAGTTTCTTCACTGCCCATTTCTTATTTAGATGGAGAACTGCAATGGTCGAGTGGTATCACAGCGTTTACAACTATGCTCGTACAATTGAAGGAGCAGCTCAAAGAGTTCAAGAAGACACTATAAAGTTTGGAAGAATAATGGAAGGTCTTGGAACTAGTTTAATTGAGTCTATAATGATAATTGTACAATTCTTACCAATTTTATTAGGACTCAGCGCTGGTATTCCAATATTCTTTTTTGGTGATTGGGAATACGGTTTAGTTGTTGGTGCATTAATATGGTCAGTTGGTGGAACTATTTTTTTAATTCTTCTTGGAATTATCCTTCGCCTTGTAGGTGTAGAGTATGATTTACAAAAACAAGAGGCAGCTTACAGGAAAGTGTTAGTGATTGCTGAAGATGATGAAACTGTCCGTCCTAAAACAATTGAAGAATTATTTGACGACGTTAGAAAAATTCATTTTGTTTCATATATTCGTTACCTGTACTTTAACATTGGCAGAATTGCCTATTTACAAGCAAATGTTTTAAGTGCTTATGTATTCTTAGCACCAGCAATTGTTGCAGGAGTAATTACTCTTGGTGTAATGCAACAAATTATCCGAGCCTTTGGAAGAGTTGAAGGATCAATGCAATATTTATTAAAATCTTGGCCAACGATTATTGAGTTAGCTAGTGTTTATAAAAGACTTAGAGAATTTGAGAGAAAACTTAAAGCTACTGCAGGTACTGCCAAGGTGTCTGAATAAATATTTTTGACATTACATATATAGAACTCAACATAATTAGAACAATTACAATCCATACCCATCTATTTTTCTTATCATAGTTTTCACCATTTTTATTGGGATCTGCCATAATATTTAAATATAATATAAATTAATCAAAATCAATTATGCTTTTTTAGATATCTTGTTCTGTTAACTACAGTGTAATTTTTAAAAAGCTTCTGAGCGAGTAAATTACTTTTTTCTACTCCTTTAATAATTAGATCAAGCTTTTGATCTTTCGCTATTTCTTCTATTTTGTTCATTAAAGATCTTGCGACACCAATTTTTCTAAAATCTTTCAATACGTATAGAACATCTAAAACAATATTCTTCTCATAATATGTCTCATTAATTTTAGCAACAATAATTCCCAAAAATTTATCTTCATTTTTTGCTGCAAAAGCAAAATAATCATCCTGAAATACACATGTCCAAAATAAACTAAAATTTACTTCATCAAATTGAAAAGAATTTGATGAGGCACTCTCATTGATTATATTCTTCCAACTCTGAAGATGTATTTGTTTTGGTTTTTCTATTGTGAACATTTAAGTATCAATTTAACAATTAATTGCTTTCATTTATATTAATTATTGATTAAAGACTTGATCTTATAGCGATAAGCCTTATCTGTATAATAGTTATGTTTGAGAATTTAAAAAAATATATTGAGTCCATTAAAGCCAGAGATCCTGCAGCTACCTCGTTATTACTTGTTATTTTAACATACCCAGGAGTTAAAGCAGTGTTCTTTCATCGGATAGCAAATTTCATTTGGGAGCTTAATTTAAAAATTCTAGGAAGAATGATCTCACAATTATCTAGATTTTTGACTGGAATTGAAATTCACCCTGCTGCAAAAATTGGAAAAAATTTTTTCATTGATCATGGCATGGGTGTTGTGATTGGAGAGACAGCTGAGATAGGCAACAACGTCACTATTTATCATGGAGTAACTTTAGGTGGAATATCTCCTGCTATTAAATCCTCAGAACAAGTAGGCATAAAAAGACACCCTACTCTTGAAGATGATGTGATTGTAGGATCTGGCGCTCAAATATTGGGCCCTGTATTAGTAAAGAGTTGTGCACGTATTGGCTCAAATGCTGTTGTTACTAAAGATGTACCTAAAGGTGGAATAATGGTTGGTATACCTGCTAAAAATATTAGTTCAGGAACTAAAAAAACTGATGCCACGTTTGCTCCATATGCTGTTACAAAAAAATAATTAAATTTGATCGATACGACTCATAAGTTCTTCTGAAATAAAAATATCTTTATTAATATTTTCTTCAAACGCTTTCAATCGCTTTGAACCAGGTGTTCTAGAACCTTCTTGGGATGCAATGGAAATAAGAAGTTGCTCTAAACGAGTTTCAAAATCTTGATTAAATTTTTTTGGATTAATAGCTATAAAAAATTGACCTGTAGAGGGAGGGCCACCATCCTCACCTGCAAATGATGAGGCCTGTGTGCCTAAGTTTCCTCCAGCGACACATGCAGTTAAGATTTCAACCAATAATCCTGTGCTAAAACCTTTGTAACCACCACTAGGAGCCATTGTTCCTTTAAGAGCTTCTTTTGCATTTGTCGTGACTTCACCATATTTATCATATGCCCATCCCTTTGGTATTGGCTCGTCAGTTTTTGCTCTCACAGAAATTTCACTTTTTGCAATAACGCTGGCTGATTGATCGATAATAATTGAAGCCTTACCATTCAAGGGTGCAGCCATTGAATAAGGGTTAGTTCCTATTACTGGCTTAATACCTCCAACGGGGGCTATTGAAGCTGGTGCATTTGTAAAACCTAATCCTAATAAATTTTGTTCAGCAATTCTTTTAGTGTGAAAACCAAGAACTCCACAGTTATATGAATTGTAAATAGACATGCAGGAAATTCCCTCGTTGGAACTCATTTCAATTAAATGCTTTAAACCGATATTAATTGCTGTGTGTGCAAAACCATTATCTGCATCAACTTTGATCGATGAATTAGAAATTTGCTCATATGTAGGAGAAGCGTTACCTTTTATCTTACCTATCTTAAGATGATTGCAATATATTGGTAAATAGTGAAAACCGTGACTTTTGATACCACAATATTCGGCATCAATTATACCATCAATTATACCCTCGGAGTTTTTGAGAGAGCATCCCGATTTTAACAACTTTTCAGAAGCTAAATTTTTGGCCAGAGTTTTTTTAAAATAAGGCAATATAGTTAATTAAATGGCTTTTATTAAATGAATCAAGATAAATGAATTAAATAAGACAATTTAGACTCAAATACTATTTGCATGATTATGTCCTAAATGTTTATATGTCATTAGATATATCTACATAAGGAGGAAATATGTCAATTTTACGATTATTTACCGCGCTCTTCCTTGCATTAGGGATAACCTCCATTTCTTCTAATGTTAAAGCTGGGGCACACTGCAGTAATGTTACAATTGCAGAAATGAACTGGGCCTCTGCTCAGGTCATCGCACACATCGACGCTGTTCTCTTAAGAGGACTTGGATGTGAAGTGGAATTAATTCCTGGAGATACTATGCCAACAGCAACATCTCTAGTTGAAAAAGGTGAGCCTTCAATAGCTCCTGAATTATGGTCTCAAAATATAAAGCCAATCTTAGATCCTGCTGAAGCTGAGGGTTTAATCAAAAACGTTGGTAAAGTGTTTGAAGATGGTGGTGAAGAAGCAATTTGGATACCAACATACATAGCTCAAGAACATGGCATTGTTACTATCGATGATGCTCTTGCAAGACCTGATTTATTTCCACACCCTGAAGATTCAAGTGTAGCAGGTTTCTACGGATGTCCTGCTGGTTGGAACTGTCAGATTACTACAACTCAGATGTTTAAGGCATTCGGTATGGCTGATGCTGGATTTGAATTTATTGATCCAGGTTCAGGAGGTGCTCTTTCAGGTGCAATGGGTGAGGCATACAACAAAGGTGAAGGTTGGATGGGTTACTATTGGGGCCCAACAGCTATCCTTGGTAAGTATGATATGACAAAACTTGATGAAGGTGTTGATCACAACCATGAAACCTGGCTTTCAGAAATCAATGATCTCAATGTAGAAGCTCCAGGCAGAAATAAATATCCTGCCTCAGTTGTGGAGACTTATGTTGGTAAAGATATGCTAGGAAACTCAGAAGTTATGGGTTACTTGGAGAAAAGAAGCTTTAACAATACTCTTCTTAGTCAAATACTCGCATGGAAAGAAGAAAATCAAGCTGAGGCTGAAGAGACAGCATACTATTTCTTAGAGAATTTTTCTGATGTTTGGGGAAAATGGGTACCATTTGACCAAAAACTAGATATACAAAACTCTCTATAAAAGCTTTATACTGTTTACCTGGGGACTATGTCCCCAGGTTTTTTTTAATATGAATTTTAATATATATGTCTAATTTCCTAACAGATTTTCCAGAAATGCCTAACAAGCAGTTTCGCGAATTCAAAAAAGGTGTTGATGCTAGTTATAAAGATTTTGCTCGTGAATGGGGTGATTTGATTGATGCAATGTTTGATCCTCTTTTAAAAATGCTTGTTTTTTTTGAAAAAACCCTCATTGCTACACCCTGGCCGATATTTATGATTGTTCTTTTAGGTCTTACTTATTGGGGAAGTAGAAGTATTAAGTTAGTGATTGGAACTTTTTTAGCTTTTGTGTTTATAGGGTACTTTAGGATGTGGGATGAAACAATGAGTACTATTGCTATCATACTTACATCTGTAATCATGTCCGTTGTAATAGGTCTGCCGACAGGAATAGCAATGTCTAGATCTGATCGTACCCAAAGTATAGTTACCCCAATTTTAGATATCATGCAAACAATGCCGCCATTTGTGTATTTGATACCTATCGTAATGTTAATGGGCATTGGAAAGATACCAGGATTAATTGCTGTTGTAATTTATGCAATACCTCCTTTAATTAGATTAACTAATTTAGGTATTCGAGAAGTGGACAAAGAGGCTTTAGAAGCTGCTGATGCATTTGGTGCCACCAAAAAACAAAAGCTATATCAGGTTCAACTCCCTTTAGCTTTACCAACAATTTTTGCTGGCATTAATCAGACTATTATGATGGCTTTAGCGATGGTTATTATTGCTTCAATGATAGGCGTGAAAGGCTTAGGCCAACCAGTTTTACAATCTATTTATAATCAATATTTTACCAAGGGTGTATTATATGGTCTTGCCATAGTAATCGTGGCTATTGTTTTTGATAGAGTATCCCAGTCTTATGGTCAACGAATTCAAAAACATCGCTCCGGTAAAATAGTTTAAATGTCAGAAGCAAAAATACAGATTAAAAATCTTTATAAAATTTTTGGAAAAAATCCCAAAGCTGCAATGGAGTATGTTAAAAATGGGGTTGGAAAAGATGAATTGTTGGAAAAGCATAATCATGTTCTTGGACTAAAAGATATTAACCTCGATATTCACGCTCAATCTGTTCAGGTTGTTATGGGATTATCTGGATCTGGAAAATCAACTTTAATTAGACATATTAATAGATTAATTGAACCCACAGATGGAAGTGTAACTGTCGATGGTGATGAAGTTTTGAAAATGAATGAAGAGGAACTTCGAAGTTTTAGAAGGAGTAAAACTGCGATGGTCTTTCAACGTTTTGCCTTACTTCCCCATAAAACTGTTTTACAAAATACCATTTTTGGTCTTCATATACAGAATATTAGTGAAGAAGATGCAAACAAGAGTGCTCTTCGATGGATTGAAAGAGTTGGTTTATCAGGCTATGAGGATAAATATCCTCAACATTTATCAGGTGGAATGCAACAACGCGTGGGTTTAGCAAGGGCCTTAACTAATGACGGTGATATTCTTTTGATGGATGAAGCTTTTAGTGCGCTGGATCCTCTAATCCGTAAAGATATGCAAGATATACTTTTAGAGCTTCAGGACGAACTTCATAAAACAGTCGTTTTTATTACACATGACCTTGACGAGGCTTTAAAAATTGGAGACCGTATTGCTATTTTAAAAGATGGAATTATGGATCAAGAGGGAATACCTGCAGAGATTTTGCTAAATCCAAAAACAAAGTATGTAAAAGACTTCGTAGAGGATGTAAATAGAGCAAGGGTGATTAAAGCAAAACATATAATGAGTGAAATCAATGGCCAAGATATCAGTGGGGCTATGCCAATAGACCAAGATGATTTTATTGATCGTTTTATTGATAAAGTTATTTCAGATAAACCTGATAACTTAGTCATTCAAGACAAAAATAAAAAAAATATAGGTTTTTTATCTACACAAAAACTTTCTGAGATCTTAAAAAGATAATATATGAAAACATCTAACTATATTGCTGGCCAGTGGGTCGAGGGTACCAGTTCAATTAAAAATATTAACCCTTCTGATACTTCCGAAATAATCGATGAGTATACTAATTGTACTGATGAACAATTTGAACAATCTATTCGTTCTGCCGTTATCGCTCAAAAAGAGTGGGAGACCTTAGGAATTGAAAAGAAATCACAGATACTTATAAATATAGGTGATGAACTAATCCAAAAGTCTCAACAAATTGGGGAATTATTATCTCGAGAAGAGGGAAAACCATTAAACGAGGGTATTGGTGAAGTAACAAGAGCTGGTCAACAATTTCAGTATTACGGGTCAGAGTGTTTACGTTTATATGGTGAGAAAATTCCCTCAACTAGACCTGGTTTTCAAGTTGAAATATCAAGAGAGCCTCTAGGTGTAGTTGGTATTATTTCACCTTGGAATTTTCCAATAGCAATTCCCGCATGGAAAGCAGCGCCTGCAATGATGTGTGGTAATGCCGTGATCTTAAAACCAGCCTCTCTAACAATAGGGAGCGCTATCGCTTTAACTGAGATAATTGTAAAGCAAGATATACCTGCTGGTTTATTTAATTTAGTCTTGGGTTCTGGAGGTGATATCGGCCACAAAATAGCAACCCATCCTGAAATTGCTGCAATCACTTTTACTGGATCTGTTGAAGTTGGAAAACAACTTTATCAAAACTCTTCACCTACTATGAAAAAAATGCAAATGGAAATGGGCTCTAAAAACCCACTAGTTGTAATGGATGATGCAGATTTGAAAACAGCTATTACGTGTGCGGTTAATGGAGCGTATGGTGGAACAGGTCAAAAGTGTACTGCTTCCTCAAGATTAATTGTTCATGAAAAAATTTATAAAGATTTTGTAAAAGGCTTATTAGAGAGTATTAAAAACTTAAAAGTAGGACATGCTTTAGATGAAGGAACACAAATGGGACCTGCCTCAAATCAATCTCAGTTTGAGTCAAACTTAAATTATATTGAAGTTGGTAAAAGTGAAGCTAAACTTGCGTTTGGAGGAAACCCTATGAATATGAGGACCCCAGGATATTATATGGAACCAACCTTGTTCATTGATGGAGATAATAAATCTCGCATTAACCAAGAGGAAATGTTTGGACCAATCGCATGTGTTATTCCTACAAAAAACTTAGATCACGCTCTTGAAATTGCTAATGCTACAGATTTTGGACTATCCAGTGGTATTATTACTAATTCATTAGCAAAAGCTGAGTTTTTTAAACAAAATATTAAAACTGGTGTAACGACTGTCAATTTACCAACTGCTGGCTTAGATTATCATGTACCCTTTGGAGGAAGAAAAGCCTCAAGTTTTGGTCCTCGTGAGCAGGGAACATACGCCAGAGACTTTTACTCTCAAGTAAAGACTTCCTACATTAATTCTGGATCCGTATAATTCTCGGATGAATTTTCGAGTCGACAATCTTCAGTATTGTAACTGGTCTAGAGAAATATTTGAAATAAATCATGAGGCTAAATTAGATGCAGTTCATGCAACAATTTGTTATCACGAAGATTACGACGAGGTTCTCTCTAATATAAAGACTTGGAATACTTATTTTGAAAAAAATAAAGATTTAATCTTTCAAGGCAAAAGTTCAAAAGATATTGCAAAAGCAAAGCACGAGAATAAGACTGCTATATTTTATGGCTTACAAAATTGCTCTCCTGTTGAAGATAATATTGATTATGTAGAGTCTCTAAAAGAATTGGGCGTACTATTCATGCAACTTACTTACAATAATCAATCATTACTAGCTACTGGATGTTATGAAAAACGTGATAGTGGTATTACTCGAATGGGAAAAGAGGTTATTAAAGAGATGAATCGGGTAAATATGATTATTGATATGTCCCACTCAGCAGAGTTTTCAACTTTAGAAGCAATCGAAATTTCTATTCAGCCAATTGTTGTAAGTCATGCCAATCCTTTGTTCTGGCATCAGGGGCTTCGAAATAAATCAGATGAAGTATTAAAAGCATTAAATGATAGTGGCGGAATGATCGGGTTCTCATTATATCCTCACCATCTTAAAGATACTTCAAATTGCACTCTTCAATCATTTTGTGAGATGATTGCAGAAAGTACAAAAAAAATATCTGTTAAGCAGATTGGTATTGGCTCAGATCTTTGTATTCATCATCCTGATAGCATAGTTGAATGGATGAGAAATGGTACTTGGACAAAAACAAAAGATTTTGGCGAAGGAACATCTAATAACGCAGGTTTTCCTCCACAGCCCTCATGGTTTAAAGATGCCAGAGGTTTTGAAAATCTCCATAAAGGTTTAAAAAATGTTGGCTTCAGCGAAGATGAGACGCACGACATCTTGGGTAATAATTGGTACAATTTTTATAGGAAATTTGATTGATGCAAATAGATTTAAGAAAACCAGAATTAGTCATGAAATTAGACCGATTAGGCTCCTTTCATCAATCTAAATTGTCTTTTCTAAGAAGTTTTATAAGAGAATTTAAGAATTGGGAATTTAAAACTAATGAATTCAACTTAGATAATCGAGGCTTTGGTCATATTGTTTATGTTGTAAATAATGGACAAAAACAGTACTCCCTAATTTGCTTTTCAAATCATATTGAAGATAGTGAAAGATCTGATCGAGTTATAGCTACGAAATGGGATGCATCTTTTGTTTTATTTGATGGAGTTCCAGCTAAAGAGGATATTGAAAGGCTTAAAGCTAATGTTCCTCTCCAAGAGCAGGGAAGAGTGAGTGATAAGGAACTTTGCCTATCTCGAGCTAACAAATCAGTACGTGTTTTTGAACATGTAGTAGATAAACTGTCTAAAGGTATACAGCCTGATACTAAGCTTCTATACAGCGTGGGTTATCTTTATCGAACTACTGCTGTATATGGCTCTGGAAAATTTGGATTAGCTGATCGAATTAAAATTCAAGATAGAGAAGAGCTTAAAGGGCCATTTAGATTGGAGATGATGCTTGTATACCTTGCAAGACAATTTACTTTCGATGTCGTCAACCATGTAGCTCACTTTCGCTCTCCAAATAAGGCAATTAAACTTAGCGAAGATATTGCTAGAAATTTAGGCATTGGTAATTCTACAGGTTTGGGAATGGCACCCTTTATAGTAAATCATCCAGCTTTATTAAATCAATGGATCATTGCAAAAGAAAAAGCATTAAAAGCCATTCGATCAATTTTATCTGTGAGTCAAAAAGATAAAGATATTTTTGAGTCATATCTTTCTGCTATTCAAGAGAATATTAAATATTGGAATACGGAAAGTGATTACCAAAAGAAAAAAAATAAACAGCTTTTAAAAGACTTAGATAGTTTTCAAAATTTTTATTCAACATATACATTGAAAAATTATTTTTGGAATTCTATTTACGAGTGGACAGAAGCAAATACTCAATCTGAATGCTGTGAGTTTATTGTTTCATTAATGATGGAGGTTTATCCAGATATTGTAGAACCTCTCAGTT
>CABYSX010000013.1 GCA_902521795.1 uncultured Alphaproteobacteria bacterium
GCGTTAAATGACATTGAAGAATTGTATTGCGGGTCCATATCGATAACTAAGACTTTCTTATCTATTGATGCTAATGCTGTTGCAAGATTAACAACAGTTGTTGTTTTTCCCACACCTCCTTTTTGATTAGCTATTGTAATTATCATTTAGCACCTACTACTATAATTTTAGATTCATCAGATGTAATACTAGGATGTGCTTCCCAAAAGTATTTATTTTGATTGATAAGTTGTATTTCAGATAGATAAGACTTACCTTTTAGTAAAATAAACTTTGTATGTTTATAAATAATTTTTTTTGTTAAAGAGATTATTTTTTCAATTGGTGCAAACGCACGTGCTGTAATATAATCAACATTCAGATCTTTTAGATCAGTAATGGATTTGTTGTGAATAATATATTCAAGCCCGAGTCGTGATTTGCAGTTTTCTAAGAAAATCGATTTCTTTGGAGATTTTTCAACTAAATGAAGGTTTTTGTATCCTATAATTGAAAGAACAATCCCTGGAAGTCCAGCACCTGAACCAATATCCATATGGGTTTTTTCATTGTGTGGCAAATATTTAATTATTTGTATGCAATCTAGTAAGTGTCTTTGATCAAAATCATCAATTGTACTTCTGCCAATTAAATTCATCTTTTCGTTTTCATCAATAACCATCTTCTTGTATTCATATAATTTTTGTAAAACTGATTTACTATTTTTAAAATTTTCATTACAAAAATTTTCTAACTTAGCATTAAGCAACTTTAGTGCCTTTAATTCTTTTATGTTTTATTATCTGAAAAAGAGCACTTGGTGTAATACCAGATATTTTTCCTGCATCGTGTAGATTAACTGGTTTGTATTTATTTAATTTTTCTAGTATCTCTCGAGATAAAGAAGGTATCTTGTTAAAGTCGATATTAGTTAAATTCATATTTTTATTTTTGTTTAACTGATCAAAAGATTTCCTTTCACGCTCATAAAAAACTTCGTACTTTGAGTCAAAATATATTTTAGTAAGTAATTTTTGGTTTATAGCTATATTAAAAAAATCCTTAAAATTATTTGTAGTGGGGTCTAAAAATTTTAAAACTTCAAATCCATTTCTAATTTTACCATCTTTTTTTACTTTGATTTTCTTCTTCATCAAATCATTAGGTGAATATTTAAGTGACTCTAGCTTTTTTATTATTTTTTTTTCATTAGCTATATTTTTATTAATTAAATTGTAGTCTGTTTTATTAAATATTTTTGTACTAATGTTTGTAGCAAATCTTTCATAAGAATTATCTGTTCTTAGTTTCAATCTGTTTTCTGCTCTTGATGTAAACATACGGTACGGTTCTGTTACTCCGAGCTTTGTGAGATCATCAACTAAAACTCCTATATAGCTGTTATCTCTTTCAAAAATTTTATTATCTAATTTTGCTTTTTTTAATTTTACAACAGCATGGATTCCTGCATATATACCCTGACCTGCTGCTTCCTCATACCCAGTAGTTCCATTAATTTGGCCTGCTAAAAAAAAGTTTTCTATTTTTTTTGTCTCAAAATTATTTTTTAATTCTCTTGGATCAACTGAATCATATTCAACGGCGTATCCAAATTGATCTACTTCACATTTTTCCAAACCCTTAATAGACCTTAGAAATTTTAATTGAATTTTCTTATCTAGAGAATTTGATATCCCATTTGGATAAACAAGATCAGAGTTTAGTCCTTCTGGTTCCAAAAAAATATTGTGGCCGTTTCTATCGCCAAATTTTGTTAGTTTATCTTCTATTGATGGACAATAACGAACTCCTTGGGACTTGATAATACCAGAGTACATTGCAGATTTATCAAGATTATCTCTGATTATTTTATGTGTTTTATTATTAGTCTTAGTTATATAACAATTAATGTTTTTGTTCGTATTTTGTTTTGTAAAATAAGATAAGAAAATACCATTATTTTCAGATGGCTGGGGATCAAGAATATCATAATCGATAGATTGGGTATAAATTCTAGGAGGAGTGCCAGTTTTAAGTCTCATTGTCTTAAAATTTTTATTGATAAACTTTGCAAGCTCTTTGGAAGAGCTATTTCCTATTCTTCCTGCCTCTTTTACATCATTTCCAAAATAAATCTTACCATTTAGAAAGGTTCCAGTTGTAAGAATAACAACCTTTGATTTGATTTTACCTGCGTTAATGCAATCAACCCCAATAATCTTATTGTTTTTTTGAAGAATATTTATTGCTTCGTCTTCAATAAGTTCAATTTTAGAGGATTTGATGTATTTTTGCATGTTTTTAGCATATAGATCTCTATCAATCTGTGCTCTGACGCCCCATACGGCAGGTCCTTTGGATAAATTTAATACTCTATAATGAATTGCTGATTTATCTCCTATTTTACAAATAACTCCACCTAAAATATCAACTTCACTGGCTATATGAGTTTTTCCGACCCCACCAATACTAGGATTACATGATAGTTTGCCCAAATCTGATTGATTTTTCGTAATTAAAGCTGTTTTTAAACCATATTTTTCACATATATTGGCTGCCTCTATACCGGCATGTCCAGCTCCTATTACTATCACATCATAATGTTCCACGTGAAACAATCTACTTTCCTATGCAAAAATTGCTAAAGACTCTATCATAAACATCTTCATTATTAATATAACCAAATTCGTATGAAAAATCATCTAATATATTTCTCATTAATTGAGCAATAATTAGTATATCTTTTTCATTAAGAATATCTCTCTCGTATTCTAATATTTTTTCTAAAAATTCTATCTCACTTAAGTTAAATTCCAGTATATGATTTTTATGAGCTATATATTTTTTGTAAATACGAGATAGATTAATTCTTTTGAACAGATCTTCTCTATTTAGATTATGATTAATTTTAATATTTTTAGATTTATAGCTAAATTTATCTGATTTAGTCTCTATTATTGTAAAGTTCTTGTTAATATCAAAGTCTTTGTATAATTGATTTAAATCCCTATTTTTGGTCTTTTTGTCCTTTAAAATGAAAAAATGATCAATTTCTTTGGACAATTTTTGTGCTTTTTTATACCCAAATTTTTCTATCCTTCCTTGCTTAGATCTTTGACCAGCTGTATCAAATATTTCAAACTTTTTACCATCCACTATTATTTGGTTTGACAGAATATCTCTGGTAGTGCCCTTAATTTCAGTAACAATAGCTCTGTCTTTATCGATAATTTTATTAAATAGAGTTGATTTCCCAACATTGACCGGTCCAATCAACATAACTCTGCAAATATTTTTTTGTTCTATTTTTGTTCTATTTTTATGTAATAATTTATTACAACAATTAAAAAAACCCCTTGCTTTTTTCATTATTTTTTTAAAATTAAACTCTTCATCATCAACAAAATCAATAGATGCAGTGATTTCAGAAAACAAATTTACAATATCTTCTCTAAGAGGGGCAAGACCACTAACTGAGTCGCCTTCAAATAGGATTTTTTTATTATACTCTAATGAGGAAAAAGACTCATTATTTATAATTAAATTGATTGCTTTGGCCTGTTTAAGCGAATATTTGTTGTTTAAAACAGAGCGGAAAGAAAACTCCCCTTTTTGAGCCAATCTTAATCCAGGTATATTGAAGTCTTTAAATAATTGCTCAAGCTGACTGGCTATAAGGGGCGAACCATGAATAAATATTTCACAAACATCCTCTCCTGTAAATGAGTTAGGTGATTTAAAGTATACAACATTACATTTATCTAAAATTGTTCCATCTATATTATGAAGTTCCACCAATTTCATTATTGAATGATCCTTAAAGAAATTTCTTTTAGTGAGTTTTTTTAAAATTAGTAAAACATCCTCTCCCGATATTCTATAACCTATAACAGGCGATTTAACCAATGGTGTAAAATTTGAATAAATTGTTCCTGTATTAAACAAAGCTTTGACATTATAAATTTATAATTATGCTAGTCTAGCCATGAAAGCAGTCTTATTTGGTTCTATAGGGACATTAATTGAAACGTCTGACATCCAACGAAAATCTTTTAATCAGGCATTTAAAAGGGAAGGATTAAACTGGTATTGGAGTAGAAAAACTTATAGTAAATTGCTAAAGAAATCTGGGGGGATAAAAAGAATTGAAGATTTTGCAAGACAAAATGGTGAAAGCGTCAACGCAAAAAAGATATGGAAAAATAAAACAGATATTTTTAATAAAAATATTATCTCAAATAATATTAGTGCCAGAAAAGGTGTTTTAAAAATTTTTAAATATGCAAAGAAAAATAGTATTGAAATTGGACTAGTTTCATCTACCTCAAAGAAAAATATTACTACAATATTTAAAGCACTAGATGGTCAAATAAGTAAAGAAGAATTTAGCTTCATAGGGAATAAAAATTTAGTATCTAAGCCTAAACCAAATCCAGAAATTTATTTTAAAGCTTTAGAGATTATGAATTTAAATAAAAAAGATTGTATAGCAATCGAAGACTCTGAAGAAAGTGCAAGGTCTGCTATTAACGCTGGCATACAATGTATTGCATTTCCAGGTATTTATCATAGTGATGGAAGCTTTGATTTTTGTAAAATGAAATTAGATAAATTGGATATATCTATTTTTAAATAATTATTTTAATTTGATCATAAAAAAGGTTATCTAAATAAAAAAAGCTGAAATTGATTTTATCTAAACCTGAACACATAAAGATTTATGGACACAGAGGAGCAAGAGGCAATCTTCCAGAAAATACTTTAAATAGCTTTGAGTATTTGTATGAAAATAATATAAGTGTTTCTGAAACTGACATTTTACTTACAAAGGACCTTGTTCCTGTCATCAATCATGATTTTAGATTAAATCCAGATTTCACAAAAGATGCCAAAGGTAATTGGTTAACAGATAATGACATTAAAATATTTGAATTAACTTATGAAGAGTTATCAAAATATTATATTGGCTCGATTAATAAAAATTCAGAATATGGAAAAAAATTTAGCAAACAAAAATATTTAATTAATCAGAAGATACCAAAACTTTCTGAACTTCTTGAATTATCATCAAAAATTAGTCTGGATAATTTACTAATTAATTTAGAAATTAAGTCTACACCTAATGAGAGTAGCTTAACACCTCCGCCGGATAAGATGGTAGAAATAATATTAAATGAAGTAAATAAATTTAGAATTAAAAATAAGATAATCTATTCGTCTTTTGACTGGAGAATCTTAGGTGAAATAAAAAGGATAGATCCAAAAATTCCTCGTGCATATCTAACCTTTGAAAAAAAAGATATTGAATTACCAAGAATTATAAAGGAGCATGGTGGGGTTGCTTGGCACCCTGAGTTAAAAGATATTAAAAAAGAAACAGTCAAGATTTCTCATGGTGAGGAAATAGTTGTAAATGTTTGGACTGTAAATGAAGAAGATGACATGTTAAGAATGATTGATCTTGGCGTAGATGGCATAATTACAGACTATCCAGTGATGCTTAAAGAACTTTGTGAAAAAAGAAATATTAAGTGGTTTTAAATATAGTTACTGGTTCATGCTACTGAAAAACTCTTCGTTTGTTTTACAGTCTTTCATTTTATCCAATAAAAATTCCATGGCATCTACTGTACCCATAGAAGACAATATTTTTCTCAATATAAAAACTTTTTGAAGGTCTCCAGCATCTAACAGCAAGTCCTCTTTTCTAGTACCTGATTTTTGAACATCAATAGCAGGATAGGTTCTTTTATCAGAAAGTTTCCTATCTAGAACAATTTCTGAATTACCTGTTCCTTTAAATTCTTCAAAAATTACTTCATCCATTCTGCTACCAGTTTCAATCAAAGCAGTCGCAACAATAGTTAACGATCCTCCTTCCTCAATGTTTCTAGCGGCACCGAAGAATCTTTTAGGTCTTTGCAAAGCATTTGCATCGACGCCACCTGTTAAAACTTTTCCGCTTGAAGGAACGACTGTGTTGTAGGCTCTACCTAACCTTGTTATTGAGTCTAGAAGAATGACCACATCATATTTATTTTCAGCTAATCTTTTTGCCTTTTCTATAACCATTTCAGCTACTTGTACGTGTCTTGCTGCTGGTTCATCAAATGTGGAACTTATAACCTCTCCATTAACAGATCTTTGCATATCAGTAACTTCTTCAGGTCTTTCATCTATTAAAAGAACCATTAAATATACATCAGGGAAATTTTCTGCAATTGATTTTGCAATTTTTTGTAAAATTACAGTCTTACCAGATCTTGGCGGAGCAACAATTAAAGATCTTTGACCTGCTCCAACAGGAGCAATAATATCTATAATTCTTGAGGAGAGATCTGTATCAGGTTTTTCTGTTTCTAAATTAAACTTTTTCTCAGGATATAATGGGGTTAAATTATCAAAATTTGTTTTAAATTTATTATTTTTAGCAATTTCTATAAAATTTACTTTATTAGTTTCAACTAAAGCGAAATATCTCTCACCATCCTTTGGAGGGCGAATAGGACCTTCTAGAGTATCTCCTTTTCTTAATCCATATCTTTTAATTTGATTTGGGCTTACATATATATCATCTGGCCCGGGTAAATAGTTAGAGTCTGCAGAGCGAAGAAATCCAAAACCATCTTGCATTGTTTCTAAAACTCCTTCTCCAATTATTTCTTCATTTTTTTCAGCAAATTTTTTAAGAACAGAAAAATATATGTCTTGTTTTTTTAAGCCGGAGGCATTTTCAATACCTAATGACTCAGCATAATCGAGAAGTTCTTGAGGTTTTTTATCTTTTAATTCGTTTAAATGCATATTGGGAGTTACCTAGATAGTTAGATATATTGAGTAAGTTTTATAACAAAAAATAAAAAGAAAATATATATATTTATATATAGACTTGTTGTTGTATGTCGAATGATGGGGATTAACACCTTACTATGAAAAAAAACCCTCATTTTATTGAATTTTTATTGTTTAATAACAAATGTAGATAACTTAATATTGATTAATTAATGGTTTTTTTGCTGTTTAAAACTCTCTAAATTCATGAATAACTTTATTAATCCACAGTTAACTAAACAAGTTATTATTGGCACAAAAAGTCAATCAAGAAAAAAATTATTTAAAATGATGAATTTGAAATTCCAATATCGGTCAGCCAATATAAATGAAAAAGCCGTTAAAGATTTAAAAAATGATAAATATGATGCTTTGAAGATAGCAAAAGCGAAAGCCACACACCTTTCTAAAAATAATAAAAACAAAATAATTATTACATTTGACACTACTATTCTGCACATGCGAAAAACTATTTATAAATGCCACACAAAGAAGTGTTGTAAAAATACACTTAAGTCTTTTAATAATACATCTCATAATCTTTATACAGGAATGGTTTTTATGATTAATAACAGTTTAATTAGAAGCTCCTTAACCAAAACTAAAATAGTTTTTAAAAAAAATAAAATTATAGATTTAAATAAATATGTTGAAGGATATTTCAATCAAATTTCATCAGCAGTTGGCTGTTATAATGTGGAAGGCGAAGGGAAAAAATTTTTTAAAAATATTGAGAAAAGTTATTTTAATGTGATCGGGATTGATATTATTAATTTTCTTAAAATATTAAGAAGTATTTAAATGATTAAAAAGAAGATAGGCATTGTTGCAGAAAAGTTAAATCACTCATTATCACCAATGATACACAATTATTGGTCTAGAAAATATAAGTGTAATTTTTTGTATAAAAAATATGAAATAGATGAAGAAAAAATAGAAAAATTTTTTGATAATTATAAAAGAGATAAAGATTTTGTCGGCTTTAATATCACAATACCGTACAAAGAAAAATTTATTGATTTGTGTGATAAAGTTTCACTAAGAGCAAAAAAAATTGGATCGGTTAATTTAATTTATAAAAAAGAGAACATCATTTACGGTGATAATACAGATGTTATTGGTTTTGGAAAAATTTTTAATTTAATTAATATCAAAAAGACCAAGTCTGTTTTACTAATAGGTGCGGGCGGAGCATCTAGGGCGATCCTATACTTTCTTAATAAAAAATACATTGAAAACATTGATATTTTTGCAAAATCTTTTAGAAGAAGAGAGGGTCTTTCAAATAATTTTAAGTTTAAAAATTTTACGAGTAAGCCCACGTTATTAAAAAAGAAATATGACTTAATAATAAATGCTTCTAATGCAGGGATGAGCCATGGTAATAAAATTAATAGAAATATATTACGCCTTGTCAAAAAAACAAATGGAGTCATTGATATAGTCTACAACCCACTTGAAACTGATCTATTAAAAGAGGCTGAGAAACATAACATAAAATCAATAGGGGGATTAATAATGCTTCTAGAACAAGCAAAACCATCTTTTGAAATTTGGTCAAAAAAAGATATTGAAATCGATGATAAGATTTATCGATCATTAATTAGTAAGATATGATTAAAGTTGCAGTTACAGGTAATATAGGTTCAGGTAAAAGTGAATTTATAAATTTTATCTCTAAGCTTGGCTTCCATTACATTTCTTCTGATGGAATAATATCGAACCTTTACAAAGATTTTAAAACGAGAAGTATTATATTACAAAAACTAAATCTTAATGAGAAAAATTATAAACAAGAAATTATAAGCAATATACATAATGAAATATTTAATAGGGAACTTAAGAAAGTAATATATCCATTTTTGTACTCAAAAAAAAAAATTTTATCTCAAAAACACAGAACATATCAACCTATATTTTACGAGGTACCATTACTTTATGAAGAAAACTTATCTCGTGACTACAACATTACAGTTTTAATTAAAGCAGATATAAACAAAAGAAGGCAAAGAGTTTTAAATAGAGGGGTAAGTACAAACTACTTTACATTAATGAATAGCAAGCAAATCAATGAAAATATAAAAAAAAATAAATCAACTTTTACAATAGATAACAACGGTTCAATCTTGAACTTACGATTAAATATTATTAAATTACTAAATGAGCTATGAGAGAAATTATACTTGATATTGAAACCACAGGCTTGGAACACAAAGAAGGACACCGTGTAATTGAAATTGGCTGTATTGAACTAAATAACAAAGAAGTTGGCGCTAGTTATCATCAATACATAAATCCTTCTAAAACTCTTACAGAAGATAATATTAAAATTCATGGTATCACTAATGAACATCTAATTGATAAACCACTTTTTGACGAAATTGCTGATGATTTTCTCACATTTATTGGAGATAGTTCTATTATTGCTCACAACGCGTCTTTTGATGTTGGTTTTTTGAATTTCGAACTAGAAAAACTATCTAAACCTAAAATTTCAAAAGAAAGAGTTATAGACACAATTAAGATAGCAAGGCAAAGATTTCCGGGGCAACAAGTATCATTAGACGCGCTTATAAAGAAATTAAAGATAAACACTCTTATTAACAGAGACCAACATGGTGCTCTAAAAGACGCAAAGCTTTTAACTGATATATATTTGGAATTACAGGGCATTAATCAAATAGGACTAGAGTTAAGTGAGAAGAAATCTGAAAAAATTACTTTAGCTAGTGAGCCGAATTACTCATCCGTCGTATTAACAAAAGAAGAGACAGAAGCCCATAAAGAGTTTATAAAAAGTAAAATACCTAATTCTAATTGGGCTAAAATGTTAAAAAATTATGAGTAGTGAATTTATAGATATCGTACTTTTTGGGGCTATCGCCATTTTTTTAGTATATCGCTTAAGAAGTATTCTCGGATCTTCTGATGGAAAAATTGTAAATATTAGAACCAAAAAAAACCCTCAATCTAAATTTAAACCAAAAATAGTTCCCAAGAATGAAAATAATGAATTTTTAGATGGCGCTAGTAAAGCATATGAGATGATTGTTCAAGCTTACCAAAGCAATAATATTGAAAAGGTAAAAGATCTTCTTACACCAGAGGCTATGCAAGCTATGGAACAGGCTAAAGCCCCCAAAGAAATAAAATTTTCAGAAGTTAAATCTTCCAGTATTTTAGATGATAAATCCGATGATTTAAGATTAATTAAGTCTGTTAAATTTGAAACTGAACATTACAACGTTGCAAATAACGAAATCTTAAATGTTGTAGAAGAATGGGGTTTCGAGAAAGATAAAAAATCCTCTGATCCTAACTGGAAACTTTTTTCTATAAAACTTGTCTCATAAAATAAAATTTAATTTATCTAATAAAAAAAATAAAAAACAACTAGAAGATCAGCCCAATGAGAAAATTAGCATTTCTATAGGGGAGACAATCGTAAACAGTAATAAAGTTGATAAATTAGGAAATCAGAAATTTATACCTAAAAAAAATCTAACCAGAGCAGTCTTACTGGACAACAACCTTTATAAGCAATTTAAGAATAACCAATTTAGTAAGTTAGACTTACATGGGTTAACGGTTGACCTTGCTCATCAAAAATTAATTCAATATTTCAAAATGAATTATTTAAAAAAAAATCTGTTTCACATAATTGTAACTGGGCTTGGCAATAAAGCTGAAGGCGGAGAATTTTTTACGGGAAAGATAAGAAAGCAATTTCCATTTTGGTTAGATACAGAAAAGTTTCAATTTATGGTAAAGTCTTATTCACCTTGTAAAATACAACATGGTGGTTTGGGTGCCTTTTATGTTAAGCTTAAAATTAAAGAATAAACTTCTTTTCATCAGTGGGTTTTATCTCTGACTTTACAGCATCTGTGACCCAAGCTTTATTAACAACTTCTGTTTTTTGATCACTGAGGTTTGCATCAAAACTAATTCTTTCGAGTATTTTTTCAAACATTGTCTGTAGGCGTCTAGCACCAATGTTTTCAACTTCAGAATTTATTTGTTCAGTTAAAGATGCTATCTCTTCTAAAGCTTCATCTTCAAACTGTAATTCAATATTTTCTGTTGCAAACAAAGATTTATATTGTTTTGTTAAACTATTATCAGTCTCTTTTAAAATTTTAATAAAATCATCTTTTTTGAGAGCATTTAATCTAACCCTTACAGGCAATCTACCTTGAAGCTCCGGGAGTAAATCACTTGGTTTGGATTGATGAAATGCACCTGATGCTATAAATAAAATATGATTTGTTTCAATTGTGCCGTATTTTGTGCTGACAACTGTACCCTCAATAAGAGGTAATAAATCTCTCTGCACTCCTTCTCTAGAGACGTCGCCACCTCGTCTTTCACTATTGGGTGCAATTTTGTCTATTTCATCAATAAAAACTATCCCACTTTCTTGAACACTTTTAATTGCATTTTGCACAACGTTTTGTTTTTCAGCAATTTTCTCAATCTCTTCTTGGATCAATGGTTCATAAGCCTCACCTATTTTAATCTTTGTCTTTTTTTTATTTTTCATACCTTTGCCAAAGATATCATTCATGTTAATCATTCCCATTTGAGCACCTGGCATACCTGGGATATCTAAAGATTGAAAAGGATTTGATTTTTGGTCTAGTGCTATTTCAATATCTTTATCATTAAGTTGATTATCTCTTAGCATTAACCGGAATTTTTCTTTCGTTTCTTCACTTGGATTGTCTCCAAGCAAAGCCTTCAAAACTATTTCTTCTGCGTTTAATTTAGCCTCATCTATAAATCGATCTCTAATTTTTTTCTTTTCTAAATTAATTGCAACCTCAATTAAATCTCTAATAATTTGCTCTACATCTCTTCCAACGTAACCAATTTCTGTAAATTTTGTTGCTTCTACTTTTATAAATGGAGACTGAGTAAGCTTTGCTAGTTTTCTTGCTATTTCTGTTTTACCACACCCAGTTGGCCCAATCATTAAAATGTTTTTTGGTATGATATCATCTCTCAATGTTTCATCTTTAACATTCAATCTTCTCCAACGATTTCTAAGCGCGATAGCAACTGCCTTTTTTGCATCGTCCTGACCAATTACATAGCGATCAAGTTCTTCCTTGATAACTTTTGGTGTAAGGGATTGGTTATCCATTAAATTTTAATCTCTGCAATATTTAAAGTGTCGTTTGTATAAATACACAGTTCGGCTGCAACTTTAAGTGACTCTGATGCAATTTCTTTTGCAGATAAATCAGACTTTCTTTTCAATGCCCTTGCAGCACTCAAAGCAAAGTTTCCACCAGACCCAATAGCTACAATTCCTTCCTGTGGTTCTAGTACATCACCTGTCCCACTAATCAGATATGTCTCACTTTTGTCAGCAGCAATAATCATTGACTCTAACCTTCTGAGATATCTGTCTGTTCTCCAATCTTTGGCTAATTCGACACAAGCCCTTTTTAAATTATAGGAAAATTCCTCGCATTTTTTTTCTAGTCTATCAAAAAGAGTTAAAGCATCTGCGGTCGATCCAGCAAATCCGACTATAATCTGGTCTTTATGAAATGTTCTAATTTTATTAGCATTTGATTTAATAACTGATGTTCCCAATGTTACTTGTCCATCAGAAGCTATGACAACACTCTCTTTGTCACGAACACAAACAACAGTTGTTGATCGTATTATTGTTTTATTTTTATCCATTATTCCTATAAATATAGGTACTAAATAGCTGATTACAAATGCGCGAATTTACATTTAATAGAGATACTAAAGAAACAAAGATATCAATTAAAATTAATCTTGATGGTTCTGGGAAAAATGAAATTGAAACAGGTATTGCTTTTTTTGATCACATGCTTCAGCAAATAAGTACACACAGCTTAATAGACCTAGAATTAAGATGTGATGGTGATTTAAAAGTGGACATGCACCACACTGTAGAAGATGTAGGAATTGCTTTAGGAGAAAGTATAAAAAATGCTCTTGGTGATAAAAAAGGGATAACAAGATTTGCACACTCTTATGTATCTTTTGATGAAACATTAACAAGATCAGTTATAGATTTATGTAATCGTCCATATTTTATTTGGAATGTACAAACATCTTTAGAAAAAGTTGGTGAAATGGACCAAGAACTTTTTTCAGAGTTTTTTAAATCAATAGTGACTGAATCAAGAATGAATTGTCACATTGAAACATTATATGGAGATAATAATCACCATATTATTGAAAGTTGCTTCAAATCCTTTGCAATTTCTCTGAAAAAAGCGATATCAATTGACCCGAAGAAAAAAGACATTCCGAGTTCAAAAGGAAAGCTTTGAAAAAAAAAGTCATTGGGCTTATTGATGGTCAATCTGGAAATATCGGATCAATAAATAAAGCAATTAAAGAAATAATTAAAGGTAGACCCTATCAGTTGAAAATAATAAAAGGTGAATTTGACAATTCTTTATTTAGTAAAATTATTTTACCTGGTCAAGGTGCTTACGCCACTCTTATTTCTAATTTAAAAAAATTAAAAATCTATAAACCTTTAAAAAAATATTTAGACAATAACCGCTCATACTTAGGTATTTGTGTAGGTATGCAAATTTTATCTGATCAGGGACATGAGGATAAGACTACAAAAGGATTAGGTATAATAGCTGGGGAGATTAAAAAATTCAAAAGTAAGAAATTAATTATCCCACATATGGGTTGGAATTCTATACGTTTGAATAAAGAAGACCCAATCATTACAAATAATCTTGATAATAAGGACTTCTACTTTGTTCATAGTTACATTTTTCAAAATATTAAAAAATCAAATGTCTTAGCAAATACTCATTACGGTAAAAAATTTCCTTCCATAATTAAGAAAGGAAACATTTATGGTGTTCAATTTCATCCCGAGAAAAGCCATAAATATGGACTAAATTTGATTAAAAATTATATTTTGAAATCATGAATATTTTTCCGGCAATTGATATCATAGAAGGTAAATGCGTTCGTTTGACCAAAGGTGTTTTGAGCAATAAAACTATTTACGAAAATTCACCTGTTGAAATGGCTAAAATTTATCAAGATGCTGGTTTCAGCACAATACACGTAGTTGATTTGGATGCTACTTTAGGAAAAGGCAATAACAATCAGGCACTAGATCTAATAAGAAAAAAAATTGATATAAAAATTGAAGTAGCTGGAGGTATAAGAAGCAAAGACGCTATAAATGATAAAATAAACCAAGGTTTTGATACAATAGTAATCGGTACCTATGCAATTAAAAATATTTATGATGTTTTAGATTTAAAAGATAGTTTAATAAAAAAACTATCTATCGCACTTGATATAAAAGACAATCAAATAGTATCTCATGGATGGCAACAAACGAACAAGCAATCACTTGAGGACATTGTAGACAAGTATAATGATCGACCTATTCATTCTTACTTTGTCACCGATGTTGCTAACGATGGAATGTTATCTGGCTTAAATATGAAAACCTTTAGCTCTATTAAAAAATTAACCAACAAACACATTACCATTGGCGGCGGAGTAAAAGACCTTTACGATCTTGAGCTCAGTAAAATTAATGGTTTTAATAATGTTGTTGTAGGCAAGGCAATATATGAAAATAAAATTACTATAGAAAGTTTGGCCCAACTTAATGCTTAAAACTAGAATAATTCCATGTCTCGACGTTATAAAAAATAAAGTAGTCAAGGGTGTCAATTTCAAAAATATTAAAGTCATGGGTAATGCAGTAGAAATGGCAAGGTATTATTCTTTATCTGGGGCTGATGAGTTATGTATGTTAGATATAAATGCGTCTTACCAAAATAGAAAAACATTTATCAAAACTGTTGAGGCAATTGCTAAGGTAATTAATATTCCCTTGACTGTTGGTGGTGGTATTTCAGTTTTGGATGACATAACAGATTTACTCAATGCAGGGGCAGACAAAGTATCAATTAATTCAGCTGCTGTAAAAAATCCTAAATTAATTCGACAAGCCTCAATAAAACATGGCTCTCAATGTATTGTTGTTGCAATTGATGGCAAGAGACATGAAAATAAAATGAAAGTGGTGGTTAAAGGTGGACGAGAAATTACAAAAAAAGAACTTATCGTTTGGGCAAAAGAAGTTCAGTCTTTAGGTGCAGGAGAAATATTAATGACATCAATGGATACAGATGGTGTTCAAAATGGATTTGACAGTAGCATGCTAAAAAAAGTAACCAGTAATGTAAGTATTCCTGTCATAGCAAGTGGCGGCGTTGGAAATTTAGAACATTTTTATTTAGGGCATTTAACAAAATCTACTGGTCTACTAGCTGCGAGTGTATTTCACTCTGGAAAATATAAAATTAAGTCTGTAAAAAAATATTTAAAAAATAAAGGGGTACCTGTGAGACTATGAATTATGACAAGGATAATATTTTTGCAAAAATATTAAATGGACAAATACCGTGTGATAAAGTTTTTGAAAACAACTATGTGCTCTCATTTAAAGATATCAACCCAAAAGCAAAAACACATCTTTTAATAATTCCTAAAGAGCCATTCATAGATATATCTGATTTTCTACAAAATGCTGATAAACTTTATCAAAGTAAATTTTGGGAGTCTGTTGACGAGATTATCAATAATTTGGGATTTAGAGATAAAGGTTTTCAAATAAAAACTCACAAAGGTAAAAAAGGTGGGCAAGAGGTATTTCATTTCCACCTACATTTGCTATCCAATTATTAATTATCTAGGTTGAATATAATTTATAATGTCTAGAACGCCTTTAATGTCCTTGGCGTGCTCAACTACCAATTCAATTTCTTTTTGGTCACTTGAAACCCCGAACAAATAGACTATTTGTTTTTGGACTTCAAAGTCGTATTTAAATTTTTTTATATTTGAGTCTGTAAAAATTTTTGTAAAAAGTTGTGTGCTTATAAATTTATCTTTGGCAATATCATCAAGGCCATATCCAGTATCAATTGATATCTCATTTAATACTTCAGTTACACCATTTTGTTGCCAAGCCAATCTTACAGCCTCTAACCTCATATCACCATAGGGAACAACCCCTGTTAGCAGAACTTTTCCTAATTCGACTTCAACGTCAATTCTTGTAAAGAGAGTTGCATCGTATGAGAAGTATTTTTCTTTAATACCAAGTTTTATAGTGGCATCGTCCCAACTTTCACTAAAAGTTTTTTCGTCTTCATTTTCCTTAATTACAGTCTTCGCGCCTGTGCTAATAAGAGAAGGGCCGCAACCAATTAATAATAACGAGATCAAAATTATAAGTCTTTTAAACATTCTTTAAATTTATTGATAATTTATAAAAATCATTTCTTGATATTCTATACTTACTTTTAACGAGTTGATAAGCCTTTTTTACACCTACTTTGTCAATTATTGCCAATATTTCCTTTTTATCATAATCATTGACCTCAGTATTCTCTTTGTCAATACTTACAGCTAAGACAAGTTCACCCTTGATTTTAGAATAATCAAAATCTGCATAATTTTTGTTATCAATAAATATTCTCTCCTCGTATAATTTTGTTAATTCCTTTAGTATTACAACATCAAACGATTTCGAAATAGAGGCTATCGAAATAATATCTTTTTGTAATTGTTGTTTGGTTGAATAAATAATTAAATTGTTAAAATTATTTTCTAAAAGAGTCTTGTCTTTTTGTTCTTTTTTTTTGGGCAGAAAACCAATAAAAGTAAATTTTTTCTTATTTAGAAAGCCACTTAATTGAATACCTGATATTAGTGCGCTGGCACCAGGTATTGAAAATACCTTAATTCTCTTTTTAAATAAAAAATTTATTAGCTGATTACCTGGGTCCGATATCAGAGGAGAGCCAGAGTCAGATATTAATGATATAACTTTGTTAGATTTTAAAAATTTTAGTATGTAATCTTTTTTTTTATGAAAGTCATGATCAGTATATTTTGACAAAGATGTTTTTATTTCATATTTTTTTAAAAGTTTTTTACTATTCGTTGTATTTTCACAAAGAATCAAATCAGAATTTTTTAAAATATTTATAGCTCTTATTGTGATATCATCTAAATTTCCTATGGGAGTAGAAACTAAATAAAAACCTGAGTTCATATGATTTTTTTTAAAAATATAATTATTCTATTTACATTAATATCATTTTTTAGTTGTGCCCCAACTACAATCGAAAAAAAACAGCCTATAGAAACAGTACCAGAAAAAATTGAAGATATAGAAATTATTGATCAAAAAGAAGAAGAAACAAAGAAGGTAGAGTCTATAAAAAAATCATCAAAACCTGAGGATAAATTGATTAATTTTAATAATATTGAAAAAATAATTGTTTTTTTATCAGAGGACAAAATTTTAACATCGTTATTTTATGAGGTTTTTTTAATGGAAATTAAAAATTTCTCTAACATTAAAAAAGTTGATTTTATTTACTCAATAGAAGAAATACAAAACCAACTCAACAATACTCTCATAATAGGCCCGACTAATTCAAAAGATTTATTTTATTTACCAAATAAACTTGGTGAAAATACCTTTATAATTTCCCTATCTAATGATTATTCGGTTATGAATAAGTATGCTGATAATGAAATTATTTTCGTATTTAGTAGCCCCTATCATCATATCAAAATACTTCGTGATTATATAAAGTCATCAAATTCTTTAGGCGTTTTTTATAAGCAAAATGAATATGGATTAAAGTTATTTAAATATTTTGAACAAACTTATCCTTTGAACTATATCAAATCGACTCCTTTTGGAGATAGTGCAGTAGATTTAGAGTTATCAGTAAAATTGATGGGAGATCTTAACACTTACGATAATATAATCATAATTGATGACAGTTTTAGTTATAAGGATTTAGTTGGCTATTTAGCAACTGATGATGGTACTTACCCTCTTGAGAGGGTTTATCTAATTGATAACTTTTTAGAACAAAGGAAAAATTTAGAAAATTATTATAAGCCTATAAATAGGACTTTCTTAAAAAATATTAATATTGTCAATATGGTTGAACCCCATCGAGAATTCTTCTTCAAAACTTCAGTAAAAATATCATTGTCTATTGCTAACCAGATTTTAGAAAACAATTTTTTACCAAGCACTATTAATCATGAGGATTTTGGAAAATTGTCTATAGATAATTTGATGATTAATTATCCTGTAATATTTGAGTAGTTAATTTTTCAAACGCTTTATATCTATGTGAATTTAATAACTTTTGACTTTTTTCCATTTCAGCAAAAGTTTTATTACTGTATTTTGGAATAAAGTAAGGATCATATCCAAAACCATTCACTCCCCTTTTTTCTTTTATAACAAATCCTGGAATACTGCCAGAAACATTATATTTTTCTTTCTTTCCTAATACACAAATAGAACAAAAAAATGATGAGGCAATATAATTTAAGTTTTCAAATTTACTAAAAATAAAATCAATGACCTTTTGTTCGCCACCCATTTTTCTTGCTTCTCTAGCTGTATTTATGCCTGGATAGTCCATTAAGTCGTTTACAATAAATCCACTATCATCACACAACACAAGAGAATTAGTCTTCTCTAAAAAATATCTTGATTTAATTTCAGCATTCTTCTTAAAAGTTTTACCATCTTCTATAGGTTCTCCGATGTCTTTGAACTCGTTAAGATTATGTATCTGAAAGTTTTCAAACAAACCAAAGTGTTCAATATAAAATATAAATTCTTGTAATTTGCCAGCATTGCTAGTACCGAGTAATAAGCTATTTTTCAATTGCTAGGTTTTGAGTATCAAAAATCTCTGGCATTGAACTTTCAACAAGTTCAATAAAATCCATAATAGTCTGTTTGCTAAATTTAGCCTCTTCACCAGTAGACTGAAATTCAATAAATTGCCCATCATTAGCCATTACAACATTACAATCTACTTCAGCTCCAGAGTCTTCGATATAATTTAAATCTATGCAAGGTGTTCCTTTAACGACACCAACTGAAATAGCTGCAACTTGATTTACAATAATAGCTTTTGATAAATTATATTTATCTTTAAATTCATTTATAGATCGAACAAGACTGACGTATCCACCAATTATTGATGCAGTTCTTGTGCCACCATCGGCACTAATAACATCACAATCAATCTTTATAGTTTTTTCACCAAGTATATCCAAATTAACAGCACATCTTAAACTTCTACCAATAAGTCTTTGGATTTCCTGTGTCCTTCCAGACTGTTTCCCTTTTGCTGCTTCCCTATCCATTCTTTCAGATGTAGATGAGGGCAACATTCCATATTCTGCAGTTAACCAACCTTTTCCAGAATTTCTTAAAAATCCAGGAACCCTATCTTCAATGATAGCAGAACAACAGACATGGGTGTCACCTAATTTTACCAAACATGATGATTGATTATTAGGTTGAAAGCCTGGGATTATTTCTAAATTTCTAATTTTAGAAAGATCCCTATCATTTCTTGAATATCCAGACATTTATGTTTTATTATTTTAAGTTATAAGATTAATAAAGATTAATGAATAAAAAAATTACTGACATTGGAGCAAGGTCAAAGTCTATATTTAAGGCACTTGTAGAAAGTTATTTAAAGACTGGAGAGCCCATGGGCTCGAAAGCGTTAAGTTCAAAAATTTCTTATAGACTATCACCTGCCACTATCAGAAATGTTTTAAATGAAATAAACTTTCAAGGATTGATACAAAAAGGACACTTTTCTGCGGGTAGCATACCAACAGATTTGGGATTGCAATTTTATACACACGCTCTTTTAGAGCCAGGTGCAATTAGTAAAAGTGAAAGAGAGATAATTGAGAAATCATCTAAAACAAATAATTTTTTAAATGAACAGGAATTGATTACTAATACTTTGAATGGATTATCAAAACAAGCTAGCCTTGTAATCAATAATGAGAAATTGACAAAAATTAGAAAAATTGATTTCCACAAAATTGACAATCACAAAGTTATATTCATTATTGAGCATGATGATGGTTACACATCTAATAGATTAGTAGAAATTAATGAAAATATCCAAATAGAGGATTTGAATAGCATTGGAAATTTTATTAATAAATTTCCAAAAGCTATGACTCCTGTGGAAATACAAAATAATATAAAAATTTTTATCAAATCTGCAAAAAATCAAATTAGCAACACTACAAAAAAATTACTCCTCAATGGTATAAAAATTGAAAAATCTCAAAACTCAGAGACATTTTTTGTAAGAGGGCTACCAAACTTAATAAAAAATAATATAGATACAGACCTTGACAGCATAAATGAACTCTTGAGTGGCATAGAAACAGGTAAAATGGCTAATAAAATGATTAAGGCCTTGAAAAAGTCAAAAGGAGTACAAATATTTATTGGAAGCAACACAAACTTTTTTAAAAATACTAACCTGTCGATGATTTTATCAAATTATAAAACTAAAAATGGACTTACCGGCGCTATTGGTGTAATAGGTCCAAAAAGAATTGATTATCAGCGTATTGTTCCTATTGTAAGTTACATGTCTGAGACAATTTCTAAAAAATAGAAGGACTATAATGAAAGAAGAAAAAAAACATAAAGATCAAACTCAGTCAGAAGAGGAAATATTAGATAATACAGAAGCTGCTGAGTCTGAGGTAGAAGAAAAATCTGAAACAGTTGAAGAAATTATACAAAAACTTAATGAAGAAATTGAAGGTTTAAAAGATCAAAGGTTAAGAGCAGTAGCTGAACTAGAAAATTTTAGAAAAAGAGCAGAAAAAGAACAGTCGGATGCACTAAAATATGGAATAGCTAATTTTGCAAAAGAAATAATTAATATTGGAGATAATATTGAAAGAGCAAAATCTAGTATTTCAGATGATGTAAAGTCCAATGATAGCATTAAATCTGTTGTGGAGGGGTTAGATTTGATCGCTCAATCTATATTGAGCACGTTTGAAAAAATTGGCATTAAGAAAATCGAGAGTCTTAATGAGAAATTTGATCACAATTTACATCAAGCTATGATGGAGATCGAAAAAAATGATTGTGAACCTGGTACTATTGTTCAAGAACTTATACCCGGATACACATTGCATGATAGATTGTTAAGGCCAGCAATGGTTGGTGTTTCAAAAAAACCTCAAGAAAATCAAGGCGAAAAAGATACTGAAGAAGAAAAACAATCTGAAAAGTAATATATTTCAACAGTTTTAATGCCCTTGAATTAAGCAAGTATTAACCCATATAAATAGAAGATTATATATTTTTAAAGTAGGAACATAAAATGGCTAAAGTTATTGGAATTGATTTAGGTACCACAAATTCTTGTGTGGCAATTATGGATGGTAAGAATCCAAAAGTAATAGAAAATTCTGAAGGTGCTAGAACAACACCTTCTGTTGTAGCTTTCACAGAAAGTGAAAAGTTAATTGGTCAATCAGCAAAAAGGCAAGCTGTTACCAATCCGGAAAATACATTATATGCAGTTAAAAGATTTATAGGCCGAAGTTTTGAAGACGACACCGTTCAAAAGGATTTAGGCTTATCTCCTTTTAAGATTATCAAAGGTAATAACGGAGATGCATGGGTTGAAGCACAGGGTGAAAAATATAGTCCTAGCCAAATCTCTGCTTTCATTCTGCAAAAAATGAAAGAAACAGCTGAGTCTTACACTGGAGAAACAATTACTCAAGCGGTAATAACCGTTCCGGCTTACTTTAATGATGCACAAAGACAAGCAACAAAAGATGCTGGTAAAATAGCTGGACTAGAAGTTTTAAGAATTATCAATGAACCAACAGCTGCTTCCCTAGCATATGGACTAGATAAAAAACAATCTGGCACAGTAGTTGTCTATGATTTAGGTGGTGGTACTTTTGATGTATCAATTCTAGAAGTAGGAGATGGTGTATTTGAGGTTAAGTCCACTAATGGAGACACTCACTTAGGCGGAGAGGATTTTGATTTAAGAATTATTGATTTTTTAGCTAGTGAATTTAAAAAAGAGCAAGGCATAGATTTAAAAAAAGATAAATTAGCATTACAACGTTTAAAAGAGGCAGCTGAAAAAGCAAAGATCGAACTTTCAAGTTCTACACAAACAGATGTTAACTTGCCTTTTGTTACAGCAGATCAATCTGGGCCAAAACACTTAAATGTAAAATTAACAAGAGCTAAACTTGAAGAGCTTGTTGATGACCTTCTTCAGAGTACCATTGAACCTTGTAAAAAAGCTTTAAACGATGCAGGCCTTTCAGCAAGCGATATTAACGATGTGATCTTGGTTGGTGGAATGACAAGAATGCCTAAGGTAACTGAAATTGTTAAGAACTTTTTTGGTAAAGATCCAAGTAAGGGTGTTAACCCCGATGAGGTTGTTGCCATGGGTGCTGCAATCCAAGCAGGCGTTCTTCAAGGTGATGTAAAAGATGTATTGCTTTTAGATGTAACACCACTTTCACTTGGTATTGAAACATTAGGAGGAGTATTCACCAAGTTAATCGAGAGAAATACGACTGTTCCAACAAAAAAAAGTCAGGTTTTTTCTACTGCAGAAGATAATCAAAATGCAGTTACTATAAGGGTTTTCCAAGGTGAAAGAGAAATGGCTGCTGATAATAAGCTCCTTGGTCAATTTGATCTAGTTGGTATACCCCCAGCACCAAGAGGAACTCCTCAAATTGAAGTAACATTTGATATCGATGCCAATGGTATTGTCAATGTGTCTGCAAAAGATAAATCAACAGGAAAAGAACAACAGATTAAAATTCAAGCATCCGGAGGTTTGTCAGATGATGAGATCGACAAAATGGTAAAAGATGCAGAGGCTAATGCAGAAACAGATAAGAAAAAAAGAGAAGAAGTTGATGTTAAAAACCAAGCAGACAGTTTAGTTTTCCAAGTTGAAAAGAATATCAAAGAGCATGGTGATAAAATAAGCCCTGAGGATAAGTCTAAAATAGAAGCTGACCTGAAAGATTTAAAAGACGCTCTCGAAAAAAATGATGCTGAAGTTATAAAGCAAAAAACACAAGATCTTACTCAATCATCTATGAAGATGGGTGAAGCGATGTACAAAGATCAACAATCTACTGAAGCACCAGGTGCAGAACAACCACAGCAAGAAAATAAATCTGATGAAAATAAAAATGAAGATGATGTTATCGATGCTGATTACGAAGAAGTAGACGACGATAAAAAAGCAAGCGGACAGTAAATCTTAGCTTGCGTTAATTTATTATGGCTGAGGATTTTTATGACACTCTAGGTATATCCCGTGAAGCTAGTGAAAATGATATAAAAAGTGCCTACCGTAAATTAGCAATGAAATATCATCCTGATCGTAATCAGGGTGACGCTTCCGCTGAACAAAAATTTAAAGATGTAAGCCAAGCTTATGAAATTTTAAAAGATCCCAAAAAAAGACAAACATACGATCAATTTGGTCATGCTGCTTTTGAACAGGGTGGCGGTGGAGCTGGTGGATTTGGACAGCAGGGCTTTGGTGGATTTTCAGATATTTTTGAAGATATATTTGGTGCCTTTGGTGAAGGCGGGCAACGCGAAAGTAGAGGCGATGACTTACGTTACGATGTCACAATTGACCTAGAGGAAGCTTTTGCTGGAAAAACATTGGACGTAACTATACCTAAAATGATCAATTGTCCCGAACAACACAGCTATAAAAGCTGCTCTACTTGCCAAGGATATGGAAAAGTTAGAACACAAAGTGGCTTTTTTTCTATGGAGAGAACTTGTGGAAGATGTGGCGGAACAGGACAAGAAATGAAGGGCCGATGCTCAAAATGTAGTAATACAGGTAGAGTAAAACAAAATAAGAAACTTCAAATCAAAATCCCTGCAGGTGTTGAAACTGGTAATAGAATTAGAATGAGTGGAGAGGGAGAGGCCGGTGAAAGAGGTGGCACATACGGTGACCTTTATGTTTTTATCAATGTAAATAACCACAAACTTTTTCAAAGGGAGCGAGATAACATTATATGTGATGTTGCTATACCTTTCACTACTGCCACTTTGGGCGGTAATATTGAAGTTCCAACAATTGAAAAAAAAATGGTTAACGTTTCAATTCCCAAGGGAATGCAGTCGGGACACAAACTGAGAATAAGAGGTAAGGGTATGAGTATATTAAGAGCAAAAAATAGAGGGGATATGATTGTCAGAGTACATGCTGAAACCCCAGTAAATTTATCAGCAGATCAAGAAAAAATTCTTAATAAATTTAATGACACACTTACCAAGAAAAATTCAACAATGACAGAGGGGTTTTTCGATAAAGTAAAAAAAATGTTTAATTAATGAGTTATTGTTTTGATTTTATCGAAACACCAATCAGTAAGTTTTTTGTTCTAGATAGCCCAAAAGGTATTCATTATTTAATTAAATATAATGATACAAGAATTAAGAGTATCATAAACCTTTACAATCCAAGTAAAGGATTGATCTTTAGAAAAGTTAATATTTTTATATCCGAGTTTTTTAAAGGAAAAATTCAAAAACCATCACATCTTAAAATAAAATTTATTAATGGAACATCATTACAAAAAAAAGTATGGAAGGAGATTTTAAAAATTCCCTATGGTAAAACAATTTCTTATTCTGATCTTGCCATAAAGATAAAAAAACCAAAAGCTGTAAGAGCTATCGCATCTGCGGTTGGGAAGAACCCTGTGGGTTTATTAGTCCCATGTCATAGAGTAGTAACGAAAAGCGGAAATCTTGGCGAGTATATGTGGGGGAAAAAAATTAAGAGGCAGATACTAGATATAGAGTATAAAGGAACGGCTGACTCGACATATAGAGGAGGAAAGTGAAATACCGAATCAGCCCCCGCATGAATGCTAACTGAACACTAGTTAATATTTTGATATAGTCAAAGTT
Organism: uncultured Alphaproteobacteria bacterium; assembly: GCA_902521795.1. Lineage (GTDB taxonomy): Bacteria > Pseudomonadota > Alphaproteobacteria > HIMB59 > HIMB59 > HIMB59. The sequence goes on from CABYSX010000013.1 coordinate 24,686, forward strand.
GTTCAAACACAAAAAATCCAAAAATGAACCTTAAATCCATTTTATCCTATAGTTTTCAATCATTTTATCTTGCTGGAAGTTTTTTATTATTATTTATTTTTTTGCCAACATTTTACAATTTATCAATAGGTATCCCCTTAAGTGTTATTGGTTTAGTAATATTAACATCTAGATTATTTGATGTTATTTCAGACTTTTTAATTGGCTACCTATCAGAAAAAAGAATTATTTCAGGTCGCTCAAAAAAAAACCAAATCCTTCTTGGTATAATAGTATTTATTTTTTCCCTATTTGGTCTTTATGTTATTCAATCAGATAACATTTATTCTTTCATTTTCTTTTATAATTTAGCTCTGGTTAGTTACTCAATTGCAATTATTCCTTATGATTCAATTGTAATAGATCAAAAAAAAATTCTTAAAAAAAGATTCCGTTTAGCTGCAATTAAAGAAATATTTGCAATTTTAGGAGTATTATCAGCTCTAATTATTCCTACTGTCATTTCAAAACTTCAGGGTGTTGATTTGTTAAACCCAAACGTAATAAAAATAAGCGGATTAATTTTTATTATCTTAGCTATTACAGGAGGATTAATTTTTTATTTATTTTATGACGACGAGCTAAATTATAAGTCAAACGAAATTTCTTGGGTACAACTAAAATCATTTATAGAAAAAAACAAAAGGATTGTATCTTTTTCTTACATAACATTTTTTAACTTACTTGCTAATAACTTTACTGCAAATTTATTTATTATATTTGTTTCAGAGTATTTAGGGCTTACTGAATATGC
>CABYSX010000014.1 GCA_902521795.1 uncultured Alphaproteobacteria bacterium
GTGCTTAGAGTTTGCCGATTATTCCTTTGATGAACATTTTAACAAGCCTATACCCTCCTTCCCTCCAAGAGAAGTTTTAAAAGATTATATTATTGGTAGAGCAGAAAAATCAGAATTAAAAAAAAATGTAAAGTTTAATACTACTGTCACAGGTGTTACTAGTGACGGAGATGCATTTAATGTTTCTTACAAGGATAAGGTTGAAGATAAGATTAGTAGTGAAAGATTTGATAACGTTGTTGTAGCTACAGGTCACTTTTCAGTTCCTTATATACCTGAGTATAAAGGCATGAGTTCTTTTCCTGGAAGAATTATGCACTCACACGACTTTAGGGATGCAGAAGAATTTCGAAATAAAAATGTTGTAGTGTTAGGAAGTAGTTATTCTGCAGAGGATGTTGCTTTACAGTGCCATAAATATGGAGCTAAGTCTGTAACTATTGGTTATAGAAATAATCCTATGGGATTCCATTGGCCAGAAGGAATGAAAGAGGTTCATTATATGGATAGGATAGAAGGCAATAAGGCAATATTTAAAGATGGTACTATTCAAGAGATGGATGCTCTAATTTTGTGTACTGGCTACCTTCATCATTTTCCTTTTTTATCTGAAGAATTAAAATTAAAGACTCATAATAGATTATACCCTCCTAAACTTTACAAAGGTGTTGCTTGGCAAGATAATCCTAATTTGTTTTATTTAGGTATGCAGGACCAGTTTCATACATTTAATATGTTTGATGCTCAAGCTTGGTATGTCAGAGATATCATCATGAATAAAATTTTGCTTCCTTCCAATGATGAAATGGAAAAGGATATTAATAACTGGGTTAGTAAAGAGGAAGCATTAGAAGATGCCCATCAGATGATAGATTTTCAAACAGATTACTGTGTTGATCTTTGCTCATCTATTGACTATCCCAAGATTGATTTTGAGTTAATTCGTAAAAATTTTTATGAATGGGAGGATCACAAAGAGGAAAATATTCTGACTTACAGAGATAAATCCTTTCCCTCACCAGTCACTGGAACAGTTGGGCCGTCACACCACACCACATGGTTAGAGGCAATGGACGACTCTATGCAAACATACTTAAAAACTAAATAACTAAACAAATGTCCAATAAAACCCTCAATTTTATTGGATGGATTTTGTTTATAATTTCTGCTGTCGGTTTTATCATATCTAGCATAGGTAGTTTTTGGGCTATGTTTGGAAGTCTCTTTTTTTTTGTAGCGTGTTTTGTCTTTCTAATACCGTTCTTTAGAAAAGAGAAAAATAAAGATTAAGGAATTTTTCTATCAATACCTTTGGGTATAAGTTTTTCTTTGTCATAAAAGGGAAGGTCTACGATTTCACAATCTGTAAAATTGTCATTGGTAGACTGTACTTTAACTTTAAAATCTTTCCACTCACCCGGATAATCAAAACGAACATAACCTACATATTTTTCTAATGTAGGAGACCAAGTGGATGCAGTTAGATATCCAATTTTTTGTTCATTAGATACTAAATAAACTTTTGCTCTGTGTGTAATTTCTTTTTGAGAAGTGATACCAAATAGTCTCTTCCCAAATTTTGTTGATAGAAATTCTAAAGCTTTTTTTCCAATGAAATTTTGCTTGTTTAAATCTACTAAAGAGCTTAGTCCGATTTCATAAGGATTCATCGTAGAGTCAAAATCAGTATTGTTGTCTAAAATACCTGCCTCAATTCTCCTAATATCCATAGACTCAAGTCCATCAAATGTCAGGCCCATTGGATATCCTATTTCACAAATAGTATCCCAAATTTTTTTATAATTAGTTTTATTTCCTAAAGTGTAAATTTCAAAACCTAGTTCAGATGTCCACCCTGTTCTTGAGATATATACATCCTGATCAGCTATTTTAAAATATCCAGAATGATAATATTTGAAGTCATCATTGATTTCACTATTAGTAAGTTTTGAAATAATATCTTTTGAGATTGGGCCTTGAATTTGAATAACACGAGAGTTTGGGTCTGAAATAGTTACTTCAAAGTTTTTTTGATGAGCTTTTAGCCACGTCTCAAGTGGCCCATCAGGTTGTACATACCAGAATTTATTTTGCTCCATTCTAAAAAGGACACCGTCTATAAAAATCCCACCATCTTCATAACAGGCAATTGCATATTTGCCCCTTCCAACTTTCATATCTTTGATTTTTCTACAAAATATTTTATCTAAAAATTCTTCTGATTGTGGGCCTTCAATTTGTATAGGTTTTTCCGGAACATCATACATGACAGCTTTTCTTCTTAAATTCCAATAACTATCAGATATTTTATTACCAACAGATATAGCAAAATATCGATCAGCGTATACTCCATAAGTATTATTCTCTTTATGATAAAAATTAAAAAAAGGTCCTTTATCGAACCTTTTATCACTAATTGGTAAAGTAGTAGATTTATCTAAAAAAACTGAGCTCATTTAAACTTAAATATTTAAGATTTTACTCTTGATTTTGTTGGATCATAAAATGGAAATGGAACAACTCTAGCTTTTATTCTTTTTTGATGGCCATCTAACTTTCCAATTTCAACTTCAGTGTCAAGTTCACTATATTTGATATTAATTTTACAAAGTGCAATATTCTTATTTAAAACTGGGGACTTCATACCACTTGTAATAACTCCTATTTGTTCTCTTCCATTATTTGAAGGATGAACACAGTCACCGTGCCCACATATCTCATTACCTTCAATTTCAAGTCCAATTAACTTTTTTTGAGGATTTGCCTTTCTTTCAATCAAGGCTTGTTTTCCAATAAAATTATCTTCTTTGGATTTAAGTGGGACTGTAAAACCAATACCTGCTTCAAAGGGATCTGTTTGATCATCAAATTCATAATTAGCAAATATTAATCCTGACTCAATCCTAACTAAATCTAATGCATCTAAACCCATTGGAACAATATCAAATTCTTCTCCTGCTCTCATAACTGCATCCCAAACCTGTGTTGCCTTGCTTGGATGACAAAAAATTTCATATCCTAGTTCACCTGTATATCCAGTTCTTGAGACCATTAAAGGAACTCCATCTAGAGTATTTAACCTAGCAATAGAAAACCTAAACCACTCTAGATCGGTCAATGATGTTTGATGAGGAGGTGTCCAGATTATCTTTTTTAATATTTCTCTACTCTTTGGCCCTTGGACAGAAACATTATGTAAATTATCAGTAGAAGATTTTATCCATACCTTATAGTTGTGTTCCTTTGCTTTTTCTCTTAACCATTCACCACAATACTCATCTCCACAAATCCACCTAAAGTTATCATCAGTCATTTTGAAGACTGTACCGTCATCAAGCATACCTCCATGCTCGTAGCACATCGCAGTGTAAACAACTTGGCCAACAGATAATTTTCTGATGTTTCTGGTGCAAGTTATTTGTAAAAGTTCTTCAGCGTCTGGACCTCGTACTTCAAACTTTCTAAGAGCTGATAGATCCATGATGATAGCTCGCTCTCTGCAAGCTTCATATTCTTGTTGCGCCCCGTGATTGTTATAATTTGACGCTAACCAGAAACCTTTATAATCAGCAATATTTTCTGTAAGTTTTGATACTCTTGGGTGAAAACCAGTTTCTTTTGTTAATTTAGGTTCAGAGTCTGCTTTCATTCTAAATGCCATTCCTTTACTAAAAGGTCTATTGGGTCTATAGACTCTAACAAAAATGTCAGTAGGTTTCCATCCATTAGCTGCATCTACGTCGTCTGGACAGGCAGAGGAGACACAAACTAAATTTTTCAGTGCTTTAAACATCACATAGTCTCCTGGTCTAGACCATGGTTCATCAAAAATTAAAGCATTATTTGCATCAATGGCTGTGTTGTAAAATAAATTTATAGCATTCCATCCTAATCTTTTTCTCACAGTAAACTTATCTAATACATAATTGAAATTATCTGAGCAATTTGGATGACCAAAATAACCTATATCATCGTAAAATTTTGAAGTACAAGCAGTGCCGAACGTATCATGTCGTCCAACAGTATCTCTGTAGACTTCAACCATGGGTATTTGATTTTCATCGTAATATTTAGAATGGAGACCTGGCATTGGAAAAGCACTTCCCATTAGATATCTACTATTAGTTGTATCTATTGAGAGCTCTTGGCCTTTTTGAAGACTCTCTGAGTCGAATGCCATAAAATCAGAACATTGTCTTCCATAAACATCAATTATCTGAATAAAATCTCCCTCTTTGACCTCGTAGGCCATTGCGGTGTACCTCTTAACAAAAATTTCTTCAACAGGATCCATTAAAGGATCTGGTAATAAAAATTCCCCCTCTTCACGTTTTTTATTTCTCTGGACGATTACTCTTAGTTCGGATGCAGGAATATTTTCATGTGTGATTTCACTTTCGCCTGGTGCAGAAATTATACAGACAATTGAGTCGTTTGATTTAAACTCTTCAATTGAACCTGAAAGTGAATTTTGAGAAAATACTAAAACCGATTGATTTATAGACTCTACCTCATATCCAAGTTTTTTTAATTTTGTTCTTGCTATTTGAGCTGACTCCTCTTCACTCATAAGGATTTTTTTTGTTAATTGACCTTTGTGTTCGTTATTAAGACCTAATGCCGATAGATTACATTCTCGCTTTGAATTAAAGCATACAACCTCGGCCTGTTGATGACCCTCTAAGTTAATTATTTTAAATTTATCATCTGGTTCTAATTTTAATGTGAGAGAACCACCACCAGTTACCAAATAATTTTCTAAGTCGTCACCAAGAGCTGGTAATCCAGGTTCATAAGGTTGAGTAACTCTTGGGATAATCATTCTCTATGCTAATCCTAGAGCTTTTTTTCTATCCTCTGCCCAATTTCTTACAATTACGTCTACACATATGGCAATAAGTGATACAAATATTCCAAGTGTTAAAGCAACGCCGGCTCCATCTTTAGTTCTTGATAGCGCACCAAAAATAATTTGGCCAAGGTCTTCAGTTCCAATAAGAGCTCCTAAAATTACCATTTGGAGTGAAAAAACTACTGTTTGATTAACTCCTAGCATAACTGTAGGAAAAGCAATTGGTATTTCTATATTTGTCCATCTTTGAAACGCAGAAACACCCGACATAGTTCCTGCTTCATGAAGGGAGAGTGGTACGCTTTTAAGTCCCCAGACTGTATATCTAGTAGCTGGAACAGTAGCATAAACGATAGCTGCAATTAAAACTGAGGTGTCTGTAATGTTGAATAAGAATATAACAGGTATTAAATAAACAAAAGATGGAAACGTTTCAAAAAAATCACAAAAAGATAAAAGAATTCTTCCACCTCTTTCTGTTCTTCCAAATATTGATCCTAAAATAATTCCATTTAAAGAGGCCATGATCACTGCAAATGATCCCATATACATTGTGATCAATGCTCTGTCCCAGTACTCTGATAAAGCGATAAATAAAAGCATTCCTCCAACTATTAAGGCTGTTCTAATATTTCCAACAATAAAAGCAGCTCCCATTGCTAAAGTGAATGTTGCGATTACTGGCATGCCCAGGTAGGCTTGCTTCATTGGACCAAGAACTTGAGTTAATAGAAATTTATTAAAAGAATTTAAAGAATAGAAAAAAGTTTCCCAAACCCAATCAACACCAGCATCAATGAAATGTGCTATAGTTAGTCCTTTTTCAATTGGTATAACGTAAAGATAATTAATTTTATCAAAGTATCCATCTGATATAAATGCAACTATTGAAAATATTACAATAGAAAAAGCAAAAATAATTAAAAATTTATAACGCTGAATAAAAGATAAATTCTCAAAGTAATTTTTTTGTTTATCTGCCCAAGCTTTTGTAAATCTATCAAGAATAACTGCTATTATAACGATGCACAAACCTGCCTCTGCGGCTTTTCCAATTTTTAAACTGTTAAGTGCAATTTTTAAATTTAGCCCGAGTCCTTTAGCGCCAACAAATGATGCGATAACCACCATTGCCAAACACTGCATTATTACAGTGTTAACACCATTAAGAATATCTCTTCTAGCTGCAGGAATTAAAACCTGGAAAAGTAGTTGTGGTTTTGTGCATCCACTCATCAACCCAGCCTCTACAACCTCAGGTGAAATTCTTTTTAAACCAAGTATAGTGTTTCTTATCATTGGAGGAGTGGCAATTATGATTGTTGCAATAGATCCAGCGTGGTCACCTAAGCCAAATAAGGCAATAATAGGAACTAAATAAGCAAATTGTGGCATTGTTTGCATTACATTCAGAACTGGTTGAAGTGCGGTCTCAACTTTTTTATCCAAATAACCCCAGATCCCAAAAGATAGTCCTAAGACAAAACAAATCGGTGTAGTTATTAGAACAAAAGATAATGTTTGAATAGAGGGGACATAGTTTCCAAAGACAGATATATAAAGTGCCCCAATACCTCCTAATAAACCAAGTCTTATACCATTTAACTGGTAGCCAAGAAGAAATGCACCAACAGTAGTTGCTGTCCACGGAAGTGCCGGCCAACTTAACCAATCATTTTCCTTAAGCCATGCATCATTAACAAAGACATCTATTATTTTATCTCCACCAAGCAAAAGCTCTCTTACAACTGTAATTAAGAAGAGTAAACCTTGAGAGACAGCCTTAGTAAATTCTCTGAAGGCTGCTTTTTCCTCGTACATTTCAAAAACTGGATCCCATACTTTCAAAGGGAACCATTCATACAATGCATTAAAGATTACATTATTAATTGCTAATGGAATTCCCTTCAGTAAGGACGGTAGTCTCCACAAATAATTATTTTCACTTTGAGGTATTAAAAAATAAAGAGTTAAAAATATAAATATAAGTAAGCCAAATTGAGCTGGCTTAGAATTTTTAACAATTCCTATGTAATTTCTATCCACCAAATAAAACTTTGATTACTTTTGAGGGATTAATTGAGCCAACAATTGATTTATCTTTTGGATCTGTGACTTTAATAATCTCTTTACTATTTAAAATTTTCTCAGCTACTGTTTCAATAATATCATCTTTGGATACTTCTAATGTATCTGAGGCATTTGGGTCTTGAGCATCCATTATTGACTCAATTCTTAAAACTTTTTCTCTTGGTACATCCTCTGTAAACTTTTTTACGTAGTCTGTCGCTGGGTTTAACACAATATTTCCAGGTGTATCGAGTTGCTCAATAATACCATCCTTCATGATAGCAATGCGATCAGCCAATCGTAATGCTTCATCAAAGTCGTGAGTAACAAACATAATTGTTTTATTTAATACACCTTGCAATCTAAGGAACTCATCTTGCATTTCTTTTCTTATCAGTGGATCTAGAGCAGAAAATGGTTCATCTAAAAACCATATATCAGGTTCGACTGCTAATGATCTTGCTATACCTACTCGTTGTTGCTGACCTCCAGATAACTCTCTCGGAAAATAATTCTCTCTTCCTTTAAGACCAACTAGTTCAACCATTTCAAGAGCCTTATACATACTATTATCTGTACTTATTCCTTTAACTTGAAGAGGGAAGGCTATATTTTCTATGACTGTTTTGTGAGGTAATAGAGCAAAATTTTGAAAGACCATGCCCATCTTTTCTCTTCTTAACTCAACTAATTGTTTATTATTCATCAAACAGATGTCATCACCATCAATTAATATTTTACCTGCTGTTGCGTCAGTTAATCTTGAAATACATCTTAAAAGAGTAGATTTTCCTGAGCCAGATAATCCCATAACCACGAGCATCTCTCCTTTGTTCACATCAAAAGAGGCATTATTAACTCCAACTATACAGCCAGCTTCTTGAAATTTCTTAGCATCAACAGACCCATTAGACTCTGATAAAAGTCTGTTGGCGTTTGGGCCAAAAATTTTATAAACAGAATTACAGCTTATTGTGGGTGACATAAATTACCTATCAAAATTTATGATTAAACCCTCCTTTCTAAAAAGGAGGGTTTATAAATGATATTTTATATTAGTTCATAAAGAGATCGATTTGATCTCTGTTATTATCAATATAAGCAGTGGCTGCTTCAGCGTGAGTCATACCACCATTGTCAACATAGTTAGCCATTTCACCAATATTACCTGATGTAAATTCCATTTTTGTATAGAATTTATATGCAGATGTGTGTGTGATTGGGAATTTGATATGAGCTGCTTTTTTTAACCAACCAATTGGGGAACCACAACCAGTTGTTTCAACAGAACCACCGTCTTCAATTCTACAACCTTGATAGAATGGTGGGAACTCGATAAATACAAATCCTTCAGCATCAGTAAAGTTTGGTGTCCAGTTAAAGATCACAGTTCCTCTACCTTCTTTTTTTGCTGCAGCTAATTCAGCCCATAGTGCATCTGCACTACCTGCAAATTTAACCATCCACTGATCATCTAAACCAAGACCTTTAAGTCTGTTAGGCATAACGTCTGTGTGCCACTCATAAGGGCCTTCTAACCATCTTCCTTTTCCGTCAGAGTCAGGTGTTGCAAAGTTAGCTTGGCACTCTGGAGATTTTAAAGCTTCCCAACTTGGAAGACCTGGGCAAAGATTTTCGTCTATAACCCATTGAGGTACACCCATATCTTCTAGTGTAGGTGCAGCGTGTGAACCAGCATCAATTAATCCACCCTTATCCATTGCTTCATAGAAAGGCTTTGCCATAGTTGACTGCCATGTTTCATGTGCAACGTGCAATTCTCCAACTCTTACAGCTTCGTATCTAGTTGCTGACTCAGCTGGAACTAGTTCAACGTCGTAACCTAACTCTTCAAAAGCTTGTTTCATAACGTTTGCCATAACGATTTGGCTAGACCAGTTTAAAACTGGTATTCTAATCGGATCTGCTGCTTTAGCTACAGTTGTAAATCCAGCAAATAAGACTAGAGCGTAAAATAATGAAATAAATTTTTTCATTTACTCCTCCTATATCTATTATAATAGTAGGTGTAATATAAGGTAATTGCCATAAAGGTTGAAGTATATTTTTTCAGATTATGAAACACAATTTGTCCCAAATTGACACTAAAATTAACAAAAAATCTATTTTTATAAACAAAGACAATCTCTCTTATAATTACAAGCTAATTCAAAGACATGTAAGAAAATCGAAAGTTATAAGTGTAATCAAGGGTGATGGGTATGGTCATGGCTTATTAGAATGTTGTAAGATTTTAAAATCGAGTAATTGTAATGATTTTTATGTTGCTAGATTAGACGATGCTTTGAGACTTAGGGAAAACAATAAAAATATCAATATTTATCTTTTGTCAGGTATTATAAAAAAAAATGATGTTAAAGAGATAGAAAATAAAAACATTATACCAATAATTAATAGTCCTGAACAATTAGATATTATTGAAAAATCGTCGAAAAAATTAAATTATGTACTACATATTGATACTGGAATGAATAGGTTAGGATTTCAAATTGAAAATTTTGAAGAAACTATAAATAAAATTAACTTTAAAAAAATAGAATTTGTTATGTCTCACCTTTCATCTGCTGATGACCTAAATAAAAACGAATGTAATAATCAATTAAAAAAACTTTTAAATTTTTCAAAGACATTCAATAAGCCTTTAAGTATTGCTAATTCAGCTGGGATATTTTTACACAGAAAATATCACCTAGATTTTGTGAGACCTGGTAAAAGTCTTTATGGGATTAATCCATTTAATAAAAAAAATTATAAACTTAGACAAGTTATGAGTATCTACACTCCGATACTTCAAGTAACTGATTTAAAAAAATCTCAAACAATTGGATATAGCCAAACATTTAAAACAAATAAAAAAATAAAAATTGCAACTATTGATTTTGGTTACTCCGATGGATATCTAAGAAGTGGAAGTAATAGAGGTAAAGTATTCATCGATGGAATACCTTGTAAAATTTTAGGAAGGGTATCAATGGATCTTATCACTATTGATGTCTCCAAAGTGCCCATGAAAAAACTATACTTGGGTAAGCCAGTTGAAATAATCGGAATAAATCAATCATATGAGAATATTGCATATGACACTGAGACTAATGAACACGAAATACTTATTTCTTTAGGAAGAAATCTGAGTAGAGTGTATTTCTAAAAATGTACGAAGCACCCATAAAAGATTTAAATTTTGTAATCAAAAATATAATTGATTTAAAAAAACTATCAGAAGTCGATGATTACAAAGAATTTTCAGATGACTTAGTTGAAGCGGTTTTAGAAGAAGCTGGAAAAATTGCTACTGAAGTTTTAGATCCATGTAATCTCTCTGGGGATCATGAAGGATCAAAAAGACAAGATGATGGTAAAGTAGTAACTCCTAAAGGTTATAAAGAAGCCTATGAAAGTTTGAGAGATGGTGGTTGGTTTGGCTTAGAGGCAAAAGAAAAATTTGGTGGACAACAAATACCCGTCACTTTATCTGCTGCTGTTAATGAAATTTGGCATAGCTCGAATATGTCATTTGCACTTTGTCATTTATTAACTCAAGGTCTCATTTACGCCCTTCAAAAATCTGCCTCTGAAGATCAACAAAATTTCTATATTCCAAAATTAGCATCTGGGCATTGGACTGGAACAATGAATTTAACTGAACCACAGTCAGGCACAGATCTTTCAACTATTAAAACTAAAGCTATTAAAGAAAATGGTCACTATAAAATTTTTGGTCAAAAAATTTACATTACCTATGGTGAGCATGATTTGTCTGAAAATATAGTTCACTTGGTTTTAGCGAGGACTCCTGAAGCTCCAGAAGGAAATAAAGGTATCTCTGTTTTCTTAGTACCAAAATTTGTTCCCAATGATGATGGAACAGTAGGTAATAAAAATGATGTTACTTGTTTGTCGATTGAAAAAAAACTTGGCGTAAAAGGCTCACCAACTGCTGTCTTACAGTTTGGTGAGAAAGATGGGGCAATAGGTTATTTAGTTGGTGAAGAAAACCAAGGTCTAAACATTATGTTTGAAATGATGAACCATGCAAGATTTTCTGTTGGTGTTCAGGGACTTGCTGTTTCTGAGAGGGCTTACCAACAATCTAAGATGTATGCTTTTGACCGAGTGCAAGGTATTCCAATAGATGGAAAAAAAGGAGATCCTATTATCAATCATCCAGATGTTCTTCGGTTATCCTCTACTATGAAATCAGAAATTGAAGCTATGAGGGCTCTTGCTATTTATGGTGCTTTCTCTTTGGATATGTCAAAATCATCAAATAGTGAATATTGGGAAACTAAATCTTCTTTAATGATACCTATTATCAAAGGGTGGCTTACCGAGAGATCAATAGAAATAACTTCTAATGCTTTACAAATTCATGGTGGCATGGGTTTCATAGAAGAAACTGGTATTGCACAACATTACAGAGATGCAAGAATTCTTCCAATTTACGAAGGCACAACTGCTATACAAGCAAACGATTTAGTTTTTCGAAAAACTATAAGAGATAATGGAAAAAGTATTTTAGAATTAATTAATGAGATTAAAGATGAAACAAAAGAGTCATTGAACTCCGAAAATTCAAAGATTAAAGAATTATCAAAAAAAATGAGTTCTTCTCTAAATTCTGCTGAAAAAGTTGTTGAACATATTGTTTCAGTTTCAAATAACAAAAAAAGACCAGCTGTATCAGGAGTTAACTATTTGATGATGCTTGGGTATATTTTTGGTGGATGGATGATGATTAAAACGGCTAATAAATCAATCGAATTAAAAGATAATAATGAAATTGACCAAGAATTTTTAAATGCAAAACTAACAACATCTAGTATTTATATTTCAAGTATTCTTCCAAAAATTGAGAGCTTGAAGACCATTATTATTAATGGGGATGAGGACGTCTTATCTATGAAACAGAATTGGTTATAAAATGGAAAAAATTAAAACAAGATTAAGCAATTTTTTTGCATGGTTATCTAAAGCGGAATTAGTTGAACTTGATTCTGTTGATACTAGTGAAGACCCCATAAGACCTGAAATAGACAATGAATTTAGGACTTCTTATGGGAGAAAAATATATGGTTTAAAATCTAATGAGAATGTTGAGGGATTTATATGCTTGGCTTTTTGTGATGAAGTGCCTCAAACTATGAAAGAGCTCGATTTAATGAGCAAAAATGCTTTCCATGAAAAGAATGGACATATTGCTGTTGCTTACACTGTTTGGTCAAGAAAAAGAGGCGCGGGTAAAGAGACAATTTTTAACACAAAGAAATTTGTTAAAGAAGAAATGAGTAATGTTGATCGTTTTATTACTCTCTCACCGTTGACGCCTATAGCTACACATTTTCATATCAAACATGGAGCTAAGTTAATAAACATCAATGCCACTTCACAAAATTTTGAATATGACTTCGGTTAAGTTCCAGAGTATATAGGTCCACCACCACCTTCAGGCGTGACCCACTCTATGTTCTGTGATGGTTCTTTAATATCGCAGGTCTTACAATGTATACAATTTTGAGAATTAATTTTTAAAACTTTTTTTTGAATTTCCTCATCAAATTCTACTTCATAAACACCCGCTGGACAGTACCTTTGAGCAGGTTCATCATACTCCTCAATTGTGTAAGTAGTTGATAAATCTTTATCATTGAGTAATAAATGACATGGTTGGTCATCTGCATGATTAGTTCCAGATAAATAAACTGAACTAGGTTTGTCAAAAGTTAATACTCCATCATACTTAGGATATGATATTTTTTTTGCATCCTTAGCAGGAATTAATGTTTCATGATCTGCATGTTTGTGTTGAAGAGTAAAAGGTAGTTTCCCCCCAAATAATTTTTGATCAATGCCAGTAAATATCATCGCAGGAATTAAACCCCATTGGAAACTTGGTTTCACATTGCGAGCTTGATGTAATTCTTTATGGACCCAAGAATTTTTAAATTTATCTTCATATGATGATAAATCCTCATTTTTAGAGATGTGATTTTCAATTACTTCTGCAGCTATAATTCCACTCTTCATGGCAGTGTGGGAACCTTTAATTTTAGGCATATTCAGTGTGCCTGCATCACAGCCTATTAAAAGTGCTCCAGGCATATGCATTTGAGGGAGACTTTGTAAACCACCCTCGATTAAAGCTCTTGCTCCATAAGAAATTCTCTTCCCGCCCTGAAGTAATTTTTTTACATCAGGATGTGTTTTAAATTGTTGAAACTCATCATAAGGAGATAGATAAGGATTTTTATAATCAAGACCTATGACGTAACCTAAATATATTTGATTATTTTCAGCATGATAACAAAAACTTCCTCCATAAATATCATTGCTCAAGGGCCAACCAACACTGTGAGAAACTTTACCTAAACTATGGTTTTCTGGACTAATTTCCCAAATTTCTTTGAATCCAATTCCGTATTGTTGTGGTGATTTATTATTCTTATCTAAATTAAATTTTTTTAAAGCTTCTTTACCAAGATGACCTCTACATCCCTCTGATAATACTGTCACTTTGCCTTTAATATTAATTCCAGGTTCAAAATTATCTTTGGGATTATTTTCTTTGTCCAAACCCATGTCACCAGTTTGAACTCCTATCACTTGATTGGACTCATCATAAATTAATTTACTCGCAGCAAATCCTGGAAAAATTTCTACACCTAAATTTTCTGCAAACTCTCCTAACCACTTACAAAGGTTCGATAAACTAATTATGTAGTTACCATGGTTTTGTAATGCTTTTGGGAGTAAAAAATTTGGAATTTTTAAACTTTTATTATTTGTATAAAATAAAAAGTCCTCTGATCGAACATCAGTTTTAATTGGAGAGTCTAAATCTTTCCAATTTGGTATAAGTTCATCCAATGCTTTTGTTTCAAAAACATTACCGCTAAGAATATGTGCCCCTACCTCAGAGGATTTTTCTAAAATACAAACAGAAAGTTCAGTGTTTAACTGTTTTAATTTTATAGCTGTAGATAAACCAGCTGGCCCAGCACCAACTATCACAACATCATAGCTTAACTCTTCTCTTACAATTTCTGACATTTGTATTAAATAATATACTAAATATTACGATTCTATCTGATTAAGTAGATCTAACTCTTTAATAATTTCTGGTATTGCTTGAAAAAGATCCGAGGACAGACCGTAATCAGCAACATTGAAAATAGGTGCTTCTAAATCCTTATTTATTGCAACAATTACTTTACTTTCTTTCATACCTGCAAGATGTTGAATTGCTCCAGATATCCCTACCGCTATATAGAGTTCTGGGGCTACCATTTTGCCTGTTTGACCAACTTGATATTCATTACCTATGTAACCAGAGTCAACTGCAGCTCTTGAGGCTCCAACAGCTGCATTTAATTTATCAGCTAATTCATATAATAATTTAAAATTATCCGAATTTTCTAAACCTCTACCACCAGATACAACAATTCTTGCATTGCCAAGTTCTGGTCTATCACTTTTTGAAACTTCTCTATTAATGAAAATAGTTTTTAGGTCAGTATCAACAAAAGGAATTTCCTCAATAGATGCATCTCCACCAGAGTCTTCAGATTTTTCAAAAGAAGTTGGTCTAATGGTTAATAAGTTAATTTTTTGATTAGTTTGTACTTGAGAAATAGCATTCCCTGCGTATATAGGTCTAACAAAGGTATCATTTGAAACAATATCAATAACATCACTAATTTGAGTTATATCTAATAGAGCAGAGACTCTTGGTAAAAGGTTTTTCCCAAAAGTACTAGCAGGTGCAAGAATATGCGAGTAATTTTCAGCTAGATTAGAAATTAAAGGTGCTGATAATTCTGGTAAGAAATTTTTCAATTTTTCATTATCACACTTAATAACTTTAGAGAGAAAGTGTATGTCTTTAGACTTATTAGTGAGTTCGCCAATATTACTACCCAAGATAAAAAGGTGAATATCATCACTTAGTTTTTTGGCAGCAGTGATTGTATTTAAAGTTGAAGATTTTAAATTACTATTATCATGCTCAGCTATTACTAATACCGCCATTTAAATAACTTTTGCCTCGTACTTTAATTTTTTAACTAATTCTTTTACATCACTGACCATTACTCCTGCTTTTCTTTTAGGGGGTTCTATGACTTTTAACGTTTTAATTCTTGGTGTTGTATCTACTCCTAATGAGTCAATATCAATTATATCTAAAGGTTTTTTTTTAGCTTTCATTATGTTTGGTAAAGAAGCAAAACGTGGGGTATTAAGTCTTAAATCACAAGTGAGAACAGCAGGTAATCTTGTTTCTAAATTTTCAATTCCCTCATCTATTTCTCTTGAGATAGAAACTTTATTACCTTCAATTTTTAAATTTGAAATAAAGCAGCCTTGTGGCCATTTTAGTAAAGCAGATAGAATTTGGCCAGTTTGATTAGAGTCATCATCAATAGCTTGTTTACCCATTAGGACTAAATCTGGATTTTCTTTTTCTATCAATTTCATAAGTGTTTTAGCAACAGCCAAGGGTTCTAAAGTATTTTGTGTTTTTACTAAAATTGATTTATCTATACCCATCGCCATAGATGTCCTTAAAACATCTTGGGATTTTTCATCACCAATTGACACTGCAATAGTTTCTGAAGCTAAACCTTGTTCTTTTAGTTTAACAGCTTCTTCGATTGCGTTTTCATCAGGAGGGTTCACTGACATTTTTACATTTTGAGTTTCTACCCCACTATTATCACTTTTGACCCTGATTTGGACCTTGTAGTCGACAACTCTTTTTACAGCAACTAAAACTTTCATTTGAATTTCAATAAAATAAACTAACTTTATTAAGATACAAGATACAAAAAAATATGGAAAATATTAAAAAAAAGAGAATTTATAAAAATTTTTTTGAACTAAATATCAAATTTGACAAAAAAAATGAATCTACTGAAATTAAAGAAAATTATGTTTTTAATGGGAATAGTGTATCTGCCATATGTTATAATGAAAAATTAAAATTATTTTATTTTATAAAACAATTCAGACCTACCTATTATTTTAGCAAACTGTCCTCATCTCCCCTTGAAATTGTAGCAGGGGGAATAAATAAAAATGAAACAAGTCGTGAAGCAATAAAAAGAGAGATTCAAGAAGAACTAGGAGTTAAACCTTTAGTTTTAAAAAAGTTAGACACATTGATAATAGCTCCAGATATTTTAGAAGAAATGACAGATATCTACTTGGCTAAAGTTCCAGAGATTAAAAATTTTAAAATCTCTAATCCTCAAGAAGGAGAATTTATAAAAATAGTTCCTTTAAAAAAAAATGATATCTATAAGTTGCTTAGATCTAATAAACCGCAGAATATTGTTACTAAATATATCCTCTTTAAAATTAAAGAACTTAAGATTTAATTTTAATCATTTCTTTATCATAGATAGATTGAAGGTGAATTTTACATGGTACTTTTTTTGTAGCTATTTCTAATTCGTAGTCTCCCTCAAGTAAATAATCCTTATCAATAATTTCATTACTTCTAACATAACCATAGCCAATAGGTTTTCCAATTGTATATCCAAATCCCCCACTAGAAAGCCAACCTACTTGTTTACCATTTCTAAATATTGTCTC
The DNA here is from genome assembly GCA_902521795.1 of uncultured Alphaproteobacteria bacterium. GTDB lineage: Bacteria > Pseudomonadota > Alphaproteobacteria > HIMB59 > HIMB59 > HIMB59. The sequence continues at coordinate 16,535 of CABYSX010000014.1, forward strand.
TCTTCCTAGAATAATTTGCTCAGGATCATCGCATGTAAAACCTGCAAATATTTTTTTTATTCCAAGATTTTTTTGATTTAGTAATGCTTGTTTTCCTATGAAATCTATATCGCTATTAATTTTTGTTGCCCAAATCAAACCAGCTTCTAAAGGTGTGTGATCAGGACCTATATCAGAACCCCAGGCTCGGTAGCCTTTTTCAAGTCGACAACTCTCAATACATCTATACCCAGCGTTAATTAATCCGTATTGACTTCCAAAATCCATTATTTTTTCATAAACTTCCGATGCCTTATCGATTGGAAAGTGTAATTCCCAACCCAGTTCGCCCATATATGTTATTCTTATTGCATTTACCTCAATGGAAGCAATTTTAATTTTTTTATATGATGCAAATGGGAAATTCTTATTTGATAAGTCTGTGTCAGTAAGGCCTTGGAGAATTTTTCTAGAATTTGGACCCATTAAGGAAAAAACTGAATTATCAAAAGTAATGTTTTTTACATTCACTTTATAATCTTTTGGAATATTTGAGGTTATCCAATTAAAGTCATGAGTCATAAACCCAGTTCCTGTAATAATGTAGTAAGTGTCTTTAGCAATAACGGTTAATGTGACATCGCACTCTATTCCTCCATTATGATTTAACATCTGTGTGTAAACTGTTGAACCAATTGGTTTATTAACATTATTGGCACATAAAAATTCCATCGCTTTTTGAGAGTCCTCCCCTGATACAATAAATTTTGCAAAAGATGTTTGATCTATCAACACAGCAGCCTCTCTGGTTGCTTTAACTTCATTGCCAACAACTTCAAACCAATTTTGCTTATTAAAACTGTATATATCTTTTGGCTCTGTGCCTGGAGGAGCAAACCAATTTGGTCTTTCCCATCCCATTTTTTCTCCAAAGCAGGCATTGGCATTTTTTAAATTTTCATAAATAGGAGATGTTTTAAATTGTCTTACTGATGAATGTTCCTCATAAGGCCAAGCCATGGTGTAGTGCTTGGCGTATGCTTCATATGTTCTTTTTCTCACCCATTCTAAATCTTGATGGGGTTTTCCAAATCTTCTAATATCAACTGGCCATAAATCATACGGGGGACGACCGTTAGTAACCCACTCTGCAAGAGCCATTCCTGCTCCACCTCCTGCAGCAATACCATATGCATTAAAACCTGCGCCCACATAGAAGTTATTGAGTTCTGGGCTCTCTCCTAAAATAAAATTTCCATCAGGAGTAAAGCTTTCTGGACCGTTAATAAGTTCTTTAATACCTGCTGTCTCTAATTTTGGAACTCTACCAAGAGCATTATTCATAATTTGTTCAAAGTGATCATAGTCAGAGTCTAACAAAGAAAAATGAAAATTATCAGGAACAGATTTTTCTGCCCACGACATAGGATTAGGCTCGTATCCTCCCATTGCTAAGCCTCCAACTTCCTCTTTAAAATATATTAAACGATCTGGATCCCTTAAGGTAGGTAAGCTCGACTCAACTCCATCTATTTTTTCAGTTACTAAATATTGATGCTGAAATGATACCAAAGGTACATTAACACCTACGGTTTGAGCAAACTGTCTGGTCCATTGACCACAACAACAAACGATTTTTTCGCATTGAATTGTTCCTTTATCTGTCTCAACTGCGATGATTTTTCCATCTTCTAATACAACTTTAGAAGCCTTGGTTTCTTCAATTATTTTAGCTCCCTTGTTACGAGCTCCTTTAGCTAAAGCTTGAGAGATATCCGTGGGATTAGCTTGTCCATCTGTTGGGAGAAATGCAGCTCCATATACATCATCAATATTCATGATAGGCCATAAATCTTGTGCTTCTTTAGGAGATAATAGCTCCATCTCAAGACCAAAAGAATGGGCAGTAGTTGTTTGTCTCAATACCTCTTGCCATCTCTCTTTATTACATGCCAACCTCAATCCGCCATTCATTTTCCAACCTGTGCTAAGACCAGTTTCTTTTTCTAATTTGTCATAAAGATCTACAGAGTAACCTAATAATTGAGTAATATTTGCATTTGTTCTTAATTGTCCAACTAAACCTGCTGCGTGCCAAGTACTCCCTGCTGTAAGTTTACCACTTTCAATTAAACAAACTTCTAAACCTAAGTTTGCCAAATGATAAGCTGTTGAACAACCAACTATACCTCCACCAATAATTACAATTTTTGAACTTTTAATCATTAAAGGCTTTCAAACGTGTTATTAAATTTTGTTAAGTTTTCTTCAGTGTATTTAGAATAATCAAATTCTAAATTTGAAGTAATCTCTGATACCATACTCCACATCGTTTCTCTAAGGAGACTTGCTGCCTTCATTGCATTATATCTTATAAGAAGTTCTTTTGATGGTTTTTGATCATAATATAATTCTAAACAGTAGTTTTCTAATTCAGTATCAAAATCATTATTCGAAGCAAGGCCTCCAATATCAAATAATGGATCATTAAATCCACCATATTCCCAATCAACTACCCAAATTTTAGAACCATCATCTAAAAAATTTGCAGCCAAGAAATCATTGTGGCCGAATACTATATCCCTAGGAGAAGATAATTTCTCTAGTGTTTCTGATTTTTTAATTAGTTCTTGAATTATTAAAACATGACTTGAATTATTTTTTTTTAAAAAATTAGAATAATATTTAATTACATAAAAAACCCAAAAAATTATTGACTGACCATTTAATTGATTTGGCATTTCAAAATGAATTTTTTTAATGATGGGCATAATTTTATCAAGATTTATCTTAACAGTTTCAGGATCAAGAGTTTTACATTGAATATAATCAAAAACCATCACACCCGGCTCAAAGTGTATCAATTTTGGGGACACCCCAATAGCATGAGCCGCTTTACTTACATTCAATTCATTAGATCTATAGACTAAATGCTCAGGAATATCCTCTCCCATTCTTACTACATATTCTGATGAACCATCTTTGACTAAATAATTATAATTTGTAATTCCTCCTTCTAGAGGATTTAAAGAGATATTACCTTTCCAGATAGGAAGTGCCTTAATTTTATTTACATAATTCATAGTTTAAACTTAATTTTTCAATAGAAATTACTTATGAAAGTAATAATAATTATCATAAAAATTTAATTGGGGGAATTGAAATGGACCTTATAGAGAGATTAAACAAAGGGCCTATTTTATGTGCTGAGGGATATCTTTTTGCTATGGAAAGAAGGGGTTATCTTCAAGCAGGTTCTTATGTACCTGAAGTTGTTCTTGAGCATCCAGAGGTAGTAACTCAGCTTCACCGCGAGTTTATTCGTTCTGGTAGTGATGTTGTCCAAGCTTTTACATACTACGGTCATCGTGAAAAACTTCGACTAATAGGCAAAGAAGAGTTACTAGAACCTCTTCAAAAAAATGCTTTAAAAATTGCAAAAGATGCTGCAAATGAATTTCCCGATTTAGACTTAATGATTGCAGGAAATGTTGCTAACACAAATATTTATGACCCAAACAACAAGCAATCCCATATTGACTGTCAAAAAATGTTTGCTGAACAAATTGCTTGGGCTAAAGAAGATAATGTTGATTTTATTATCGCGGAGACGATTAGTTGGACTGAGGAGGCAAAAATTGCTCTTAAAGAAATAAAGAATGCTGGTTTAATTGCAGTAGTGAATTTGGCGATTCACAAAGGAGATAAAACCAGAGATGGTCATACAGCAGCTGAAGCTTGTAAAATTTTAGAGGATCATGGAGCTGATGTTGTTGGACTTAATTGTTACAGAGGACCAGATATGATGATGAAATTACTTCCTGATATTAGAAAACAAGTATCTTGTCATGTTGCAGCATTGCCTGTTCCTTACAGAACTAATGAGGAGTACCCTACCCATATGTATATCAAAGATCCAAATTGTGGATGTATTGATGGGAACGTCTCTCATATAGCTTTAGATGGACTTACATGTAATAGATTTGAAATGGCCGAATTTACGAAAAACTGTATGGAGTTAAATATAAACTTTATTGGTATTTGTTGTGGGGCAGACCCTCATCATGTGAGAGAAATGGCAGTATCTATGGGAAGAAAACCAATTTCTTTTAAGTATTACCCTGACATGAGCAAACATTTTGCACATGGCAATGAAGCTACACTCAAAGACCATAATAAAGTTAATCAGTGGTTAAAATAATTTGAAAGATATAAAAATATATTAAATTTTTTTAAATGAGTATTTGGGGGAAATTACTTGCTGGCACATTTGGATTTGCTTTAGGTGGTCCGATTGGTGCATTACTAGGTGTTATTGCAGGACATAGTGTAGATAAAATAAGAAGGCAAAATACCAATGAAAGCATAGGTATACAGTCCCCTCAAGAAATTATTACAATTGGAATTATAATATTAGCGGCAAAATTAGCTAAGGCAGATGGCCAAGTTACCTCAGATGAGGTTAAAGCATTTAGAGAAAAATTTAAAATCCCTCCTGACTTTCAAAGCGATGTTGGTAAAATTTTTAATGAAGCAAAAAAAACTTCAGATGATTTTCATCAATACGCGAAACAACTTGGGATGTTATTTAGAGCACAACCACAAGTACTTGAACAAGTCATCAATCTTTTATTTTATATAGCAGAGGCAGATGGGGAGATAAGTGATCCTGAAATAAATTATATAGAGAATTGTGCTAATTACTTTGGCCTAACTAAAACCCAATATGAGAGCATTAAAACTTTGTGGCTGGACAAACAAATAAATCCTTACAAGGTACTAGGAATTAATAAAGAGGCAACAGACGGCGAGATTAGAAAGAAATGGATTGAGCTTAGTAAAGAGTTACACCCTGATCAATTAAGTGCCCAGGGTGTCCCTCAAGAATTAATCATTAAATCTGAAGACAGACTATCCGAGATAAATCAAGCCTACGATAAAATAAAAAGTATTCGCAATATCAATTAAACTTTTTTCAACTGATCTGCTTTGGATTTGCCTTTGTCTTCAACAATTTCAAATTCGACTTTATCGCCTTCATCGAGGCGGTCTAATCCTGCTTGTTGAACAGCTGTGATATGAACAAAGATATCTTTATCTTCTCCATCAGGGGCAATAAACCCATATCCTTTTTTTGGGTTAAACCATTTCACTGTTCCAGTAGTCATTTATAGTCCTTTCTTAAGTAATAAATATTTAGTATATCCAAATGACGTTTAAAATTTTAATGAGATTTTTTTAAATGGTATTCAAATAATAAGCCTAAATATTGATAAATCTTTTAAAGCAATTTGAGTAAAATAAAAGTTAAAAATGATAGACTGGGCCACTTCCTTTACCAATTTTGTAAAAACTACCCTTATATATGGCTTTTTTTATATAGTTTCTTGATATTTTTACAGACTTTAAAATATTATTACCTAAGGCAATATTAGAAGCGATAGCCGATGATAATGTGCAGCCTGTTCCATGAGTATTTTTGCTATTAATGATATTAGACATAAAAAAATGTATCTCCTTGTTTTTCTGTAAGAATAAACAATCATAGATTTTTTTCTCTTTAATAAGACCTTTAATCAAAATATTTTTTGCACCTATATTTTGAAGTATTTCTATAGCTTTAATCATATCGTTTTTTGTATTAATTTTAGTATTTGTAAGAAGTTCAGCTTCTTTTAAATTAGGTGTAATTATCAATGACTTGGTTATTAAATTTTTTACCAAACTAGAAATAGCACTTTTTTTTAATAATAAAAAACCTGAGGTTGATACCATCACAGGATCTAATATAACATTTGAAATTTTTGAATTTTCTATAAATTTTGATATCTCTTGAATAATTTTTTTATCACTTAGCATTCCAATCTTGATTGAGTCAGGTTTTATATCGTTACAAGTAGTATTGAGTTGTTCTTTGATAAATTTGGGAGTTGTATTAAAAATACTTTTTACCTCTTGAGTATTTTGTGCTGTTAGAGCAGTGATTACTGACATCGCATAACATTTAAAATATGTTATAGTTTTTATATCTGCTTGAATTCCAGCGCCACCTGACGAGTCAGAACCTGCAATAGTTAATACAGTTTTATATTTTTTCATAACTTTTTATGATCTTACTTACTTGAGAGCAATTATCTTTAATATTTCCTTTTAATAAAGAGGATATCATTGCGACACCATGTATTTTTAGTTTTAGTATATTATTAACATCATTAACTTTAATACCGCCTATTGCTATTAATGGAATCTTTGTTGCTTTGGCACAATTTTTGAGACCACCTAGACCAAAATAATTTTTCATTTCTTGTTTTGTATTCGATGAGAAAGCAGAAACACCTATATAACTGACACCCTTTAACTTTTTTACCTTTGCAAATTCAACTTTATTACTTGCTGAAACTCCAATTATTGTTTTTTTCCCTAATATTTTCCTGGCTTGATTATAAGGTAAGTCATCCATTCCAACATGTGCTCCATGAGCATTTATCGATTTTGCAATGTCCACACGATCATTGACAATAAGAGTTTTTTTAAATCTAACGCAATCCTTTTTTAAATCCTTTCCTAAATTGTATAAATCAATTGTTTTTAAATTCTTGAATCTTAGTTGAATACAATCAACCTTGCTTTCAAATATTATTTTTAAATAATTGTCTAATTTACTCAGGGGAGTAAGTTTATCATCAGTAACAAAACAAAATTTAAACACTACTAATTTTTAAATTATCTAAAATCTCTTCTTCAGTAATATTATTTAATTTGTTTAAGAAATTTACTTGAAAATCACCTGGGCCCTCAGATTTTGATGCTGCGAGTTCTCCTGCAATTGAAAAAATAGCTGCAGAACTTATGGCTGATTTATATAAACTTTCTCCAACAGCGGCAAATGCTCCAACAATACATGATAATGAACAGCCAATAGCTGTAACTTTTGTCATTATACTTGATCCGTTAGATATTTTTGTAATTTTATCATCGTGAATAATAAAATCATCTCCACCACTTATAAATACTACACAATCATTCTCTTTAGATAAAATTTTACCAGACTCAATAGCAGCGTGGCTTTCAATTGAAGAATCTACGCCCTTTGAAGAAATTTTATTTTGATCAACTAGTGATTGAATTTCAGACGCATTCCCTCTGATGATTAATTTTTTGGAACCATTAATTATGTCAAGGCAAGTTTGGGTTCTTAATTTACTCGCACCTGAGCCAACAGGGTCTAATATGATTGGTTTTTCTTGTTCAACATAGAATTTAGAAGCCTCTAAAAAGCTAGGTATCCAATCGTCATCAAGCGTTCCAATATTATTAACTAAACATGAAGAAATGGCAGCTATTTCTCCAAGTTCACTCCTAGCATGAGACATCAGCGGAGATGCTCCAATTGATAAGAGTGTGTTCGCATTAATGTTCATTGCAACGTAATTAGTTATACAATGCACGAGCGCTCCTTTTTCCCTTAGGTTTTTTAAATCATTATAAATATGTTCCATCATACTCCTTTCTTTTTCATAAATAGTGTCAATATTGTCGAAAATAAAATTGGCACTAAAAATGATGAAAATAATTTATAGTTATTGATAAATGTTAAATTAATATTTAGAAGATCACTCATTATATTTTTACTGAATGAGGGGTCAGGAAATATTAATACTCCCAGTAGTAAACTCAAAAACGATATTATGTAAATTTGTTTGATAGAGATATTAAAACCAAACAAACCCAACAAAAAAGGTAAAACTAAACAACAACAAATTAAATCAGCAATTAGAAATACGTATAAGACATTGTATCCTTGTGAAGATAGTATAAAAACTACCACTAAAAAAACTAAAATAAAGTATATGTTTAAGGAGGATTTAAAAGAATAACTCTTGCTGAGCGAGACAATCTGAGAATTTATTGCATTTATTAAAGTATCAATACTGCTCAATACTAGTGAAGCAGCCAATATTACAAATATATATTTTATAAACGAGGTTTCCAGTAGCCCAAAAAGTTTTACAAAAGTTAAGTCAGGATCGTCCATGGAGTAAAGTGAAATTGATACCAATCCAGAATATCCAATGAAATAGACAACTATAAATATAATTAAAGTAGATATAATTAAGCTTACACTTAGAGTGTTATCATCTTTAGCAGCATAAATTCTTTGCCAATTACCATGGTGAAAAAGATTAGTAAATGTAACCGCTATTAAAAAAGTTAAACCTGTTATCCATAAAAATTGATTATTAAAGTCGAATAAATGTGCATTTTCGATCATAAAAGAAGTATTGTCCGAAAACTCTTGAAATGGAATTTTAAAAACTAAAAAGAGACAAATTCCTATAATGAAAATAAATTGAATTAGATCTGTGAAAATTGTTGCTGATAGTCCGCCAATTAGAACATATGATAAAGCTATTAATATAATTATCATTGAAGAGATCCAATATGAGGTACCATTTAAAAAATTAAAGAACTTTGAGATTGCTGT
>CABYSX010000015.1 GCA_902521795.1 uncultured Alphaproteobacteria bacterium
TAATTATTTAGTTGATCTTGATCAATTTTTTTTTGATCAAGACTCAAATACTAGCAATATCAATATCAAGATAAAAACGTATATTGCCCAATTAAGAAAAAGAAATCTAAAAACATCTAGTGTAAATAGAAAAATTTCAACTTTAAAAAATTATCTAAAGTTTCTTCACACTGAAAAAATAATAGACCAAATTGATTTTCAAGAATTTGAGAGTTTATCTACTATTAAAAAAATACCAAAAGCTATTTCAAAATCACAAATGGAGCAAATATTTGAGGACTTAAAAAAATCTAAACAGACTAATGCGGGGCTGTATATTTTAATATTAAAGTTAATTTATTTGTCAGGCTTGAGAATATCTGAGGCATTAAACTTGAAGTGGTCTGATATTAACCATCAAGATAATTCTATTTATGTCTATGGAAAAGGATCAAAAGAAAGAAAAGTCTTCATCATAAATGATTATTTGATTCAATTGAAAAATTTAGAAAAAAATCATCAATACGTTTTTACTATCAACAAAAAAAAAATTTCAACAAGATCAGTAAATAAATTCCTTCAAAATTGTTATGATAATTCATTAATTAAAAATAAATTATCCTCACATATATTTAGACACTCATTTGCTACTACTATGTTAGAAAATAATGCTGATATTAGACATATTCAAAAATTATTAGGTCACTCAAGTATTTCTACAACTGAAATTTATACCAGAGTAGCAAAGTCAATTAAAAAGAGAGTTTTAGACTCTTATCATCCTCTAAAAAATAAATTATAGTCATTGGATGTTTTATTTGGACTTCGAAGAAAAGCTAGAAAAATTTGATATTGAAATCCAATCTTTAATCAAACTATCAAAAGAGACTGAAATAGATGTTGATGGAAAAATTAATAGTATTGAGAAAAAAAAACAAATTGAGCTTAATAGGATTTATTCAAACTTATCTCCTTGGCAAATAGTTAAGCTTGCAAGGCACCCTAATAGACCTAAAACAAAAAATTTTATAAATAGTATTTTTACACAATTTACTCCGCTATATGGAGATAGACTTTATTCAGAGGATAATGCAATTATATCTGGTTTTGCATTTTTAGACAAATTACCTGTCATTATTTTAGGCACTGAAAAGGGAAATGATATGAATACTAGAATAAAACATAATTTTGGTATGGCTAAACCTGAGGGCTATAGAAAATCTCAAAGAATTATGAAACTAGCATCAAAGCTGAATTTACCTTTAATCTGTTTTATTGATACATCTGGTGCTTACCCTGGTAAGGACGCCGAAGAGAGAGGGCAAGCTGAGGCTATAGCTCAATCAATGAAAGTTGCCTTAAACTGTGAAACTCCCTGTATTTCTGTGGTAATAGGTGAGGGTGGATCTGGAGGAGCAATTGCACTGGCTACAAGCGATATAGTTATCATGCTTAGTAATTCAATATATTCTGTAATTTCTCCTGAGGGATGTTCGTCTATACTTTGGAAATCATCTGATTTTGCTGAGACGGCATCTAATTCTCTAAAAATAACTGCAAAAGATTGTCTTGAATTAAAAATTATTGATCAAATTATTGAGGAACCGGTAGGTGGTGCACACAGGCACCATGAAAAAGTTTCCTCCGATCTAAAAAAAGCATTAGTTAAGAGTATTGAAGATCTTAATTTACTAACAAAAGATGAATTGATAAGAAAAAGAAATAATCGATACTTAAATTATATTGTTTGAGTTATTACTACCGTGACATTGTTTATATTTTTTTCCTGATCCACATGGACAAGGGTCATTTCTACCAATCTTTTTATTGATAGGTTCTTTTGTTTCAACTTTTTCGTTTTCGTTCTTTTTTTCAACTCGTATATTATTTAATACTAATACCATTTGCTTTTGTATCTCATATATTAATTGATTAAATGCTCCTAGAGATGCCTTACGAAATTCATTTACAGGGTCTTTACCACCGTAGCCACTAAGGCTAACAGACATACGAATATTAGTAAGCTCTTGTATATGGTTATGCCAATTTTTATCTAAAATAGAGAGGCTTACTTGTCTTAATATGTAAATATAAGCGTTGGTATGCTTTGCATAGTTTTCATCTTTAATTTTTTTAAATGAGGATAAATAGTGCTCTTTATCTTCATTTTTTTGCTCATCAATAAAAGACAATATATCTGAGAAATTCTTTATCTCTTCTTTTTCACTCTCTAGTAAATTGGTAATAAACTCATCTTCAGTTTCTTGTATAAAACTAATAATATCCTCTTTAATGATAGTCTCTCTTTTTGAGTAAATAATATTTCTTTGTTTATCTATTATGTTATCAAATTCTAATAACTGCTTTCTAATATCAAAGTTATGACCTTCAACTCTTTTTTGAGCGCGTTCAATTGATGATGTCAGCCATTTATGTTCTATAACTTCTCCTTGCTTAAGCCCTAAAGTTGACAGCATAGATTGGAGTTTTTCTGATCCAAAAATTCTCATTAGGTCATCTTCCAAAGAAACAAAAAATATACTTTCCCCAGGGTCTCCTTGTCTCCCTGATCTTCCTCTTAATTGATTATCTATTCTCCTACTTTCATGTCTTTCCGTTCCTAAAATACACAATCCACCTAAATCAATAACTTTTTGATAATCACTATCATTATAATTAGTATCAATATCTGGGTTTCCGCCTAATTTTATATCAGTACCTCTTCCTGCCATATTAGTCGCTACTGTTACTTGAAATGGTTTACCTGCTAGGGCAATAATTTCGGCTTCATTTTCATGATTTTTTGCATTCAGAACATTATGAGGAACTTTGTTAGTCTTTAAAATATCTGAAATATAATTAGATTTTTCAATTGAGGTTGTACCTACTAAGATTGGTTGACCTTTTTCATACTTATCTTTTACTAAATCTAATACTGCTTTATATTTTTCATCAGGGGTTTTATAAATTTGATCATTTTGATCAATCCTGATCATTGGTTTATGAGTAGGTATTTCAATTACGCTTAAACCATATATTTCTAAAAACTCTTCTGACTCGGTCAGAGCAGTTCCAGTCATTCCAGATATTTTTTGATATTTTTTAAAATAATTTTGAAAGGTAATGCTGGCAAGAGTAATACTCTCTTCCTGTATCTTAAGGTTTTCTTTGGCTTCTAAAGATTGATGAAGACCTTCACCGAATCTTCGTCCCTCTGATAATCTTCCAGAAAACTCATCAATAACGATAATTTGTCCATTTTTGACAACATAATCTTTATCTCTTTCATATATAAACCTAGCTTTTAATGACTGATTTATAATTTGATAGGCCTCTAAATTTTCATTATCAAATAAACTATTCCCTTTCAAAAAATTTATTTTTTTTAAATTAAATTCTATTTTCTTAATACCGCTATCTATGAGTAAAACATTTTTTCTTTCTTCATTTATCTCCACATCATCTTTTGAGAGATCTTGGGTAATTTCATAGCATAATTTAAATAGCTGTATGGGAGTTTTTACAGGTCCTGATATACCTAGAGGAGATCTAGACTCATCGATTAATACAGAATCAGCTTCATCTATTAAAGCTATATGATGACCTTTTTGCATTTTTGGCTGGTTGATACTCCTCAGGTTATCCCGAAGATAATCAAAACAAAATTCATTATTGTTTCCATAAACTATATGACATTGATAGCTTTTAACTTTTTCTTCAATCGTCTGGCTGTTCTGAATATATGAACAACTAATATTTAAATATTCAAAAATTGGCCCCATCCAAAGACAGTCTCTTTGGGCTAAGTAATCATTGACAGTAATTAAGTGAACTTTTTTATCTAAAACAAAATTTAATACCATAGGAATAGTAGCAACGAGCGTTTTACCTTCTCCTGTTTTCATTTCAGCAACAAATCCATGATAAAGGGCAATACCTCCAATAATCTGGGAGTCGTAGTGTCTGAGTTTAATCGTTCGTTGAGAGACCTCTCTAACTAAAGCACAGATAAAACTTATATCCTTATCAGAAAGTTCAGCCACTTTATTAGAAATATATTCCTGTTTTAATTTTTCAATTTGAGTAATCATTTCTTCTTTTGTTAAATTTGAAATTTGCTCTTCAAGTTGATTTACTTGATGTAAATATTTATTTGAAACTTCTTTTATTAATTTTGTATTTTTTTTTGATGAAAAAAAGTTATTAATTTTTTGAAACATTAGCTTACCAATATACTAAATTAATTTTATTTCCATGATGTAAATGTAGCAATCTCTATTTCAAGAGGAATATATTTATGTTTTTTGACTAGTTTTGAAAATATTTTATTTGTTAAACTTAAAAAATCTTTTTTAAATTTATATTTTTCATTAAAATAATTAGAAATCCCAAATTTTTTGAAATCACTTCTCAGTTTACTTAAAGAACTATAATTAATTTCTAGATTATCTATCCCAACAACCACATCTTGAAATTTATTTTTATTCATGTCATCTATCAATTCCGAAGTCTCTAAAAATGGGCCAAACCTTCTATAAGCTCCTCCATAAATTTTTTCATCAATTTCTAAGAAGATATTTTGAAGAGTTCTCATTGAATTGTTAGTGATGACATTGAAGCAAAATAAACTGTTCTCATTTAATTTAGATAAGATATTAGTTAAAACGTTTGTACTATTTATAAATAATGGTATTTGTAATGAAAAATTAGATATAACAGCATCAAATTTACCCTCAACTAAACTAATATTATTAATATCTATAATTTCTGAATTATTATGATTAATGAAATCTAAAATAATGTCCTCATCAAGAATTAAATATTTATCTAATTTCTTAGATATAAATTTAAATTTATTTGCTATTAAATCTGACCCATTTTTTGTTAGTAAATTAGATTTATCGAAATGAGCCTCTCTTCTCATGTTCTTCTTTTTTAAATTAAATTCATTCATAATATGTTAAGATAACGTAACATGATATCGAGATTTAATTTAGATCAAAAAAGATTATCCTTTTACGAAAATCCTGAAATATTTCATAAGGAATTTGCTGATATTGTCTCTTCTAATAACGAGAATGAATTAATGTATTCTGCTGAAGAGCCTATAGTAGTTCTCAATAAAGATAAGACCTTAAAACTAACTCTAATAAAAGAGGATAAACAGTTAGACTATATTTTATTTTCTAATCATAGCATTTCAATTTTACCCCAAGAAAAAATAAAAATTCATAAAGCGATTAAGGATGTTTCAAGCTTTACTATTTATAAATTAAATACTTGAATGAAGGTTGCTCTAATTCAGATAACTGTTGGTTCAAATTTTGATGAAAATTTTGAAAAATCAAAAAAATTTCTCAATGATAGTTTAGCCTTAAATCCAGATTTTATTTTACTCCCAGAGTGTTTTCTTTTTTTATCAAATAAATCCAAAATCTCGCTTGATATGCATCATTTCTCTATTAAATATTTCAAAGAGTTTTCAAAGATTAATAAGCTTCATTTATTATTGGGATCACTCCCTATAACTGAAAATGATAAACTATATAATCGATCTATTTTGATTAACCCTGAAGGCAATATAGTATCTATTTATGATAAAATTCATATGTTTGATATAATTTTAAAAAATGGTGAAAGTTATAAGGAGAGTGATTTTTATACATCTGGTAGTGAATTGAAAATGACAACAGTATTAGGTCAATCAATTGGTCATTCTATTTGTTACGATTTAAGATATCCGAAATTGTATCGAGCCTTAGCTAAAAAGGGAGCAGGAATTATTGTAATCCCATCTGCTTTTACATATACAACAGGAAAAGCTCATTGGCATTCTCTAATTAAGGCAAGAGCAATTGAGAATGGCGTTTTTATATTAGCCCCTAATCAATGGGGGGTAAATAATGAGAATAGATCAACTTATGGACATAGCTTAATCGTAGATCCTTGGGGAGAAATTTTAGCTGAGGCTGATGACAGTGAGATGATCATAACATCCGAACTTCACTTAAATAAAGTTCAAGAGTGTCAAAATGCGATACCAGTCTTAAATCATGATAAAAATTTTGACTAATAATATTGAAAATCTTAATTGAATGACTAAATAAAAAGTATGATTAAATTTGATTTAGTTTGTGAGAATGGACATATTTTTGAAGCTAGTTTTGATGACTCAGCGTCATTCGAAAAACAAAGAAAAAAAAATCAAATTGAATGTCCTTTCTGTAATTCATCAAAAATATCAAAATCAGTCATGGCACCAAATGTAGCTAATAAGTCAACAAGCTCGTCAAAAATAAATCGTAAAAAAAATAAGTTATTTTCAAATTATAATAAGCAATTAAATAAAATTAAATCTGAAATTGAAAAAAATTTTACATATGTTGGAAAAAAATTTCCAGAGGAAGCAAGAAAAATTCATTATGGAGAAACTAAAGATAAGCCTATTTATGGTGAAGCAACTGATAAAGAGAGTCAAGAACTAGTTGAGGAAGGTATACAACTAATCAAACTTCCTTTTAATCAAAAAGAAAAAAAGAAAAATTAATACTTTAAAGCACTAATATAATTTACTAAATCAACCTTACTTAATTTAAAGGACTTAATTATTGGATTATATTGCAGGCCCTCTACGTTTAACAAACTTAACTTATATTTTTGACTAAGGGTCTGTAACTGAGTTGGTGATAAAAAAAGATCGTATTCATGAGTTTTTTTGGGAAGTAACTTCAAAATATTTTCAGCAATATCTATTGCTAAATATTTAGATAATAAATTCTTATTAAGTGTTGATACAAAAATTAAAGCATTTTTATTTAGTATTTTATTAAGACTTTCAAAGAGTTTATGCTTATCTCCCTCTTCTAAATGTTCTAAAAATTCAAATAAAAAAATAATATCAAATTTTTTTTTACAATTTTTTAAAAAAGTATTTGCATCCAAGTTATAGAGATTAAAGTTTTTTTTATTTTTAAATTTGAAATTTTTTTCTATATCAATACCAGTGCATTGAGCTCCCATTTCGAAATAATTATATAAGAACTCTCCTGTACCACATCCAAGATCTAAAACTTGTTTATTTTGGAAAAAATTATAAATATCCTGATCAGTATGATCTCTTAATATTTTGGACATATACTGATGCCTTACAGCCATCATTTGCTCCAAAGGTTCGTAATATTCTTTATTATATTTAGCCATGTTCTTTACATCATAAATGTTAAATGTATATTACCGTAATTCATGAAAATTAAAGTTTTAAAATTTGGTGGCACATCAGTCGGAAACGTTGAGGCTATAAAAAGATCGGCAGATATTATTTGTGATTGGTCAAAAAAGTCAAAAGTTATAGTTGTGCTATCTGCGATGTCTGGTGAGACTGATCGTCTTATCAATTTAACTAAATCCTTTTCAAAATCCCCAAATCCAGTTGATTTTGATAACGCAATTTCCACAGGAGAAAATCTTTCTTGCGCTTTAATGTCCATTTATCTTAATAATCAAAAGACTAAATCTAAATCTCTTCATAGTTGGCAAATACCTATAATGACCTCTTCAGAGCATATGAAGTCAAGAATTTTGTCCATTAACAAAAACTTTTTAGCAAATGAATTAAAGAATTTAGATGTTCTAGTAGTTCCTGGGTTTCAAGGTATAAATGAGAGGAAAGAAATAACTACTTTAGGTAGAGGTGGGTCTGATACTAGTGCTGTCGCAGTAGCTGCAGCTATGGACGCTGAGTGTATTATTTATACCGATGTGGAGGGTGTTTACACTACTGATCCAAACATAGTGCCTAACGCAAAAAAAATAAATAAAATTTCATATGAAGAAATGCTTGAATTAGCCTCTCAAGGGGCTAAAGTTCTTCAAACTCGTTCTGTCGAATTAGCTATGAGAAAAAATACTAAATTAAGTGTTAGGTCATCATTAAAACCAAAAAAAATTGGCACAATCATAACTGATGAGAAAAGTGTTTTAGAGAAAAATACTGTGAGTGGAATAGCTTATACTAAAGACGAAGCGAAGATTACTCTCTCGAGAGTTTTAGACAAACCTGGTGTTTCATCTAAGATCTTTGGACCTTTAGCCAAAGGAAATATAAATGTGGATATGATACTTCAAAATATTTCCCAAGATGGAAAATTTGCAAACTTATCTTTTACACTTCCAAGGGCGGACCTAGAAAAAGCATTAAAAATATTAAAAAAAGAGAAGTCAAAAATAGGATACAAAAAGATTATTTCTTCTAATAATATTTCAAAAATTTCAGTAGTTGGAGTAGGGATGAGATCCCATGCTGGAGTAGCCCAGACCTTATTTGATACTTTAGGAAAAAATAAAATAAATATTCAAGTTATTACTACCTCTGAAATCAAAATAAGTATTTTAATAGATGAAGAACATACTGACTTGGCTGTACAAAAGTTACATCAAGCCTTTAAACTACACAAATAAGAATTTTTGAAGAATTTAATTTCAATCAAAGAGGCAAGAATTAAAAAAGGATTATCTATAAATGATTTATCAAAGGGTTTGAAATTAGACCCTGAAATAATCCGTTTGCTAGAGGAAAATTTACAGTTACCTGATAAATTTAAAGCTTACCAATCAACATATAAAAAATCTATATATAGATACTTAGGTTATGAGGTCAAATACAAAAACTCTATTATTGATATTCCTATTGATTACACAAGACTTTCAATAGTTTACTTCTTGTTACTACTTGTTTTTACAGTGTTAGTTTTACTGTCTTTTAATATTTATAATAAATTTAATAATCAAATTTCAATTAGAAATATTGATAAAGACCAAGTTTATATGGATGTTTTAAATTTATCCTCTCAGTATGATTTAAATGAATTAAGTCATGATGAATTTGTAAATAATCTTACTTTATCAAGTAGGGTGAATTATTCACAAAAAGTATCAATTTATTCAAAATCTAATAAGACTATTTATTATAAAATACAAAATAAAAATAGAAAAACCATACAATTTGGCGAGATATTTCAATCAAGTGAACTTAATCTTGATTTAGACAATGATTTTTTGATTGATTTATCTAATATAAACAATGTCGAAAAGATAATATACAGAGGTATTGAAATTAAAGTTAGTGAGGGATTAAATTCTTATTTATTAAACTTTAATATTAAAGATTTAGAAACTCTATTATGAAATATTCTCATTCAATAAAGAGAAAAAAAACAAAAAAAATTCAAATTGGAAATATTTATGTTGGGGGAGACTCGCCAATTACAGTTCAAACTATGACAAATACTCTTACACATGACATTGATGCAACGCTCGAGCAGATATCACAAATCGAACAAGAAGGATGTGACATAGTCAGAGTTTCAGTTCCCGATGAAAAATCATCACAAGCATTAAAAAAAATAATTCCAGAAATAAATATTCCTTTAGTAGCTGATATACACTTTCATTATAAAAGAGCACTTGAGGCAGCAGAAAATGGAGCACATTGTTTACGAATAAATCCTGGTAACATTGGCTCTAAAGATAAGGTAAAAGAGGTCGTTGAGGCCGCCAAACAGAATAAAATACCTATTAGAATAGGTGTTAATGCTGGAAGCTTAGAAAAAACAATTTTAGAAAAATATAAAAGCCCAACTGCTGAAGCTTTATTTGAAAGTGCTAAATTAAATATTAAATTATTGGAGGATCTTAATTTTGATAATTTTAAAATAAGTGTTAAAGCCTCAAATGTTTTCACCGCTGTAGAGTCCTATAGAATGTTATCTAATTTTTGTGAATATCCTCTTCATTTAGGTATTACTGAGGCTGGAAGTTATTTTAGTGGCTCTATTAAGTCATCTATTGGTCTTGGATTACTCCTTTATGATGGCATCGGTGATACTGTGAGAGTTTCACTTTCTGATCATCCAACACAAGAAGTCAAGGTAGGATTTGAAATGTTAAAATCATTAAATTTAAGAGACTATGGTGTTACCATAATATCATGTCCGTCCTGTGCTAGACAACAGTTTGATGTGATTGAGACAGTTAAGAGCGTTGAAAAAAAACTTTCTCATATTAAAAAACCTATTACAGTTTCTATTATTGGATGTGTTGTTAACGGACCTGGAGAGGCTACTATGACAAACATAGGTATTACAGGGGGTGGTAATAATACTCATATGGTCTACGTGAATGGTGAAAAAAGTCATCGAATTCAAAATGAAGATTTAGTTGAGTACTTGGTTGAAACTATAGAAGATAAAGTTGAACAGATACATCACTTAAAATGAAAAATAATATTAATTTAGTTAAAGGCACACATGATATTTACGGAGCTGAGATGGAAAAGTTTGAATTTATTATTGAAAGTTTTTACTCAGTTTGCAAAAAATTTAATTTTCAATCTATACAAACCCCCATCATTGAACAACAGGAGTTATTTTCAAGGACTGTTGGTGAACAAACTGACATTGTCTCTAAAGAGATGTATTCATTTCAAGATAAAGGTGAAATTAATATATGTTTGAGACCTGAGGCTACTAGTGGTCTAGCAAGGTTTGCTGCTTCAAATTATCAATCAGGTTTAATGAAATTAGTCACCCACGGTCCTATGTTTAGAAGAGAAAGACCCCAGAAGGGCAGATATAGACAATTCCACCAGATAAATATTGAGACTATTGGAGAAAAAAGTCCTTATATTGATTTTGAACTAATTTTAGTTGCAAGGCTATTATTGGATGAACTTGGTGTGATTAAAGATAAATACAAGCTATTGATAAATTCACTTGGATCAAAAGAGGATCAGCACAGTTACTCTAAATTATTAAAAAAATATTTAAGCGATTTTAAAAATCAGTTATCTGAAACATCAATTTCAAGACTAGATAAAAATCCACTGAGAATTTTGGATAGCAAAGACCCAGAAGATAATAAAATTTTAAAAAATGCTCCAAAAATCAGTGAACACTTATCTACTGAAAGTAAAAATTATTTTGAGCAGGTAAAAAAACTTCTAAATAGTAATGAAATAGAATTTTTTGAGGAACCAAAATTAGTAAGAGGATTAGATTATTATTCGCACACAGCCTTTGAATTTCAAACAATAGAAGATAAAAGACAAAATGCAATATTAGCTGGTGGTAGATATGACAAATTGATTAGTATGATTTCATCTAGGGATATTCCAGGAATTGGCTGGGCAGCTGGTGTAGAAAGATTAATGGATTTAATATCGATTAAAGATGAAAAATCAAAGTTAAAGAATAAAATATTATTTGCTGTTCAAGATGAGACTTATTTAAACAATAATAGAATTTTAAAACAAATATATAATTTAAAATATAATCATGAAGTAAGAGTAAATAAAAATATTAAAAAACTTTTTAGCTACGCTGATAAAAATAATTTTAGTTTTATTCTTCTTATTGGTGAGGAGGAAATAAATTCTAATAAAATAATTTTAAAAGATTTAAAAAATAAAAGTCAGCAATCTTTCGATATTTATAAATTTGAGCTAAAAAATGAAATTAGATAAACAAATCAATGACTTAAAAAGTAAATTTGATCATTTAAATGAAAAACTTTTAAACTCACAAAACTTAGATAACAAGGAAATCATTCAAATAAATAAAGACTTATCAAAATTAGAGCCGATTATTACTTTGTCTAATGTTATAAAAAATTTAAATAAGGAGATTAAAGATTACAAAGAAATTCTTGAAAATGAGAGTGATGAAGATCTTAGAGATTTAGCAAAACAAGAATTACCTACTTTTGAAAAGGATTTAGAAACTAAAAATAAAGAATTACTAATAGCTCTATTACCTAGAGATGAGGCTGATGACAAAAATGTAATTTTAGAAATCAGAGCTGGTACTGGAGGAGATGAGGCTGCTTTATTTGCAGGCGACTTGTACAGAATGTATGAGAGGTACTCTTCATTGAAAAATTGGAAGTTTCAGCCAATGGAAAAAAGTGAGACTGGCTTGAAGGGGATTAAAGAGGCAATAATTGAGATTAAGGGAGATGGTGTATTTAAATTTTTAAAAAATGAGTCTGGCGTTCATAGAGTTCAACGTATCCCAGAAACTGAGTCTGGGGGTAGAATTCATACATCAGCTGCTACAGTAGCTGTTTTACCAGAGGCCGAGGATGTAGATTTAGATATAAAAGATACCGACCTTAGAATAGACGTTTATAGATCAGGAGGAGCAGGAGGACAATCAGTTAATACTACGGATAGTGCAGTAAGAATTACACACCTTCCTACAAACATAGTGGTAACTCAACAAGATGAGAGATCTCAACATAAAAATAAAGCTAAAGCATTAAAAATTCTACGTTCAAGATTATATGAGGTAGAAAGAATTAAAAAACAGGAAGAGGAGTCATCGAATAGAAAAAATCAAGTTGGCTCTGGAGATAGATCTGAAAGAATTAGAACTTATAACTTTCCACAGGGTAGAGTTTCTGATCATAGAATTAACTTAACACTTTATAAATTAGATCAGTTCTTAACTGGCGAGGCATTGGATGAAATGATATCAGCTTTGTCAGCAAGTGAACAAGCTGATAAGCTGAGTCAATTAAATGTTAAATAATAATCTTTTAAATAAATTAGAAATAAAAAAAAGACTACTTGAAAAATTAAATACAATTTCAGGCAATCAAGCTGATCAAGAGTCTCAAATAATGATTTCATATTCTGCAAAAAAAGAAAATTATATAGACGTAAACGATAGTGAGATTGATAAAGATTTAATTAATAAGATCTTAAAAGAAAGAATTAAAGGAAAACCATTAGCAAAAATTATAAATGAAAAAGGTTTCTGGAAGAATATCTTTTATACAGATGACTATACGCTAGATCCTAGAGCAGACTCAGAAATTTTAGTCGAACAAATTTTAAATGATTGCTCTAAAATTAAGAATAAGAAAAAATTTAATTTTCTTGATTTGTGTTGTGGAACTGGCTGCTTAGGTATCTCTATTATTGATGAATTAGAAAATTCTTTTTGTGACTTTATTGATATTTCCAAAAAAGCCCTCAATGCTTGCAAAAAAAACATAATAAAATTTGAAAAACAAAAAAATTCAAAATTATTTCATTCAGATCTATTTGAAAATTATCCAATAAATAGATTAAAAAATATTGATATTATTGTTTGTAACCCTCCTTATATACCAACAAGTAATTATCTGAGTTTAAATAATGAAACGTTGTATGACCCTAGGATATCACTTGATGGTGGAGAATTAGGTATAGATTACTATGTAAAAATCATTGATCATTTAATTAATGTTAAATTTAAAGGGTCTTTATATTTTGAAATTGATCCAATTATTAATGAAAATATGTATAAATATTTATTAGAAAAAGGTATAAAAATAGTCTATAAAAAGGTTGATTATCTCAGTTTAGATAGATTGATAAAGATAACACTCCCTAAAAATAATTGATGGGCTTCTTTTAGGATAATTGAATAAGAATTTATGAAAAATTTTGTCAAACGAAAACCCTACGGTGGGCAAAGAAAAATCAACTCTTCTAGAGGTGGAGTAGCAGATTCTCCATACTTACAGACCAATGGAAATTCCAATGGATATAAAAGAAACGGTAAGAATCCAAAAGACCAATATAATGATTTTCTTAACAAAGCAAAAGATGCTAAAGGCCAGGGTGATGACGTATTAGAACAGTTTTACCTTCAACATGCTGAGCACTATTTTAGACAAACAGATAACTCCAATAGAGGTTTTGTCGCTAGAAAAATTATTAATAAAGATAAATCTGAAAAAAATGATATTGATACAAAAAAAGAAGATAAGACAGAGCAATCCTCAAACTCTGATTTTGATGATTTAGCTAGCCAATTAGCTTAGTTGATCATATTTTTATAAATACCTACTTCTTCATCTATACTTAAAACTAGACTTTTAAATTCATTGAGCTGTTGTTCGTTAAGCTTTCTTCCAGAGGGAAGTTTAAGTGTTGCAGGGTTAATTTGAACACCGTTGACAATAATCTCATAATGTAAATGAGGCCCAGTAGATTTTCCAGTTGAACCAACATAGCCAATTACATCACCTTGTTTAACTCTCACACCACTGGATATTCCTTTTTTGTAACTCTTCAAGTGAGCATAAGCTGTTTTGTAAGTACTATCATGACGTATTCTTATATATTTTCCATATCCTCCGTTTCTGCCTGCATACTCTATGACACCATTTCCAGCTGCAAATATCGGAGTTCCTGATGGTGCAGCAAAGTCAACCCCTTTGTGCATTTTATTGTAACCAGATATAGGATGTTTTCTCATACCATAACTAGAACTAAGTCTCGCGCCATTTATAGGAGTTTTCATTAAGCTTTTTGTCATTCCTTTTCCTTTTTCATCAAAATATTCACTGAATTCATCTTTGTCGTAAAGATAGTAAAATAGTGGCGTGCCTCTTGATGATAACATTAGGTATTTTGGATCTTCAATTTGAACCGTTTCACCATCCTTATCAGTTTTTTTTGTAAATATCATTTCAAACTTGTCCCCCTCATAAATATCTCTCTGAAAATCAACATCAAAACTATAAATTCTTATAATTTCATTTATTACTATTTCTGATAATCCTTGATCTTTCATGGCTTTATACAAACTTGTTTTAATTTCTCCAGACACAAAAATTTTTTCAGAGATCAGAGGGATTTCTTTAATTTCGTATATAAAACTATCGTCTAGATAAGATATTATTAGCTCTTTTGTGTCAGAATATTTGTAAATGAGATTAAATAATTTTAATCCTTCACTTCCGTAATCACTAAAAATTCTAACAGTATCTCCAATATATAATTTTGAAAAATCATAATAATCCTCTCCATTAAGAATTACTAAGTCTATATCTCTACCTTTTAAGCCTCCTTTTTTTAATATCTTTGCAAAATTATCTCCTTTAGAAACTTTAATTTCATTGAATTCATAAATATTTTCCTCATCCCCTTTAACATCAGTAGAACTTAAATCATTTAAAGAATTTAATTCTACTTTGTTATTTTCTTTATTAATATCTTTATCAAAAATATTAGATAAATTTTCCAGAGTAACTTTTTCAAAATAACTATTAGATTTTTTTTCATCAAAAATTGGATCAGTTAAACTCTCAATACTTATTATTTCATAATATTTTTGAAATTTTTTTTTATCAAAATAATTGATATCCATTTCGTCATAAATAATAGTTTTGTCATCTTTTATTTTCATAAAATCTGAATAACTAATGTAAAAGCAAATTAGGCTAATTAAAAACAATAATGTTGTTAATGAAGCTTTTATTGTAAAACTATTTGTTCTTGCCATTTATTTCTTTATAAAGAAGTAAAATCATTTTTATTTGTTATCATAATGGAAAAATCTAAAAAAATACTAGTCAATATATTTCAAGAAACTACTAAAATTTTTTGGATTTTATTCAAAGTAATACTTCCAGTAGTTATAATTATCAGAGCTCTTGAGCTTATTGGAGCTATCCCTTTTTTAGCAAAATTTCTTGAACCATTAACAAGTTTTATTGGAATAGATGGTTCACTGGGCTTAGTTTGGATGGCTGCGATATTGGTAAATATTTATGCAGGATTAGCCGCTTTTGCATCACTCCAAGCTATTTTTGATTATTCTGTTGCTGAGACTACAATTTTAGGTTTAATAATATTGATAGCTCACAGTCTGCCAATTGAGGTAGCTATTGCAAAAAAATCAAGAATTTCCTGGATATTCAATTTAAGCTTTAGATTTATAAATGCAATTGTAGCAGGCAAAATATTGAACTTAATATTTACTAAATATGAATTATTTAATGAGCCTAATCAGTCAGTATTACAAGTTCCAAATGAATCAGTTTCTAACTTTGAATGGGCCACCCTACAAATTCAAAATTTCTTTATAATTTTTTTAATAATATTTTTTATTATATCAACAATTAATATCCTTAAGGCCTTAGGTGTTTGGTCACTTATAATTAATATAATGAAAATACCTTTGTCCTACTTAGGCATGTCTGAGAAAGTAGCTAATATAATCTTAATTGGTTTAACTTTGGGAATATCGTTTGGTGGGGGTTTTTTAATTGAAGAGTCCAAGAAAAATAATATCTCAAAGAAAGATATTTTATTATCCCTGTCATTCCTTAGTCTCTGCCATAGCATAATTGAAGATACAATATTGATTTTACTATTAGGTAGCCATATTTCTGGAATTTTATTTTTTAGATTTATTTATACTGTAATTATAATTTTATTAATGAAAATATTGTTAGAAACAAAAATGCAAAAGTTTATACTAAGTAAACTTACAGATGGATAACTACATTCAATTTCCACGTTACTCAATTTATTTAATTCCTAATTTATTATTTATCGATCAAGTAAATGATTTACTTTTGAAAAATAATATTAAATTTGATAGCCAAAAATTGGCAAAATATGGTTTACATTATACCGTAAAAGCTCCTTTTTATTTAAGTCATCTTTATAGTGAGGAAAATTTAATAAAATCTTTTCAAGACTACTTTAAATCTAATCAAAATGTTTCTTATAAAGATAAATTTAATATCTTAGGTCTTAAAAAGTATAAAAATGTTTTTGCTTTAGAGCTGAATACAAATGATAAATTTAATTTTCTATGTAACGATATAATGAGATATTTTGATCTTTTTAGAAAAACTCTTAATCAGCAAGAGACTCAAATTGATCTTAAGCGTTTCAATAATTTATCCCCTTTAGAGATAGAATATTATTTAATATGGGGCTATCCTTATTTGTTTGAGTTTAATACTCATCATGTTTCAATTGCAGATATGTCAAAAGAGATCATTTATAACGATACTATAAGATCACTGGAATATTCCAGTATTAGTCTTATGAAACAAGACTTTGTAAATGGAAATTTTCAGACCATTTGCAAAATTAATTAATCATAATTTTTTAATAAAAATATATCTATTATTTACTCTATAATAATACTCAAATATTATATTTTTGACTTATGGGTATTTATGTAAAAAAAAGAAATTTTGCAGGTCTTAGATTGTTATTATTAATTTTAGTAATAACTATAGTTATAACTGCCTCTTACTACTTTGTTTTTCAAGAAAATAATTTAAATAATTCTAATACACAGTTAGAGGAAAATATTAATTTTATTCAAGAAAAAGATCTTAGTGTTTATCTAAAAAAAGAAGATATGAAAGAATTCTTAACAAACCTTGAATTTGATCAAAGTATGAAAAAATTTATTGAGGAAAATCCAGATTTTATCTTAAATGTTTTGCGTGAATACCAATTAAATCAAAATAAATTAGAACAAGAAAAAATTAATAAAGAAAATATTTCAAGCATACAAAATTTAAATTTACAAGCTCATCCTATGTATTTAGGTGAAGCTATTGGTACAAAAGTTATTTATGAATTTGTCGATTACAATTGTGGCTACTGTGAAAAATATCACCAGGAATTAATTAATGTGATGAAAGAGGATACTTCAGTAAAAATAGTTATAATACAAATGCCAATTTTAGGTAATTTTTCAAAGGATTTAGCAACCATTGCTTTAGCTTCCTCATTACAAGGTGAATTTAAAACAGTTCACAACTATCTATATTCATCTGAAAGAAAATCAAACATGGAGGATATTTTAGCAGATCTATTTCTAAAGGGTGTTGATCTTCAAATACTTAAAAAAGATATGGACTCCCAAGAAGTGAAAGACTTTCTATCAATTCATAAGAGTTACGTCGATGAATTTAAATTTACTGGAAGCCCAGCAACAATCATAGGAAATCAAATTATTCCAGGTTTTATTGACCAAAGTAAAATTATTGAGATTTTGGAAAAAGAATTTTCCTGAACTCAATGAAAATTAGTAATTTCTCTAAGATTTCAACTAACATTTTCGGATCTCGTGTAACAGGGTTTATTAGAGACATACTATTTGCAAACTATTTAGGTGCAAACTTAATGTCAGATGCATTTCTTTTTGCTTTTAGATTACCAAATTTATTTAGAAGAATTTTTGCTGAGGGTTCAATGAATAGTGTTTTTATACCCCTATATGTTAATCAAGAAAAAATAAATTCAAAAATGGCCGAAGATTTTATATGGATAATTTTTAACTTTTTTTTTGTAATTACATTATTTATATCTTTTTTAATATTTTTATTTAGTGAACAAGTAATATCACTATTAGCACCAGGATTTTTATTAAATGAAAGTCAATTTTTATTTGCAAATGAGTTATTAATTATAACTTTTCCTTTTTTAATATTTGTAACTTTGTCGTCAGTATTGAGTTCAGTATTAAACATAAAGGGAAAATTTTTCCTACCTTCTTTTTTATCAGTCATTCTTAATATTTTTATGATTACATCCTTAGTAATCTTTAAATCTGAGTCTCACTTCGCACTTGCTTGGTCAATGATTGTTGCAGGTTTTACTCAATTAATACTTTTATTTATCAACATAGGTGCTCTTAAAATATTTTGGACTACTGGATTAAAAAGTATTAACGAACTATCTGGTCAGCTAAAAAAATTCTTTAAAAGATTTTTATATTCTTTAATGGGTTCTGGTATTGTCCAATTAAATATTTTTATCTCAATGTTATTTGCTTCTTTAGTAGGTGAGGGTGCAATAAGCCAAATATATTATGCAGATAGAATAATTGATTTACCGTTTGCACTAATTGCAGTTGCCATGTCTTTTACACTCCTTCCTTACTTGAGTAAAAATATTAGTGATGAGAGTAAGAATTCTAAAGCTTTCAATGAAACTGTTATCTTTTGTTTTCTCTTTGCAATACCTAGTGCATTTGGCATTTTTATCCTAAGTGAGGAAATTATTAGAGTGTTATTTGGTAGGGGAGAATTTAATAATGATGATGTACTTATTACATCGAAGATTTTATTAATTTACTCTTTCTCATTACCCGGATACATGCTTGCAAGAATTTTTAATCAAGTATTTTATTCTTATGAGAAAGTTGAGTACCCAGTTAGAGCAGCAGTTCCTACTTTTATTTGCAATCTGATTATATGTTTCCTACTCTACAAGCCTTTAGGTGTTATTGGATTAGCATTAGCTGGCGCTATGAGTGTATGGTTAAATCTATTTATTCAAATTTATTTTTTAAAAAAACATTTTAACAGTTTTTTCAAAAAAATAATCATATTGGATATTAATAAATTAATTAAGATTTTATTAGGCGCTTTTAGTATGTCTATTTCAATATTATTCATTAAAAAAATTGTAGATTTAAATATATATTTTGACCTGTTTATTCAAATTCTTATTGCCCTTGTAATATATTTCCTCATACTAAACTGGCTTAAATTAAGTGAATTAAAACTTATTTTTCAATTGAAAAAATTTAATTAGGAATTTTATTTACTAATCTTTTATTTAATTTAAAAGTATTTTTGCCCTAAATTTATGGGCGTGTAGCTCAGCTGGTTAGAGTACTTGCTCGACACGCAAGGGGTCACAGGTTCGAATCCTGTCACGCCCACCATTTACTTTTTAAGTTGATGATGTAATGTGTGTATGATGAAAAAATATTTATTAGCTATTTTTATATATGTCCTTTCTTCAAATTTAACTGCTAGTGCAAATAGTTATTCTCTTTTTGGAGGCACTTACGATTATGATGATGATAACACAACTAATTTAATTGGATTAAATTATCATATATCAAATAGCGAAATAGATTTATTAAATATTTTAACAATAAACCCTGTTGTTGGTGGATTAGTCACTGCTAAAAGTGCAAGTATGTTTTATGGGGGTTTTGAAACAAATTTAGGCTCTGATTTAATTTATTTAAATCTTTCCTCTTCAGCAGGTATTTATAGTAATGGTGATGGCAAAGATTTAGGAAGTGCTATCCAATTTAAGTCAGAAGTTAATTTACTCTATAGTTTTTCTGATAAGACTCGAATTGGCATAGGTTCTCATCATATCTCAAATGCAGGTTTAGACTCTGTAAATCCAGGCACTAATAATTATTACTTGATTTTTAATAGAAATTTCTAGATTTTTTCATAATTTATTCATTTGTTAATTTGTTAAATTCGTTTATTTTTATCACTTATGACTAAAAACTTCTTAGCATATCTTTTATTTTCAATCCTAATTGTAATAATTTTAGTTATTGGCTACGAAGAAATTAAAATTTATTTCGATGCAAATCCTTATATAAACGGAATAATTCTTCTGACACTTGGGATTGGATTTCTTCTTTACTCATTTAAAATATTTTCATTGAGTTCTGAGTTTAGGTTTATGAACTCCGTGGCTTTTGGAAAATTAAAACTTAACGACTCATCTTTAAATAATTACCCAATGACAAAATCTATTGCAAATAATTTAGGGATAACAACAACAAATAAAAGTATCACTAAAACACTTGATGAGATACTTGACGATCTTCTATCATCTATAGAAAGCGGGAGTGACATATCCAAGTACCTTATCAATTTAGCTATTTTTTTAGGATTAATTGGAACTTTTTATGGATTACTTTTGACTATAGGTAGTGTTTCAAATGTCATTGATGGTTTAACAATTGAACAACAGGACTTTGGGGCATTCTTTAACAATTTAAAAGACGGATTGAAGTCACCTTTATCAGGAATGACTATTGCTTTTAGTTCCTCATTGTTTGGTTTAGTAACTTCTTTGATATTAGGGCTATATGAAATAATAACTAGAGGAGTCAAACAAAGCTATTATGAATTCTGTGAAAATCAAATTCGCCTTTTTTATAGATCTAGCCCAAATGTTAAAAAAATTACTCAAAATTCTGATAATTCTTCTTTGGCCCAAAACATTGCTTCTAAACTTGATGACCTAGTTGATGGTATGAAAAATTCAAGTGATGATTTAAGAAAAGAAGTTATTACAGAGCTTAAGTCTGTAAGTAAGTCTATAAAAGACCTAGACAAAAAGTGAGCTATCTCTCAAAAACTCAAAGTTCAGACAACGATAATATAATTTGGCCTGGATTTGTGGATGTATTGGCATCCACATTAATGGTCATAATTTTTATTGTTTTACTTTTTACAGTAGCGCAAGTTTATCTGGGAGACTTAGTTGTAGGAAAAAACCAGCAAATTCAAAGTTTAGAAAAGACTATTGACATCCAAGATGAAACTATAGTTGAACAAGATGTAACTCTAACAGATAAAGAGATTGAATTACTTGATAGACAAAATCTTATTGAAAAACTTGATGAAGAAATATCCTCTAAACAATCTCAAATTCTTGCACAAGACACTATAATTCAAGATCAGTCTCTTGATATAGATAAATTAAATACAATTATTGCTAAAATTACTGAAGAGCTATCCTTATCTTTATCTGATAGAGAAACTCTTCAACAAAACCTGTCTGATTTAAACGAGCAACAAAAACAGTTAAAGGCTGATTTAATTAAACTTGGTGGAGAAAATAGTGAGCTAGTTGGACAAATTGGAGCATCTCAAAGTAGAATAGAAAATCTTCTTGAATCTTTAAGCTCATCCGAAGATATTAATCAAGAATTACAAGCCAAAATATCTTCATTAGAGGAAGAAACATTAATACAATCAACTGATTTAGCTGAGGCTTTAAATTTAATATCTAATTTAGCTTTAGATATAGAAATACTCAGTAATGAAATTAACCTTTTGAATAACTTATTAGAATCAAAAGAAGCTGAAATAGCACAAAACGAAATGGAACTTGGGGAACTAGGAGATAGGTTAAATAGAGTACTTACAAGTGAGCTATTCAAGCTGCAAAAGTACAAATCAGAATTTTTTGGAAAATTATCTGAAGCCTTAGCCGATAGAGAAGATGTTCAGATCAAAGGAGATAGATTTATTTTTCAGTCAGAAATATTATTTGACTCTGGAAGTGCAAATTTTCAAGATGAAGGAAGGATAGCTCTATCTCTTATTACCAAAACAATTATTGAAGTTACTGAGTCAATTCCATCTGATTTAAATTGGATACTACAGATAGATGGGCATACAGATAAAGTACCTATTTCAACCGCTCAATTCCCGTCTAATTGGGAGCTTTCACATGCTAGAGCACTAGAAGTAGTTAAATTTCTTATTCAACAAGGCATACCTGCTAATAAGCTCTCAGCAAATGGATACGGTGAGTATCAACCCATAAATTTAGGTGATACAAAAGATGACCTAAAAGAAAATCGAAGAATTGAATTAAAAATTACTCAAAACTAAGTTTTACTCAATCCACATTTTAATAATTTTATCAGGATCATCCACTAAACCATTTTTTACGGGATCACCCATTTTTATTGCATCAACAAATTCCATACCTTCGATTACCTCACCCCAAACAGTATATTGCCCATCTAGGTGTGGTGTATCTCCAAAACATATAAAAAATTGACTGTCGGCACTATTAGGATCTTGAGATCGAGCCATACTCAACGTACCTCTTTTGTGGGGTAAGTCATTAAATTCAGCCTCAATATTTTTACCAGATCCACCTGTGCCAGCTCTTCGCAAATCAAAGTTATCTGAGTCAGAGTTACCAAATTGGACATCTCCTGTTTGAGCCATAAATCCATCAATAACTCTATGAAAAACTACTCCATCGTAACTACCTTTAGCAACTAGATTAGTAATTTGTTTAACATGCTTGGGTGCCTTATCTTCAAAGGTCTTGATTTTGACGATACCGTCTTTCAGTTGTAAATTAATAACATCCTCCTTGGAATATAGATTATTAGAAAATAATAAAAATGAAATTGAAACTAGTAACTTAATCAAACTCATAAGAAGAAAATAACATAGTTTATAATCAATAAAATTTATTTATTTGATAATTCTGTCGCTATAGATGTTATTTTTTTTCTAAGTGAATTAAGACCATTTGACCTTGATTGTCCCAAGTGATTGGAGAGGCCGATTTCTTCAAAAAAAGATAACGGATTATCTATTACAGTCTCAGGAGTTTCCTTATTGTATGCATAATAAACTAAATAGAATAAACCTTTTACAATTACAGAGTCACTTGAGCCAGAAAGATTAATCTTACCATCAATAAATTCAGTAACCACCCATAAATTCGACGTACATCCTTGTACACGAAACTCCTCAGTTTTATAGCTATCATCTAGAACAGGGAGTTTTTTTCCTAAATCAATTAAATATTGATATTTGTCCTCCCAATTATCAAAAAACGAAAAATCCTCTTTAATTTTGTTGATTTTTTCATTAATTAACATAGATTTCTGCCTAAATAATAATAACTAATAAATTAAATTATGAAAATTAAAAGTTCTCTTAAAACAGCTAAGACTAGAGATAAAAATAATCAACTGGTTAGAAGAAAGGGTAGGTTATATGTGATCAACAAAACAAACCCAAGAATGAAAGCCAGACAAGGATAACAATCAATCTAGATACTTCTCAACTTCCAACGCCGCCATACATCCCATACCAGCAGCAGTAACAGCCTGTCTGTAAATTTTATCTTTTACATCTCCTGCAGCAAATACACCATCAATAGAAGTTTTTGTGCTATCTGGATCTGTGATGATATATCCCCCATCATCCATCTTTAGTTGGCCTTTAAATAATTGTGTTGCCGGATCGTGCCCTATTGCAATAAATACACCATCTATTTTTAGGGTTGAGGTTTTATTATCTTTTTTTTTGAGTAAGTCTATTGACTCTAAATCATGATTGCCATTAAACTTAGTTACTTCGCTGTTCCATATAAATTCAATTTTTGAATTTTCTTTTAATCTATCTTGTAATATTTTCTCAGCTCTAAGTTTGTCTCTTCTGTGAATTAGATAAACTTTATTTGCAAACTTTGTTAGAAATAATGCTTCTTCAGCTGCACTATTTCCTCCACCAATAACAGCAACTTCTTTATCTTTAAAGAAAAAACCATCACAAGTGGCACAAGCTGATAGTCCATGACCTTGAAATTTAGACTCATTTTCTAAACCAAGCCATCTTGCTTGAGCTCCAGTGCTTATTATCACAGTTTTTGCATTTAGAGTTGTGCCATTATCTAAATTTAATTTTTTTACATCTTCATTTAAAAAAACCTCAGTTACTTGTGAATTGATAATTTTGGTACCTACGTGTGCTGCTTGTTTTTGCATTTGATCCATTAACCAAGGACCTTGAATAGGGTCTTCATATCCTGGATAATTTTCTACATCAGTTGTTATAGTAAGTTGACCACCTGGTTGAAAACCACTCACTAAAATGGGTTTTAGATTAGCTCTAGCAGCATATATGGCAGCAGTATAACCTGCTGGACCTGACCCTATAATAATTACATTATTAATATCAGCCATTTATTGGCCAACTAGTCGGAAAAGTTACATAATTAATTTGCATACATCTTCTCTCAATTTTAATCTCTTTTTTTTCAAGTCCGTGCCATGTATTGTTGCCTGAGGCAAAAAAATATCCAGTATTATGTCTATAAGGGACGGTCTTAACAAGTTTCATATTTGTATCATAAAAATCTGTTCCAAGTTTCTCTGACTCATCATAAGTGTTAATAAACAACATCATTGTCATAAGCTTTTCCTTTATGTCTAAATGTGGTTTTAACCAAAATCCCTTACGATCAGAAATATATTCAATCCTAATAAAACTATTTGAGAGATCTTTTTTAATTTTATCTTGAATAGACTCAATAACATCTTTATCCCTCAAATCTTCAATTAGTTCCATTCCATTAGATAGGTTTTCCGAATTATCGCTTTCTAGGAAGA
>CABYSX010000016.1 GCA_902521795.1 uncultured Alphaproteobacteria bacterium
CAGAGTAATTTTCAATCAGTCCAACCTTAGTTAATTTGTCTAGGACATCTAAAGTGCTTTTTTTGGTCATCGAAGGGTTATATCTGTTTTTATTATATTCATCATTACCACTTTTTATTCTGACAAAACCAGAGCCACCAAATTTATGATAAGATAAAAGTGCATTTGCCAATATTCCCTTTAAAGCATCACTAATTTTTATTTTTAAAGATTTAGAGAGTTTTTGATTTAAATAGAGAAGTTTAATTAAATTATCTATGCATAAATCAACATGCGAGCCACTTAACGTATAATCAATATGAAATACATCTGACTCTGAAAAAAATAATTCATCATTTAGCTTTATTTCTTTTGAATAAACTTGATCAAGGTAATGTTGCTCATTTATTAGTCTAATATCTATCTCTCGCCAAAATTTATCTAGATTTTTTGGAATAGAAATCCAATTACCTCTATTTGCTATTCTCATGTTATAATTATAAATGTAGTTAGATACTTAACACAAATAAAAAAGTATTTTGTGAACATAGGCATATCTTCGCATCATTTAACTCTATCTAGAGCTAAATCTTAGCTATTTCATTTCATTAATTATTTTTTTTAAGGTCCTGGATGTAAGATCTAGGATTTTCTTTCCTTTATCTGCAGAGGAGTTTGTAGGGTTACCTATTATGCCTGTTTCCGACAAATCTTTAGTATTCCAAGCCCTTTTTATTGTTTTTTCATAAGAAATAATTTTTTTTGAATTAATATCAGATGACAGTTTATTTTTTTTAATTTTATTAATTTTTATCAATTCTGGATGAAGATGAAGCATAATTGAAGTTTCAAATTCACCTCCATGATAACCATAAAGTAATTCCTTTTTAGAAATGATTTTTTCAAAACCTTTAAACAAAAAATAATGAGCCTTGACAATATCGACATTTTTGAATCCACTTTTAATTTCTTTAGCAGCTATATCTAAATGACTGATTTGGCCTCCATGACTATTTAAGAAGATAAATTTTTTATATTTACGAATACATAACTCCTCTACTACACTGACAATGTAATCAATATAATTAGTAGAGCTTGTTGAGATAGTGCCTTCAAAGCCATTATGCTCACTAGCTGATCCTATTGAGATATTTGGTAAAACTAAAAAGTTATTTAATTTTGGATTGTTTTGAATAAAAGTATTTAAAATACCATCTAAAATCAATTTATCAGTACCTGAAGGTAGATGGTCGCCATGTTGCTCAACAGATGAAAATGGCATAATAAGTACTTTATTTTTACCTAATTTTTTTATGTCATCTGATGTTAAATCAATCCAAAACTTTGATAGCATAACTGATATTTAACATTTATATAATTATTATGGAAACTTATTCTCTATGGCTTGAAAATAAAAACAAACCAATAATCAAGAAAAAATCTTTAAATTATAAAATTAATTCTAAAACCGTTCTAATCAAGACACTATATTCTGGTATCAGTAAAGGAACAGAGAAATTAGTTGCTTCAGGTAAAATTGGTAAAGATCAATTTGAAATCATGAAATCTCCTTTTCAAGAAGGAAAATTTTCGTATCCGATTAAATATGGATATATAAATGTAGGTGAAATTATCAAAGGTCAAAAAAAATATTTAAACAAAAAAACTTTTTGTCTCTTTCCCCATCAGTCCTTGTTTGAGATGGATATAAATAATTTGCATATATTGAAAAGCAATAATGATTTAAGAAAGTATTTGCTTACAGCAAACATGGAAACGGCAATAAATATCTTTTGGGATGCTCAAGCTCATAAAGATGACAAAATAGTGATTTTAGGAATGGGCTCAGTAGGCATATTAACTGCTTACTATTATAAATTACAAAAATTTAACAATGTATATATCAATGATAATAATATCAAAAAGAAGAAGTTTTCAAAGATATTAGGATTAAAATTCATTAATTTTAAAAAAATTAAAAATGCTGATGTTATAATTAACACTACATCTGATTATGAAGTATTAAATAAATCTCTTGATAAATTAACATTAGAGGGAAAATTAATTGAAGCAAGTTGGTATGGAAATAAAAAAGGGCAGATCAAATTAGGAGGGAATTTTCACTCTAAAAGACTTAAAATAATTGGTTCTCAAGTTTCAAGAATACCTAAATACATATCAAAAAGATTTAATTATAAAACTAGATTGAATATGGCAATCAATGCATTGTCTAGCGATAAACTTCTAAAACTTATCAATACTGAAAGTAACTTTCACCATTTAGATAAGGATTATATTTCAATAATAAATAATCCAGACAGCATAATGCATGCTATAAAGTATTGATATGTATTCAATAACAGTTCGAAACAATATTTTAATAGCACATACCTTACCTGGAGAAGTCTTCGGTCCAGCCCAGAATATGCATGGTGCTACATACATAGTTGATGCAGAGTTTTATTCAAAAGAAGTTAATAAATATAATATTATTATGGATTTAGGAGTAGTAACAGAAATTCTATCTGATGTACTTAAATTTTATAGTTACAAAAATTTAGATGAAATTGAGGAATTTAAAAACACAATAACGTCTACTGAATTCCTGGCTAAAGATATATTTGATAAAATTAGTTCTAAATTACAAAAAGAATACTCAGAAGATTATAACAAGTTACATAAAATTAAAATTATTCTAACCGAGTCAAATGTAGCTTGGGCTTCTTATGAACAAAAAATCAAAGAAATCTAATAAAACATACTATTTTTTCTATCCTGGAAACATTAATACTAAAACAGGAGGATACATATATGAAAAAAATATTTTACAAAGAGCTAAGGCACTAAATTTTAATTTAAACGCTATTCAACTATGTAAAAATTATCCTTTTCCAAAAAAAAATGATATCAGCACTCTTAAAAATATTATAAATAAATTATCAAATAACTCAGTTTTAGTTTTTGATGGACTAGTCTTTGAAACTATTGATAAAATCATAGATAATCTTAACAGGTTCAAAATAATAGCATTAATACATCACCCTCTTTATTTAGAATTTAAAAGTAAAAGAAGTAAATATTTTGTTAAGCAAGCAATGCAATTATATCCAAAAGCTAACAAAATTATTGTTACTTCAAATGAGACAAAAAATTTAATAGCTCAAAAATTTAAAATAGATAAACAAAAAATTCAAACAGTGGAGCCTGGGATTGAAAAATTAAAAAAATATAAAGTGGCAAGAGATAAAAACATAAATTTGCTATCAGTTGGGAGTATTATTGAGAGAAAAAATTACCAATATCTCATTAAGGAATTAAGATTTATGGATAATGTAAAATTAAAAATTGTTGGAGATACAACCAGAGAGAGCGAATATTTTAAAAAATTACAAAACATAATTAGTAATTATGGTTTAGAAGAAAAAATAAGTTTTTATAGCAATATCTCAATAAAACTTCTTTCACAGTTATATTCACAGTGTGATTTTTATATATCTGTTAGTAAATATGAAGGATTTGGGATGTCCCTTGCAAATGCCTTACAACAAAAAAAAATGATAATCACATTTAAAACTTTAACTTTAATGAACACACTTAAAAAAGATGGCATTATATACTTAAATGATTTTAAAGAAAAAAGTTTGTCAAAATTAATATTAAGAAATTTTAATAATGTTAAAATTCAAAACAAAATCAGAAAAAATCAAAGAAAGTTTCAAACACCTATACAATCAGCAGACTTATTCATAAAGGAAATTAAAAATGCATAAATTTAATAATGATTGGTTATTTTATAGAGAAAAAATTGATTCAATTTCAAGAAATAAAAAAATAATCGAAAAAATAAACAGATATTTTGAAGATTATAAAATATTGACTATAGCAGATTTAGGATGTGGTACAGGATCAAACTATAGATATTTGTATCCAAAGATAAAGGTTAAGCAAAAATGGGATATGATTGATATATCTTTTGAATCAATCAAAGAGTTCAAAAAAATTACAGCTAAAAATAATAAAATTATTAATATCAATTATAAAAAATTTGATTTAATTAAAGATATAAAAAAATTTAAATTTGAAAATTACGATCTTATCACTGGATCAGCATATTTAGATATAATGCCTAAAGAGTGGTTTTATGAATTTAAGAAAAAGAACTTAAACACAAAAGTAATATATTTTTCAATCAATTATGATGGATATTTTAAATTTTACCCAAAACACAAAGATGATGAATATGTTCTAAAACTATTTAATAAAGATCAGGAGTCTGATAAAGGAATTGGAAAAAAAGCTGTTGGCAAAAATTGTAGTCAAATAATAAATAAAGTTTTCACAAAAACTCATAAAACTTTTGTTCTTAATTCAAATTGGAACGTTTCCAAAAATAAGATCTTTCAAGACATGTTTATAAACTTTAGCGAAAACGTTATTAAAAAAAATAAAATTTCCCTAGAACCGTGGATAAAATTTAGAAGGGAAAATATCAGACTTAATAAATCTAAATTATTATTAAGAAATAAGGATTTTTTAGCTTTAAAACTCTAAACTTACAATAATCTCTTTTCCAAACTTATAAATATTATTTTTGGTCCTTATAACATTTTTTAAATTAGTTATAGGCTCAATATATATAGAATTAATACCAGAGCCGATAATAGTTGGTGCAATAATAAATTGCATAATATTTAATAATTTATTTTCTAGAAACTTAGATATAGTTTTAGAACCACCTTCAACTAATACAAATTTATATCCTAATCTATTAATATTTTGATAAATAAGATTGGTAAAATTTCTTTCAGGTAATTTGTATATTTGAGTGTTATTAAATTTTTTATTTATTTTAGAATGAGTAAAAATAATATTAGGCATACCATCTTTAAACACTTGATATTTATTTGTTAATTTTAATGAGGGATCGATAATTATTCGTTGAGGGTTTGGACCCTTAATAGCTCTTGTAGTTAATAAAGGGTCATCTTTTCTGATAGTGTTAACCCCCACCACCACAGCATCACATATTGAACGAAGACTATGAAGATAAGAAATACTATTTTTATCGTTTATATAATGAGAATTACCATTTAAAAGAGCAATCTTACCATCTAAACTTTGGCCTATTTGTCCAATATAAAATTTTTTTTTTAACATTAAGATAGGCAATAATATTTGGCCAATTTCTTCAATCTTTTTTTCAATTTTACAATTAAATACAACTTTATATTTGTTTATTGAAATATCAGCTATTTTAGAATGTTGACTAAGGACAAACGATTTGTTAATTAAATCAACTCCTAAATTATTTGATTTTTTTTGATTTTTTACAAACTCAAATAGAGAGGAAATATTATGCTTTGTTATCATCAATCATCTGTATCAACAGTCATTAAGTATATATATAGTCTATGAGTTTAAAATCAAATTATGGTACTTTTATTGATAGATCTATCAATGAATTAAGAACGGGAAGACCAATAGTTATAAAAGATAATAAAAACTATTGGATGTTCTTTAACATTGAACATTCTGAAAATAAAATTCTAAATCAATTTAATAAGTACTTACTAAAGGAAAAATATCTTTTAATTACAAAACAAAAAGCGCAATCTATCTTTAATAATAAAATCACATCTAATATATTCTTAAATATTGATAAAAAAATATCCAATAAATCAATTTTAAATTTATTTATTAACCCCTTATCTAATCAAAATAAATTATTATTTAAAAATGTAGTTTGCAATAAAAGTAGAGACTTTCATAATGTCTGCTTAGATATAGCTAAAAATGCTAAAGTAATTCCCTCACTTGTTTTTAAAAAAATTAATTCTAAATATTATAAGAATATTGATAATCTAATTTTACAACTTGGTTTGTTAAAATTTAATCACAAAGAACTTAAAAATCAGAATAAATTTATCACAAATAGTATAAAATTAGTTTCTAGTGCTAATGTTCCACTCCCTAATGTGTCTTCAACATCTTTTAATATTTTTAAATCTTATATTGGTGCTAGAAGACATATTGCAATTATAATTAAACCAAAAAATTTAAAACAGCCTACAAATCTTAGAATACACTCTGCATGTTTTACGGGGGATATATTTCACTCTAGAAAATGTGATTGTGGGGAGCAATTAAATAGTTCCATCAACTATATGATTAAAAATAAAGGTGGAATCATATTATATCTAGATCAAGAAGGCAGAGGGATTGGTTTAGCTAATAAAATGCGTGCTTATTCTCTTCAATCGAAAGGTTTGGATACAATTGACGCTGATCACAATATAGGTTTTTTAGATGATGAAAGAGATTTTAATATAGCTGCAAAAATATTGAAGTTACTAAATGTAAATAAAGTCAATATTATTACAAATAATTTCACTAAAGTATCATCACTTAAAAAAGCTGGTATTAAAATATTTAAACAAATAAATACAAAACCTACTATAAATAAATTTAATAAGAATTATTTTAAAACAAGAGTAAAAAAAACTGGTTACGGTTTTAAGAGTTTAGACTAAATATTAATCAAAGTCTCCACGCTCTAACCTATCCTCATATTCATTAGAGGACTCAGAAACAGTATTAAGTTGTTTTTTAGTCATTACTTCAATAGTTTTTTTTATAGCAAGCTGGTAAGTATGTAATTTTTCAACTATGTTTCTCTCACTAGTATTTCTCATCATTTGACTTAAAGCTCTATTTAATTCTGTAAGTCTTCCTAAAAGAGTATTGTCGTCATTATTATCATCATCGTAATACATAAATCTATATTACAATAAATTGAATGTTCATAAATAAAATAATTAAATAATAATCTGTAAGAAATTTATTTTTTTTTCCTATAGAATAATAATCCAATAATAATTATTCCAACACCAATTATCATTAGTAGTTCCCCTGCATTCCAAAACCAAGTTAAAAAATCCATTTTTTTAATTTTCTATATCTTCATTAAAAATTTCATCTACTGGTACCTGTATACCATTTACTAATTGATTTGTTTTTGCAGCTAACGCTATAATATTTAAAAATTCAGAGTGTTCCTCTGAAGTCATACCTAATTTTTTAGCTGCAGCTGTATGTGAGTGAGTACAGTAACTACAGTTGTTAGTAATAGAAACAGCCATATAAATCATTTCTTTTGTCTTATTGGGTATTATGGTTTCCTTTATCATAATATTTTTAATATCAGTCCATACATTTTTGAGTAAATCAGGATAGAAAGCTAAATACCTCCAAAAATTCCCTATATATGTTGTGTTTCTTGATTGTTTAATATCTTGGTAAACTTCTTTTATAATTGGATGATTTTCATCATCATTCCTTTTAATTGTGCTCACGAGCAGTCCTTTCACTTATAATAATTGATATATAATCATTTAATCATAATATCCCTCTTGTTTTGATAAATTTTATATATAAAAATTCTAACTTATTAATATTTGGCTTTTTGATAGCATTTGCATCAGGATTTGGGCAAACATTTTTTATTTCTCTATTTAGTGAAGATTTCAGAGAAGTTTTTAACTTAAGTAATACACAATTTGGTAGTCTTTACTCTATAGCTACAATTTTAAGTGCATTAACTATTATATGGGCTGGTAAACTCATAGATACAGTCTCTCTTAAGAAATATACTTTAGCCATTGTATTAGGTCTTTCTATAACATGTTTTTTTGCAAGCATTGTATTTAATGTAATTTTTCTTTTTTTTGTTATTTATTTTTTAAGACTTTTTGGACAAGGACTAATGGGACACACTTCAAGAACAACTATGGCAAGATATTTTAAAGCCAATAGGGGAAAAGCTTTAGCTATATCTGGATTTGGTTTTTCTATTGGTGAAATGATTTATCCATTTGTAGTAGTAATTTTAATCATAACATTTGGATGGAGAATTACCTGGTTTAGTTCATCTATATTTATACTCTTATTTTTTGGAGTTTTATTATACTATTTATTAAGTAAGAATAATTTTAAAAGTGAAACTGGATTTGAAAATGAAGATGAACAAAACTCGTTTTCTTGGAGAAGAAGGGATGTCTTAAAAGATTTAAAATTTTATCTTTATTTACCTCTTACATTAATTATGTCATTTACAGTAACAGGCTTTTTATTTCATCAGGTTTTTATTGGTCAATTAAATAATTGGACAATGTTAGATATTGCGCACAGTTTTATTTTTTATGCAATTTGTGGTATTGGTGGCTCATTAGTTTCTGGATTTTTAGTTGATAAATTTTCAGGTAGAAGAATAATCACTTTTCACTTAATTCCCATGGCTTTAATATTTATTATGATGATATTTTCAAATCATATTTTTGTATTATATCTTTACATGGCAGGACTAGGGCTATCAAATGGCCTTACAGAAAATATATCTAATTCTTTATGGGCAGAAATGTATGGAGTTAAAAACTTAGGGGCAATTAGAGCACTTTTAACTTTTTTTGGGGTCTTAGCCTCAGCAGCCTCTCCATTTTTATATGGGTTAATATTAGATGAGACTAATTCTATGAGAGCTTTAATTTACATGAGCCTTGCCTTAATAATTATTTTTTCTTCTATGAGCTTTGTAGGTAATAAAATTAAATAAAATAACCTTTTTTAAAAGCTTCAATAGCTATCATGGCACATCCTTTAGCATCTGATAATGCATCGTGATGATTTAAAGGAATTCTTAAATTTTTACATACAGTATTTAGTTTATTATTTTCAAATTCCCAATATTTTCTGGCGATAAGAACAGTATCTTTAAATTCTTGTTGGGGAAGATCAATATTATAAAAATAGCAACAGGAGTGCAGGACAGATCGATCAAAAGGTGCATTATGTGCAAAAAAGTAATCAACAGCTAATAATTCACTCTTAATTTGACGCCACACTCTATCAAATGTTTTAGCTTTCTTTAACATATCCCATGTTAAACCATGAATATCCGTAAAATGAACTTCAGGTTTAGGTGGTTTTATTAAATGAGAGGCTTTTTTTATTATTTTAGTTTTATTAAATATTACATAACCAATAGCACAAGCTGATGTTCTCTCACTTGTAGCTGTCTCAAAATCTATAGCTGCAAATAATTGCATTAAAATAATTGATCAATTTGATTTTGATATTTTATTTGTACTTCATGTCTTCTAACTTTCATTGTCGGAGTCATTAGGTTATTTTCAATACTAAAAGGCTCATCAATAAAGATAAACTTTTTTATTTTTTCTGGTTGAGTTAAGTCTTTATTTACTTCATCAATGTATCTTTGAATATCTTCATCACTAGATTTACTCTCTGAGCTTAATACTAATAATGCTGCAATATAATTCTTTTGTTCACCAAAGACACAGGCTTGTTCTATCTCAGGAGATAAAGTTAATAAATTTTCAATCTTAGATGGTGCTATATTATCACCTCCTAGAGAAACAATTATATCCTTTTTACGATCTGTTATTTTTAGATAATTGTCCTCATCAAATTCACCAATATCCCCTGTATGGAGCCAACCATCTTTTATTGTTTGCTCAGTAGCTTCTTTATTATTCCAATAGCCCAGCATAAGGTTTTCACCTTTAACTAATATTTCACCATCTTCTGCTAATTTAACTTCAACTCCAGGAAATATAGGACCGACTGTATCAACTTTTACCTTATTTAATAAATTACAGCTTACAACTGGTGAGGTTTCTGTTAAGCCATAACCTTGTAATGTCTTTAAACCAAGGGCATTAAGCGCTTCTCCTACTTGTCTATCAAGAGGTCCTCCACCTGATATAAAAGCCTCTAATCTGCCACCAAAATTATTTTTTACTTTTTTTCTGACTAATTTATCTAATATTAGGTTAAATATATTTTCACTAAAACTTAATTTAATATTTTTAAATTTTTTTGTTCCTAACTGGATAGTCTTATTAAACAAATTTTGTTTAAAATTAGACTGATTTTTCAGATTAATCTTCATTTTTGCATGGAGATTATTATAAAATCTTGGTACAGCAGTCATTATATGAGGTTGTGCAATTTTTATTGTAGGTAGGAGTGTTTCAATACTTTTATTATAAAATACTTTTGATTCTAAAATAATCTGAACAAATTGAACTGCATGTTCATATGAATGAGATAAAGGTAACCAAGTAAGAAAGGTTAAATCTGGACCCTTTATAGTTTTAAGAAGTTCATATGCTCCTTCACAATTGCTTAATATGCCCCCATGACTTAAGATAACACCTTTCGGTAATCCTTGTGTACCTGAGGTGTATATAATGCAAGCTGGATCTGTGCGCTTGATTTCTTTAATTTTTTCTCTGTTATTATCATTATTGTCGTCTGTTAAGTCATTTAAAAATGCTAAATTTGAAATTAAATTATTTTCAAAATAATCAAAACATAAGATAAATTTGAAATTATATTTAATTTTTTCGCTGGCAGTTAAAATTGTCTGAAGTAAATTTTTATTTGAAACTATTAAACCAACAGGCTGAGAGTCATTTAAAATATGCTCAAAATCTCTTGATGTATATGTTGTATAGTTAGGAACACAAATAAGTTTATTAGACATTATAGCGATATCAGAGGCCATCCATTCAGGTCTATTTTCTGAAACCAATAAAACTCTCTCTAATTCGCCTAAATATTTGTTTGCTAAAAAATTATGTATTTTCTTTGTTAGATTTTTTGTCTCTAACCAACTAATTGAGATAACTTGATTGTTTGAGTCGAGTTTTAGTAAGTGTTGATTATTTTCGTTCTTATCTGCTTGAAAATAAAATAGTTCTGGAAGATTATTAAATTTATTCATAATTAATTATAGTTTCATAAAATTCATTCATCTTATTCATTAAATTTTCATCATATGTTACTAAATGTTCATTCTCATCAACGAAATAACTACTTTTAGGTGAATTTGCTAATTCGTACATTTTTTCACCCATTCTAAATGGAACAATATCATCCCCTGTGGCGTGCATAATAAATATAGGGGAAATAACGTTTTTAATTTTTTTATCACTTAAATACTTATCTTTAAGCATGATTGAGACAGGAAGGTATGGATAATGAAATTTAGCTGCATCAATCATTGAAGTAAATGGCGCTTCCAAGATTAAACCCTTAAAATTATTATTCTGAGCTATTTCTATAGTAACAGCAGTTCCTAAAGATTCTCCATAAATAATAATGTCCTTTTTAGAAATATTTTTTTCTTCAAGCCATTTTATAGCACTTCTAGCGTCATCATATAAACCATCCTCAGTAGGTTCACCATCATTACCGCTATATGATCTCCAAGAAATAAGTAAAATATTTTGGTCATATTTTGATAACTTGTTAATTTTATAAAATCTATTTTCAATAGGACCAGCATTACCGTGAAACATTAGTAATGTAGTTTTAGTATTAG
This sequence comes from uncultured Alphaproteobacteria bacterium, assembly GCA_902521795.1. Classification (GTDB taxonomy): domain Bacteria; phylum Pseudomonadota; class Alphaproteobacteria; order HIMB59; family HIMB59; genus HIMB59. Next base: position 11,384 of record CABYSX010000016.1, read on the forward strand.
ATGGATGTTTATAAAAAATAGACCTTAATTTTATATTTGAGCTATTTTCAATAAATACTTGTTCCGCAGGTATGATTAGTAATTCATCATCATAATTATCAATTTGAGGGACGTAAAGAAGAGATCTTTGTTTGGTATAAACATATAGGATAATTAAAAGGTATATAAATAGTAATATTAAGATAATCTTGATTGTTAATGAGTAATTCATTTAATTCTGTAAATAAACTTATCAAAATATCCTTGGGCAGATTGAGGAAATTTTTTTAATTTAGAGAAATTAATTTTTGATTTTTTAAATTTATAAAAAATATGGCCGATAGATGGTATATTTTTATTTAAGGTACCTGTTGATATTGAAATATAATTATCTGAGGATTTTTTTTGAAAAAATAATGAACTTCCACAAATTGAACAAAAACCTCTTTTATAATGTTTACTAGAAACAAACCATTTTAAAGTTTTTTTACTTTTAAAATTTAGATTTTCATTTTTTACTTTTGTATAAGAACTAAATTCAGCATTTGAAGCCTGGCACATCTGGCAATGGCAAAAAACTGAGTATCTACATTCATTCTTAATCTCAAAGCTAATTTTTTTGCAAAGACACGAGCCTTTAATTTTTTTCATTTATTCATCATTTTGTGCTTTGCTAAAGATATTCCGTTTTTTATTTTAAAATCATATGACTTTTCAAATGATGATAATTGCCAACCAGAAAGTCTATTTTTTAACTCAGAAATATTATTTATTTTCCATTCATTTGTAGTATTTTCGTCTTTCCATATAGCTTTTTCTTCAGAAGTTCTAGCACAGCCATAACAGTATCCAGTAGATGGATCAGTTTTGCATATTGATATACAAGGTGAAATAATTTTTTCCATGAATACATTATATCCAAATAAACCCTAATATCATTGAAAATTATTTTTAAAATCGAATTAAAAAATGTTAATTGAAAAATTAAAAAATTATTGTAGTTTGATGCAACGTTCCGCAGTAGCTCAGCGGTAGAGCATTCGGCTGTTAACCGACAGGTCGTAGGTTCGAATCCTACCTGCGGAGCCAGTTTCTTATGAACTCCAAACATCTCTTATCTACTTTATGTCTCATAGTAGCATCAATAATTTGGGGTACTGCATTTGTGGCTCAAACTACAGGAATGGAATTTATTGGTCCACTAACGTTTACAAATATGCGTTTTTTAATTGGTGGAATAATAGTTTTACCTTTTGCTTTTTATGAAATTAATAAAATTAAAAATCTTAAAAATAAAAAAAAATTTATAATTGTAGTACTTTTAACTGGTTTAAGTTTATTATTAGGAACTTACCTTCAACAATACGCTTTACAGTATACTAAAGTAGGAAATGCAGCTTTTTTAACAATATTATATGTTCCATTTGTTCCTATAATATCGAGATTATTTTTAAAAAAGAAAATACACTGGAGTATTTGGCTATCCGTATCAATATGTCTAGTAGGGTCTTATTATTTAACTCTTGAGAATAGTTTTGAAGCACAATTTGCTGATATACTTGTAATTGTATGTGCTTTATTTTTTGCAATACATTGTATTTTAATTGATGAATACTTTGAAATTATAAATGCACCATTTACTTTGGCATCTTCCCAATTTCTATTATGTTTTTTTTATAGTTTGCCTTTCATGTTTATATTTGAAAATCCTACAATTGAGGGAATATCAAAAGAAATCTTTGAGCTTTTATATGTAGGTGTCATGTCAAGTGGAATTGCTTATACCCTTCAAGTTTTTGGGCAAAGGTATGTAAAACCATCCACAGCAGCAATTACATTTTCTCTCGAGGGTGTATTTGGATCTTTAGCAGCATGGATTATACTTTCTCAGTATTTGACAAATGTTCAGATTTTTGGCTGTTTTTTAATATTAATTGGTGTTTTAGTTGCTCAACTTTTACCATTAATTAACAAAGAAGCTGCTTTAAATAGATATTATAGCGATTAAATAATCCTACTTTTTATCTAACAAATACAATAAAGTTATTCATTATGAGTGAGGATAGTAAATTTTATATTAAAGACAGTGATGTGCCGAAACAATGGTATAATCTGGTAGCGGATTTAAAAGAGCCAATGAGCCCACCCTTAAATCCTGGAACAAAACAACCTTTAGGTCCTGATGATTTAGCACCTCTATTTCCTATGGATTTAATTATGCAAGAGGTTTCACAAGAGAGATATATTGATATCCCTGGTCCTGTTTTAGAGGCCTATAGTCGTTGGAGATATACTCCTTTAGTAAGAGCTAGAGCTTTAGAGAAAGCTTTAGATACGCCTGCTAGGATTTATTACAAATATGAAGGTGCCAGTCCTTCAGGTAGTCACAAACCTAATACTGCCTTAGCACAAGCATTTTATAACAAAGAGGCTGGTGTAAAGAAAATATCAACTGAAACAGGTGCAGGTCAATGGGGTACCGCTCTAAGTTATGCCGGAGCTGTATTTGGAATTGAAATTAAAGTATTTATGGTAAGAGTAAGCTATGATCAAAAACCATATAGAAGAGCAATAATTGAGAGTTATGGTGGTAGTGTAGTTGCAAGCCCCTCAAATGAAACAAACTCTGGTAGGGCTATCTTAGAAAAAGATCCTAATAGTGCTGGTTCTCTTGGTATTGCTATATCTGAAGCAGCAGAAGTGGCCGCTACTAATGAAGATACTAAATATGCACTTGGAAGTGTGTTAAATCATGTATTAATGCATCAATCTATTATTGGGCAGGAAGCGCTTCTTCAAATGGAAATGGCTGACGACTATCCAGATATAGTTATTGGGTGCACTGGTGGTGGAAGCAATTTTTCAGGTTTGTGTAATCCTTTCTTAGGTAAAAAATTTAGAGGAGAACAAGATGTACATGCTATTGCAGTTGAGCCATCTTCTTGTCCTTCATTGACCAAAGGTAAATACTCTTATGACTTTGGAGATACTCTAAAATCTGCTCCTTTGTTAAAGATGCACACATTAGGTTCTGATTTTATGCCATCACCTACTCATGTTGGTGGTTTAAGATATCATGGAATGGCTCCAATGTTATCTCACCTAGTTCATAATGGGCACATGGAACCTAGAGCTTATGGCCAAAAAGAATGTTTAGAGGCTGGTATACAGTTTGCTAGAACTGAAGGTATTATGCCAGCTCCTGAGGCTACACATGCTATTAAAGGTGCTGTTGATGAGGCTCTTAAATGTAAAGCTGAAGGTAAATCAAAATCTATTTTGTTTAATCTTTGTGGTCATGGTCATTTTGATATGCAAGCTTACATGGATTATTTTTCTGGTAATCTTGCTGAAGATAAATTTGACTCAAAGGCTTTTGAAGAGTCTATGGGCTCAATACCTGCTGTGAACTAATTTACATTAGGTAGTTCATCAAAATTTGATGTGTATGCGGGGCTTAGGTTTTGCCGTCTAGTTATATAGAACTTTTCATAGTTCTCTTTAGCAACGCAAATAGTCCCGCTACCATATCTGTTATTTAGATTATCGAAAACCTTGTTTACTCTAACTCTTTTCAAAAGACTCTCCTCTGACTGGTGGATAAATAAATCCCTATTGTACTCTCCTTCTATTGTTAAGTCTGAAAGCAAAACACCTGCTTTTTTATATTTAATTTCTGGCCGATAAATAGATTTTAGTGCTTTTACGGCTAACCTTATTGTTTCAAATAAATCGTTTGAAGGAGATATAAAATCATAAGTCCTTGCTGCATGGTATTGTTTATTATTATTGTTAAATTTGTTTGAACGAATAAATGTAGTAATCTTTTTTGCCTGTAAGCCATCATATCTAATCTTTTCTGAAGCCCTAGTTGCATAAGATATTACTCTTTTCTCTAATTCCTCGAAACTAGTTACATAGTTTTCAAAGGATCTTGATACTCGACATTGTTTTTTTGGCTCTGATCTTTCAATTATAGGTATGCATATTTCACCGTGTAGTTCTCTATAGGTCCTCTCTCCAACAACTCCTAGGTGTTGCCTAACCCATCTTGGATCTGCTCTGTATAAATCGTAAGCAGTGTAAATATTATTTTTTTGAAGGAATTTTTCTATCCTAGCGCCTATGCCCCAAATGTCACCTACTCCTAGTACCTTCAAAGATATTTCTATTTGTTTTTGGTTTATAATTTCTACTATTTGAGATCCTAATTCATCTTTTTTGGCTAAATGGTTCGCCACCTTAGATAAAGTTTTATTGTTAGCTATACCTATGCTAACAGGTATACCTATCCATTTTTTTATTATTTTTTTAATTCCTTCTGCTCTTAAAAAAAAACTTCTTTCAGAGTATTTATTTAGTATTAAAAATGCTTCATCTATAGAATAGACTTCTAATCTATCACAGTACTCTTTTAATACTCCCATTACCCTAGATGAGATATTTCCATATAAACTATAATTTGATGAGAAGACGTGTACTGGATATTTTTTTATTATTTTTTTTATCTCAAAAAAAGGTACTCCCATTTTAATTCCTAATTTTTTAGCTTCAGAGCTTCTGGCTATTACACATCCATCATTATTTGATAAAACAACTATGGGTTTTTTATTCAAATGAGGTTTAAAAATAGTCTCACACGATGCATAAAAAGAATTACAGTCTACTAGGGCTACAGTATTCATTGCTATTTAATAAATTGATGGATGGCACTAGTGACGACTCCCCATATCTCTAGTTCTGTGTACTCTGATATTAGTATATTTTTGTATAATGGGTTCTCAGCTTTTAGAATGGCAGAACCATCTACTTTGATGATTAATCTTTTTACAGTTAAGTTTCCCTCAAATATAGCTATCACTATGTCTCTACTTCTGGCTTCCAAGCTTCTATCTACTACTAATAAATCACCATCATTAATTCCTGCTTCAATCATGGACTCACCGCTAGCTTTCATTAAAAAGGTTGATAATTGATTTTTAATTAATAGTTCAGATATGCTTAAATTATTTTCTATATAATCATCGGCCGGAGATGGGAATCCAGCTGAAATTCTAGATAAAATATAAGGCACTGTCTCAAGACTGTTATCTTTATGTTTTTTTACTAAAGTACTTTTGTTCATATTTTGTTCTTTTATAGACTATCATGAGCACGAAAGAAATAATAAAATTTGTAAATTAAAATTAATTATTCGTCGCCATGTGAGTTAATTTTTTGATTAACAACAGCAAGCTGCTCACAAAGTGACTTAGTATGAGAGATAAAAACGTATAAAATTAAATAAAGTGATATAAAAATCAAAATAAAATCTAAATTAATTAAATTAGGGGTTTTTAAAAAAATCTTATTAATAAGTACAGAGCTTATAAAGCTAGTTATAAAGGGTGCCAACCTTGAAAAAATAAGGAAATTACGAATTAATATATTCCTTTGACTATATAAATTTGTGTTATCTTCCATGTATATAAACTAAAGTAAATATATTCAAATATGCCCAAAATTAAAGCAATCAATATTACAAATCTAAGTGGGGAGAGCACTATTTATGTAAATCAAGCAATCTTAAAAAGAAATAAGGGTATTATTAATGATAGGTATTATGAAAATTTTAAAGAAAAGTATGAACAAGTAACACTTATAGAGTCTGAAAAAATTAGTTATTTTAATAATAACATCGAAAGTAAGTTCAATTATAAAGATTTTAGAAGAAATATTATAACAACAGGTATTGATCTAAATAAAATGATAAATAAAAAAATACAGATTAATAACGTAGTTTTAAAGATTCATCAATTATGTCAACCATGTAAATACCTTCAAAATAAATTAAATGTTGATAATTTAGTTAAGTTAATGACAAATAATGGTGGTGTACGTGCAGAAATAGTTCAGTCTGGTGTAATTTCAACTTTTGATGAGATAAAAATAGTTAAATAATTATTCCCAAATATCGAAAAAGTTTCTTGTTTTACCAGGAGTTAGAATTGATAGAGGATTAAAGATAAAATTAGTTTTATTCCCGTTCTTTTCTACCTTAAAATCAGCAGCTAGAAGGCTCTCTTCAACATTTTTACCAAATAACTCATTTAGAAAGGGGATATTTTTAAAATTTTGCTCAAATAAGTATAGTGGGCCATAAGTACCATTTACAGATGCTACTTTCTCAGAGGGATTGGCTTCACCTTTAAAAGAAAAAGCAACAGTACCACCTAGCATTATTGCATGATCAAAGCTATATATTTTTCCTTTTTTAAAAACAGGTATCTCTAAATAATTAAATTCATTTTGACTATTTTGCAGCACAGAAAAAATATCTAACATTCTTGAAGTAATGAGTAAATTGTAGAATTTTGAATTTTTATCAATACTAAAATCTTTTACTTTTACATTAAGATCATAGTCATTAAATTTCCTAAAAGAACCCTTTCCGATCATAGCACCACCGATCATATTTTTGGATATTTTTTGTGCATAGAAAAATTGGCCAGCGTTTTTTGAGGATAAATAGATTTGTTTATTTCCATTTGATTGAGGAAGAATTGACAATTCAAATTCCTTATTACTATCTTGAAAAATCATTGACTCAAAACCTTTATCATAAACGAAATTTAATTTATTTGATAAAAGAGAATAATTTTCTGAAATTTTCATTTCTGATATTTCCCAATTAAAATTTATTTTTTTATTTAATTTTTTATTTTCTTGAGGTTTGGGAAATACTTTTTTGAAATTATCAAAAGAAATTTGATCTGTATTTAAAAGTATATAAATTTCATTATTATGATAATTAATTATTCCAAAGTTTCTTTGACCATTAATTTTGATATCAAATTTAATTTCTTTAATTTGGGTATTATCAAAATCAAGTTTTAATAAAATATCCTCTTTTTGGAAACTAAAATCGTAGGCTATTAATTGTATTGGTATAAATAGTACTGCGACTATTTTTGAAAAAATTTTATTATACATCTATTAGTGTTGACTCCAAAAAATCAAATATTTCTCCATCTAAGACACCGTCAGCGTTTGATGTTTGATAATTAGTTCTGAGGTCTTTAACCATTTTATATGGGTGAAGAACATATGATCTTATTTGGTTTCCCCATCCTATCTGTTTTTTATTACTCTCTTCTTTTTTTTTCTCTTCATTTTTTTTATCAATTTCAATCTCATATATCCTAGATTTTAACATCTTCATTGCTGTATCTCTATTACGATGTTGTGATCTTTCACTTTGGCTTTGAACTACAATATTATATGTTAAATGCGTTATTCTTACGGCACTATCTGTTGTATTGATATGTTGGCCCCCTGCACCTGAAGCTCTAAAAGTATCAACCCTGAGATCTTTATTATTAATTTCAATTTCAATGTCTTTGTCTATCTCTGGGTATACCCATACACTTGAAAAACTTGTGTGCCTTCTTTTGTTGGAGTCAAAGGGCGAAATTCTAACTAATCTATGAATTCCTGACTCATTCTTTAAATAACCAAAGCTTTTAAAACCAGATATCATCATAGTTACACTCTTAACACCTGCCTCATCTCCTCTTTGATAGTCTATTATCTTGCTTTTATAGTCATTTTGTTCTGCGAATCTTAAGTACATTCTAGACAACATTTCAGCCCAATCTTGACTCTCTGTACCTCCGGCACCAGCATGAATTTCCAAAAAAGCATTACAATCATCTGTTTCTTTATTTAAAAGAGATTTTATTTTTAATTTTTCACAATTTCTTTTCAATTCATTAATTTTATAAACTAACTCATTAATTTCATTTTCATTTAAAGACTCATATATTTGAATAAACTCTCTGAAGTCTCTAAATTGGTTTGAGACAAAATCAAATTCATTAATTATGTCTTTACTTTGTTTAAGCTTTTCTTGAGATTTATTTATTAAATTAATGTCGTTCCAATTATCAGGGTTAGTAATTATTTTGTTTAAGTCGTCAATATCTTTGCTAGTTTTATCATAGTCAAAGACTCCTCCTAGTCAGATTTATTAGGGACTCAATTTTTTTAATTAGATTTAAAAGTTCAAATTTATCCATTAATTTATACCCCCAATACTCTCAATTTTATTAATATTATCCATGATTTCCAACTGATCTTTTGTAAAATAGTCAATAATTGTATTTTGTCCATTAGAAATTTCACCATTATTCTGATCAACTTTTTTGACAATCAAATCACTGGGTACTACAAATTTATCGTTATTATTTTCATTGAGTAAAAGATAATTCTCGATAATTGTTTTAAATATAGGTAAAGCAACAGAAGATCCAGTTTCTCTATATCCAATTGACCTTGGGGTATCGTAACCTACATAAACCCCTATTACATATCTTGGAGTAAGTCCAAAAAACCACAGATCTTTACTTTCATTTGTGGTTCCTGTTTTTCCTGCTATAGGGTAATTAATTTTATTCAAATTCTTACCAGTTCCTCTTTTTACAGCACCTTCAAGTATGTTCAAGATTTGAAAAGAGGTTTGTGGAGATATTACTTTTCCCTTTTGAGTTTCAATAATTGGTTTTCTGTATGACCTGTCTTCATTAGAAAAAGAACAATAATTACATTTAAAGTAATCATTATTTATAATTAATTCACCCTCATTTGAAACAACTTTTTTGATTATTGATGGTTCAACTATATAACCTCCATTTAAAAAAATTGAATATGATTTTGTTAAATTTAAAAGATTATTTTCTACTGCTCCAAGAAGTGTCGAGTAAACATCAGTATTTATATTATTTTCATAAAAATTTATTTCATCTAAAAATTTATTTACAGTATTTAATCCTAAATCTAGACCAATTTTTAACGTTACTAAATTATTTGAGGTCTCTAATGCCCTTCTAAATGTTAATTCTCCGTATGATTTATTGGAATAATTTTTAGGTATCCATACAGGGAGATTGTTTCCTTGGTCTAAAAGAATATTAGAGTCTAATATGAGAGTATTGGGTAAATATTTTCCTGTTTCTAAAGCTTCTGCATAAATAAAAGGTTTTATTGATGACCCTGGTTGTCTAAAAGCTTGTGAGACTCTATTAAAATTACTAGCATCATAATTTACACCTCCAACCATAGAAACTATGTCACCATTAAAAGGGTCCATAATAATCACAGATCCATTAATTTTATGTAACTGAACTGCATAAAATGAGTTATCAATATGAGTAACAAATATGTAGTCATTTAAATTAAGATAATTATTTGGAGAAACTTTTTTGGGACCATATAAATTATTATCTTTATTTAGTGTTATAGTTTCACCTGTGTCGATAATTGATATATTTATTAAATTAGATTTTTTATCAACTACTTTTGCTATCTGCCAATGTTCAATATTAATCTTTGAAATATCTTCTAAATTTTTATAACTGCCCTCCCAATCTCTATATTTTCTCTCAAATAATGCTAAATTATCTATCAAAGATTTTTCTGATATTCTTTGAAGACTTTGATCAATTGTAGATTGAATATAAAATGCATTTTTATCAAATGTATTTGAATTAAGATAATTCAATATAAAGTCAGTCTTGTAATCTGATTTATATTTTTTATTATTTTTCTGAGATAACTGTATTTGTAAATTTGAATAATAATTAAATTCATCTTTGGTTATAAATTTATTTAACTCCATTTGTTTTAAAACATAATTTCTTCTATCAAGAGCTCTTTTATAATTTTTATTAGGATCATAATTGTTTGGACCTTTAGGCAATGCTGCTAGATATGCATATTCATGAATTTCTAGGTCAAAAATCGATTTATTGAAATAATTGAATGATGCAGAAGCTACACCATATGAGCGTCTCCCAAAATAAATTTCATTTAAATATAATTCTATTATGAATTCTTTTGAATATTCCTGCTCTATTCGAAGAGATAATATTAACTCTTTTATTTTTCTTGAAATAGTTTGATCTCTATTAAGTAAAATGTTTTTTACTAATTGTTGTGTTATAGTAGAAGCCCCAACATAATTATTATTATTTTTTGAGTAAATATTTTTTAAATTTATAATAAAAGCATTTACTATTCCTTTGATGTCAAATCCCTGATGCTGAAAATATGTTTTATCTTCTGCAGAAATAATAGCGTTTATCATATTTTTAGGTATATCTCTGTAATCTAAGTAAAATCTATCTCTGTTACCTACATGGTACATTAGTTCATATTTTTCGTCATAGATTTTTGTTATTTCATTTGGGAAATATTGAGATATATTATGGTCAGGTAGATCCTGTTGAATATTCCATAAATATAGAATCATTATGGATATGCCTAATACAGAGATTATGAAAATGTATTGTAAATATTTAAAAAGTTTCATTTTATTAAATAACCAAATTATTAATAACTTATTATATCAAAAGGATTTAAAAACATGTCTAAAAGAATTTTTATTGATGGTAACATCAATAGCGAATTATGTATCATTGCAGCAGACGGGCAAGAAATCAATTATTTTGACTACTCAGATGATTTAGCAACAAGCAAGAAAAATAATATCTACCTTGGAACTGTATCCAGAGTAGAACCTTCACTACAAGCTGCATTTATTGAATTTGGGTCAGAAAAAAAGGCTTTTTTACCATTTGATGAAATACATCCAAGTTATTTCAAAATACCTCATAATGAGAAGATACTTGAAAATGGCAGTCAAAAAAATAATGAAATAGATGACGAAAAAGAAAATAAAAAGCAATTCTTGTCCTTTTACCGTAAATATAAAATACAAGACGTAATCAAAAAAGATCAAGTTCTATTAATTCAAATAGTTAAAGAGGAAAGAGGTACAAAAGGTGCAGCCGTTACAACATTTATATCCTTACCTGGAAGATATAGTGTTTTATTGCCAAATAACTCTTCTACTGGTGGGGTATCTAAAAAGATTTCAAATCCTCTGGATAGAAAAAGATTAAAAAAATTACATGACAATTTTAATTTACCAGATGGAATGTCATTAATAATTAGAACTAATGCAATATCTGCAGAAAACGAGGATATAATTGCTGACTTTAACTATTTAAGAAGATTATGGACTAAGATAAGAGAGGATACATTAAAATCAAAGGCACCTGTATTGATTGCTGAACTTGATACGCCAATTATAAAGGTTGCAAGAGATTTTAATCAAAGAACGATAGAAGAAATTGTTTTTTCAGATTTAAAAACAATGAAACTATACAAAAAATTAGAAAAAGATTTTAGTGTAAAATCGAATAAAAAAATAACACATTACAAAGACAAGCTCCCTCTTTTCGAAAGTTATGGTATTAAAAATCCTATAAATATCCTCACTGAAGAAAACATTTACTTAAAATCTGGAGGATATTTGGTAATAAATCCAACTGAAGCTCTAACAAGTATTGATATAAACTCTGGTCGAGCTACTTCAGAAAAAAATATTGAAATTACAGCTCTAAATACAAATTTAGAAGCGAGTGATGAGATATTTAAACAAATTCAATTAAGAAATATTGCAGGATTAATTGTGATTGACTTTATAGATATGAATATAAATGCAAATAATTTAAAAGTAGAAAGAAAGATAAAAGAATTATTTTATAAGGATAGATCTAGAGTTCAATTAACAAAGATATCTCAATTTGGATTAATGGAAATATCAAGACAAAGAATTGGGCAAAGTATCTATGAGACATTTTATAATAAATGTGATTGCTGTGGTGGTGGAGGTTTTAAAAAAACAAACTCAATATTAATACATAATATTATATCTAATATTAAGGGTATTAATGCTATTGGGAATAAAGATGTTGTTGAAATTCAAATTGATGAAGAATTTTTTAATGAAAATAATAAGGAAATTAATAAAAAAATAAATTTAATAAAACTGCCATTTGAAATTAAATTTGTTAATAAATCTTTACCTAAGAATATATATGAATTTAATCAAGATTTAATTAATAAAGTTAAAAATAATACTAAAGAGATCATACAACAGAATAAAACTGAAGATTTAAATACTGAAAAATCCTATAGAAGAAAAATTAAAAAAAAAGTAGTTGATAAACAAGTATAAATTTATTTGCTTTACATATTTCTTATTTATTTTAAATAATTTATATAGTTATGAAATCATAAGAGATCCTATATTTGAGAATTATTTTTCAGATATAAGTAAACAGTTAAATATTGAAGTAATAGATGTTTTTTTAATTAAAAATCAAACTTCTAATGCTTTTGTAATTGAAGATAATATTTATTTTACTACTGGACTATTAGAGGTAATTAACGATGAAGATACGATTAAAGCTATATATTTACATGAATATGGGCATATTATTAAAAACCATTTCCAAAGTAAAAAAATTAAAATTCAACAATCTAAAAAAAAAAATAATTATTATAACCTATTTTCTGTCGGTCTAGCTGTACTTACAAGGAATTCAAATATTGGGGTCGGGAGCTCCGTTTCTCTCAATAGTAATCTCATTAATGAGATTTCTAAGCATTCAATAAATTTTGAAATTGAAGCAGATAATTTTATGATAGATCAAATAAGAAAAAATAAAATAAATACCTCAGAATTAAAATCTTTTTTAAGTAAAGTGGATGATCCTAACAAAAATTATTTTAGAACACACCCAAGAAGTGAAGATAGGATAAATAATTTAAAAGAATTGAATTATAAAAAAACTAAAAATTCTGAAAAATTCGAATGGATCAAATCTAAATATTCCAG
>CABYSX010000017.1 GCA_902521795.1 uncultured Alphaproteobacteria bacterium
TTATAATTATCTAATTCTTTAATTGAATCTAAAACTAAAGAAGTCTTATTATTGATTTTTTCAAGTTTTAACTTTTCTAAAAAAAGTGCATCTTTAGCAAACTGTCTACCAATCATGTATTTATTAATATTTTTTGATTTGAAAGAGTTAAAAGTTTCTAAATCATTTACCTCACCATTAGGAATTAGCTCCATTTCAGGAAACTTTTTTGAACACTCCAAAAATAATTCATAGTTAATTTGTGGAATTGTTCTATTTTTCTTTGTATCTAAATTTAAAACACCATTCCTACAATGAATAAAAACTTTTTTAATTCCTATTTCGTTAAAAAGATTTAGATAACTAAAAATATAATCCTTATCTTCATGCATTCCTAATCCCAATCTACATTTTACTGACACTTCATGTTTGTAGTTGATTAATTCAAATAAGCATTTTTTTACCAAGTCATAATTTTGAGTCAATGCAAGACCTAGCATATTTTCTTGTACTCTTGAACTTGGGCACCCTAAATTGAAGTTGACGTGTTTTATGATATCTATCCGATTTAAAATATTTATTGTTCTTTTAATTTCTTGAGGATCTGAACCAGCAATTTGTATAGCACTTTTATTCTTTTCTAAAAAATGCTTACTAATTGTTTTAATCTCATTATGAATAATTGCTTTATCAACAATCATTTCAGAGAAAGTAAGAACACGATTTCCATAAATATTTTCTATTAAACTTCTGAAATAGCAGTCGGTGTATCCCATCATTGGTGCTAAATAATAATTCATCGAAAAATTTCTTTTATTCATTGAAAAATACTTTAATAAAAGTAAAAATCATTAAAAATCAAGACATTGGAAAATTTCAACATAAATCAACTAGTTTTTAATTCTGATGGGCTAATACCTACAATAGCTCAAGAGAAATCGACAAATGAAATTCTTATGTTGGCTTATTCAAATCAAAATTCAATTCAAATGACAATTGAAACTAAAAAAGCTCACTTTTGGAGCAGAAGTAAAAAAAAATTATGGCAAAAAGGAGAAACCTCCGGTAACAAACTCAATATAATTAATATTTATACAGATTGTGATAGCGATACTCTAATTTTTGAAGTAGAGCTTGAAGGAGACGGTGCCTGTCATACTGGTTCAAAAAGTTGTTTCTATAAAAAGTTAGAATTATGAGTGAAGTAGTAGCATATAAAGACTCAAATAATAATTATTGGGATACCGAAGTCGAAAATAGTACTCCTATAAAACATAAATCTGAAGATGCTTTAAACATTATGCGTCACGATATGGCTCATATTTTAGCAGAAGCTGTCATATCTCTTTTCCCGAATGCAAAACCAACTATTGGTCCGTTTATAAAAAATGGTTTTTATTATGATTTTGATTTGGAGAGTACATTATCAGATGATGATTTAGAAAATATTGAAAAAAAAATGAAAGAAATACTCTTAGAAGGAAGAGATTTTTTAAAAAGAGCTGTTTCCAAAAAAGAAGCCTTAGAAATTTTTAAAGATAATAAATATAAGTTAGAACTTATCAATAATTTGGATAACTCTGATGAAATAACTCTTTATGAACAGAATAATTTTACAGATCTTTGCAAAGGACCTCATCATAAAAGCACAAAAGATTATAAAGCTAGCTTTAAGATAACCAGTGTTTCAGGAGCTTATTGGAGAGGCATTAGCACCAATAAAATGCTTCAAAGAATTTATGCAACTGCTTGGTATTCAGAAAAAGAGCTTCGAGTATATTTAAAAAATTTAGAAGAAGCCAAAGAAAGAAATCATAGAAGATTAGGAACAGATATGGGTTTATTCCTCCTCACTGATTTATCCGCAGGTAATGTATTTTGGAAAGATAAAGGTTTAACTTTGTATCAAAATATAGAGAAATATATACGCTCTGAGCAGCAAAAATTAAACTATTTTGAAGTAAAAACACCTGAGTTAGTCTCAAATGAACTCTGGATAAAATCTGGTCACTGGGACAATTTTAAAGAAAATATGTTCACGTCCGAAACAGATAACAAGACATTTGCATTAAAGCCTATGAATTGTCCCTGTCATATTGTGTTATTTAATTCTCAACTCATAACTTATAAAGATTTGCCACTGAGATATTCTGAATTTGGTAAATGTCACAGATATGAACCCTCAGGGGCTCTGAATGGATTATTTAGAGTGAGAGGATTTACCCAAGATGATGCGCATATTTTTTGCTCTGGTGATCAAATTTATGATGTGTGCAATGAGACTACTCAATTAATTGAGAGAGTTTATAAGAAGTTTGGGTTTGAAAAGATTAAATATAATATTTCTACTCGTCCAGAAAAGAGTATTGGCACTCAAGAAAATTGGGATAATGCAGAAAATCAATTAAAAAAAGTTTTAAAAGATAATAACAAGGAATTTAATATATTAGAGGGAGAAGGTGCATTCTACGGACCAAAAATAGAGTATACATTAGAGGATTCTCTTGGACGTGAATGGCAATGCGGCACAATTCAAATTGATTTTAATCTACCGGATAGATTGGGAGCAAAATACAAAGACAAGGATGACAAAAATCAAGTTCCTATAATGATACATCGTGCTGTAGTTGGTTCATTGGAGAGGTTTATAGCGATCATTTTAGAAAATACAAATGGCTGGCTTCCATTATTTGTTACACCTATACAACTTGCAATACTGCCAGTATCTGAAAAATTTGTAGACCATAGCAATCAAGTAAAGGAAGAGCTTCAACAACTTGGTGTAAGAACAATTGTCGACAGCTCAGATAATAAATTAGGATACAAGATTAGAAACTCTGTTTCAAAAAAAATTCCCTACTCACTAGTAATGGGTGAAAAAGAAATTGAGTCAAAATCATTCACTCTGAGAAGTAATGAGGGCAAGAATACCTCATTTGATGACATCAAATTATTATCAAATTTCTTTGTAAGCAATTAACTTTTAATAACTTCATTTATAAAATAAGTTAATCTCGTAAATGAGTGAACATATTAAGGCAGTAATAATAGTTGTTTTAAGTGGTTTAATATGGAGTTTTGGTCCACTAGTTGTAAAAAACATGATAGATCCACAAATCTATCAACTCCCCTATCTCATCATTAGAGGGCTCACAGTAGCCTTGATCATAACTACGTATCTTATAATCAAAGAACAAAAAAATTTTATTCTTAACATAATAAAAATAGACAAAGTTTCTGTAATCGGCGGTCTTTGTTTAACTACAGCAATGATTGGATTCATTTATTCAATTAGCAATACAACTGCTGCTGTCACTCTTTTTATGTTAGCTTTAATGCCTTTTTTGGCTTCATTAATTGCATTAGTATTTATTAATGAAAAAATTTCAAAACAAAATTTTATAAGCATGATTATTGCATTTATAGGTGCTTTAATAATGATATATGCTAGTGCTTTTAGTGGTTCATTATATGGATTGATCATGGGTTTTGTTTCAAGCCTGGGATTTGCAGCATTTACCGTTGCCTTAAGAAGTAAAAGTGATTACAAGAAATTTTATATTTTGATTTATGCAGGAATATTTTGTGCAACTATTTCTTGCTGTTTGATGATAATAAATAGTCAGGAAATCTTTTTACCCTTCAAAAATATTTTATTAAGTATCACGCACGGCTCACTAGTTGCAAGTGGTTTAATTCTTTTTAGTATTGGATCAAAAAACCTACTCTCAGGTGAGTTGACAATGTTATCTTTATTAGAAGTAGTTGGAGGAATTTTTTGGGCTTGGTTGCCTATACTTGGTATCAATGAAATTCCAAGTACTAATACAATAGTTGGGGGTATAGTTATTTGTTTAGCTATTGCTATGAATTCATATCGTTTTGATAAAAAAAGACTTCAGAATTTAATTAGATAGTTAGCCCTATAACTCCAATAAAAGTTAGGGAAATACCCAAAGTTTGAATTTTAGATATTTTTTCTTTTAAAACCATTCTGGCTAATAAAACAGTTACAAGACCAAAGCCTGAGGAAATCACTACTGCAATACTCACTTTATCAAAAGTATATGCTGAAACTAAACAGAAATAACCAGTAGTCTCTAATATTCCCTGAAAAAATAAAATAGGTGCTGCTTTTTTTGTCAGTGTTATCTTAGACTTTGTAAATAACAATAAGGTTGCAATACCTAATAAACTAAAAAATCGTACGTACACAACTGCTTCGATTGGATCCAGAGAGTTAGAGGCTTCTTGAGAAAAGATAAGACCTAAAGCCAACATACCACTTGCCATAAACGATACAATTAAAGACTCTTTTATTTGTTTTTTTGATAAACCAAGGCTTTCTTTGAAACTGTCCGCGCTAATTGACACAAATACTGCTCCTGAAATTACTATCAAAGTCGCAATCCATTGAGTAAGTGTAGGTTCACTACCTAAAAAAAACCTTATAACAAAAACAAAAAAAGGATTAGTTGCTGCTATTGAGGCAACGATTGATACAGGCCCCATTTGAAGACCTTTATATAAGCATAAAAGTCCAAACATTATTAAAATACCTGATAGAAAGCTATTACTCAAACCTATGGCATTTGGAGATAACCCACTTCCAAAGAAATAAAATAAAAATAAATAAAAAATTGAACCAACGACTAACATCCAAAAAAGTGAGTTCTTGAAACCAACTTCTTGTGATGAAAATCTTGCTAAAAAATCTCCTACGCCAAAGCTAAACGCTGAGAGAATACCTAAAAGAATAGCCATGTATTAATTAAAAACTAAACGTGAAAACTTTCGCCACAACCGCACTCACTAGTTTGATTGGGATTTTTGAAAACAAATCTTTCTCCATACTCTTCTTTTATAAAGTCCATTTCTGTACCAATAACATACATTACAGCTTTATTATCGATATAAAGAGGAAATTTATAATCGTTGACTAGTTCACATCCTTGTATGTTACTTTCATTGACATATTCCATTGTATAGCTAAGACCAGCGCAACCTTTTGTACTTAAACCTATTTTCAAACCAATTGCATTATTGTTATCAACTAACAATTTAGAGATTTGTTCTTGAGCCATTTTAGATAATGTAAATAAGGGATTAGACATTTTAAAAACCTAGAGCTAATTTTGCGTCTTCACTCATCATATCTTTATTCCAAGGAGGTTGAAAGGTTAGATTAACACTAACTTGTCCTGTATTTGGAAGTTCGTGAACTTTTTTTGCAACATCTAATGGAAAACTATCCGCAACTGGACAATTAACAGTTGTTAGCGTCATTATAATTTTAATATTGTTAAATTTATCAATTGATAGGTCATAAATTAATCCAAGATCATATATATTTATATCTAGTTCTGGATCTTTTATTTTTGTAAGAACCTCTATAATTATATCATTCGTCAAGTTTACTGACTCTGATGTTGATACATCTCCAAAGGAAATATCACCTTCAGAATTAACTTTAGGCATAAAGTCAGAGAGTGTCTTATCGTCCATATCTTATTGCAATAACTTTAAAGTTTTTTTCATAGAGTCAACAAAGTGGTCTATATCATTAATGTCATTATAAATTCCAAAAGAAACTCGGCAAGAACCCGGAATACCTAATTTTTTCATAAAAGGTTGACAACAATGGTGACCTCCTCTAATCATTATTCCATATTGGTCGAGAAAAGTTGCAATATCATTAAAATTTTGGTTTTTGATATTAAAGGAAACAATTGAAGTGGCATTTCCATTGTCGTTTGAGCCATATATTTCTATTTCTTCAAAGTCATTAAGAGCAGAAATTAGTGTGGATCTGAGTTTTTTTTCATTTGAAAAATAATCTTGGTAATTAATACTATTTAGATACTCCATGGCAGCTTTAAAACCAATGGCGGCCTCAATAGAGGGTGTTCCTGGTTCGAATTTATTTGGCAACATTGCGTAAGAAAAATCGTTTGAAGATACCTCATTAATCATCCCCCCTCCTAATGTTGGAGGGTTAAGTTGGTTAAGAATATCTTCTTTACCATACATTATTCCAATACCAGATGGACCGTAAAGTTTGTGAGAAGAGAAAGAGTAAAAATCGCAGTCTAAATCTTTGACATCAATATTAAGGTGTGCAATTGACTGACATCCATCAACAGCTACATAAATATCTTTATTAATTTCTTGTTTAATTTTTTTTAAATCAAGTATTTGACCAGTAACATTTGACATATGTGTTAAGGAAAGAACCTTAGTAGTATCATCACAATTATTTATAATTTCTTCCTCTGATAGAATGCCTTCTTTAGAAATTGGGATAATTTTTAATTCTAATTCTAATTTTTTACATAAATTCATCCATGGTAAGTAATTAGAGTGATGTTCTAATTCTGTCACAACAATCTTATCCCCCTTACCTAAGTGCTCTGCTAGTGAATTGGCAATAATATTTATAGAGTCGGTAGCTCCTCTTGTAAAAATTATTTCGTTTGTAGAATTTGCATTAATAAAGGATTTAGCTACTTCTCTAGATTTTTCATATAAATCTGTAGCATCAATACTAAGGGAATTCATCCCTCTATGGACGTTTTCATATGAGTTTTCAAGAAACTCAGAAATTGAGTGTATAACTTGTTTTGGTTTCTGGGTACTTGCAGCGGAGTCAAGATAAGTAATGGTTTTATCTCTTATCTTTTTATCTAAAATTGGAAAATCTAATTTTACATTATTCATGTTAATAAACTTTCAATTATATTATTAGAATAATCCCGTAAATTATCATCTTTAATAGACTCAATAATCTCTGCAATAAATGCTTTTTTTAGTATTTTTTTAGCCATTTCACTGTCAATACCTCTAGATTTGAAATAATAAATTTGATCCTCATCTAATTTAGAAACAGTAGAACCATGACTACATTTTACATCATCAGCATAAATTTCAAGTTCAGGTTTATTATTAGCCTTTGAAATATCGTCTAAAAGTAGAGATCTGCTCATTTGATATCCATCAGTTTTCTGGGCTATAGAGTCGACATATATCTTCCCCTGAAAATTAGTTATCGCACCTTTCTCAACTATAGATTTAAAAATCTCTCTGCTTGATGAGGAGGGTTTCAGGTGCTGAATATATGAATAATTATCATTTACTCCGTAGTTATTAATATTCAAACCAAATAAATCAAAATTACACTCAAGATTTAAAGAGGCATAAAACTCATTTCTGGTATGAATATTATCAGACTGAAAAGAAACAAAGTTTAAATGTGAATTATCTTGAAGATTTGACTCAAAATATAAAAAGGATTTATAATTTGATATATTAAAGTGAATTACATTTAAATTTGAATTATTAGATATGTCAAAGAATATAGATTTAGGGTATTCGTCATTTGATTTAGTATTCATTATAATAAGATTAATTTCATTTTTCGAAGATTTAAGAAAGTGAATATTGTTATTTATTTGTGAAATATCTAAAAATAGATTTTTATCATCTATTAAATCTAAATTTATAGAACTTGTATCTCTTTTTAATAAAGAAGAAACTCTAAAGAAACTGTCATCATTTTTGTATTTCCATTGATTTAAGTTAGAAGCTAAATCAACAAGATTTGAAGAAAAAGTAGAAATATTTTTAGAAACTTTCAATAATTCAGAAATATCTATATCTCTTTGTAAAATTTCGGATTTTATATCTCTATGAAGTTGAGCATACTTATAGTTTTCGATTTTAAAATTTTTATAAGGATTTTGTTTATCTAATATAGTTTTTGCATATTTTGATACATTATCAGATTGTATCTTGTCATAATTTAATGTGAGTTCCATTAGGCAGATTTAGAAATTTCTTCATATCCTTTTTCTTCTAACTCTAGAGCTAAGGAGTAATCTCCTGATTTCACAATTCTACCATCTGCAATAATGTGAACAAAATCAGGCTTTATATAGTTTAAAAGCCTTTGATAGTGAGTGATTACTAAAAAGGAATTTTCTTTGCTTTTTAATTTATTGACTCCCTCGGAGACAATTCTTAAGGCATCTATATCCAGACCAGAGTCTGTCTCATCTAAAATAGCCATCTTAGGGCTTAACATTGACATTTGTAAAATTTCTTGTTTCTTTTTTTCACCACCTGAATAATTTACATTCAAGTCTCTTTTGAGCATTTCAGTATTGATATTTAATTCTTCGGCTTTTGACTTCATTAATTTAGCAAATTCCAAGGCATCCATTTCGCTCTGACCTAAATATTTTCTCTTTGAGTTGATTGCTGTTTTTAAAAAAAAAGAAGTTTGTACGCCAGGTATCTCCATTGGATATTGAAATGCCAAAAATAAACCCTCGTTTGCTCTTTCGTCTACATCCAACTCTAGTAAATTTTTTTCGTTATACTCTATTGTACCGTTATCTATTTCATATTTGTCTTTCCCAGATAATACATAAGAAAGTGTGCTCTTCCCTGAACCATTTGGGCCCATGAGAGCATGAACCTCACCCTTGTTTATTGTCAAATTTAAACCTTTGATAATTTTCTTTTCTTCAATGGAAACATGAAGGTTTTTAATTTCTAACATTATCCAACACTACCTTCTAAGCTAATTGCTACTAATTTCTGGGCTTCTACAGCAAACTCCATTGGCAAATGTTGTAATACCTCTTTACAAAAACCATTGACAATTAAACCTACCGCATCTTCGCTATTCAATCCTCTTTGCTGACAATAAAATAATTGGTCCTCATTAATTTTTGAGGTGGTTGCTTCATGTTCAACCATTGAGTCTGAGTTACTTGACTCTATGTAAGGAACAGTGTGGGCACCACATTTATTACCAATTAATAATGAGTCACATTGGGTAAAATTTCTTGCATTTTTAGCTTTTGACAAAATATTTACTAAACCCCTATAGGTGTTATTAGCTTTTCCAGCCGATATACCTTTTGATATTATCTTAGAGGATGTATTTTTACCGATATGTATCATTTTTGTACCTGTATCAGCTTGTTGCATATTATTAGTTATTGCTACTGAATAAAATTCTCCTTTAGAGTTATCTCCTTGCAAAATACAGCTTGGGTATTTCCATGTTATTGCGGATCCTGTCTCAACTTGTGTCCAAGATATTTTAGAATTTTTACCTCTGCAGGCACCCCTTTTTGTTACAAAGTTGTAAATACCCCCCTTACCTTCTTTATCACCGGGGTACCAATTTTGAACTGTTGAATACTTTATTTCTGCATTATCCAGAGCAACTAACTCAACATTAGCAGCGTGAAGCTGGTTTTCATCTCTCATTGGTGCGGTGCAGCCCTCTAAATAACTTACATAACTATCTTTATCTGCAATTATAAGAGTCCTTTCAAACTGACCGGTGTTCATTGCATTAATTCTAAAGTATGTTGATAACTCTACAGGACACCTAACGCCCTCAGGAATATAAATAAAAGATCCATCAGTAAACACTGCTGAGTTTAAAGCAGCAAAAGAGTGATCAGATACGGGTATAACACTTCCTAAATATTTCTTTACTAAATCAGGGTGAGTTTTTACTGCCTCAGAGATTGAGCAAAATACAATACCCAGATCACTTAATTGTTTTTTATATGTAGTAGCAACTGATACGGAGTCAAAAACGGCATCTACTGCAATACCAGATAACATTTTTTGTTCTTTTAATGGAATACCAAGTTTTTCATAAGTTTTGATTATTTCTGGGTCAATTTCATCCAAAGACTTAGGTTTATCTTTAAGACTTTTAGGAATTGAATAATAATAACAATCCTGATAATCAATTTCTGGAATATTCAACTTAGCCCATTCAGGCTTCGGTAGCTTATTAAATACTTTGAAGGCATTGAGCCTCCAATCAAGCATCCACTCTGGCTCGTCTTTTTGGGCAGATATAAATTTTATTATATCTTCATTTAAACCTTTAGGAGGGCGTATTTCATCGAGTTCAGTAGAAAAACCATATTTATAATCAGTATCTCCTAAAGTATTTACTTGTTTAATTGTTTGTTCTGTAGCTGCCATAGATTTCGATATATATGATAAATAAGGATTTTTACAAGAAAATACGAGTAAACTCTTTATTTAGTTCAGTTTCTGCTTAATTATCCCACCGCCTAAAACCCTATCATTATCGTATAAAACACAAGCTTGGCCTCTAGTTATAGCCTCTGCAGGTTCATCAAATTCAAAAGAATAAGATGTAGATTGTTTGATAAGTTTTCCTTTTTTAGGCTCGGATAAAGATCTAATTTTAGCACTACAGGTAATTTCAACAATTTTCTTTGATAAATCGTATTCTGGCATAATAAAATTTAAATCACCCAGTAAAAGAGAACTGCCTAAAAGGTCTTTTTTGTCTCCAACAATGATTTGATTTTTATCTTTAATAATATCAATCACATAAAGAGGGTCATCATTAGATATTCCCAAACCTCTTCTTTGTCCAACTGTAAAATTTTGAATACCATCATGAGAGGATAATACATTTCCAGAGAGATCAATTATTTCTCCCTTTTTTTTATTTGATTTAATAAATTTTTTATAATCTCCGTCTGGAATAAAACATATGTCTTGGCTATCTTTCTTGTCGTAAACAATCAGACCCAGATCCTCAGCTATTTTTCTAGTTTCTGCTTTAGATATTTCACCTAATGGAAATCGCAAATAGTCTAATTGATTTTGAGTTGTGGCAAATAAAAAATAACTTTGATCTTTTGATTTATCTTCAGCTCTATACATATGAGCATCTTTGATTTCACCTTTTCTTCTGATGTAATGACCTGTAGCCATACAGTCAGCATCTAATTTTTTTGCAAAGTTCATTAAGTCTCTGAATTTAACAGTTTCATTACATTTTACACATGGAATAGGAGTTTCACCATTTTCATAAGATTTAATAAAATAATCGATAACATCTGATTTAAACGTTTTTTCATAATTGAAAACGTAATGTGGTATATCTAATTTTTGAGCGACTCTTCTCGCATCGTAAATATCAAGGCCAGAGCAACAAGAACCCTTTTTGGCTGAGTTGTTAGAGCTATAAAGTTGCAAAGTGATACCTACAACGTTGTATCCCTCTTTCTTTAATAACCCTGCTGTAACAGAACTGTCAACTCCACCAGACATAGCGACTACTACAGTTGTGCTAGCTGGATCTTTATTAAAACCTAGTGAATTCATTTATAACTTGCTTTTTTTATCAAAAGTAATCTATGATCTCTTCTTTAATTATGCCAGAAGTATTTATACAAGGTGGTGAAGGTAAACTTCAAGCCAAATACTCACCTAGTGAGCAAGAAAAACCTAATATCGCTATAATTTTACATCCAAACCCAAAACATGGTGGAACGATGGATACAAAGGTTAATTATGCTGCTTTTAAAGTAATGAAGGATGCTGGTTTTTCAACTCTTAGAATTAACTTTCGAGGTGTTGGAAAAAGTGACGGCGCTTTTACTGAAGGAGAAGGTGAGTTGAATGATGCTAGTGTTTCACTGGATTGGTTACAAAAAAAGAATGAAGATTTTCGATCTTGTTGGATTGTAGGATTCTCTTTTGGAGCTTGGATTGGATTTCAAACACTAATGAGAAGACCAGAGGTTGATGGATTAATTTTAATAGCACCCCCAGTAAACATGTATGATTTTAACTTTTTATCTCCCTGTCCTATTAAAACATTAATAGTGCGTGCTGAACAAGACGAAATAGTTAAAAGAGATAACCTTAAAGAATTTTTTGAAACTTTTAAGAAGCAGAAAAATGCAGATGTTTCCATGGAGACTATCTCCAAATCTAATCATCTTTTTGAAGGTAAGTTAGAACCTCTTATGGAGACATTAAACAAGTATATTCAAAAGCATAAAAGCTAACAACGTTCTCCTAAATATATATTTTTTAGTACTTTTGTAGTTGTGTAATAAGTTGAATGTTTTTTTAATAAATACCTTATACCTAAATAAGCCATTCCTTGAGACTCAATAAAATCACCATTCATATTGTAAATATCAATTAAAGATACATCATTAAAATAGTTTTTAAATATTTTTTGAAGTGTAAGGTTTTTTCTTCCACCACCCATTAAAATAATTTTGAAGTCTGACTGTGAGGAGATCAAAGAATTGATAGCAAATGGTATAACTTCTAGTAATGTATAAATTGAGTTATTTAATTTTCTTTCTTTAATAAAATTATCTAAATATTTATGAAAAGAATTTCTATCTAGAGACTTTGGAAAGTTTTCTAAAAAATACTCGTCGCTTGTTATATATTTAAATAGATCATCAATTTTTTGACCATTATTAGATAATGAACCATCAACATCAAATCTTTCTTTAGTTTTTTCATAAATTAAATCATTTACAATGGCATTACCAAAAGAGCTATCACCAGCAGTAATTTTTTGGTTATCAATTACAGTTATATTAGTTACACCTCCAATATTGACAAAAATAACTTTTTTTAAACCTAGTTGATTAGCTAAGACTCTGTGGAACTCCGGCATTATTGGTGCCCCATTACCACCATTTAATAAATCATTTTTTCTAAAATTACATATAATAGGTGAGTGTGTGTTAAATCTAATACTTTTATCAAATAGTTGTATTGAAATTTTTGTTTTTTGATCGTGATACACAGTTTGTCCATGCATTGCAATTAAGTCTATTTCCAAATTATTTTTTTTAATAAAATTGTTTATAGAATCCCTATATTCTTGATTTAGTTGATTAATAACTTTGATATCGGCTAAATATCCTTTCAAAATTACATTATGTAATTTTAATTGCAGCTCATCACTATATGGAATGTATTCATTTGATATTTCATTCACATATGAAACTCCATCAGATTTTATGAGGCTGCAATCAATGCCATCTAAAGAGGTACCAGACATACAGCCAAGAGCGATATATTCCATTTGATATCTATAAAATTATGTTAATTATTATATATGATAGATTATATACAGTTATTTAAAGATAGAAATCTATTCAATCAATGCACTAATGAAATAGAACTTAATAATTTACTCAATAAGAAAAAAATTATTTTTTATATTGGATTTGATGCTACTGCTGATGCCTTACACGCCGGTAGTCTTGTTCAATTGAGAGCAATTAAGACATTAATCAAACATGGCCATCAGGCAATAGTACTATTAGGTGGGGGTACGACAAAAATTGGTGATCCCTCTGGAAAAGATACATCAAGACAAATTTTAACATACGAAACAATTCAAAAAAATATTGAAAATTTTAAAAGAATATTTGAACATTATTTTAGAGATTTTAAGGAAAATATTAAATTTATAAATAATGATCAATGGCTTGATAAATTAAATTATATAGAGTTATTGAGAGATTTGGGAAGTCAAGTTTCAATCAATCGAATGCTTACATTTGAAAGTGTTAAAGAGAGACTTAAAAGAGAGCAATCATTATCATTTTTAGAATTTAATTATATGATACTTCAAAGTTATGATTTTCTTCACTTAAATAAAAATGAAAATTGTGAGTTACAAATTGGTGGCTCGGATCAATGGGGCAATATCGTTTTGGGTATGGAAATTATATCAAAAATAAATAAAAAGGACGCTTTTGGTCTTACTACACCTCTTTTAACTACCTCAACTGGTAAGAAGATGGGTAAAACCGAGCAAGGGGCTGTCTGGATAGATCAAAATAAATACAGTTCTTACGATTTCTATCAGTATTGGAGAAATGTGGATGATAATGATGTTGAAAAACTATTACTTATTTTTAGTGATTTAGATAAAGAAGAAATAAAAATGTTAATTAAAGAAAATATCAATAATGCAAAAAAAAAATTAGCGTATTTAGTGACAACAGATTGCCATTCAGAGAACTCAGCACAAGAGGCTGAAGAAAAAGCAAAATCTATTTTTGAAAGTAATTCTTACGATAATATTGACGAAATTAACTTCAAAATAAACTCAAAACTCATAGATACACTAACATCCAATAATACGGTCTCTTCAAAATCTGAAGCAAAAAGGCTAATTGAAGGTGGTGGCATAAAAATTGATGACGACCAAATTAACGATACTAATCTTATAATTGATAAGTCTTATAACGAAAAAATACTTAAGATTGGCAAAAAAAAATATTTTAAAATTATTGTTAAGTAACCAATATATCCTTTATAGCATTATTAACAAAATTTAAATCATCTTTGGACTTACCTGCTCCAGCATAGTGACCGTAGCTTGAAGGAATGATTCTCAATTCACCATTTTTAATATTTTTTAATTCAATTTTATTATCCTCTGGAGGGAAGTATAAATCATTTTTACCTGGCATTAAAATGCATCGTGCAGTAATAGAGTTAAGAGCTTTATCAAATTGATTATTAAATTTATTATTTTTGCTAATGTCGTGCTCTTGCCAAGTTCTTATCATCGCTAATAAATCGTTTGCATCCTTACGATAATAAATTCTATTCCATAGTTTATCTAAAACATCTTTTGCATCTTTATAACCATCATCGATATATTTTTTTTCCCTAAACCAGTCTTGCCCATGCGCCCATCCAGCCCATACTCTGGCCATAGTTGTTTTTCCATTTTGAGGTTGTTTTTCATAATTTCCAGAATTCCAGTTTGGATCTGAAGTCAAAGCAGCATATACACCCTCTAAAAATACATATGTATGATCTGTGGTTTTAGCATGACCACACATAGAAATCATATTTTCTACCATGTCTGGAAAATATGACGCCCACTCGAATGCTTGTTGTCCACCCATTGACCAACCTATAACTAATTTAATTTTTTCTATGCTAAATATTTCTTTTAGAAGTTTATATTGTGCTTGTACGTTGTCATATATTGTGACTAAGGGAAAATTAGGTCCATTAAAGGGTTTTTCTGAATTACTAGGTGATGAAGAAACACCATTACAAAACATATTTGGAATAATGATGAAATATTTATCAGGGTTGATAGGAAAATTATTACCAATTAGATATCCTTGCTCAAGATGTGTGCCAGCATACCTAGTAGGAAATAAAATTACATTTGATTTATCAGAATTAAGATTACCAAAAGCAAGGTAACTCAGTTGTAAATTCACAACTTCACCAGATTTTAATTTGAAATTATCTAATTGATATTTATGAAGTTCTTCTCTATTGATCAATTAAAATAACTTTAGATATTCTTTAATTTCCCAATCAGTAGTGGTTGTATGATATCGGGACCACTCATCATATTTATATCCAATAAAATTATTTATCATTGCTTCAGAAAAAACTTTTTTGGTTAATTTATCCTCTGCAAAAGCATCTACTGCTTCTAATAAGTTTCTTGGTAATGAGGTAACTTCTTTTTTTTCTTTTTCGGTTAAATCATAAAGACTTTTATTAGTTGGTTTTGGTGGCTTCATATTCTTATCAATTCCTTCTGTAACAGCTGCCGCCAATAATGAAAATGTTAAATATGGGTTTTGAGTTAAATCAGATGCCCTATTTTCTATACAATATCTATTTTGGGGTAATCTTATCATAGCTGATCTATTATTACTTCCGTATGTCATATGTGTTGGAGCCCATGTGTGTCGGCCACCATCTAGCCCCTCAACTGTTGGAACAAATCCGTTATAAGAATTAACAGTAGGACATGCTAATGCAGTAATTGCTGCTCCATGTTTAAGTATTCCAGCTACAGCGTTATAAGCTTTACTTGAAAACTTATTTCCATCCTTATAAATATTATTATTTTTCTTTTTTATTGAGGCAACACTATGATTAATATGAGCTCCTGCTCTCCAATCACTGATTGTTGTCTTCGGCATAAAAGATACAAAATATCCATATTTTTTTGCTATTTCTTTTAGTAGAACTCTTAAAAATACAAACCTATCAGCCATTCCAAGTATATCCGTATAACCAAAATCTAATTCATATTGACCATATGCACCTTCCGCAACGACGTCATGAAGATCCCATTTCAAATCGTTATTTAAAATATCAATGATTTCTTTTAAAAAATGCATCCCATCAATTGAATATTCAGAGTCATATCCGAAAGCTTGCCTTCTTAAATCTATAGGATCTCTATCGATTGCCTTTACAGGTTTATCACCCTCCCACTTCATAAGAAAAAATTCTGGCTCAATACCAACAAAAAATTTAAGGTCAGATTTAGCACTTTCCTTTATCTGTTTTTTTAATGTCATTCTTGGACATACATCGTAAGGTTTATCATTCCAATATAAATCTGCAAAAACCCATGCACATGTTTTATCCCATGGACATATGAGAAGACTATCTAAATCAGGTAATGGGATTTGATCATTATCTGCAGGTGTTAATTCTGGAACAAAGGAAACAGAATGAACAGCAAATTGAGGACCTTTACCCATACAAAGATCTTCAAAGTCGGATATTGGCATTGGTTTTGTCTTTGGACTACCTAGAAAGTCTATCCAATTTGAGTAAATATACTTTACGCCTTTTTTTTCTAATTGTTTTTTTAATTGTTTTACTTTTTTTATATCAGGTAAGGCGTCTTTAAAATTTTCAAAATATTCACTCAAAAGAATTTCTCGCTTTCCGATTTAACAAATTGAAATTATAAGACCATAATATAAAATTTCCACTTGTATTTATGAATATAGAATTTTTTAAAAGATCTTGGATGAAATTTTATAAAAGAGGTTTCATAACTGGGTTCCTAGTGCTGACTTTTATGTTGATGATTGATCAGTTTTTACAAAATCCTCTTTTTTTTAGTAAAATAACAAGCATCACAGTTTTTATTTATATTGTCTCTACTATTTTTTTTGCAGCAATATTTTGTGGATTATTGTCTGTAATTTTCGCAGGAGTAGTGACAATTGTTACAAAAAAATAATTAATTTTCTAAACTGTTCAGCCAATTTACTAACTCGAGTTTACGATCATAAAAATCGCTATTCTCTAATTGTTCCAAGTTATGAATAAGTTCGCTAAATTTCTCACCAGTTATTTTATCAAGATAATTTGTTTTCCAGTATGTCATTAAATTACCTATAAAATTGTAAGGAAGCTCAGGGTGATATTGAGTACAGATTATATTATATTTTTTATGAACAATAGACTGGATAGAAAAATCATTTTCAGATATGACTTTAAAATCATTTGGAATATTTTCAACGCTATCATAATGATGTCCAGGTGCAGTAAATAAATCTTTTTTGTTTCTATAAATGTAATGATCATTTTTTATTTTTATATTATTTGCAAACCCAAATTCAGGTATTGATGATTTAGTAATTTTGCCCCCAAGAACGGTTACAAAAACTTGCAATCCCCAACAGCTGCCCCAAATAGGTTTCCCAAGTTCAATTATTTTAGTAAATATTTCTAATTGTTTTTTATTATGTGAGTTGTTTTCGTAGATATTACCTAAGCCTCCAGTCCATAAAAAAGCATCATAATGAGAAAAATCATATTCATTAATGTCAATTAAATATGACTTAAGAACTTTAGTTGTATATTTTGAGTTGTAGTCTTTTATAATCTTCTCAAAAAAAGTGTGTTGGAAAGGGCAATTTGCCTTTACATGCTGATCATCATGGTTTTTATCCATACCACTGATAATTAGTAAATTCAAAGAAGT
>CABYSX010000018.1 GCA_902521795.1 uncultured Alphaproteobacteria bacterium
TTAAAAATTACAAAAAATTTAAATTAAAATCTGTTTTTCAATATTATGATACTGCAATTGAAAAAGTAAATATAGAAAACTTTGTCAGTGGGCATATATGGAAAAAAACTGTCCAATGTAATTGGAAAATTTATTGGGAAAATTATAGTGAGTGTTTGCACTGTCCTAATATTCACCCTGAATTATCAGAACTTGTGCCTTTATACAAAAGAAGGTTAGTGGATATTAAAGATCATCCAGAATGGAACGTCTTAAAAGAAAATAATCAATCTGAGATGTACCATGGCGGTCTCAAAAAAGGTTCAGAAACATGGTCGTACAATGGTAGTGCTCAGGGACACATGATGAAAGAATTAAAATCAGACCTTGAAACAAGAGGCCAAATTTTTATTTCAACTTGGCCATCAATGTTTCTTGGTATTTATGGTGACCATATTCGTATCGTAAGGTTAATATCTAAAGGACCAGAGCAAATGGAGTTAACAGTTGAGTGGCTATTTGACGAAAATACATTGAAAGATCCAAAATATGATAAAACCAACGTAGTCGACTTTGCTATTTTGGTAATGGAACAAGATGCATCAATTTCTGAGGTTAACCAGCGTGGTTTATATAATCTTCAAAATAGTCAGGGTGTTTTGATGCCAGAGGAATACATGATAAGAGATTTTCAAAAATATATTAGAAATAAAGTAAAATAGATTTTACTAAATAATTTGGATTCAACAAATCTGAGGCGATTATGATCTATGAAAAACAGTTAATTTTGCTATAAATCAATTTTATAATGAACTTTGAACAAGCAAGATCGAACATGGTTCTTAATCAACTAAGAGCTAATCGTATAAGAAATTCATCATTAATTGAAAAAATTGAACTATTTCCAAGAGAAAGTTTATATCCCAAGGAATGGAAACACATGGCATACTCAGATAAAATTTTATTTTTAGATGATGGTCGTTTTGTTCTGCCTCCTTTAACATCATTTCACTTAGTTCAGGCTTTAGGAGAGTTTAATGATGATCACATTTTAGAAATAGGATCTGGGTTTGGAACATCTACATCAATTATGAGTGAATTTTCATCTAATATTGACTGTGTAGAGACCTCAAAACAAATGACTCAGGTGTTTAAAGACAGTATGGAAGAGGGTTTGTTCAATGCATCTTTATTAGATTTATCTATAGATGAATTTTTTGATAATAAAAAAATAAAAATTCAGAAGTACCAAAAGATCATTATTAATGGTTCATTAGATGAAGAACCTATAGATATTATTAAAAATGCATCAGATAATGCTGAAATAGTCTGTATTATTGACAATAAAAATTTTAAACACAAAATAGTGAAGTATCTAAAAGTAGAAGGTAATTCTAATAGATTTATTATAGATGAAGCATCTTCTTCTTATATTTATAAATATGTTCAATCTGAACCATTTGTTTTTTAACAAATGGATGATTTTCAAAATAAAAAAGAATATGAAAATGAAATTTACCAACTGTGGTTACAAAAAGAATGTTTTAAGCCTAAATACAATTTTGATAAAAATTTTTCTATTTGTATACCACCACCAAATGTCACTGGTTCTTTACACATGGGGCACGCCTTAAATAATACAATTCAAGATATATTAACTAGATATCACCGGATGAATGGTTTTAATACTCTATGGCAACCGGGCACAGATCACGCAGGTATAGCTACCCAAATGGTCGTTGAAAGAAACTTAGCTGAGAAAAATATTTATCGAAAAGATTTATCACGAGATGAATTCATTGAAAAAATATGGGAATGGAAAGAATATTCAGGTTCTACTATTATCAACCAATTAAAAAGATTAGGAAGTTCATGTGATTGGTCAAGAGAAAGATTTACAATGGACGAGGGATTATCCTCTGCTGTTAGAAAAGTCTTTGTATCATTATATAACGAAGGTTTAATTTACAAAGATCAAGCCCTTGTAAATTGGGATACTAAATTTAAAACAGCTATATCAGATTTGGAAGTTGTTCCTACTGATGTTAGTACTCAAATTTATTATATTAAATATCCCTGTTCCAACTCGAAAACCATAACTATCGCTACTGTGAGACCAGAAACCATTTTTGGTGATGTTGCCATTGCAGTTAATCCTGAAGATACTAGATACCTCTCATTAAAAAATGAAATTTTTACAATTCCTTTAACATCAAGATCAATTCCACTTATACTCGATGAATATTCAGATCCAGATATGGGAAGCGGTGCAGTTAAAATTACTCCTGCTCATGATTTTAATGATTTTGAAATTGGTAAAAGGCATAATTTAGAGTTATTAAATATCCTAAATGACGATGGATCATTAAATGAAAATTGCCCAAAAGAATTTCAAGGAGTAGATCGATTTGAAGCTAGAAAAAAAGTAGTTCGCTTATTAAAAGAAAAAGGCTTCATAGAAAAAATTGAAGATTATAAAACTACAATACCCTACGGAGATCGCTCAAATACAATTGTAGAACCTTACTTAACCCATCAGTGGTTTTGTAATGCTGAAGAATTAGCAAAACAGGCAATGAAAGTTGTAAAAGATGGTGAAACAAAATTTTTTCCATCAAATTGGGAGAAGACTTATTTTCAATGGATGGAAAATATAAGACCTTGGTGTATTTCTAGGCAAATATGGTGGGGTCATCAAATACCTGTTTGGTATGGTCCAGATGGTAAAGAATTTTGTGCAGAGACAGAAGAAGAGGCTAAAAATTTAGCAATAGACTTCTACAAGGCAGATAAAATTATTTTAAAAAGAGACCAAGATGTTTTAGATACATGGTTTTCTTCAGCTCTTTGGCCTTTTTCTACGTTGGGATGGCCCGATAAAGAACAAACCTTAGATACGTTTTATCCAAACTCTGTCTTGGTTACAGGTTTTGATATTATCTTTTTCTGGGTTGCCCGCATGATGATGATGGGAAACAAATTTATGTCAGAAACGCCTTTTAAAACTGTTTATGTTCATGCCCTTGTCCGGGATGAAAAAGGGCAAAAAATGTCTAAATCAAAAGGCAATGTCATAGATCCATTAGAAATAATTGATAAGTATGGAGCTGATACACTTCGTTTTACCTTAACATCATTAAATACCCCTGGAAGAGACGTAAGATTAAGTGAGCAACGTATTGCAGGTTATAGAAATTTTGTAACTAAAATCACTAATGCATATAAATTTGCAGAATTTAAAGAAATTTATCCTCTAAGTTTAAAGGACAATATTAATCCAGAACATATATTTAATCTTTGGATCATCAATGAATTTCAAGATTTATATAAAAAAGTACAAGAAAATTATAAAAAATATTATTTTCATGAAGTGGCTAACCAATTATACCATTTTACGTGGCATACATTTTGTGATTGGTATATTGAATTATCTAAAAACTTATTAGATGACAATCAATATGCCAAAGAAACTAAATTTACTTTTCATTTGATATTTAATTCTTTACTGCAACTTTTACACCCGGTTATTCCATTTATAACTGAAAAGTTATGGGGTAAAAATAACAAAGATATTTTAATGAATCATCAATGGAACTATATTGATTTAAAAATTGGTAGTGAAGATGTATCTAAAACAAAATTATTTATCGACTTCATAGAAGAGTACAGATCAATTGAAAAACTTTTTGAAATTAAAAAAGAAGATGATGTAAGAATTTTTTCTAATAATCAATCAATCCAATTAATATTATTTGATAACAAAGAAACTTTTGAATTTTTAACAAGAAAAAAACTTTCTACTTCACAAAATGAAAATAGTGTTACATTACCTTTTAAGGAGTTTGATTTTGAAATTTCTACAAATCAAATAGATAAATCTAAAATTAAAGTAAAACTTAATGATAATAAAAATGCTTTAGAAAAAGAAAAAAATACTATTGATAAAAACTTATCAAATGAAAATTTTGTATCTAGAGCCCCTAAGCAATTAATTGACCAAAATACAGAAAGACAGGGATCAATAAATATGGAATTGTCAAAAATTGATAGTATATTAAAAAATATTCAATAATGGTCGATAAAAGTAAATTACCAAGTAGGCATGTATCTGTAGGCCCTAAAAGTGCTCCTCATAGAGCTTTTTATTATGCTATGGGAATTACTGAGGAACAAATAAATCAACCTTTTGTAGGAGTTGTAACTACTTGGAATGAGTCTGCACCTTGTAATATTTCACTTTCTCGTCAAGCCCAATCAGCAAAAAAAGGTGTTTGGGATGCTAAAGGTACACCAAGAGAATTTACTACCATTACTGTAACAGATGGTATTGCTATGGGGCATGAGGGAATGAAATCATCTTTAACAAGTAGAGAGATTATAGCTGACTCTACTGAACTTTCTGTAAGAGGGCATTGTTACGATGCCTTAGTTGGTTTAGCTGGATGTGATAAATCTTTACCTGGATTGATGATGGCAATGCTTCGGCTTAATGTGCCTTCTGTATTCATGTATGGTGGTTCTATATTACCGGGCGTTTACAAAGATAGAGATGTTACGATTGTCGATGTTTTTGAAGCTGTCGGAAAACACTCTACTGGAAAAATATCAGATCAAGAACTTCATGATATAGAGTGTGTTGCCTGTCCCTCTGCTGGATCTTGCGGTGGTCAGTTTACTGCTAATACTATGGCATGTGTGTCAGAGACAATTGGTTTAGCTCTTCCTGGATCTGCAATGACACCCGCACCATATGAGAGTAGAGATAAATATGCATACGAAAGTGGAAAAGTTGTAATGGAATTAATTGAAAAAAATTTAAGACCAAGAGACATAGTAACTAAACAATCTTTAATTAATGCAGCTGTAGTTGTATCAGCTTCTGGAGGATCAACAAATGCAGGTTTACATTTACCTGCCATGGCTCATGAGGCTGGTATTGAATTTACATTAGAGGATGTATGTAAAATTTTCCAATCCACTCCTTACATTGGTAATTTGGCTCCTGGAGGAAAATATGTTGCTAAAGACTTATATGAAGTAGGAGGAGTTCCTGTTTTGATAAAGACTCTTATTGATGGAGGATTAATTGATGGCTCATGCATGACTGTTACTGGAAAAACACTAGCAGAAAATGTAAAAGACGTAGAATTACCAAAAAACCAAGATGTTATTTTTCCTGTAAGCAATCCGATAACTAAAACGGGTGGGGTAGTTGGTTTAAAAGGTTCTCTTGCTCCAGATGGGGCTATTGTTAAAATAGCAGGTCTTAAAAAATTACAATTCAAAGGTAAGGCAATTTGTTTTGAACGAGAAGAACACGCCTTAGATGCTGTGTTAAATGGTAAAATAAAACCTGGTCATGTTGTAATCATTAGATATGAGGGTCCAAAAGGTGGACCTGGCATGAGAGAAATGTTATCCACCACTAGTGCTTTATACGGACAAGACCTTGGAGAAGACGTAGCATTAATTACTGATGGTAGATTTTCAGGTGGGACCAGAGGCTTTTGTATTGGTCACGTAGGTCCAGAGGCTTATGATTGCGGACCAATAGCATTAGTTGAAGATGGTGATGAAATAGAGATAGATGCAGATAAAAATTTATTAAATTTAAACGTTGATGAAAAAACTTTAGTTGAAAGAAAAACTAAATGGGTCAATAAAGAGCCAGAATTTACCTCAGGCACTTTATGGAAATATATGAATTGTGTTGGACCTGCGCACTTAGGTGCAGTTACTCATCCTGGTGCAAAAATAGAAAAGAAGACTTACTCAGATATTTAAATCTATCATTATTGGACAGTGATCAGAGGGTCTCTCCAAATCTCTATATTCTTTTAAAACTTTTAACTTCAGTATTTTGCTTTTTATAAATGGTGATAAAAGAAAAAAATCAATCCTTATACCCTCATCTTTGCCAAACTTATATGTTTTATAATCAAAGAATGTGTAGCTTTGCTTTTTTGGAATAGTCTTGAATACATCTATTAAATCTAAATTTATTAATTTGTTGAATTCTTTTCTAGATTGAGGTTGAGCAAGAGCATCTTTTTTGTATTTTTTGATATCATAAGCGTCTTCATCGTCAGGAATAACATTAAAATCCCCAGTTAATAATATTTCATAATCATCTTTTAAACTTTTAATTTCCTTATAGAGTGTTTTCATCCATTCAATTTTATTAATAAATTTTTCAGTATCTATAGGATTACCGTTAGGAAAATAACAATTTATTATTACCAATTTCAAATCCTCAAGAATAATTGTATTATTTCTTGCTTGTATTAAATTTAATTTTTTTAAGGGTATTTCTTTTAAATTTATATCTTCTTTACATGAAATGCTGACTCCATTATAGCTTTTTTGTGTTTCTGATAATGTTTTTAATGAAAACTTTTTAAAAAAACTTTCAACATAATCTTTATCTAAGATTTTAAGCTCTTGCAAACATAAGATGTCTGGTTTTTCTGTTAACACTAACTTCTCTAAAAGGGGTTCTCTAGCTCTTAATGAGTTTACATTCCAACTTATTACTCTCACGATTAAACGCTAAATGATGTACCACAACCACAGGAGTTTTTAGCATTAGGATTTGTAATAGAGAAACTCGAACCTATTAATTCATCTTTATAATCTAATTCAGACTCATTTATGAAATCAATAGAATTTTTATCAATTAAAATTTGAAGATTTTTAAAGTTGAAAATAATATCTTTGTTTTCATTAATTGAATTTTCGCTTTTAAATACATATTGGAAACCAGAGCAGCCACCACCTTTTACTCTTATTCTAAAATATTTCATATTTTGCTCTTTTAAAACTTCTTGAATTTTACTTATGGCTTTATCTGTTATATTAATATTTCCCATATGTTCAGTAATTTAGCAGTTTTACCAGAAAATTCAAAAGGAAGACTTTATGATGAGATAAATGACCACCGATCTCTTTATGAAAGAGATAGAGATAGAATTTATCACTCAACTGCTTTTAGAAAACTGAAGGATAAAACACAAGTGTTTATGTTCGAAAAGGGGGATTATTATAGAAATAGGTTAACCCATACTCTTGAAGTTTCTCAAATAGCAAGATCTATCAGTAGAAAATTATCTTTAAACGAAGATCTCACTGAATGCATCGCTTTGTCTCACGACTTAGGACATAGTCCATTTGGTCATGTCGGTGAAGAAATAATTTCACAAGAATTAGATGCAAATTTTAATCACAACTATCAATCGTTTCGACAAATAACCTTTTTAGAAAAAAGATATGTAAATTTCGATGGATTGAATTTAACCTGGGAAACTATTGATGGATTAATTAAACACAATGGAATAATTCAAGAAACTATTAAGACATATGATCTCTCAAAAAATTTCACATTTGATTTATATAAGAACCCTTCTCTAGAAGCTCAAATAGCCTCTTTGTCAGATGATATAGCATACATAGCTCATGATTTTGATGACGCTTTAAGATCAGGTATTTTTTCCATCTCAGGATTAGCTAAAAATCAAGATGAATTCAATTTTATAGATTTTTCATATATTGCAAATTTAGATAAAAGTGTAGCAAGAAATTATTTCTCAAGATCAATTATGAACTTTCTAATTTTAGATCTTTTAAACCAAACAGAAACTACTCTTATGAATTCCCCGCAAATAAAATCATATTTGGATGTCATTAATAATCCTAATTTTTTAGTAAAATTCAGCCCAATGGTATTAGAAAAAGTAAAATTTCTCAAAAATTATTTATTTGAGTATTTTTATACATCTGATTTTGTTTTTAAAAATAGAACACAAGCAGAAAAAATCTTAGTATCAATTATAAAATTATTAAATAACGATATAAATATTCTCCCATCTAAATGGAGAGATAAAATACAAAAGGATAAAGATAAAAAACAAACAATAGTTGATTATGTATGTGGCATGACAGATCAGTATGCTATAAATTTCTATAATACTTATGCTTCATAATTTAAAAAAAAATCTCTTTGAAATTCTTGTTAAAATTGACAAAAATATCACGATCAATATTGATGATATAGAAGTTGAAACTTTATTTGATCAAAGAGGTGATTTTACAACTAATACCGCTCTTAAATTTTCAAAAATATACAACTCAAATCCAAAACAATTAGCACATTTAATTATAGATAATCTCAATAAAAATGATTTTGAAAAAGTTGAAATAGCAGGTCCTGGTTTTATTAATTTCACTCTTAAAGAAGTAAATTTTAATTCTCAATTAATTAATCGCAAAAAAGAATTCAATAACACTGATAAAGTAAATATTGAATTTGTCTCTGCAAACCCTACAGGACCATTACATTTAGCACACGGTAGAGGTGCTGTTGTTGGAGATATTTTATCAAATTTATTTGAATATTTTGGGCATAAAGTTACCCGTGAATACTATGTTAACAATACAGGTAATCAAATAAATGAATTTTTATCATCAATTCTTTACTCAATTTCAAATAAAAATAATTTAAGTCTCGATGAAAATCAATTTTATAAAGGTGATTATATAAACGATATTGCTAATAACTGTTACAAAAATTTTAAATCCTTATTCAATAAAGAACTCAGTCCAGATGACAGAATAAATATTGTTAATTTTGCTATTGAAAATCTTGTTAATCAAACTATTCAAACGCTTGTTAATGTAGGTATTAACTTTGATGAAATTTCATATGAGACAAACATTATGGAAAAAGGATATCTACCTTTAATTTTAAAAAAACTTAATCAAAGTGATCTCACTTACAAAGGACAATTAAATGCTCCAAAAGATTATACCGGCACTCAAAAAGATAACGATCTAACGATATTTAAATCAACACTCTTTGATGACGATGAGGATAGGGCATTAACTAAAAATGATGGATCTCCGACATATTTTGCAAACGATATAGCTTATCATGAAGATAAATACCGAAGAGGTTATAATAAATTAATAAACATATGGGGTGCAGATCATTTAGGTTATCTTAAAAGATTATCATCAGCGATAAAATCC
Organism: uncultured Alphaproteobacteria bacterium; assembly: GCA_902521795.1. Classification (GTDB taxonomy): domain Bacteria; phylum Pseudomonadota; class Alphaproteobacteria; order HIMB59; family HIMB59; genus HIMB59. The sequence goes on from CABYSX010000018.1 coordinate 9,004, forward strand.
CTTCATCCTAAAATAGATTTTTCAGTTGTGTTTTGTCAAATTGTAAATTTAAAACGCAATAATAAAATACAAAAACTATCAAAAAGAGAAGGTAATATTTTTGAATTAAAAAATTTAATAAACGAAATTGGAGTGGATAATTTTAGATATTTTATGTCGTATAGAAAAAATGATACTCACATGGACTTAGATATCGATTTAATTAAAAAAGAAAATAAAGAAAATCCTATATACTATATTCAGTACTCTTATGCCAGAACACAGTCTGTCTTAGACAAAACAAATAAAATTATTGATACTCAAGTATTGGTTACACCAGAATTAAAAAACTTATATAAAAAATTACTAGAGTGGGAAAACGTTATTAAATCTGCATATCAAAAAAAAGAGGTTCATTTAATTGCCCATTATTTAGAGAGTCTATCATCTTACTTTCATACACTATGGTCTTCTTCAAAAAACAATCCAAAGGCTAAATTTTTAGATAATGACAATAATATTCCCTCTGATTTATATAATTTACTATCTAGTTATCAAGACGTTTTAAAAGATGGATTAAAAATTTTAGGCATCAAACCTAAATTACAAATGTGAAAAATATAAAAATAGTAATTATAATCTTAGTTCTTTTATTGGTATTGCTTTTGATATATTTAGTATTTGATAATTACCTCAAATATATTTTTTTGAATAATTTTATAACTATTACTGCTGATGAATTAGATTTTATTAAATGAATTTTCCTATCATTTTATCTGTTGAAGGTTTTTCTTTGTCAAAACAAGAAAAAAAAAATATTTCTAAGTTCAAACCATTCGGTGTAATAATATTTTCCCGAAATATTAAAAACTTCTCACAAATATCAAAGCTAAATCAGTCTATTAAAATATTAAGCAAAAATACTTTGATATTTATAGATCAAGAGGGTGGCATAGTTAATAGATTTAAAAAATTTAAAGAATTTGATTTTCCAGATAATTTTGATCTTTATAATATTTATCTAAAATATCCCTTACTTGCAAAACAGTTAGTTTTTTTAAAATCCTTTATAACGTCATTTCACCTTAAAAAACTATATTTTGATGTAAACACAGTTCCTGTATTAGATATTCCAATTAAAAATACAATCCAAATGATAAAAAAAAGAACCTTTGGTCCTAATATTAACATCAATATCACTCTTCAAAATATTTACTTAGATAATTTATTTAACTTTGGATTAATTCCCTTAATGAAACATATCCCTGGACATGGTGTTACAAATAAAGACTCACATTTAACAATGCCAATATCGAATTTAAGTAATAGTTCTCTTAGCAATCACATAAATATTTTTAAGCACTTTAATACATTGCCCTTAGCTATGACGGCACATATAAAATATTTGTCATGGGATCAAAAATATATTGCAACTTTTTCTAAAAAAATCATTAACGAAATAATTAGAAAAAAAATTGGATTTAAAGGTTTAATTATGACTGATGATCTTGAAATGAATGCAAATATTTATGATATTTATGATTCTATTGATCTATCTAACAAATCAAAAATAGATATTATTTTAGATTGTAGTTCTAGTTGGAGCAAATATACAAAAATAATTGATACTTTTAATGTATCTAATAATTATAGAAAATTTTATAAACTCAAAAAATTGATAAAGTACAAACCTAGACTAAATATAGAATCTATTAATATTAATCAGTATCATCATTTGTATAATCAACTATTAGTAACTCATGGAATCTAATTTAAATATTGACATTAAAGATTATAACGGTCCCCTAGATGTCCTTCTTGAACTTGTTCACAAAAATAAATTTGATTTAAAAAACCTTCCAATACTTAGTCTCTGTAACCAATATATTGCTTTTATCGTGGATTTAAAAAAAGTTAGTATAGAAATTGCATCTGAATATTTACTTATGGCTGCTATCATGGTTTTTTTAAAATCTAAATACCTTGTAAATAAAGATAAAGAAGAGGATGTAAAGAAAGTTACAAGATTTTTAACAAATCGATTAACAATTCTTGAATTAGTTAATCAAAATAGTAGAAAATTATTTGACTTACCAAAGTTTAAACAGGAATTCTTTCCTAATACTCAAAAACATAAATTAAAAATAGAAAAAAATTTTATTATTAAAGATAAGCTTATTGATCTTTTAAAAGCGTATGCAAATATTCATAAGAGAAACCAGCAATATACTCTTAAATTTAGTTCCTCAAAATTATTTACAATCAAAGATGGACAAAATATTATTTCTAAAGAAATTCTATCTAATCAAGATTGGTTTACGTTAAAGAGTTTAATACCTGATAATCTAAGATCTGATATTTTAAATAAATCTTTTTTTTCAAGTACTTTTAATGCAAGCCTACATATGGCAAAAGAGGATAAAAATGAAGAAAAAAAAATAGTCATTAAACAATCTTTACCTTTTTCTGATATATACTTAAAAAAAGATGAGTGAAACGTCTCAAAAAATAGAAGCTTTAATATTTGCTTCAAGTAAACCTGTTTCAGAAAATGAAATAAAAAAAAGATTAGATATCCACGAGGATATCACTGAGGTTATGACTAATTTAGAGACTGCATATCAACATAGAGGAATTAATTTAAAAAAAATTTCTAATAAATGGATTTTTTTAACTAATACAGAAGTAAGTGAAATATTTCACGAAAAAAAAGAAATTCAAAAAAGACTTTCAAAACAAGCTATAGAAACTCTTGCTATTGTTGTTTACCATCAACCCATAACTAAATCAGAAATTGAAAGTATAAGAGGTGTTGTTATTGGTCAGGGAATATTTGATCAATTAATGGAATTTGGATGGATTGCTCCTGGTGGCCGTAAAGAAGTCCCCGGTAGACCAATTTTGTGGGGAACCACTGATGATTTTCTTCTTCATTTTGGATTAGGCACATTAGATAACTTACCTGGAATTGAAGAAATGAAAAATTCTGGAATTTTAGATGAAAATTTTGCTTCAATGAATATTCAAGAAGTTACAGATGATTTAAATAAAGATGAGGCTTTTATAGATGACGATGAAGAGACCGAGAATTTGGATGAATTTTCAAAAAGCCAACTAAATCAAAATAATGATACTTAATATTAAAGATCTTTATCATTCTTATGGCGAAATAAATGCTATTAAAAGACTTAACTTTTCAATTAAACAAAATTCGATTATTTCTATTTTAGGTCCCTCTGGTTGTGGAAAAACTACATTAATTAGATTAATAGCTGGATTAGAAGAAGTCCAAAGAGGAGAAATATCTTTTGATAAAGAAATTGTAGCTAACGTAAAATTCAATACACCACCTGAAGAGCGTTCAATCTCATATGTATTCCAAGACTTTGCTTTATTTCCTCATATGACTGTTAAAGAGAATATCAGTTTTGCTGCAAGTTCAAAAAAAAATAAAAAACAACTTATTGATCAAGTTATACAACTTGCAAAGGTAGAAAAATTCCTCAATAAATACCCTCATGCACTTAGTGGGGGAGAACAACAAAGGGTTGCATTAGCAAGATCTATTGCCGTTCAACCTAGACTTCTACTTTTAGATGAACCTTTTTCTGATTTAGATACTAATTTAAAACGAGAAATAATAGATGACACTCTCCACTTAATTAATAGCTTAGATTCATCTGCCATTGTTGTTACTCATAACGCAGAGGAAGCAATGTTTCTCAGTGATGAAATAATTGTTATGGAAAAAGGTACAATAGTTCAAACAGGAAAACCTCATGAAATTTACTTTAACCCCTCTAATGTTTATGTAGCCTCTCTTTTTGGAGAAGTAAACATTTTTGAGTCAAAAATTCAAAATAGTAAATGTGACACACCATTAGGTACATTAGAGACAAAAAACTTTAAAGATAATCAACTCGTCAGTGTTGTAGTTCGACCAGAAGCAATAAAATTAAATGTTGAAAAATCTCCAGTTACTTCACCTAATTCAGGTGTTGTAGTAGACTCTAAATTTCTAGGTAACAATGCAATTATTCATATGACAGTCAAAGATAGTAATAACAATAAACATCACATACATAGTAAACTTATTGGAGATTTTTTACCTGATCCAGCAAGTTCAGTTTCCTATTCATTAGATTATAATCACATATTTATTTTTCCTAGATAAGATAGGAATTATATTGTAAATTTAAGTTATGGGAGCTTTTAGTATTTGGCATTGGATTATAGTTTTAATTATAGTCTTGTTGTTATTTGGAAAGGGTAAAATTCCCTCTTTGATGGCTGATATGGCAAAAGGTATTAAGTCATTTAAAAGTAATATGGCTGATGATGATAAGTCAAGTAACCCCGATCAAGATAATCAAAATAAGGACCAGTAATGTTTTCTTTAGGTTGGATGGAAATTTCCATCATCCTAATTATAACTGTGATTATCGTAGGTCCTAAAGAAATACCAACAGTTGTAAAATTTGTTAAAAATTTAACTTCGGGTATAGGAAAAATTTCAAAAGAATTCAAATCAACTGTAAATGAAATATCTCATCTAGAAGAAATAAAAGATATAAAAAAAGAAATTTTAGATACAAAAGAAACTGTGGTTAAAGAGGGTAAGGAATTAGACGAGTTTATTGAAAAAAATAACGAAGATATTATGAAAGATAAAAATGACTGAAATAGATAATACTTCAATGAATTTTTTTGACCACCTCAAAGAATTAAGGCAAAAGCTTTTATATGTAATAATTTTCTTTTTATTGACCTTTGTTATTTCTTTCTATTTCTCTCAGTCTATTTTTGAATTTTTAGCAAAGCCTTTAACGTCAATATTAGGAGAGGGCAACGGTCTTATTTATACAGCATTACAAGAGGCATTTTTAACAAATGTTAAAGTTGCTTTTTTTACAGCTGCTTTTATTTCATTCCCTTTTCTTTCAATACAAATATGGTCTTTTGTTTCACCAGGTTTATTAAAAAAAGAAAAGCAGATTTCCTTACCAACATTAGTTGCAATACCCTTTTTATTTATAGTAGGAGCAGCTGTTGTATACTATGTGATATCACCAATTGCATGGAAGTTTTTTTTGAGTTTTCAAACATCACAGGCAGATAGTATTAATATTACTCTTCAAGCAAAAATGAATGAGTATTTATCATTAATGATGACATTTATCTTTGCATTTGGATTAGCTTTTCAGTTACCAGTAATTCTATTGTTGTTAGTTAGATTTGGAGTATTAACTATCAATCAATTAAAATCTTTTAGAAAATATGCCATTGTTTTATCTTTTGTTTTTGCAGCAATCGTAACACCTCCAGATCCATTTTCTCAAATTTCTCTGGCTTTACCTATAATAATTTTATATGAAATATCTATTCTAGTTTCTCGATTTATGGTTAATCGTAACAACAAAAAAGATGGTAAAGTCAATTAATAAATCTCATGCACGATATTAATTTTATAAGAGAAAATCCTGAAATTTTTGACGAATTATTAAAAAAAAGATTTATTGAGCCAAAATCAAATATCATTATTTCCTTAGATACAAAAAAAAGATCTATTTTAACCAAATCACAAGAATTACGAGCAAATAGAAAAACTTTATCCTCTTCATTTTCTAATTTAAATGACATTGATAAAATTGAGTTACAAAAAAAAGTTCAATTAATTAAAATTCAGATTGATGAATTGGAAAAGGATATTTTTACTATTGATGAACAATTAAAAAATACCTTATCTGTTCTACCAAATCTTCCACATAGTGACGTTCCTGTAGGAGAAGATGAAAATACAAATAAATTAATAAAGCAAGTAGGCATTATTCCTTCTTTTAAATTTTCTCCAAAATCTCATTATGAACTTGGCGAGAATTTAGAGATGATTGATTTTGAACAAGCAGGAAAGGTTTCAGGTACTCGTTTTGTTTATTTAAAAAAAAATATAGCCAGATTAGAAAGAGCAATAGCTAATTTTATGTTGGATAAACATACAAATGAATTTGGTTATACTGAAATTAATCCACCTAATTTAGTAAGAGATGCTGCTGCTTTTGGCACAGGTCAATTACCTAAATTTTCTGAAGACTTATTTAAAACGAATACTGATCACTGGTTGATACCCACAGCGGAGGTTCCGTTAACAAATTTAGTGTTAGATACAATAGTATCTGAAAAAGATCTTCCTTTAAGGTATACAGCGTGGACACCTTGCTATAGATCTGAGGCTGGTGCTGCTGGAAGAGATACAAGGGGCATGATAAGACAGCATCAATTTTCCAAAGTAGAACTTGTAAGTATAACCAATGAAGATGAATCTGAAATAGAATTAGATAGAATGTTGAATTGTGCTACTTCTATACTTGATGATTTAGAAATTCCATATCAAGTTATTCTATTATCATCAGGGGATATGGGTTTTTCAGCCGAAAAAACATATGATATTGAAGTATGGTTGCCAGGTGAGAGTAAATATAGAGAGATATCTTCATGTAGTAATTGTAAATCTTTTCAAGCTAGGAGAATGAATGCTCGTTATAAAACTACAGATCAAAACAAATTTGTTCACACATTAAATGGATCAGGTCTTGCGGTAGGAAGAACATTAATTGCAGTACTAGAAAACTATCAAAATGAAGATGGTAGTATAAATATTCCTAAGGTACTTAAATCTTATATGGGAAATCTAGATAAAATTTCTAAATAGTAATATTCTTACTTGAGCAATAATATTTAAAAAATTGAAAAGCGGATCGACCAGTTCTATTACCCCTTGAAAAAATCCATTTTAAAGCTTGACTTTCTATTTCTTCATCAAAATTTATATTATAAAATTTACAATAATTTTTTATAATTAAGATAAAGTCACTTTTATCAAGATTATGAAAGCTAATCCATAATCCAAATCGATCAGATAAAGATAATTTTTCTTCAATTCCCTCATCCTGAGATATCGCAGAAGATCTTTCGTTGTCCAACATATCTCTTTTCATCAAATGTCTTCTATTGCTTGTAACATAAATTAAAAATTCATAATTTGAATTATAGAAAGATCCCTCTAAAAAAGATTTAAATTGAATATATCTTCTATCATTTTGTTCAAATGAAAGATCATCTATGAAGATAATTATTTTTTTATTAAATTTATGATTTAAAAAAATATTTGGTAAATCAGAGAGATCTTCACTATTTATTTCAATTGTCATAAAGCTTTCATATTTCAGAGAATAATCTTTTAATATTCCTCTAATAATACTGCTTTTACCACTACCTCGCACACCCCATAAAAGACCATGGTTATATGCTAATCCCTCTAAAAAGTTTTTTGTATTTTCTTCAATCTTAGCTATTTGTTCATCAACTCCATACAAAAGCTTTAAATCTAGGACCTTATTGTAGGGTATTTTATCCAGTGAATTTTTAGAACTATTCCAGCATAGTAGATGTTTATTTTTCAATTTTATGTTGACTTCATTGATGATTGTGAGATTTTAATGCTTATTTTATTTATTTAAAGGATTTATATCATGGACCAACTTGCAGGAATTTTACCATTAATACTTATTTTCGTTGTTTTTTACTTCCTACTTATAAGACCACAACAAAAAAAATTAAAAGATCACAAAAACATGATCTCAAATTTAAAAAAAGGTGACCGAGTCGTAACACAAGGTGGTATTATTGGTAATATCCATTATGTAAATGACGATGGAACCCTTTCAGTTGAAATAGCTGATAATGTCCAAGTTAAAGTAGCTAAAGGTATGATAGCTGATATAGCGGCTAAATAATCTTAATAAACAAAAATTAATAATGTTAATTCTTAAACAGTGGAGATTATG
>CABYSX010000019.1 GCA_902521795.1 uncultured Alphaproteobacteria bacterium
TTATAAGACAAAAGTATATATATTCAATACTCGGGGAGTAGCTCAGTCTGGTAGAGTGTCTGCTTTGGGAGCAGAAAGTCGCAGGTTCGAATCCTGTCTCCCCGACCAAGAAGTAAATGATGAAAAAAGTTACAATCAAAAGACCTTCAAAAACAAATATGCAATCCGGTCTAAAAAAAACTAAATTATGGATTATTGAATTTGAATTTGACCCAAGTCTTCAAAAAGATGTTTTAATGGGATGGAATAGTTCCAAAAACACAACTAAACAGTTAAAACTCAACTTTGATACTCTGGATGATGCTATCTTATGGTGTCAAAAGAACTCATATGAATACAAGGTTGTAGATCAAACTTATAAACAAGTAAAACCAAAGAGTTATGCGAGTAATTTCTCAAATAATAGAAAAACCTCCTGGACCCATTAACAATTAAATATTCATTTTTCAAAATATAATACTATTATCACTGCATAATTATTAATTAATAAGGGGGAAAGAAATGATTAAGTTCATTACAACTCTGCTTGCTTTATTTATGTTTAGCACGTCATACGCTAAAGAAGTTAAAGTTGGCATTATTTTAGGTTTTACAGGACCTATTGAATCATTAACGCCAGGTATGGCTGCAGGCGCTGAGTTAGCTTTTAACGAAGCCTCAGACTCTGGTGCACTTCTAGGTGGTTCTACAGTTAGCTCAATTAGAGCTGACTCAACATGTATCGACTCAGCAGCAGCAGCATCTGCAGCTGAATTTTTAATATCTCAAGGCGTTACAGCTATCATGGGAGCAGACTGTTCTGGTGTTACAGGTGCAGTCCTTTCTAACGTAGCTGTTCCTAATGGTGTACCAATGATTTCACCATCTGCAACTTCACCTGCTTTAACTACAGCAGAGGATAATGGTTTATTTTTTAGAACAGCTCCTTCTGATGCTAGAGGTGGTGAGGTATTAGCAGACATAACTAATGACAGAGGTATTTCAAGTGTAGCCATCACTTACGTTAACACTGACTATGGTGTCGGTTTAGCAGATGTATATGAAGCTGCTGCTATTGCTAGAGGTATTGAAGTAACTGCAAAAACTGCCCACGAGGGTGACAAAGCTGACTATAGCGCTGAAGTTGGTGTTCTTTCATCTGCTGGTGGAGAGGCTTTAGTTGTAATCGGTTATCTAGACCAAGGTGGTAATCAAATTATTCAAGGATCACTAGATAGCGGTGCCTTTGATACGTTTGTACTCTCTGATGGAATGATTGGTGAATCACTAACAGATACTTTTGGTTCTGATCTTGATGGTTCTTTTGGTTCAATGCCAGGTTCTCTTGGTGCAGGTGCTATGAAATTTAAAGCATATGCAGAAGCTAATGGTGTAGATCCATCAGTATATGTTGGAGAGTCATATGACGCTGCTGCTTTAATAATGCTAGCAATGTGCAAAGGTAAATCAGATGATAGTGCCTCTATAGCAGCTAACATTATGAGCGTAGCTAACGGTCCAGGTACTAAAATATATGCTGGAGAGCTAAAAAAAGGTCTTGATCTAGCATGTGCTGGATTTGCAGTAGACTACGACGGAGCAACAGATGTTAACTTCACTGAAGTTGGAGAAGCATTTGGAGCATTCCTTGAAAAAGGAATTGAAGGCGGTCAATTCACAGACGTAGCCCAAAGATAAATATTAAAATTTAGCCTCATCTTTTAGGTGGGGCTAAATAATTTCTTTAATTTTTTATAATCTTTTCCGGAAGTAATCCTTTTGGTCTGTATCTCATAACTAATATTAGGCCTAACCCCATCATTAAATATCGAAAGTATGGAACACTATTTTGAAGATGTACTTTGATATAACTAGTTTCATCTAAATGACCAGTGAATAAATTAATTACAACCATTGCAAAAGGTGCTGATTGTATCCAAATAAACCAGACTACGAACCCTCCAAGTACTGCTCCATAATTATTTCCTGTACCACCCAGGAGGACCATCACCCATATTAAAAAAGTATATCTGAGTGGTTGATAGCTTGAAGGAGTAAAAAGGCCATCATAAGTAACTAGCATTGCACCTGCAAATCCAATAATTGCTGAACCTAACATGAAAATAAACAAATGCTGTTTAACAACATTTTTACCCATGGCTCTAGCTGCTTCTTCATTGTCTCTTATAGCTCTCATCATTCTACCCCAGGGAGAATTTAAAGCTTTTTCTGAGAAATATAGAATTACAAATACAACGACTAAAAAAATCAAACTAAAGCAAAGTTTTACAAAAACACCTGAAGAGGAGATTACTAATTGATTAAGTAAAGAAATTTTTGCTTCGGGGTCTAAATCTTTTGATAACTTTGAGGAGTTAAAAAACTGAACTAAATTAATAAACCATTCTGACTTTTGTAAATTAACCTCATATGGAACGGGTCTCTTTAGACCAATAACATTCTTAACACCTCTTGATAGCCACTCTTCGTGTTTTACAATCGTAATTATAATTCCTGATACCAACAGAGTAGAGATAGCTAAATAATCTGATCTTAGTCCCAAACATACTTTACCAACGACAAAAGCCACTATGGCAGATAAAATCGCTCCTACAAACCAGGAGAAAATAATTGGTAAATTCGCACCCCCTAGGAAACCAGAAGTTGCAGCATTTATAGACTCAATTTTACTAATTGATGGCCCTGCTATGAATTTTAGTAAAGGGATAGATAAAATTACAATTAAGAATACAAAATAGTTTTTATATTTATTCTTTGATAATTTTTTATTAATAATAAATATACTAATTATAACTGCCGCTAAAAATAACCCTGCTATTAAAATACCTATACCTCCAGCACTCCATGCTTCATGCACAGGTGGCACAGAAACTAAAACAGTAGCAAGTCCTCCTATGGCTAAAAAACCCATAACACCAAAGTTTATTAAACCCGCAAATCCCCATTGTATATTTACTCCCATTGCCATAACTGCAGAGATTAAACAAAGATTTAACATTGATAGAGCGATGCCCCAGGACTGAAAAAGGCCAACTAAAACTGTTAATATAGCCATGACAGAAAAACAAATTCTAAAGTCTATATTTTTGATCATATGACTTTCCCTTTAAAAATGCCATTTGGCCTAAATATGAGAACAATTATCAATATTGCAAAAGAGATCGCAAATTTATAATCAGTTGAGATAAACTGTATAAGCGTACTCGGCTCTAAACTTTCTGGCATAATATATTTAAAGAATTTTTTATATGCATAGGTAAGACCTATTTCAGAGAATGCTATTAAAAAGCCTCCGTAGAATGCCCCTAAAGGATTACCTATCCCTCCAACTATTGTTGCTGCAAAGATAGGAAGAAGATTATTAAAATATGTAAAGGGCTTAAAGCTTTTGTCTAATCCATATAATGTTCCTGCAACAGTAGCTAAAATAGAAACTATTATCCATGTTATTAAAACTATTTTTTTTGGGTCAATGCCTGAGAGTAGGGCCAGGTCTTCATTATTTGAATATGCCCTCATCGATTTTCCAGTCTTTGTTTTATTTAAAAAATAAAACAGTATTGAGCAGGTGATTATAGTTGTTACCAATGTAATTACTTGAGTAGACTTTATTGCTAGACCTTCATTTAAACCTGTTAATTGTTTAAATTCTCTCGCTTTCATTATAAATTTATGTCCATCCATAAAATTTATATCATTTGGCCCGATGATAATTCTCACCACTGCATTTAAAACAAACATAATACCAAGGCTTACAACTATAAAAGTTACAGGATTACTTTTTTTATTTCGGTAATATTCAAAAACTGTCTTATCAAAGAACAAGCTCACAGCAATTGTCAATAATATGCCGACTGGTAAAGCCAGAAGAGCTGTTGGAAGCAATCCAAATGAAATTCCCTTTGACTGTAAATACCATGTCACAAGAATAACAACCATAGTTCCAAAAGCCATTAAGTCTCCATAAGCAAAGTTTGCAAATCTTAAAACTCCATAAATCAAAGTTACTCCAATAGCACCAAGCGCCAATTGAGAGCCATAGGTAATACCGGGCACAATAATAAAGTTAGTTAAAAGTATAATAGAGTTTAAAAAATCCATTTATCCACCCAAAAAAGCTTTTCTGATTTCTTTATCATTTAGTAGGTAGTCACCTTTACCTTCGTATGCATTTTTTCCTGTTACCAATATATAACCCCGGTCAGACACTTCTAAAGCCTGGCGCGCATTTTGCTCAACCATAAGAATAGCAATATTTTGTTTTTTAATATTTAGGATGTGTTGAAATAATTCAGTCATAATAACAGGTGAGACACCTGCTGTGGGTTCGTCTAGCATTAATACATCAGGATTAGTCATTAATGCCCTAGCTATAGCCACTTGTTGCCTTTGTCCGCCAGATAACTCACCAGCAAACTGATCTTTTTTTTCTTTAATTATAGGAAATAATTCATACATCTCATCTAATTTGGAGGCTAAATCATCATCATTAATAAAAGCTCCCATCTCTAAATTTTCTTTGACTGTTAACTCTGTAAATATATTTTTAATTTGAGGTACGAACGATAAGCCTAGTTTTATTCGGTCTTGAGTTTTTAGATTTGTAATATCTTTGCCATCTAGCATTACATTACCATTTTTTAAGTCTAATATACCAAGCATAGCTCTCATTGCCGTTGATTTACCTGCACCATTGGGGCCCAGAATTGAAACGATTTCTCCACGATCAACATTGAAAGAGCACTCTTCAATAATGTTTACCCCGCCGTATCCTCCTGTTAAATTTTTCGCTGAAAAAAACATTATTTTTTTAATCCCTTACCCAAATAAGACTCAATAACCTGTTCATTTGACTTAACCTCTTCAGCAGAACCTTTAAAAAGAACTGATCCCTCTGCTAAGACAATAACAGGGTCACATAACTCACTTATAAAATTAAAATCATGCTCAATCATACAAAATGTGTAACCTTTATCCTGATTAAGTTTTAAAATCGACTCACTAATATCTTTTAAAAGAGTTTTATTAACACCTGCTCCAACTTCATCTAAGAAAACTATCTTCGCATCAACCATCATAGTTCTCGCCAATTCTAATAATTTCTTTTGTCCTCCAGAGAGATTTCCTGCTCTTTCATTTTTTAAGTGTTCTATCTTAAGAAATTTTAGAACATCCATAGCCTTATCTCTTATAATCTCATCTTCTTTTTTTATTTGTTGATTATTCATAAGAGAGTAGAGAAGTTTTTCACCCTTTTGATTACCTGGAACAACCATTAAATTTTCAATAACTGTCATATTTGAAAATTCGTGTGCAATTTGAAATGTTCTTAATACGCCTAAATGAAACAAGTCGTGTGACTCTTCATTTGTGATTTCAACACCATTATAGAAAACTTTCCCTGTATCTGGTTTAAGATTACCAGTTATGACGTTAAATAATGTTGTTTTGCCTGAGCCATTAGGCCCTATAATACCAGTAATAGCTTTATCTTTAATTTCTAATGAGCAGTCATCAAGCGCTACTAAACCACCAAAAGTTTTTACCAAATTCTCTACCTTTATTAATGTGTTGTTCATTTAAAAATTAATGCATATTAAAGTAGAAAATATAAAGTTGAAGTGGTAAATATTCCAATAAATGCGCTCTTAGCTCAGCTGGATAGAGCATCTGCCTTCTAAGCAGAGGGTCGCAGGTTCGAATCCTGCAGAGCGCGCCAATGCATAATCATGTCTGATATTAAAAATAAGTTAGACTTCTTATCAAAATCTCACAAAGAGCTTACTGGATCTCATCTATCTAATAAAATAGCTAAATTATACGTAGACTTATTCAATCAAATAAAAAATAAAAAAACATTAATGATAGCTGGATCACAGGGTTCTGGTAAATCAACATTATCAATACAAATTAAAAAATATTTTAAAAAATTTTATTTTAAGAGTGTTGTAATTCTTAGCATTGATGACTTTTATTTATCATCTTATCAAAGAAAACAGTTGGCAAAAAAATTGAAAACTAATTTATTTGATACCAGAGGTGTTCCATGTACACATAATTTAAAATTACTTATTGAGACAGTTGATAAATTAAAGAAAAATAATTTTCCAGTATATATTCCGATCTTTGACAAGGTAACTGATAATAAAAAAAAATATAATAGAAAAATTAATAAAGCAGATTTAATAATTTTAGAAGGGTGGTGCGTTGGCTCAAAACCAATTAATCCCGAGTATTTAAAAAAAAATATCAATGACTTAGAAAAAATAAATGATCCCAATATGATATGGAGAACAGCTTACAATCAATCCTTAGTTAAATACCAAAAACTTTTTAATAAGTTTAATTATTATATTTTTATCAAACTACCCAACTGGCAATATGTTATTAACTGGAAATATAAACAAGAATTAGGTCTTCGTTCATTGAGAAGAGACAATCATCTTAAAAAGAAACTCTTTCTATTTATCCAATATTATGAAAAATTGTCAAAATGGATGTCTTTTACTTCTCCTGATATATGTAATGCTTTAATTACATTAGATAAAAATCAAAAAACTAAAAAGATCTTATATAAATGAAAAAATATCTAATCTTCACTGATCTTGATGGAACTTTATTAGATCATGAAAATTACTCCTACGGTAATAACAAAAAAACTATAACTAGTATTATCAATAATGAAAATGATGTTATTTTTAATACAAGTAAGACATTTAGTGAGTCTATAAATTTATTAAAAAAATTAAATTTAACCAATATGCCCTTTAGCACAGAGAATGGGGCACTTTTATATTTTCCAAAAAATCGTTTCAAGAAAATTAAGAACTCATCTGATTACGGTAAATATTGGAAAATTAGAATTGCAAAATTATCCTCTAAGAGTTGGCATCAATTTTTGTTAAAAAAACAAAAAAAATTTAAACTTCTAATAGCCCAGGATCTTCCCACTAAGATTTTAAAAAAATACACAAACTTAGATAACACTAGTAAGATGCTAAATAGAGAGGCTAGTCAAATTATTCTCTGGGAAGATGGCTTGTCAAATTTAAGAAAATTTATAAATGAGCTTAGATCTGAAAAACAGGGAGTGTTAATACAAGGCAGTAGATTCATGCAAGTTTCATCTGTATGCAACAAAAGAATAGCTAAAAAGTTAATATCTCATATATATGATAATCAATTTTATGGTACATACTCTAAAAATACTATTGCTCTTGGCGACAGTAAAAATGATATTGATATGTTAAATTCTGCCAGTTACTCTTGTCTTATAAAAAATCCATCTGGATCTTTCCCTAGGTTACGTTTAAATAAAAAAAATATTATAAAATCATCAAAGTTCGCACCTGACGGTTGGAGTCAAGTCCTATATAAATTGAACAATATATTGGAGAATAAGATTTTTTAAATATGCCTGATTTTCATCAAAATGGTGTCATAGCAACACTTCATAATTTTAATACAAAAAAAATTGAACAAATTGAAAAAGATCTTTTATCTTTTTCAAAAACTTCTCCTATGACTTTAATTTTACCTTCTCTTTATTCTGAGTTAGAAAAACCAGCTTTGACTTATATTGTTAATACTTTAAAGAAAGTAAAATATATCAAAAATGTAGTTATTGGTTTAGATCAAGCAAATAAAAATGAATTTTTAAAAGCTAAAAAGTTTTTTTCAGTTCTTCCACAAAAAACTTATATCCTTTGGAACGATGGTCCTAGATTAAAGAAAATAGACCAGGCCTTATCTAACCTTGACTTATCTCCTACAGAAAAGGGTAAGGGTAGAAATATATGGTACTGCATAGGTTTTGTAATCTCTTTAAAAGACTCTGGAACAGTAGCGATGCACGATTGTGATATTGTCACTTATGATAAAAATTTATTAGCTAAGTTATTTTATCCTGTTGCAAACCCAAAGTTTTCTTTTGATTTTTGTAAAGGTTTTTACCCCCGCGTAGCTCAAGGAAAAATGAATGGAAGAGTTACAAGATTATTAGTAACACCTTTAGTAAAATCTTTACAAAAAATGGTTGGTTATAATGAATATCTTAACTTTTTAGATATATTCAAATACCCTTTAGCTGGTGAATTCTCATTTAAGTATGATCTTTTAAATGATATTAGAGTTCCTCATGATTGGGGCTTAGAGGTTGGTATACTGTCTGAAATGTATAGAAACTTTGCTAATAATCGTATTTGCCAAGTTGACTTAGCTGAAACCTATGAGCATAAACATCAAGAAGTTTCAAAAAATAATAGACAAAAAGGTTTATCTAAAATGACCGTTGATATTTCTAAAGCTATCTTTAGAAAACTGGCTACACAAGGTCAGGTATTTTCTCATGAAAAATTTCGTTCATTAAAAGCTACATATTTTCGTATGGCTCTTGATATGGTTCAGATATACAAAACAGATGCTGAAATGAATGGCCTGGACTTTGATGTACATAAAGAAGAGGAAATGGTTGAGTTGTTTGCACAAAATATTATTGAAGCAGGTAAGATTTTTTTAGAGTCTCCTAGTGAAAATCCCAATATTCCAACATGGAGAAGAATTGATAGTGCAGATCCAACAATTTTAGATAGTTTTAACAAAGCTGTTAAAGAAGATAACGCATAAGTTGAGAGAAGAATTAAAAAATAATTTAAATATCCATTTTCAAATAATTTATAAAGATATCTTAGATCAAAATGAGATCTTGAAGTTAATTAATAAGGTTTTAGATTTATTTGAAAATAAAGATCAGGGTATTACTGAACCTAATTGGTCACAAAAGGATATTTTTTTAATATCATACGGTGACTCTATAGTTGAAACCTCTGATAATAAATTAAAAGCATTATCTAAATTTTTAAATAAATATTGTAAGAAACACTTTAATAATGTTCATATTCTTCCCTTTTTCCCATATAGCTCTGATGATGGATTTTCTATAACAGATTATGAAATTGTAAGACCTGATTTAGGTAACTGGCAAGATATGAAATCATTGTCAAAAGATTTTAGAGTTATGAGCGACATAGTTATAAATCATGCCTCTATAAAAAGTAAATATTTTAAAAACTTTATTGAAAATAAAGAAGATACACAAAATTTTTTTATCAAACTGAAAAATGTACAAGAGGGATATGAGAATGTTGTACGTCCAAGAAGCTCAGATCTTTTTAAAGAGTATGCAATCGATGATGAGACTTTTTATTTGTGGTGCACATTTAGCCATGACCAGGTAGATTTTAATTTCAAAAACCCTAGGGTTCTTTTCTTTTTTATCAAATTAATTCATTTATATTTAAAAAATGGTATTAGAGTATTTCGATTAGATGCTATTGCTTTTTTGTGGAAAGAATATGGCACTAATTGTTTAAACTTACCTCAAACACATGAAGTTGTTAAACTTATTAGGACTCTTTTAAATGCATATAGTAAAAATACTCTTCTTATCACTGAAACGAATTTACCAAATTTAGAAAATCTTAGTTATTTTGGGGAAAACGATGAGGCAAATGCAATATACAATTTCGCTTTACCTCCTTTATTGCTTTGGACTTTAGTAATGGGTGACAGTACAGCTATTAGAAAATGGTCAATGGGCATGCCCCCTGCAAAAGATAATACATCTTATTTTAATTTTATAGCTTCGCATGATGGAATTGGTCTTAGACCTACAGAGGGTATTTTAACTGATAAAGAAAGAGACACACTAGTAGATATCATGACTGATTTTGGAGGACAGACTACTAAAAGAAAAAAAGTTGATAACACAGAGTCTGTCTATGAAATAAATATTTCCCTGCTTGATGCTCTTAAAGGTACTTTTTTTGGAACTGATCACATGCAGTTAGAAAGATTTATATGTTGTCACTCAATGATGTTAGGAATAGAGGGTATACCAGCTATTTATATACATAGTCTCGTTGGATCTACGAATGATTATAAACAAGTTGAGAAGACAAATAACAAGAGATCTATCAATAGAAGATCATGGAAGTATGAGGAAATTGATAAATTACTAAGTGACAAAGAGTCCTTAAATAGTCAGATCTATAGTGAGTTATCAAAATTAATTGATATTAGAAAAGATCAACCAGCTTTTCACCCAAACGCCACTCAATTCACATTTAATTTAGGAAAAAACTTTTTTGGTTTTTGGAGACAAAGTCACGATAAAAGACAATCTATTTTTTGTGTTAGCAACGTTACTAACGTTTTTCAGTATTTAGATTTATCAGAATTAAATTTAATTTCCTCTAATGAATGGTGGGATTTAATTTCTAATGAAATTATTATTGATATTAAATCTACAATTACTCTTAAAGCTTATCAAACTATGTGGATTACAAATTATTAATTAAGGCATGAAATTTATTCATAATCAGGCTATCTGAGACTTTTTTTCCATTACTTTCATTTATGAATATGTGATATGTTTGGAATATCATGACAGATCCTAAAACATACAAATTTAACACTAAAACTTTACATAGTGGGCATCAGCCAGATAAAAATTTTGGCTCACGTGCTGTTCCAATCTATCAAACAACCTCTTATCTATTTCAAGACGCGGACCATGCTGCTGCATTGTTCAATCTTGAAGAGGGTGGGCATATTTACAGTAGAATATCAAATCCTACAATCTCAGTGCTTGAAGAAAGAGTTGCTGCGCTTGAGGGTGGTTCAGCTGCTTTAGCAACTGCTTCTGGAATGAGTGCTATGACTCTAGCTATTTTAAACGTTTGTAGTGCAGGTGATCATGTAGTCTCCTCTTCACAGCTTTATGGAGGATCATTTAATTTATTAAGATTAACTTTAAAAAGATTTGGAATAGATACAACATTTGTAAAACCAAGAGACACAGAGGGTTTTAAAAATGCAATTCAACCAAATACAAAATGTATTTGGGGAGAGCTTATTGGAAACCCCGGCATTGAAATAATGGACTTACCTGAAATTTCTAAAATTGCAAAGGGAGCAAATATACCTCTTATGGTTGATGGAACATTTAACACTCCATATCTATGTAATTTATTTGATTTAGGTGCTGATATCATAACTCACTCTCTAACAAAGTGGATGGCAGGTCATGGAACTTCAATGGGGGGTATTATTGTTGAAAAGGGTGATTTTGATTGGACTAAAGGAAATAAATTTCCAACAATGACTGAGCCATATGAAGGTTATCATGGTTTATCTTTTGCAGAAGAATTTGGACCCGCTGCTTTTACAATGAGAGCTAGGGCTGAAGGAATGAGAGATTTTGGACCATGTATGAGTCCAACCAATGCTTTTAATATTTTAATAGGTATTGAAACTTTATCAGTCAGAATGGAAAAACATTTATCCAATACTCAAATTATGCTTGATTACTTAACAAACAATGAGAACGTATCATGGGTTAATCATCCAAGTTTGCCTGATCATCCAGATCATAAAGTAGCTTCTAAGTTAATGCCAAAAGGAGCTGGTTCAATGATTGCATTTGGTATTAAGGGTGGAAAAGAGGCAGGTCATGCATTTATAAATGCCTTGAAGCTTACCTCTCACCTTGCCAATGTTGGTGATGCAAAATCTTTGGTTATACATCCTGCATCAGCAACACACTCTCAAATGGATAAAAAATCATTAGAGTTAGCTGGTTTAACAGAAGATATGATTAGATTTTCAGTGGGATTAGAAGACATGGAAGATATTATGACTGACTTCAATATGGGTTTTAAGGCATCTCAAAGGCCAAGACTTGTTGCTTCTAAATGAAGATAAAGATAAACGACAAAGATGCTTATTACACTTCTAGTGGAAGAGAGATAGATAAAAAACAACCAACTATTGTATTTGTTCATGGAAGTGGTTTGACTCATGTTACTTGGGTTCTTCAAACACGGTATTTTGCTTTTCATGGATACAATACCATAGCTGTTGATTTACCAGGTCATGGTGACTCCGAAGGTCCTGCTTTAAAAACAATTGAGGAAATGGCCGATTGGATTGCTGATTTGATAACTTCTTTAGGAATAGAGAAGACCTCTTATGTCGGTCATTCACAAGGATGTTTAGTTGGTTTAGAATTTGCTCAAAGACATCCTGATAAATTAGAACTTCTGGCTTTAATTAATGGATCTATGTCCATGAAAATGAATACAGAACTTTTAGACTTAGCATTAAATAAAGATCAAAAAGCTGTTGATTTAATGATGGATTGGGTACACGGACCTTTAGGACATAAAGGAGGCCATCCTGTTCCGGGTTTAAGTCATTTAGGCATGGGCGGTCAATTAGTGTCATCTAATAATAATGGAACATTAGGTACAGACTTTAATGCGTGTGATATTTACACAAATGGACTGAAAGCTGCAGAAAGCGTAAAGCATCCTACTTTATGTATTGTTGGTAAGCATGATAAAATGACACCTAAAAAAGTTGGATTAGAATTAGCGTCTAAAATAAAAGACTCAAAAACTATTGTTCTTGAAGAGTCAGGACATATGGCAATTTTAGAAACAGCAAGTGAAACTAAAAATTTATTAAAAAACTTTTTTAGGGAACATAGAAGTGCATCATAAGGGTTCTTGTCATTGCAAGGCAATTGAATTTGAAATTGAGTCCGATCTCGATAAAATTATGCAGTGTAACTGCTCAATATGCATCAGAAAAAATGCAAAGATGATCATGGTGCCTAAGGATAACTTTAAACTTTTAAAAGGAGAGAGTGATTTATCACTTTATCAGTTCAATTTAAACTTAGCTGAACATTTTTTTTGTAAACATTGTGGTATTTATACCCATCATAATCGAAGAACAGATCCGAACGGTATGGGTATAAATTTAGGATGTTTAGATGATGTCGATCCTTTAGATTACGATGCTGGTCTTAATGACGGAAGAAAACTCTCTTAGTTCAGTCCTTGATTTTAATATAAAAAAATCTAGTATTGGCCATGGCCCAAGTTAAAGAATATTTAACGTTTGACGACGTTTTATTAAAACCACAAGTATCTAATACACTCCCTAATGACGTTGATATATCTACAAATCTTACAAAAGATATAGTCTTAAATACTCCTATTATTTCAGCTGCTATGGACACAGTTACAGAGTCTAAAATGGCTATTGCTATGTCTCAAAATGGTGGATTAGGAGTAATCCATAAAAACTTTGATATTGAAACACAAAGTTATGAAGTGAAAAAAGTGAAAAGATATGAAGCAGGCATTGTTTATAACCCTATTACAATGAATCCAAACAATACAATTGAAGATGTTTTAAGCGTAATGAAAGAGCAAAATATATCAGGATTTCCTGTAGTTGATAAAGACAATACACTTCAAGGTATAATAACTAACAGAGATGTACGTTTTGTAATTAATAAAAAAACAAAAGTTAAAGATTTAATGACAAAAAAAGTAATTTCTATTACTCAAACTCAATCAAAAGGTATGTCTTCTTTTGGTTTGGCAAAAAAACTTTTACAAGAAAATAGAATAGAAAAGTTAGTAGTTACTGATAATAATAAAAAATGTATTGGTTTAATCACTGTTAAAGATATTCAAAGAGGAGAGAAGTTTCCCTTCTCTGTTAAGGATAAAAATGGCCAATTGTTAGTTGGTGCCGCAATAGGAAGCAAGCCTAATGATTTATTGAGAGCCATAGAATTAGATAAGGCGGGTGTTGATATTTTATTTATAGATACAGCACATGGTCATTCCTCTGCAGTATTAGATTCATTTAAAAAAATTCGAAAAAAAATCAAATTACCAATAGTAGTTGGAAATATTGCAACTCCTGAAGCTGCAAAAGATTTGATTAAACTAGGAGCAGATGCAATAAAAGTTGGTATTGGCCCTGGCTCTATTTGTACTACAAGAATTGTTGCAGGTGTAGGTGTCCCTCAATTTACTGCGATCCAAGACATAGCTTCCATTACCAATAAAAATAAAATCCCAATGATCTCAGATGGTGGAATTCGCTACTCTGGTGACATAGTAAAAGCTTTAGCAGCGGGTGCTAACTGTATTATGGCCGGATCTTTATTTGCCGGTACCGATGAGTCACCAGGGGAGGTTTTTCTTTTTCAGGGTAGATCCTATAAATCTTATCGTGGCATGGGCTCGTTAGGTGCTATGGCTAGAGGGTCTGCTGATAGATATTTTCAAGACGAAATTAATGAAGCCATTAAACTAGTTCCTGAAGGAATTGAGGGAAGAATTCCTTATAAAGGGCAGGTATCTAATGTGTTATTCCAACTAACTGGAGGTTTAAAATCTGGAATGGGATACACGGGATCAAAAGACCTTGTAACGCTTAAAAAGAATGCAAAATTTGTTCGATTGACTAATTCTGGTATCAACGAAAGTCATGTTCATGGTGTTCAAGTGACCAAAGAAGCCCCAAACTATCGTTCCAATTGAGTAAATCAGTTTTAATTATTGATTTTGGGTCTCAATATACACATCTAATTGGAAGAAAAATTCGCGAGTTAGGTATTTATGCTGAGA
>CABYSX010000020.1 GCA_902521795.1 uncultured Alphaproteobacteria bacterium
ATAGTTATGATAAAATTTTTTTGAGGATTTACTTTTTTATTTAAATTGTTTTTTTCTGTACCTGGTCTTATAATTAGATAGTTTAAACCTAAAAGTTTAACAATTCCTCTATATTTATTTGGATTTTTTGGAACAAGACAAGAGTAGTTTATATAAAAATCAGTTTTAAATTTAATTATTCCATAATCATCAATTATACAAATTTTTTTTGTATACCGTTTAAAATAATCTATTTTTTTTTTATTTAATTTATAACTATCAATTATTATTAAATCAAAATAGTAAGTTGTGATTTGCTTAAGAAATGAAACTTCTTGATTCGATTCTGTGACTTTACTTTTATTTTCATTAAAAAAAAAAGTCTTCCATTTATTTATTTTGAATGTTTTTGATAGATTAATGCATCTTCCAAGGTGCCCTCTTCCGGTGCTATTATCGTAATCTAGGATAAAACAAATTTTTTTCACTTACAATTAATTAAAAACGTATGTATATATATTCAATTCAATTAAGTTAAACTAAAATGTTCAATAATAAAACGATATTAATAACAGGTGGCACTGGATCGTTCGGTCAAGTATTTGTAAAAAAGATACTCAGCAAGTTTAAAGCAAAAAAAATTATAGTTTTTTCTAGAGATGAACTTAAGCAGAGCATTATGCGAAAAAAATTCAATTCTGATTTATTAAGATTTTTTATTGGTGATGTGAGAGATATTAATAGGCTTAATGAAGCCATGTGGGGCTGTGATTATGTTGTACATGCAGCAGCACTTAAGCAAGTTGATGTAGCAGAGTATAATCCTACAGAATGTATAAAAACAAATATTAATGGTGCTCAGAATGTTATTAAAGCATCAATTGAACAAAAAATTACAAAAGTAATTGCTCTTTCAACTGACAAAGCAGCTAATCCAATTAATTTATACGGAGCAACTAAGCTTGCAAGTGATAAACTGTTCATTGCTGCAAATAATTTCGTTGGTGGTAAAAATATCAAATTTTCTGTTGTAAGATATGGCAATGTTTTTGGATCCAGAGGATCAGTTATTCCTGTGTTTTTATCTCAAATAGAAAATAGAAGTAAATATCTTACTATTACAAATCCAGATATGAGTCGTTTTATTATCACTTTGGATCAAGGAGTAGATTTTGTTATTAAATCTTTTAAAAGAATGAAAGGAGGAGAAATTTTTATACCAAAACTTCCATCAATTACCGTAAAAGAAATTGCTGATATACTAGCACCAAAATTCAAAAGAAAAATTATTGGAATAAGACCTGGCGAAAAAATGCATGAGATAATGTGCCCAATAGATGATAGTATTAATACTATAGAATTTGAGGATTTTTTCTTAATAAAACCCACCATTCAATTTAACCATAAATTTGACTTTTCTAATACATCACTAAATGAAAAAGGAAAAAAAGTAAAAATAGGATTTGAGTATCGCTCTGATAATACAACAAAATTATCTAAAAAAGAATTTACTAAAATGTTAAAAAATTTTAATGAAAGTAAATAAATATAGCACACAATTTATAGATAAAAATGATATCAATTTTGTAAAAGATACTTTATCTAAAGAATTTTTAACACAAGGCTCAGTTAATAAGAAATTTGAACAAAGTTTATCAAAATACACAAAATCAAATTATTCAATTACATTAAATTCTGCAACCTCTGCTCTTCATGTCGCTTGTTTGTCATTAGGATTAAGTAAAGATGATATTTTATGGACAAGTGTTAATTCTTTTGTAGCTTCTTCTAACAGCGCTCTGTATTGTGGCGCTAAGATTGATTTTATAGATATCGACTTAGATACGTTTAATATATCAATAAAATCTCTAGAAAATAAATTAGCCAAAGCAAAAATGTATAATTGCTTACCAAAAATAATTACAGTTGTCCATTTGGGTGGAAATCCTTGTAATATGAAGTTGATTAAAACCCTATCAAGAAAATATAAATTTAAAATCATTGAAGATGCTTCTCATGCGATGGGTGCAAAATATTCAGATAGTAATGTTGGATCGTGTAAATATTCTGATGTAACTATTTTTAGTTATTATCCAGTAAAAATGATAACAACAGGAGAGGGTGGTTCATTACACACTAATTATAAAAAGATATTTGAAAAAGCAAATTTATACAGATCTCATGGCATAGTGAGAGATGTAAAATCACCAATTACAAAAAAAATTGAAAGTTGGTATTATGAGCAAACATATCTTGGTTTTAATTATAGAATGTCAGATATTAATGCTGCTCTTGGATATAGTCAGCTAAAAAAACTAAATAAGTTTGTTAAAAAAAGAAATGAATTAGCTGGTGTTTATAACAAATTTCTTAAGAAAAATAAATTTGTAAAAACTCAAAAGATAGAAAATGGAAATAAGAGCTCATATCACTTATTCATAATTTTAATTAAAAATAATACAAGAACTTATAATTTTGAGTTGATTAATTTTCTTCATAAATTTAACATTTCATCTCAATTACATTATCTTCCAATTCATTTGCAACCTTATTATAGAGAATTTGGATTCAAAAAAGGTGATTTCAAAAATGCTGAACTGTACTCAAAGAAGGCTCTATCAATCCCTTTACATTTTTCTATGACTAGTAGCGATGTAGAATTTGTATCAAAAAAAATAAATCAGTATTTTGCAATTAAATAGAATTATCATAGGTACTGCTCAGAACAATATCAAATATGGAATTGTTCGAGAAAAATCATCATATAAGTTGCATAATATTCTTAATCAATGCCATGATCTTGGAATAAGCTATATTGATACTTCTAATCATTATTCAAATGCTCATCAATTAATAAGCACTTTCGAAAAATTAGATAAATTCAATATAATTACAAAAATATCACTAAAAAATTTTAATTTTGAAAACTTAGAAACCAAAAGTATTGATCTGGAATTTGAGGAAATTTTCAAAACTCTAAATCTTGGTAAAATATATTGCTTGATGATCCACGACACGTCTATATTAAGATCTAAATTCTCAAAATATATTATGCAAATTTTTAAAGAACTCAAACAGAAACAAAAAATTAAAAAAATTGGATTATCTATTTATGAACCTAATGATTTATATGAATTTTATGACTATGATTTTGATATCATTCAAGGTCCATTTAGTATATTTGATCAAAGATTAAAAAATACTGGTTGGTTAAAAAAAATAAATAATGATAATAAACAGTTTCATGCTAGATCAATTTTTCTTCAAGGGTTATTATTACAAAATTCAATAGACAAAATACCAGCTAAGTTTCATGATTGGAAAAAAATATGGTTAAAATGGATCAAATGGCATGATAAAAATAACTTGAATCCATTACAGTCATGCCTTTCTTTTGTTTTTAGTGAAAAACTTGTTAGTAATGTTGTTATCGGTATAGATAATGGCTTTCAGCTTTCAAAAATTATTGATTGTATTGGAAAAGAACTTATCGATGAAAAATTATTGAAAGAGTTAGAGAAAATTAATATAAATGATGACAAACTTATCAATCCCAAAAATTGGAAATTTATTTAAATGAAAATTGGTAAAAAATTTATAGGAGATAATTATCCTTGTTTTATAACTTTTGAGGCTGGAGCAACTCATGATGGTATAGAGTCAGCAAAAAAGTTAATTAAATATTCAGCTGATGCAGGAGCTGATGCAGTCAAATTTCAAATATTTGATCCTGACGAGTTAATCGCAGATAAGAATATGGAATTTGAGTTTGATATTCTTATAAGTAAAGAGACTAACGAGATTAAAAAAGTATCTGAAAATCTTTATGATATTTTTGTCAGGAGGAGTCTCTCATTTGAGGAATGGGCAGAACTCAAAGACTTTTCAGATAATTTAGGTCTTACTTTTTTTGCGACAATAGGTGATGAACTTGGTTTAGACTTTGTAAAAAAAGTAGGTTGTCACTCAATTAAGATAGCCTCAGCAGATGTTAATTACTTTCCTTTTCTTAAAGAAGTCGCAAAAACTAATACATCTATACAATTAGATACTGGTAATTCAACAATTGGTGAAATAGCAGAGGCAATTGATATCATTAAAGGTGAGGGAAATCAGAATATTATTATCCATAATTGCCCTTCAGGTTATCCTGCTAATCCTACATCTATAAATCTAAAAATGATAAAGTCATTGAAAAATATATTTGAATGCCCAATAGCTTACTCAGATCATTCAGTTGGTTTTGATATGGATATAGCAGCTGTAGCTATAGGTGCTAATCTATTAGAAAAAACAATTACTCTAGACAGAACTACACCAAGAGTCGAACATATTATGTCTTTAGAACCAGATGATATGAAAAACTTTATTAATAAAATTAGAGAAATAGAAATAGCTATGGGTTCCTCGAGACGTGTATTTACAAGTGATGAAAAGCAAAAAAGATTAAAAGTAAGAAGAAGTATTTTTTCAGCTTTAGATTACAAGAAAGGCACTTACGTGAAAGATATGAAACTTAAATACAAAAGACCAGGATATGGAATACCTCCTAGTAATTTAGATATTATATTAGATAAAAAATTAAATAAGGATATATTTGCAAATCAAATTTTGCATATCAATGATTTTGAATAATACTATTGCAATCATACCTTCAAGATTGAATTCTAAAAGGCTCCCAAAAAAAAATATTTATAAGATAAATAATAAGCCAATAATAACTTGGGTAGTGAGAAAAGCTCTAAAATCTCAGATCTTTCAAAAAGTTATTGTGAGCTCAGAGTCTCTTGATGTTAAAAAAATTATTACAAAAGAGGGAGCTGAATTTCATAAAAGAAGTAAAAAACTATCATCTGATAAAGCCACCGTAATTCAAGTGTGTAAAGATGTACTTGAAAATGTAAAATTAAAAAAATTAAATTTTTGTTGTATTTATCCAACAGCATTACTTTTGACTATAAATGATTTAAGAAAAAGCTATAAAAAATTTAAAAAAAGTAATTGTAGTTCTCTTATGTCTGTTACAGATTATAATTTACCACCATTTCAAGCACTCTTTAAAAAAAATAAGTATTGGCATCTTTATTTTAAAGAGTATGGAAAATTGCAATCAAATAATTATCCAGATATTTTCTGTGATGCAGGTATGTTTTATTGGTCCGACTCAAAAAATATTTTTGAAAACAATTCGTTTTATTCAAATAGAATGGAAATATTCCATATTCCTTTTGATAGGGTTTGTGACCTAAATACCCCCAATGATCTTAAACTTTTAAAAAGAAATATTAAATTTATTAAAAATGAAAAAAAAATATATGTATAAATTATCAAAAAAGAGTCAAGGAGCTAAGCTCTGGATTAGGGCCCAGAAAACTATTGCTGGAGGCAATATGCTACTAACTAAGCATCCTTATAGATTTTTAAAAGAATATTGGCCAACTTATTTTAATAAGACTAAAGGCTGCAAAGTATGGGATTTAAGCCAAAATAAATTTCTAGATTTTAGCTACATGGGAGTTGGGACAAATTCATTAGGCTACTCCAGAAAAGAAATAGATCAAGAAGTTGTAAAAAAAATCAAACTAGGAAATATGTCTACCTTAAATCCGCCGGAGGAGGTGCTTTTATCTGAGAAATTGATAAATTTAAATCCTTGGGCAGATAAAGTTAGATTTACTAGATCTGGTGGTGAGGCTAATTCAGTCGCTGTCAGACTAGCTCGTTCATACAAAAAAAAAGATAAAATTTTGATATGTGGGTATCATGGTTGGCACGATTGGTATTTATCTACAAATTTACAATCCAAAAATAACCTTAATGGCAATATTATAGCAGGTCTTGATCCAAATGGTGTCCCAAAAGCTCTAAGAAATACAACATTTGCATTTAAATATAATGATATTGAACAGTTAAATGGCTTGATAAATAGATATGATGGTGAAATTGCAGCTGTAAAAATGGAAGTGGTTCGGAATATTTATCCTAAAGATAATTTTATTAAAAAAGTTAGATCAATCACAAAAAAAAAGGGAATTGTACTTATATTTGATGAGTGCACTTCTGGCTTTAGAGAAACGTATGGAGGTATTTACAAAAACTATAATGTCACTCCTGATATGATTATTTATGGAAAAGCACTTGGTAATGGCTATGCAATCAACGCTGTATTAGGAAAAGGAAAAATAATGAATTCAATAGAAAGCACTTTTATTAGTAGCACTTTTTGGACTGAAAGAATTGGATATGTAGCAGCCTTATCTACTCTTAAAACTATGAAAAAAGAAGAGTCTTGGAAAAAAATAACTAAGAATGGAAATAAAATTAGAAAAATTTGGTCCAAAGTTTTCAGAAAATTAAATATTAATTACCAGATACAAGGTATTCCTGCTTTATCAAATTTTTATTTTGAGGACCAAAACAACCAAAAATATATTAATTTTATATGTGAAGAAATGTTAAAAAGAGGTTTTCTTGCAAATAATGTATTTTATTCCTCCACGGCTCACAGTGATAATTTAATAAATAAATATGCTAAAGCTTTTGAAGAAACTTGTTTATTGTTAAAAAATAATATTGAATTAAATATATTTAATAGTGATATAAAAAAAACAACTTTTATTAATAAAAGAATAGGCAGATTAAATTAGAAATATGAGATTGTGTACGAAATGTGTAATGCCTGAAACTGCAGAATCTTTATCCTTTGATAATTTAGGGTCTTGCTCAGTATGTAAACAAATAGAATTTAAAAAAGAAGAAATCAATTGGGATGAACGTAAGAAAGAACTTTATAACCTAGTCGAAGAATACAAGGGAAAATTTGACTACGACTGTATTGTTCCATTTTCTGGTGGAAAGGATTCAACCTTTACACTTTATTATTTAGTAAAAGAATTAAATTTGAAATGTTTAGTTGTAAGGTTTGATCATTTATTTATGAGAAATAAAGTAGAAGAAAATTGTAATAGAACATTCAAGAAATTAGGAGTTGATGTAATGAGATTTTCCCCAAATTG
This sequence comes from uncultured Alphaproteobacteria bacterium, assembly GCA_902521795.1. Classification (GTDB taxonomy): domain Bacteria; phylum Pseudomonadota; class Alphaproteobacteria; order HIMB59; family HIMB59; genus HIMB59. The sequence goes on from CABYSX010000020.1 coordinate 6,996, forward strand.
GAATGTCGTTAAAAAGCTAATGTATGAGTCGCTTCTGCGAAGGGGTGATTTTTGTTGGCATTGTCATACAGGTATTTTTGCATATCCCATGCATGTATCACTTATGACAAAGGTACCATTAGTTTTTTGGGGAGAACCAGGTGCTGAATATTCTTCATTCTACTCTTATGATGAGCTAGAGGAGTCAGATGAAAGAAGATTCAACTTAAAAGTAAATTTGGGTATAAATGCTGAGGATATGGTTGGAATGCTTGATGACTCAGTAAGTGATCATAAGGTCACAGAAAGAGATTTAAAACCTTACTCATACCCACCAAGAGAAAAACTTATAGAAAATAATACAAAATCAGTCTTTTTAGGATATTACATTCCTTGGCACCCAAAAGAACAATCTGCCTTAATTGCCAGAGAATTAGGATGGGAGGGGGACGATGTTGAGGGAGTACCGCCCGAGTATAACTATGAAAAAATAGAATGTTATATGCAAGGTCTTAGAGACTATATCAAATTCTTGAAAAGAGGATTTGGAAGAACCTCTCATTTAACATCTATTGACATAAGAAATGGTGAGTTAACAAGAGATAAAGCTCTAGAACTCATAAAGGAATATGACGGAAAAAGACCAAAAGCTCTAGATTTTTTTCTTAATATTGTTGGGATATCAGAAACTGAGTTCTATAAAATAGTTTCTAAACACGTTGTAGCACCTCACTCTATGCCTGATACCAATAAAATTGGTAAAAATAACAAAGTTCCAAAAGATTTTGATAATTTCGATAAAAATTTTTTTAGTTAAGTAAAATTGCAAATAGGTATCATAGATTATGGAGATAGAAGTACAGGATCAGGAAATTTAAATTCAATAAATAATTCTTTATTATACATTGGAGCTAAAACTAAATTTTTATCAAATCCAGAGGAAATACTTAAATCTGATAAGATTATTTTACCTGGTGTCGGTGCAACAAGCCATATGATGAAAAATCTAAAATCAAAAAATTTAGATAATGCTTTGAAAGAGGCAGTTTTTAAAAAAGGAACACCATTGCTTGGAATTTGTGCAGGTATGCAAATTATGGCAACTAACTTAACAGAATTTGGTAATCATGAGGGTCTCGGCTGGATAAAAGGAAACGTTGTAAACTTAAAAAAAAATTTATCCGAAAAAGATATTATACCTCATATGGGATGGAGTGAAATTATATTAAATAAAGTTGATAATAAGTTAAAAGATAGCTTAAAAAATTATAAGAGTTTCTATTTTTCACATTCCTATTCTATGTTACCTCACGATATTAATTTGATAAATTCTTTTTTTGAATATGGTAATAAAAAATTTGTAGCAGGGGTTTCTTTTGAAAACGTATTTGCAGTCCAGTTCCATCCAGAAAAAAGTCAAATTTCTGGACAAAATTTATTAAAATGGTTTTTGAACTGGAAACCTTAATGTATCAAAGACTAATTCCATCAATTTTGATATCAAATGAAAGGTTAGTAAAAGGTGTGAGATTTGATAATTATCTTGATGCAGGCAAACCCTCTACAACTGCAAGAGCCCATAATCACCAAGGAGCCGATGAAATAATAGTTAGTGATATACTTGCTTCAAGAAAAGACAAATTACCTAATTTTAAAATTTTAAAAGAAATTTCGAAAGAGGTATTTATGCCTTTAACTTTTTTTGGAGGAATAAATAGTCTAAATTTAGCTAGAGAATGTATGGATCTTGGAGCCGATAAAATTGGCTTAAATTCAACGGCTATCGAAAATCCATCACTAATTAATATGCTCTCACGACAATTTGGTTCTCAATCTATAGTTATTGGTATAGATGCTATTAAAATAGAGGGTGTCTATTATTTATATGATCATTGTTTAAAGAGGCCTAGACAAGATATAAACCTTCTTAAATGGGTAAATGAAGCTGTTTCACAAGGATGTGGAGAAATAAGATTAATGTCAGTGAGTAAAGAAGGGACAAAAGAAGGATATGATTTCGATTTATATAAATTGGTCCGTGGAGAAATAAATATACCTATAATTCTTGAAGGAGGTTCAGGCACTTTGAACGACATTGAGGAAGCTTTTGAATTAGGAATAAATGGTGTAGCTATGGGTACACAATTGGTATTTGCAGACAATAACCTATTAAAAATAAAAAAACACTTATTGACTAAAGGAAAAAATATTAGGGATAAATAATAGTCGATTGAAAAAATAATTTATTATGTTTATTGTGGCTTAATATGAAAATTACAAAACTTGGCTCAGCTACTGTTATAATTGATACAGGTGATGCAAAAATACTTACTGACCCTTGGTTAGTAGATGGGGCATATTATGGAAGTTGGAGTAATTTCCCTCCAATTCCAGTTGAAGATATTAATTTCACACAAATTGATTATATTTATGTTAGCCATATTCACCCAGATCATTTTGATGTGAAAACATTTGACTTTATTCCAAAAAATATTCCTGTATTGATTCATAGCTTTGAAAAAAAATTTTTAAAATCAAATATAGAGAGAATTGGTTTTAAAGCTATAGAATTACCCAATGCTGAAGAATTTCAATTATCAAAAAAATCTTCAATTACAATTTATGCTTGTGACAATTGCGATCCGTCATTGTGTGGCCATATGTTTGGGTGTATCCCCTCTAATATTAAGGGATCAATGCAACTTGATACACTATCTGTAATAAAAAATGATAAGTTCACTTTGGTCAACACAAATGATTGCTCAATAGATATTGCAAGAAATGCTCTTAAAATTGTAAAAATGAATAATCCATCAATTGATTTTGCTTTAGTTGGTTATTCACCCGCTTCTTTATACCCTCATTGTATGATGAATTATACAGATGAACAAATGAGGGAAGGAATGAGTATAGCTATTAAAAGGGGTCTAATAAATGGCATTAAAGCAGTTGATTTATTAAAGCCAAAATATTTTATGCCATTTGCAGGAACATATGTTTTAGGTGGCAAGAATTATAAAAAAAACAAAAATCTACCATTAATTGAATTACAAAAAGCAGCAAAGCTTATTAGAGAAAAATGTAAATTTTCAAAGTCTGTATTATTAAATTTTAACCAGTCTTTTGACCTGAATACACAGAAATCATCAAAAAAATATAATCCAATAGATCCAAATAAAAGAGAAAAATATATTAAAGAGGTATTATCAAAGCAAAAATATACTTATGAAAATGATGCTCTACCAAAAAATGAAGAATTAATTAATCTTTTTGAAAAAAGCATTTTAAGGTTACGGTTAAAAGCAAAAGAAATTTCATTTTCAGAAAAAAATCTAAATTTATACTTTGATATAAATGATAATAAATTCTTCAAAATAAATTTGGACGACTTCAAGAATAAAATCACAAACTCTTTAGAAAATAATTCAAATTACATGAGATTCAAATTAGATCCAAGGTTATTAAAAAGGGCATTAATGGGACCAAAATATGCAAATTGGAATAATATAGAAATAGGAGCTCATTTAGATTATGAAAGAAAGCCAGATATCCAAAAAATGAATGTTCATATATTGCTGAACTCAATGCATATTTAATTATAAAAAAGAGATAACAAAAATCAATTTAACCAAATCTTGAATATATTATTTATCAAAACACCAAATGAGGATTGGATAAATATATCAAATGACCTAAGTAATCGTTTTGGTTGGAATACAGTGGGTTGGATAGGTTTATTAAAAAATTTTGAAAATTTTAATAAAATTAGTATTGAAAAAAATCAAAAGTATTTTTTACACGAAAAATTTTTGCAAAATGAAGTAGATGATTATATTTCAGAGGAATTTAAAACTTATAAAGAAAGTATAAATGATTATGGCACGGACCTAAAATTTCATAACCCAATTATTTTTGAATTAATAAATAGATGGTTTGAATTTGGATATAAATCAAATATTAAAACTAAAATTAATTATACTATGAAATTATTATCTGATATTAGTAAATTTATTATTCAATATAAAATTGATGTAATAATTTGCCCAACAATTCCACATAGAATTTATGACTATATTTTTTATGTTTTATTTAAAAGATTAAAAAAACCTTTTTTAATGATTGAAGAGACAGCAGGAGCAAAAATCGTTGATAATAAATTAAAGCCCATTTATTTTGGAATATTTGATATACATAATAGAGCTTATTATAAAGATAATTATCAATTAGATAAAATATTTAAATTTGATAAAGATATAGATAATTTACTAAAATATTTTGAAAAATTTTCTAGTGACAATAAATTTCACTACAATTTTGAGAGACTTTCTTTAAAAAAGTATAAGAATAAACATATAAAATTTTTTATTCCAAAAATAATAAGACTCTCAGGTAGTCTTATTTCTAATTCATTTAATAAAGAATATAATCGTGGTTTGAGATTAGATGATAAAAATAAAAATTTTGTTCGCAAATCTAATATATTACAGAACATTAAATACAAATATTTTTTACATTCA
>CABYSX010000021.1 GCA_902521795.1 uncultured Alphaproteobacteria bacterium
CCTTCTAACGGACGTAGTTCGTGCATTAATTCTTTTTTATATGACTCCTATTTGGACAACTATTTTTGAGATTTTATTTTTGAAGAAAAAACCAGGTGTTGAAAGAGCATTAACACTTGGTTTAGCTCTTGGAGGGTTATGGATTGTGTTTAGTAAACAAACAATCATTCCATTGCCAGAGAATGCAGGTGATTGGTTGGCTCTTGCTGGTGGAGCTTTATTTGCAGCTGGAATGATACGTTTGGAAATAGTTAAGACTGATGGTGTATTTCCTACAATTTTTTCTTTCTTTTTTTATGGTACTTTGTTCAACATATTAGCTGGCTTCTTTTTAACAGATTATCTAGGGCCAATGCCTACAATAGATTCATTTGTTGCTATGTCCTCATTTCTTTTCTTCATATCTGTTTTTTATTTTATACCTACAGGCGTGGTTATATTTTGGTCACCGAGTAAATTAGGAGCTGGTTTATGTTCAATACTCTTTTTATCCGAAATATTAGTTGGAGTCACAAGCTCTAGTATTCTGACAGATGAACCATTTGGTTTACGAGAAATAATTGGAAGCTCGATGATTGTAATTGGAGGAATTTTAGCAGTTGTTCTAGCACCAAATCCAAAAAATACATGATATTTAAAGAAAAATTAAAAGATAAATCAAAAATTTTTTTAGATGGTGGAAATGGTTCAGAGATAGCAAAACTAGGTGGAGATATGAGTCCAGCATTTGCTGCACTAGCTACGATTACCTCACCTGATATAGTAGTCAAAGTTCATGAAAATTTTATAAATGTAGGTTGTGATATTATTACCGCAAATACATTTGCAACAAGTAGACACGTACTAGATAGCTTGAATCGCAAAAATGAAACAGAAAAATTTTTAATTAAATCTGTTGAATTAGCAAGAAAAGCAATCATAAATACTAATAAAACTGAAAAAGTTGCTATAGCTGGAAGTCTGTCAAATTTTTTTGCATTGAAAGAAAATGAATTTGTACCTAATCCGAAGTTTATTCCTTCATATAAACAAGAAGAAAGAAATTATATTGAAGCTGCTAACATACTAAAAGACTCTGGAGTAGATCTATTAATTTTAGAAATGTTACTTGATATAAACCACTCTGAAATATTACTAAATGCAGCGTTAAAGACTGGTCTTCCTGTATGGGTTGGTCTTAGTTGTTGTGAAAGTAAATTTGACAACAGTATAGTTGGGAGAAATTTTAGAGCAGAAAAAGAAAAATCACTAATTTATGATGAAGAAAAGTACAAGGAGCAACCAAAATTTTTACCCGAAGATGAAATTATTCAATTTGAAGACATAATAAAAACACTTACAAATATTGGTGGAGATGTTTATGGTATTATGCACACATGGTTTCAAGATAGTTCTGGTGGTTTGAAAATAATAAAAGATCATTGGAAAGGTCCAATGATGTATTATCCAGAAATACATAAATTTGATACTAGTACTCATGAGGCTATTGCTATGAGCACAGAAGATGAGTTTGCAAATTCCTGTTTAGAGTTCATTGATGATCAAATACAAATAATTGGTGGGTGTTGTGGTGTAAGTGACACACATTTAAAGAAATTAATTGAAAAATTTTAAATAAATAAATGAGTTTTTTAAATAAAGTAGAAACCTGGATTTCCAAATCTATACCAAGTGACGATGGATGGTCGCAAATTAAACCTTTTATATTTCTTAAGCTGACTACCGATGAGGGATATTATGGATGGGGTGAAGCATTTACATTGCCTACAAGAGAAAAAGGTATTGTAGAAATTATTCATAATCTTGTTAATTCACTATCACATATAGAAAATTTAACTCCAGACAGATTTCATAAGGAAGTTGAAGTGATTGCAGATGGGCATCGTGGGATTGATTTTTCTGCTGCAACAAGTGCTATTGAAATAAGTCTTTGGGATATTGAGGGTAAAAAGAAAAAAAAACCTCTATATAAAATTTTATCAAGTGAATACAGAGATAAAGTTCCTGTTTACGCTACTATTTGGAGTGAAGATTTTAAAAATGATGAAAAATTATCATCTAGATGTGAAGAAATATTAAATCAGGGTTATGGAGGTATAAAAATATATCCTCTTCAAAAAAGAACAATTGATCAAGCTGCTATCTGTGTTTCAAAAATAAGAAAGACAATGGGACTTAATATACCTCTTATGTTAGACCTAGCATGTCCTAAAAATAAAAATGTTTCGTTAAAATTAGCTCCTCTTGTTGAAGAATTTAAACCGTATTGGTTTGAAGAGCCAGTTGATGGTGAAGCTACTCGAGCACTAAAAGAAATTAAAAATCAAACAGGTTTGAGAATTGTTACAGGAGAAAAACAATGTGGAATAAATCATTTCATTGAAACTCTATCCGCAGATGCTGTTGATATATTTAATCCAGATATTTCAAGTGTTGGGGGAATTATTGATATGATAAAAATAATAGAACTATCAAATAAAAATAATGTTAGAGTTTCTCCTCATTGTTGGAATTCTATGTCAATAGCAGCATCAGCGATGGTCCATGTATGTATGAGTTTTCCTAATACAGAGATGGCTGAATTTTTCCCTGAGTATATTCCCTATACTTTAAAGTTTTGTGATAAAAACTTCGAAATAAATAATGGATTTATTGAATTAGATAATAGAGAGGGATTAGGAGTAAAAATAGATACGAATTTACTAATGGAAAATACATCTTATTATAAATTTTCAATCTTAGATAATAATTAATTTTTTAAATTTGATAGTGCTTTGATATGGTTAGGACTAATTCCACAACAGCCCCCTACTATTTGGGCACCATTATCAACCCACTGTTGTGCTTCTTCTAAATAATCTTTTGGGGAAATACTTTCTATAACATTCCAATTAGGTTTTTTAAAAAAACCATTATTAGGGTATACACCAACAATTCCACCATAGTTTTTTTTAGCAATCATGACTGCTTGATTAGCAACCTTAATATCAGAGTGAGCTATTAAAATAGGTCCATTATGAATATCTTTAAATTTAATTATCGTGCTTTCAAAATCATCATAAAAAAAAGCTTCAGAGTTATTTAAACTTTCTTGATAGCCAAGCATAAGCTTATTACTTTTTCTATCTAAAGCACATGATATTGAAAGCCAAATTGGTAGATCAAATTGATCAGAGCTATCTAATAATGACTCAATAGTTCTCGTTGATGAAGTCATTGCTTCAAGAATAATTAAATCTACACCAGCATTAGATAAAATGTTCATCTGTTGGATAAAACCTGGTTTTAGATATTTAGGTTCAATTTTATCCCAACTACCATATGTTGATACTGAACCAGCTATAGCTATTTCACGATCAGAATTATTTGCCACTGATTTAGCTATATTTACACTAGCATTGTTCCATTCTTCAATGTGATGTTCATAACCATACTCTTTCATAGAAATAGGAGTGCTAGCATATGTGTTTGTAGTTATGATATCAGCACCTGAATTTATAAAGTTTTGATGTGCTTTGTATACAATATCAGGTTCATCAATAGAGCATCTCCCCGACCAAAGATCTTTATCCATAGAAGCTCCAAGGTTTTCTAATTCTGCACCCATTCCACCATCTAATAGTACAATGTCACCAGAATTTAATTTATTTTCAATATTAGTGTAAGACATTGAAATTAATTATATTTCTACTTAGTGAAATACGTGTAACCACAAATCTTGTTACCATCTAAATCTCTAAGGTATGAATAATATTCACCCTCATATCTTTCACCAGGTGCGCCTTCATCTTTAGCGCCTAAGCTTATTGCAGTTGAATGAAACAAGTCAACAGTCTCTTTTTTGTCAATGTAAAAAGAAATTTGAGTTCCATTACCCACAGTGGCATTTTCTTTATTGTGAGGAACAGTAACGTAGAATTCTATTGCATCGGAATTTGATTTTGGGGCATAAGACCCGTATGTTTCTGTTTTTTCAACTCTTTTTAAATCGATTATTTCAAGAATAGTGTCATAGAAATCAATAGCTCTGTCTAAATCGTTTGTTCCAACCATGACAAATCCTATCATCTACTTCCACCCACTTATCGCTTTAACTTCCAAGTATTCATGTAGGCCCCATGTTCCGCCCTCTCGACCATTTCCAGATTGATTGTATCCACCAAAAGGTGTTCCTGAGTCTGGAGCATTTCCATTAATTTGAACTACACCAGCTCTAAGTTGTTTCGATACTCTTCTAGCTCTTTCTTTATCTTCTGTTTGCAAAAAATTACCAAGACCATAAGGGGTATCATTAGTGATTGAGATTGCTTCTTCTTCAGAGTCAAATGGAATAATAGACAGAACTGGACCAAAAATTTCTTCTTTAGCTATTCTCATTTCATTTTTAACATTCGTAAATACTGTTGGTTTAACATAGTAGCCTTTTTCAAAATTAGATGGCCTACCAGCTCCACCAGCAACGAGAGTTGCTCCCTCATCAATACCACTTTGAATTAATGACTGTATTTTATCAAATTGTGATTTATTAATCACAGGGCCAATGTGGTCACCTGGTTTAGAGGGTAAATCTACACCAATCTTATTAGCTTCGTCTGCAGCTTCTTGAACAGCTTTTTCATAAATAGATTTTTCAACTAACATACGAGTTGGGGCATCACACGATTGACCAGCATTGCTCATAATATTTCTTACACCATCTCTAACAGCATTTGGGTATGCATCTGCAAAAATTATATTACCGCCCTTTCCACCAAGTTCTAAACAAACTCTTTTAATTGTATCGGCAGCATTCTTAGAAATTAGTTTCCCAGCACGAGTTGAACCAGTAAAAGAAACCATGTCAATATCTGGATGACCTGAGATTTGTGATCCAACACCAGCACCGTCTCCATTTACTAAATTGAAAACACCAGCAGGAAAACCGGCTTCATGTATCATTTCAGCAAATAATAAACCTGATAAAGGTGCCATCTCAGATGGTTTTAAGATCATCGTACACCCAGTTGCAAAGGCAGGTATAACTTTTAAAGCAATTTGATTAATTGGCCAATTCCATGGAGTTATTAAACCACAAACACCTATTGGTTCATAGACAATATAATTGTCAGAGTTCTCATCAAACTTTGACTCAAATTCAAATTCTTTTAATCTTTTAATAAAGTCCTCTATATGAGACTCACCAGAACCCATCTGTGCAGATGAAGCCCAGTCTAAAGGTGCTCCAAGTTCTTTTGATATTGCATTTGTCATTTCTTCAGAGCGATTTCTATAAATTTTTAAAAGTTTTTCTAAAAGTTCAATACGCTCCTCTTTTGATGTATTTTTCCATATTAAAAAAGAGTTTTTAGCAGCTTCAACAGCTTTATTGGTATCATCTGCACCTCCTAGTGAAATAGTAACGTATGGTTCTTCTGTAGATGGATCAATTACATTAAAATCATTTTTATTTACAGGATCCACCCAATCACCATTTATATAAAATTTTCTTTTATCAATCATAGGAAGATTATTAACATAATATATTCAATGTTAAAAATATTAATAAAATCTAAACTTAACTATTATGATATTTCTCTCTTATCATTAAGAACAGTTATTCTGTTCATAACTCTACGATGTGGTAGGTAATCACCAATAGCATAATGCATGGTGCATCTATTGTCCCATAAAGCTAAAGTATTTGGGGTCCACTTAAACCTAACTTGATACTGTGGCTTTGTCATAAAGTTAAATAGATAAGAGAGTAAATTATTAGAGTCTGTCATGTCTAAGCCAATAATATGACGTGTAAAGCTCGGATTTATATATAAAAATTTTTTTTTAGATATAGGGTGAACCTTAATGATTGGATGTACCGCATTTCCAAATCTTTCAAAACCCGCGTTCAATTTTTTTGAATATTCTTCATTATCTTCACAGCTGAAGTTATTTCTAAATGCACCCATATCATGAACTGCTCTTTTGGTTTCTAAATCAGATTTAATATTTTCTGGTAAATCATCAAAAATTGCTGTTAATGAACACCATAAAGTATCTCCACCTGATGGTGGTATTTCTTTACTGTAAAGTATGGAAGTGAAAGGTGGTTTTGTTTTAAAAGTTACATCAGTATGCCATTCATCTGTATCAGGGGGGTTAGAAGGATCGTTTTCTAGTAAAGTAATCTCAGGAAAATTTTCAACATGTGGATAGATAGGATGTGGAGGTTCAATATCACCGAAGCTCTTAGCAAATGCAATGTGGTCCTCTGGTTTCAAGTTCTGATTGCGAAAAAAAATTACTTTGTGATCAATTAAATTTTTATAGATATTATCTAGATTTTGAGAATTGAGATCTTTGGATAAATCTATACCTGAAATTTCTGCACCAATCGTTGGCGTTAAATTATTAATCTGATAATCACCCATTTAATTAGAAGATATTACAAATATTAAAAAAAAATTAAATAAATATTAACCTTTTACGGCACCTGCAGTTAAACCGCTGATCAGTTGGCGTTGAAAAAACCATATAATCATGAATAGTGGTGCTGTCGCTGAAACAACACTTGAGACAGCCCACATATAATTACCGCCGTATTCAATTGTTCCTAAATAAGCATTTATTTTTGGAACCATTGTGTAGTTCTCTTGATTTAATAATAAGGCAGTAACAGTAAAATCATTATAGGCTAACATCATGCTAAATAAACCCGCTGTAACAACGCCCGGCCACATGACTGGCATAATGATGTAGCGAAATGCTTGGAAGTAAGAACATCCATCAATTAATGCACTTTCATCTAATTCTTTTGGTACCGTTTTAAAAAATGAATAAAGAAGCCATAATGTAAATGGCTGATTAATAGCAACAAGTACTATAATTGTAGTGGGTAAAATTCCCCAAATGTTTAATTGAAAAAAAGGAAATAGATAACCTGAAACTAAAGTTATATGAGGCATTGCTCTAAAAATAAGAGCAGCAATTAAAATATAAAAAGTATATTTATAGGTTGATCTTGATAATGCATAGGCACCCAAAGTTCCAAGAAATAATGAAATTGATACGACAGATACTGTTACAATCATTGTATTCATAGAGGCTCTCCAAAATTCACCTTCTGTCCATGACTCAATATAGGCTTTAACAGTGGTAGTAGCGCCTGTTTCTATTAAGGTATTGAAGCCACTAAGTGCATAAGTCCACTCAGCTCTTGAAAAGAAATCTGCTTTTACTTTGAAGGATCCCCATAACGTCCAAATAAATGGAAAAATTGAAATTGTTAACCAAAATAAAATAAAAATACTGTTTATAACTATCAGCTGTTTTGAATATTTATTTAATCTGGTATCCATTTATCTTTCAGTTCTAAATTCTTTCCATGTTCTTATAAGCACTGGGGTTAGTAAAATTGCTATACCGAGAATAGTTAACATTGAGGTAGCACCAGCAGATCCAAAAAGCATTTTATTTTCATTTCTTAAATCTTGATAAATCATCCATGAAAGAGACTGTGCCACTCCTTCTGCAGAGAATCCAATTATTGGCTCAAAAACTCTAAAATTATCCATTAAACAAATTAACATTATAAATGTTGCAACTGGGTATAAATGTGGAATTACGATGTAACGTACTCTTTGAAATCTAGAAGCACCGTCTATATAAGCTGCCTCAATTGGATCTTGGGGCACTGTTTGCAAAGCTGCATAAAATACAACGAATGCAAATGGTGTATTATGCCATATTCCATAAATAATTAATGTGATCCAAGTTAGATTACTCGAGGCTTTTAAAGAAAGGTTGGGGTCATCAAAAAGAATTTGAATACTTGCACCGATTATACCTTGTGAGTCAATCATCCAAAATAATACAAGAGAACCAATTAGAGGTGTCACAATCATTGGTAAAATAGTTCCAAAGACTATAAGACCCTTAATACTCTTTGCTAATGTATTTATGCTTAAAGCCACTATGAAACCTAAAAAGATTACTGGTGGTGTGACAGTAAAACAAAACGTTAAAGTAAATAATAAAGCTTTATAAAATGGAAGATTTAATACTGTATCTTTAAATTCACCCATTGATGAAGAGCTATTCCAAGCCTCACCTATTTCATCAAAAGCTAAATGATTTCTATCTACATAAGTACCAATTCCATTAAACCTACCTAAAGGATTTTCTTCTTTTAATTTTTCAGTAGCCTCTACATCAACTCGAACGTTTGTTGTACATCCAAATGGATCACAGTTCTCAACTTCCATTAAAATTTGCTGATTTTCAATATGAAGAGATTGAAAAAAACTAGAAACAATTGGTAAGCCAATAAATAGTAACATTGCTAAACCAGTTGGAAAAATAAACCAAAAAAAAGTTTTATGAGGCATTAAACTTATCTAGAAAAAAGGGTGGATCATTAAAATCCACCCTATCAAATTTTATTCGAGTTTAGTTTATAAAAAACCTTGCTCAGTAGCTTTAGCTATATAAGCAGCTTCAACGTCGGCTAATGCTTTTTCAGCAGACTCATTTCCCTGAAGAAATTCCACCAATTCAGAACTTAAAGCACCGTGCAATAAACTCATATGTGGAAAGCTTGGATAAGGTGAGGCACCTCTAGTAGCTGCATCTACAACAGGTCCGGCAGTATTGCCGCCTTTGTAGTCTTTGATTAACCAAACTGTTGCATCAGCATATTCGTTAGCTAATTCAGCTGATGAAGCGGCTCCCACTAATGCTCTGAAAGAAGCTTCAGCATTTTCATCTGATGTATTAGTAGCTATAGCAATACCATCCCACCAAAGTGTCGTAGCTGGAATACTTCCACCACCTACACTAGGAGAAGGGGCTAATCTTGTGTCAGCTCTAATTGCTTGATCACCTTCGTCGTCAAGTAAAGAGGAAGCTCCTGAGTTCCAAACGTGCATTAGTGCAACATTACCGGACTCCCACTCTTCTTTGACTGCATTAGTATCTTGTGTAAGGAAGTCAGGATTACTTAACTCAGTTAAACTCTTAATAACGTTTAGTGCCGCAACACCTTTTTCATTATTAACATTGGGTTGAGCTGTACCTGATTTAAAGAATTCTCCGCCATGACCAAGGTACATGTTTACAAACTCTTGACCAAGGTTCCATCCTGATTTGAATGCACCTGCATATGGGTTTGCCATTTTTCCAGAGTCTTTAATTTTTTGAGCAGCTGCAATTACCTCTTCATAAGTAGAAGGTACTGCTATTCCTAACTCATCAAGTATGCTTTCTCTGTACCAAAGATGTTGAGCATTAGCCATAAAAGCTACTGCATAAATTTTTCCATCAATAGTTATTTTTTGATTATCATTTAAGTTTGGATTATATTTTGCAATTAAGTCATCTAATGGACGTAATAAACCATCATTCATTAAAGGTGTTATTGAACCATTTGTTACTAGTTTCGCAGAAAATTCTGATGGGTTCGCTGATAAGGCTGCTACTTGCAATTTGTTGTGGTCAACAGAGTGCGTAACACTAAAATCTACATCAGAACCAGCACAGCTTTTTACTTCATCCATAAAAATTCTGTATGTATTGAATTCGTTAGCTAAAATGTTAATCGAGCCTTCAGTTGGGCCACATGGTGAATGACTACCTGCAAAAGCACCAGAAGTCATAAACGACAGCATTAAAGCTATAATTAGTTTTTTCATATATTTCCTCTTCTCTATATAAATATTTATTTAATAGTTATCATACAAAATTATATAAATCATGAACGTTAGAGAAATCGTCGCGGAAAACTAAATAAAAATTTTTTTTTATTTACTTAAAGTTAAGGCCCATTTGTTCAAAAACACCATGGTTATCAACCATCACATAATTGTCCATAAATTTACCATTTTTTATAGTCCAAAAGTCAGAAAACTGCATTTTAATGGGCTTACCAGTTGGCTCTACTCCAAGATATATTCCACTATGAGTTCCAGTTAAAAATCCTGTTGCACTTATCCAGTCACCCTCTGCGACAACGATATCATTTTTTACATGATAATCTGGAAAAGCCTCATAAAAGGGCTTAAGCACTTTATACTTAAAATTTTCTATACCGTGAATGTCACCAAATCCAGGAGGTCCATGCCAAATCATATCATCATTCCAATATTTATGTTGTGCTTCTAAATCCTGAGCATTCAAAGCGTCATACATATTTTCTAATAAAATTTTACTGTCATCTATACTCATTTTTTTTCTCCTAAAATTTGTATTAAAATTGCTAGTTCGTTAAAACCAGTCCATTCTTTTATGATTTTATTATTTTTTATCTCCCATTGTGTAATACCCCACAAATAACATTCTTTGTTTGATGGATTTCCATATATACCATTTCCTTTGTGAGTTCCTACTGCTCCCCAACGTATAGATACTAAATAACCTTCTTTATCATTTCCCATCCAATAAAGATCTTCGATGCTAATTGCGAGGTCAGGAAAAGAGGCTATTAGTGAAATTATAAAATTTTTAAGTTTAGGTAATCCTTTAAATTTACGACTTGTTGATCCTTCAAATTCTATATTTTTTGAATAAATTTTATTAATTGCAGAAAAATTTCTTCTATTCCAAATCGTATCGAAAACAGCATGTACAAATTTTCTTATATTTGTAATTTTATCTGGAATTTCATAACTAATTGGCTTTAATTTTTTTATATTCCTTCTTAGTTTTGAGTTTTTAAAATTAGAAGCAAAAGGACCAGTATTTCCCTCTTTTGCAATTTGTTTTGCAATTTCATTTAGATCTAAGCCTAATTGTTTAATTAGACCTGCAGTATCATAAACAACATTTTCATAATATATTTCATTATTCTTTGCGACACAGTTAGCTATACAGAACAATCGTACTGATTTACCAGTTGGTTTTGAAAACTTACTATAACCTGTATTAGTTCCAGTAATAATAGTTCTGTGTGAAGTATGAAAACTAGTTTTATCGTCTCCAGCCCATATAACCTCATCTGCGAATAATCTAATATCAGGAAAGGCATTAATCGTATGAATTGTGTCAGATACAATTTTTTCAGATCCAAATTGTAGTCCAAGTTCGTCCCAAACACGGCATTCTTGACTATAGGTATCATAAATATAACCAATGTTTTTTTCTTCCCAAATTGTGTAAGTAATTCTGACAATATAATCAATAATATTTTTATATTGTTTCTCAAAACCTTTCATTGATTGAGGAGATAGAGATTTAGGTTTTGGGTTTAAGGATTTAGTATTACCTCCTCCACCGTAGGCTTTAAGAGATACATTAAAGTTC
>CABYSX010000022.1 GCA_902521795.1 uncultured Alphaproteobacteria bacterium
TAAAAAAGACTTATCTAAAATAAATAAAAAATTTCAAGAACTTGCCGAAACTGAGGAGTATCTTCTATCTATTACTGAAAATGGATATGGAAAATTAAGCTCTGCTTATGAATATAGAATTACAAATAGAGGAGGATCCGGTGTGACTAATATTACAATAACACCAAAAAATGGAAGAGTAATTCAATCTCTAAAAGTAAATTTAGATGATAATATAGCTTTAATATCAGACTCTGGTAAATTATTAAGGTGTAATGTTGGAGATAATATTCGAGTTGTAGGTCGTGTATCACAGGGTGTATCTGTCTTTAAGATAGATGCAAAAGAAAAAATAGTATCTGTAGCTCGATTAGAAGATTAAATTATAAATGTCAAAAATAGGTATCTACCCAGGATCTTTTGATCCAATTACTTATGGTCATCTTGATATAATTCAAAGGAGCCTAAATGTTGTTGATGAGTTGATAATTGGAGTATCAAACAATAAATCTAAAGACCATTTAATATCAGTTGACGATAGATTAGAATTGATAAATCAATCTATTCAATCATTGCCAAAAGAGGATTTAGATAAAATTAAAGTTGAAAAATTTGATAATTTACTTGTTCATTATGTCAAATCAAAAAATGCTTCTTTAATCATAAGAGGTCTAAGAGCTGTATCAGATTTTGAATATGAATTTTTAATGACAGGAATGAATAGAACTATAGACAAAGAGATAGAAACAATATTCTTAATGTCTTCAGAAAAATATCATTTTATTTCATCAAGATTTATAAAAGAAATTCATAAATTAGGTGGGGATATTTCTAAAAGTGTTCCTAAACCAGTTCTTGATTTCTTATCAAAAATTTGAAATGTTCACATTTTCTACTTGGGCCCATAGCTCAGCCGGTAGAGCACCTGACTTTTAATCAGGGTGTCGCAGGTTCGAATCCTGCTGGGCTCACCACTTCTTTCACAAGAAGTTTTGAGAAGATAAAATGATCACAGTATATTTAGCAGGCGAAATTCATAGTAATTGGCGTGAAGAAATTATTAATTTTTGCAAAGGAGAAAAATTAGATATTAAGTTTACTTCACCTGTAACAAATCACGAAAACTCCGATAATGTTGGTGTAGAAATATTAGGTGGTGAAGAAAAGAATTTCTGGAAAGACCAAAAAGGAGCTAATATAAATTCGATTAGAACTAAAAAGTCTATCCAAGATTGTGACTTAGTAATTGTTAAGTTTGGAGAAAAATATAAGCAATGGAATGCTGCCTTTGATGCAGGTTATGCAGCAGCTCTCAACAAGTCAATAATTGTTATTCATAACGAAGATCAACAACACGCTTTAAAAGAAATAGATGCCGCTGCTTCAGCAGTAACAAGTGATACAAAGCAAGTTATTCGTATCTTAAAATATGTATTAGAAGGCTCTTTATAAATTTATTTTGCTGTCCATCCACCATCTATGACTAATGATGATCCTGTCATCATTGATGATGCATGAGAGGCCAAATAAACAACAGCGGTGGCTATATCACTTTCAGTCGCAAATCTTCCAAGAGGAATATTATTCAAAGTTTTCTTTTTAAAACTTTTATCTAGGAAGAATTTTTTTACCATGGGTGTTTCAACAAAAGTAGGACATATAGAATTCACTCTAATGTTATTAGAAGCTAAGTCTATCGACATACCTTTAGTTAATCCCTCAATACCAAATTTTGTCATGTTATAAGTGCTTCTATTAGGGGCTCCAACTTTGCCTAATTGAGAAGACATATTAATAATACTCCCCCCAATAGATTTTCTATTTTTAGATTGTAACATTTTATTAGACGCTAATTGAGCTATGTGAAAAGCTGATTTGATATTTAAATCAACCATATAATCCATATCTTTCTTTTTAATTTTTGTAAAATGTGAAGGAATATTAGTACCAGCATTATTTACTAGAATATCAAGTTTCTTAATTTTACTAAAAATATCAATCACTTGGTTATTATTTAATATATCACATACATAATATTTACATTTTCTTTTTAATTTTATTATTTCTTTTTTTACTTTTACTAGATCTGATTCAGTCCTACTTAAAATAATTAAATTTGCGCCAGCTTCAGCAAGGGCTATTGCTGAAGCTCTTCCAATGCCTTTTCCTGCACCAGTGACTAAAGCTATTTTATTTTTTAAATCTAAACTCTTTAAATACATTCTTAATATTTCTAGTTATTTTTAATTTTAGATACAGGTTTTCCGTATCCAACATTAATACCACCATACCTTCTTGCCCGAACATTACATTGTTCTGCATGGCCTATAAAGCCCTCTAAGTGTGATAATCTTGAGCCATACTCAGCTATTTTCGTTGCTGCTTCATCAGTCGTTATCTTTTGATAAGTATGTGTCTTAATAAATTTTCCAACCCATAACCCTCCTGTGTATCTTCCAGCTTTTTTAGTTGGCAAAGTATGATTTGTTCCTATTACTTTATCGCCGTTAGCAACATTAGTCCTTGCACCTAAAAATAAAGCTCCATATGAGGTCATATTTTCTAAAAACCAATCATCTCTATTAGTCATTACCTGAACGTGTTCAGAAGCAATTTCATTAGCTTTTAGCAACATCTCTTCATAAGTTTCACAATAAATTACCTCACCATATTCGCTCCAGCTTACACTAGCTGTCTCTTTCGTAGGTAGAATTCCTAGGAGTCTATCTATTTCTTTGAGAGTTTCTTGTGCCAGTTTTTTTGAGTTTGTTATCATTATAGCTGGGGAGTTGTAGCCATGTTCTGCTTGACCTAGTAGATCTGTGGCGCATATCTCTGCATCTACAGTGTCATCACAAATAACCATAGTTTCTGTAGGTCCTGCAAATAGATCAATACCAACTCTGCCAAATAACTGTCTCTTTGCTTCAGCAACATACGCATTCCCTGGTCCAACGAGCATATCTACTGGTTTAATTGTTTCTGTTCCAATAGCCATAGCACCAACTCCTTGCATGCCACCTAAAACATATATCTCATGTGCCCCTCCCATTTTCATAGCTGTTACTACCGCAGGATTTGGTTTTCCTTGAAAAGGGGGTGTTGTGGCTATAATTCTAGGTACACCAGCAACTGATGCTGTAACAACTGACATATGCGCAGATGCTACCATTGGAAATTTTCCAGCAGGTACGTAACAACCTACAGCTTGAACAGGAATATTTTTGTGACCAAGAATTACACCTGGTTGAGTTTCTATTTCTATCTCATTTAATGTTTTTAATTGTGCTACAGCAAATGATCTAACTTGCTCTTGAGCAAATTTAATATCATCAATATCTTCTTCAGATACTTCATTAATTAATTCATTAATTTCTTCTTCTGATAGTTTAAAGTGAGTAGGGGAGTAGTTATCAAATTTTTCTGAGAGCTCTCTGATATATTCATCACCTCTTAGCTCAATTTCTTTTAATGTATTTTCAACAATCTCTTTGACTTTTTCATTATCATCAAGCCTTTGTTTTTCATTAGTACTTCTCTTAAAATATTCTATTGCCATAGTTATTTTTTGTGTATCAGTTTTAAAACATCAACATCCAACTGAAACAAAATATGAGCTATATCAATAGGTACCCAATTTTCTCTAATCAATCCTTCATTGTGTAAATAAAAATCCATGACTCTCATAGTTATTATTCTTTGTGTAGCCTCATAACCAAGCCAATCACTTGAACCATGTGTTGCCTGAATACTGTGCCAACCACCTGTCATCGAATAATTGCCATCGCCAATTTCTATGTAATGACCAATTTTCCAATAGTCTCTCTCTTTAAACGTTAATCTAAATGGTAATTGATGGTGTTCAACAAATCCCTTTAATCCCCTAGCTGTGCCAATACCGCAAGGTCCGTACCACATCATTTTTGGATGCCAATAATCTTTTTGAGGATGGTTTATTAATTTTTCTCTGACTTTGTCTTTAGTAGCTCCCACCTCAGTTTCCGGTTTTATATTTAGACTTCTTTGCATAGTAAGACCTTGATCCAAGGTTGTGGCTGATAAATTTGAGTCTAGGTTTTCAAAGGTTGTTCCATCTCCTGTGATAGGTCCTGGCCACATTTCTTCAATTCCTAAAGATGGATTTACAGGCCAAAAACCTGCTTGTCTTATAAAATCCATAATATCGATTAAAATATGAGAGTTTATAATTTTTTCATTTTCTATTTGATGAACTTCACATATTCGTAAATGTATAGTTTTTCCATTTGATGGAACTCCTAACCAAGGATGAGCAAAAGTACCCGTTAAATGACCAACTGTAGACACATAAACTCTATTTTGAAAACTTCCTCCAATGATTAAATTATCTCTTCTTTCCAAGTCGGGAAAAGAATAAATTAAAGGTTTCCAAAGAGTGTTGATTATTTCATCGACACCTTTCAATTCGTTTACTGGATGAAAAGCATAGATCTCAGCATTTTCATGATATGCAATCTTAATATTATGGCTTAAATCATGAAGATTAGACTCAGAAATTTTTTTTAGTATATTTCTTATTTTTTTTTTATTTAATATATTTTTTTTAGGATCTAAATTTATAATTTTAATTCCACTCTCTATCGGAATCCCAGTGTCAAAATTTTTAATTTTACTCAAGTTATATTGCCTCACCTATTAACATTAATAAATATTACTTTGATTAACTTTACAATTCGAATAATATTCAGCAATATGAAAATATTAAAATTCTAATTAATGACGCAGGATATTAATAATCGTTTGGTAAAGTTTAGTGAGCTAGTTCCAAGTAAAATACCTTTTGTTGAAGGTAAACTAAAAGGACACCAAGATAGATTAAATTATTCTATTGTTGGTCCTGGTGTTAGTGAAGATACAAAACAAAATGTTAAGATAGCTGAGGAGCACGGATTTAATATTGGTGCTGTAAGTGCTGCACCAATGAATGGATCAGGACTTCACAGCCACACTACAGCAGAAGTATTTCTAATATTTTCTGGATCTTGGCGATTTTATTGGGGAGCAGAGGGAAAAGAAGGTGAAGTTATTTTAAACAAAGGTGATGTTGCTTCCTTTCCTACAAATATGTTTCGAGGATTTCAAAATGTTAGTGATGAAAATGCTTTAATATTTGTTGTTTTAGGAGAGAATGATCCAGGTGTTATTACTTGGACTCCTAAAGTTTTAGAAAAAGCTAAGGAGTCAGGAATGGTTTTACTTGATGATAATACTTTAATAGATCTCGATAAAACTAAAATCCCCAAAGGAAAAGAAGCTTTAGAACCTATTAAAGAAAAAGATTTAGAAACTTATGATCATTACACATCTGAAGAAATTGAAAATTATGTTATACGCTATGAGAATAGAGATAAATATCTAAAAGATGACGAGCATTACGACTCTAATTCAATCTTAAATTATCTTGATCATTTTAATATCCACAATAAAGATTTTGATCCAAATATAGATCACAATACTGGTTTTGGCCTTACCATGCTAAAAGGAGTCAATGCTCACATTCACCCATACACTTTAAAAGAGTCTGAAGTTTATTTATGTTTAGATGGTGAGTGGGAGGTAACTTGTAATGATCAGAAAACTATAATTGGTCCAAACGACTCCTTCTCATCTCCACGAGGATCAAATAGAAGTTTAAAAAATATTAGTAATCAAGAAGGAAGCATTTTTATTATTCGACAAAAAAATCTCTAAATATGAAGGGGTTTGATAAAAATTTTTTAGATCTTCCAGATTATATTATAAAAATCACTTACCAAATTTGGGAGAAGAAAGATGTTGAGTCAATTAGAGATTATTATGCTGAGGGAATTCCAGTAAGATCTCCTGATGGTGTAATATATGGACCTGATGTAGTTGTTAAAGCCACTTATGCTACCTTAAATGAATTTCCAGATAGACAGCTATTAGGAGAAGATGTCATCTGGATCGGCGATGAAAAACATGGATATTTATCCTCCCATCGAATTTTATCAAAAGCTACACATTTAAATGATGGTATCTACGGAAAGGCAACTGGAAAAACTTTAAAGTATAGAGTTATCGCAGACTGCGCTTGTAAAAATAATCAGGTTTATGATGAATGGCTTGTAAGAGATCAGGGCGCTATTGTACGTCAGTTAAATATTGATCCTAAAAAACAAGCTGCAAACTTAATTGAATTTCAAGGTGGCAAAGATCAATGCTCAATACCTTTTAACAACAGTACTTCACATGAAATTAAATATTTACAAATACCTATATCCTCAAATAATACTGGAACTAACTATGCGAATATATTAAAGGAAATTTTTTATAGCAATTTCAATGTTATAGACAATTCTTATGATAGATCTGTAAATCAAGAGCAGCCAGGAGGATTTAAAGCCCTAGGTGTTGACGAAGTAAAAAACTTTTGGATCTCACTAAGATCTACTTTTCCCGACGCTGTTTTTAAAATAGAGCATATAAGTTATTTGGAAGAAAAAAATCAGTATAAAAAAGCATCTGTTAGATGGTCACTAGAGGGAAAACACTCAGGCCCTGATCTCTTCTCTAATCCCAGTAATGCAAACGTTCACATAATGGGAATATCTCAAGCTGAATTTGGTCCAAAAGGTATAAAAAATGAGTGGGTATTATTTGATGAAACTATAATTTGGAAACAAATATTATTGCAAACAGGATAACTATTGAAACCCTTAACTAAAACTGAAAATAAAATTATTGAATACATAAGAAATTATGACACTCCAACTATTTCTAATTCTTTAGAGCTATTAGACTCTTCACTTAGATCTAAAGGACATACTCAAAAAACTATGCATTGTTTAAATCCAAAATTAAAACCAGTTATTGGTTTTGCTAAGACTGCTATTATCACATCGACAAAAAAGAAGAATACAAACATTATTAAAAATAGAGATAAATACTATGAATATATGTTTGATGGAAATTTCCCAAAAATTTGTGTTATAGAAGATAAGGATTATAGTAATACAATTGGAGCATGGTGGGGAGAATTGAATGCTTCAATACATTTAAATTTTGGTTTTAAAGGAGCTATAACTAATGGAGCTATGAGAGACCTACAAGAGATAGATAAAAAATTCCAAATACTTAGTGGTGAAATTAGGGTAGGTCATGGATACAATCAAATTCATAAAATAAATTGCGAAGTAAATATTTTCAATATGAAAGTTAAGCCCAATGATCTTATACATGCAGACTTTCATGGTGCTGTCATAATTAAAAGAGAATATTTGAAAGAATTACCAAATTTAATTAAAAGAATGATAAACAAAGAAAAAATTATTTTTAATTTTTTAAAAAAGAATAAAAATTTTTCAAAAAAACAATTTGTCAAGAAATATAAAGAATTTTTAAATTCAAAATAGTATGGTATCTAAAATTCTTACTACACACGTTGGAAGTTTACCAAGATCTAAACAATTATCAGAGTATTTATTTGCAAAAGATAAAGGTGAAAAAATTGATAATGAAGAGTTTAATAATATTTTAATTTCAAATGTTGATCAAATAGTAAAAAGACAATTAGAAGTTGGAATAGATTTCATAAGTGATGGTGAGATGAGTAAAATAAGCTATGCTACTTATATCAAAGATAGAATTGATGGTTTTTCAGGTGAGAGCGAAAGAAGAGCTCCTGCAGATTTAGATGATTTTCCAGAGTACAAAGAAAAAATAGCTAATAGTGGAGGTACCCCAACTTATTCCAGACCTTGTTGCACAAAAGAACTTAAAATTAAAGATGAAGATTCTTTATTGAACGATATTAATAATTTTAATAAATCATTAAAGAAATCGAACCACACAAAAGCATTTATGAACGCTGCTTCTCCTGGTGTAATAAATGTATTTATGCCAAATAAATATTATAAAAATGACGACGAATACCTCAATAAATTATCTATTATAATGTCAAAAGAATATGAACAAATTACAAATTCTAACATTCATGTTCAATTGGACTGTCCAGATTTAGCATTAGCAAGACATATGAATTTCAAGGATTTAACAGAAGAAGAATTTTTAAAACGAGCAGAAATACAAATTGAATGCTTAAATAATGCTTTATCAAATGTTGACTGTGAAATGACTAGAATGCATATTTGTTGGGGCAATTATGAGGGTCCTCACACTCATGACATAGCTCTTG
The DNA here is from genome assembly GCA_902521795.1 of uncultured Alphaproteobacteria bacterium. Classification (GTDB taxonomy): domain Bacteria; phylum Pseudomonadota; class Alphaproteobacteria; order HIMB59; family HIMB59; genus HIMB59. Next base: position 8,174 of record CABYSX010000022.1, read on the forward strand.
AAAAAATTTTACCTATCATTTTAAAATCTAAAATAAAATATTTTTTAATTGAGTCTTCAAATCCTCGTCATGCACATGAGTGGAAAGTTTTTGAAAAAATAAAATTACCAAAAGATAAAGTTTTGGTTCCCGGTGTAATAGATTCCACATCAAATTTCATTGAACATCCCGAAGTAGTTGCAGAAAGATTAATAAAATATTCAACTGTTGTTCCAAAAGATCAATTAATGGCTGGTACTGATTGTGGTTTTAGTACTTTTGCTGGCTTTGGAAAAATAGATGAAAATATTTGTTATGAAAAACTTCATGCACTTGTAGAAGGTACAAAACTAGCATCAAAAGTTATCTAATTATTTAATTTTTTGTTTCTCTCAAGTAAATCAATACCAATACATTTTAAAAAATGTAAATGATCAATTAAAATCCAATTTTCTGCTATTTTATCCTTATCTCTTCTATAAAGATCAACAACTCTCATTTCCCCAACCAGGTCTGTGTTATGAGTTAATCCCATGTAATTTCCCTTAGGTCTCATTTTTAAATTCGGCCAACCAAACCATCCACCAAAGTTTCCCTCAGAATTTTCAAGCAAATGGCCAGAAAACTCAACAAATTCTAAATTTTCTTCAAATGGTCCTGTATGACCTCTTAAATATCCATCATAGGTATATGATGCACCAATACCACCGGGGCCCCACCATATCATATCCTTATGCCAATCTTTTTCTAAATCAGAAATTGTTGTCCTCATTCCTTCACCAATCAATCTATTTGCCATTCTCATCATAAGATCGCGGGTTTTATCTCCTTCTTCATCACTTTGTTTTTCAAAGTATAAGCCATCATGAGTTTTTGGTCCGGGGTTGAAACCAATCATTCCAGTTGAATCTGGCACTACTGATAAATTTAAGTGTTGCATAAATTTCAAAATATCTAAAAAAAAAGCACCATCAGTAATTTTGTTATTTTCTACTTTGTAAAACTCGCAGTACCATAGCATTACTGTTTTTTTTGTTGGCTCGATTCCAAAAAATGGATTATTAAAACTACCAAGTAGATGTCCCATATTTACAACCCATTTAGATGAATGGTTATCAACTAAGTTTGTTCCAGCATAAAAAATATCCATCCTTCTTTGTATTGGTTTAAAAGATTTTTTAATTGGAGACCAAAGATTTTTGGCAATTTTATCAGCTCCTTCAAGTTCATTAAAAGGATGTGTACATTTCATATTAAAATTTTTAGATGTATATTTAGATATTATTTCAACTAGATTATTTTCATCTGCAT
>CABYSX010000023.1 GCA_902521795.1 uncultured Alphaproteobacteria bacterium
TTGGAATTGATCTTATTATACCTCAAATTGAATTAGCAGATATTCTTGATCAAAATAATGACAATCGTTTATCTCAGATCTTTACTTCATTCTTCTCAATAATTAAGAAAGCAGCCATTGGTATCGCTGCAGGTATCGCATTAACTGGTTATGGCTATTTACAGTCTATTAATTTCTCATTACACCCCAATATTCCCAATATAATGATATTTTATTTTTTTATTCCACTGATTATTAAAGTGTTCGTATTACTCTTGGTAATGAGATATAGAAGTAAATTCCATGTCTCAATTAGAGAGTAAAAAACACTTAATATATATTTTAGGCACTTTTGCCTTTTTATTATTCTCCATTGCAGACACAATCATAAAACTAATTGGTGATCTTTATAAGGATACAGTTATTTTTTCAATAGCCAGCTTCTCTGCTTTAATTCCAGTTTTAATTTACTTGCTGTACAGAAAGAGTTTTGCAGAAATAAAAACTAAAAATTATAGGCTCCACCTTGCCAGGGGAATTTTAATGACTTTAACTTACTATTTTGTAGTTAAGGGAATAATTCTTCTACCATTATCTATAGCTTACCCAATAATTTTGTCAGCTCCAGTGCTCCTTTCAATAATGGGGATAGTAATATTGAAAGAAAGCATTTATCTGTCAAAAATAATTTCTTTAATACTTGCAATGATAGCAGTTTTTATGGTCTCAGGTTTTAGTTTAAATGCAGGATTTAATTCTTTAGGAGTTATTTTTTTAGTCTTAGGAGTAATATCATTAGCGTGTTTAGATTTTACCGTTCGAGTATATGGAAAGTCCGAGAGAACAATGGCTTTAACTTTTTATAGTATGGCGACTGCTGGTATAATTTTTACAATATTTTCAATTAATCATTATAAAAATATTGCTATGAACGATTTTTTAATAATGATAAGTGCCGGTTTGATTGATGGCGTTGCTATGATGATTTTAATCTATTCCCTTAGAAGGATTGAAGCCTCATTTTTCAGTATCACACATTACTCACAGATAATTTTTGGGATAGTTATAAGCATTGTTGTGTTTAATCATTACCCTTCAATAATTGAAATATTAGGAGCCATTTTAGTAATTATCTCGGGTTATTTGATTTATTCTAAATTAAAAAAATTAAATTGATTGTTGGTTCATTGGGTAAATAGAACACCCTGATATTTTCCATTCCCCATTATCTTTAACTAGCGAATACATTGCTAGATAAGAAACATTGTCTTGAGAGATTATTTGCAATTGGTGATAAATTGACCCTTCAAAAAATTTAGACTCCATGAAATAATAATTTTTTGGGTTATAAACTGGCTCATAGTAATTCTCAACCATGCTCATAAAATCTTGAGGGTTATTAAACCTCATTTTGATATAAGGAGAGGCATGAAAAAAAGCCCCTTCTGCATCCTTGTTAATAAAGGCTTTTAATTGACTTTCAATTATAGCTTGCGTTTCGCTAAACTCAGCTTTATCAATAGTTTCCGCGATTGATAGAGTGTTAAATAGAAATATAGATACGGTTGTATAAAATATTTTTTTAAACTGCATATTATATATATGCGTAACTTAACAAATTAGATGAAAATTTTTATTGTTATATTTACTTTTCTTTTTAACTTATCCGTTAGTTATGCAGATCAGAACAGCCCTAAACTTGATGATCTATTTAGTCAGCTTTATGAGGTTAAGAGCTACAAAGAACAAAGTCTTATAGTATCTCAAATTTGGGAAGAATGGCTGATAACTGAAAATTCTGAAGCTCAGACAATCATGGATAACATGCCTTATTTTTTCAGTTCAAAAAACTATAAAGATGCTATCGCTTCTTTAGATTTCATAATTCAAGAGGAACCAGACTTTGCAGAGGCTTACAACAAAAGAGCCACATTTTTTTTTATGATGGGTGACTATGAAAGCTCTATGAGAGATATAGAGGCTACTTTGTATTTAGAGCCCAGACATTTCGGAGCTCTTGATGGCCTTAGTAGAATTTTAATTTATTATAAAAACTACGAAGAGGCACTTAAGGTTTATGAAGAAATGAAAAGACTGATGCCAAACGATATAACCGTAGATATGAAAATTGATCGTTTAAATCAGATAATTTCGAAAGAAACTTAAATTTAATCAACAAATATTAAAAATGACTTTTGGTTTTATAAAGAATTTTTGCCCCTTGCCACCTTCCTCCTCGACAATGTCTCAACCCAAGCGGCTAGGGGACAGGTATAATATTTCAATTTTGGTTGATATGAAACAGATTTTTTATAATTTAAAAAAGCCTGTCAAATAAGAAAAATATTGTTATAGATGTTATTTAAAAATTAATTGGTTATAAATTGAGCTGTGAAAAAAAAATTTAACACAAAAGTAATTCATGCTGGACATGGTTCAGATAAAGAAACCGGAGCAGTCATGCCGCCGATCCATCTTTCATCAACGTTTAAACAAATTGAACCCGGAAACTTCGAATATGAATATGCGAGAACAAAAAATCCTTCCAGAGATGTATTAGAAAAACTGTTAGCACAAATCGAGTCTGGTCACAAAGCTTTTGCATTTGCATCTGGAATGTCAGCAATAAATACTGTTTGCGATTTATTTGGTACTGACTTCCATATAATTTGCTCCGATGATGTTTATGGAGGCACACGTAGATTATTTGATAAAGTAAAATCCGATATTGAAGTAACTTATATTGATTTCGATAAAAATGTAAACTGGAATGATGAAATAAAGGAAAATACTAAATTCATTTGGGTTGAAACACCCTCAAATCCTTTAATGAAAATTATTGATATTAAAAACACTGTTAGTATTGCAAGTGAATTTAATTTACCAGTGATTTGTGATAATACATTTGCCTCTCCTTTCAATCAAAGACCACTTGAATTAGGAGCAGATATGGTTGTGAGTTCCTCCACAAAATATTTAGGTGGTCATTCTGATATCGTAGGAGGGTCCATTGTGATTAAAGAAAATAAAGAATATGCCGAGAAAATTTCATATATTCAAAATGCAGTTGGCGCTATTCCTTCGCCCTTCGACTGTTATTTACTAACAAGAAGTATTAAAACACTATCTGTGAGAATGAAACAGCATAACGAGAACGCTATTGCCATATCTAATTTTTTAACAAACCACTCTAAAATTAATAAAGTTTTTTTTCCAGGTATTGATGAAAGATATAAAGAAGTTGCAGCAAAACAAATGGATGGTTTTGGTGGAATGATGTCTTTTATTCTTGATACAAATATTGATGGAGTAAAAAGTTTTCTTAAAAATCTAAATATATTTACCCTAGCAGAGAGTTTAGGAGGAGTTGAAAGTTTAATAGAACATCCTGCTATAATGACTCACGCATCAATCGATTCTTCGATAAGAGAAAAATTGGGTATTTCCGATACATTGTTAAGAATATCGGTTGGTATCGAGGATGTTGATGATTTGATTGCAGATTTAGACCAAGCTCTGTCCAAAATTTAAAATGAGAGATATAGTTGATTTTATTGGCAATACGCCATTGATTAAGCTCAAATATCCATCTGAAATTACAGGGTGTAATATTTATGGAAAAGCAGAATTTATGAACCCAGCTGGTTCTATAAAAGACAGAACAGCACTGGGAATAATCCTTGATGCTGAGGAGAATAACTTAATAGAGCCTGGAGGCACTGTAGTAGAGGGCACCTTTGGAAATACAGGTATTGCCTTAACAATGATTAATAATGCAAGAGGATACAAAACTATAATCGTTATGCCCGATGGAGCCTCTGAAGAAAAGCAAAGTATTTTAAGGAATATGGGAGCAGAGCTCAAAGTCGTAGCAACTAAACCTTACTCAGATCCAGGTAACTACCAACATGTATCTAAAAGACTGGTTGCAGAACTGCAATCAAAAGGAGATACCTCTGTAATGTGGGCTAACCAATTTGATAATACTGCAAACTATAAATTTCATTCAAAAACTACAGCTAAAGAAATATTCAATCAACTTGATGGAAAAGTAGACGGCTTTACATGCGCTATAGGTTCGGGAGGAACTTTAGCAGGCACATCCATTGGACTTAAAGAATTAAATTCTAATATTAAAATAGCATGTACAGATCCACAAGGTGCCCAAATGTATAATTATTTCAAATTTTCAAAACTAGAAGTTAAAGGGGAGCCGTCAGAAGCGGAGGGAATAGGTCAGTATAGAGTGACCAAAAACGTAGAACCTTCTCTAATCGATTTTTCATATCATATTACGGACTACAAAGCATTTGAACTCTTATACAAAATGGTCAAAACAGAGGGTTTGTTTCTTGGCTCTAGCTCTGGTGTAAATGTAGCCGGAGCAATTGAAATGGCAAAAGAAATGGGGCCAGGTAAGAACATTGTTACAATTTTGTGTGACGATGCAAATAAATATTTTAGTAAACTGTATAATAAAAATTATTTATTATCCAAAAAACTTCCAGTTCCTGATTGGTTATAATTTATTTTTTTGAGAACATCATTCTTTTAAGAGTACGATCTTTTAAAATAAAATGATGCATCAATGCTGCTCCTGAATGAATAAAAAAAAGTAGCAAAACAACATTACTGGTGTATTCATGTATAAGTCTGAATATAAACCTCAAATCACTGTCCACATCTATTATTGACGCCAATTCTATATTAAAAAAGATAACAGTATCTCCTTGTAGGTTCGTTACTAAATAGCCAGAAATTGGTTGTAAAAAAAATATAAAATAAAACAAAAAATATGTAGTTTTAGCTGCATACACTAAAATTTTATTACTAACTAAAAGCTTTGGTCTTATATTAATCCATTTCCAACTAAGCCGAAAAATAGCTAATAAAAGTATTAATAAGCCAAGAGTATTATGAATGATTAATATTTCATAATAATACTGATAATTATTTTCTAAATTCTTACCTAAAAGATAAACAGCAATCATTAGAAGTGCCATTGTCCAGTGAAATAATTTACTGATTAAGCCGTATTCATCTGCGGTGTTAGCTAGCCTCAAATTTTACCCATATATATGTTATTATTTTTAATCAAATGAATTTTCATAAAATATTATTATCAATATTATCAATATTATTTATATTATTAAATCTTAATGCCCATTCAAGAGATTACATAATTGTTCAATCTACGACAAGTATTGCGAATACAGGGCTACTAGATTTACTATCAAGTAAATTTGAAAAGCAAACAGGGATCAAAGTTAGACCAATTGCTGTGGGTACAGGTAATGCCATTTCAAATGCTAAACGAGGCGACGGTGATGTGTTAATGGTACACTCAAAAAAAGATGAATTGAAATTTATCTCAGATGGCTTTGGGGTTAAAAGACATAAATTAATGTATAACAATTTTATTATTGTCGGCCCTAAAGATGATCCTGCAAAAATATCTCAGGAAACCGATATAAAAAATATTATGAAAAAAATTTCGCATTCAAACCAAAAGTTTATTTCAAGAGATGATAATTCAGGAACTCATATAAAAGAAAATGCCTTATGGAAACTCGCTAATATTAACCTGTTCGATAATCGCAAATATATAAAGACAGGAACAAGCATGGCTAACACTTTGAATGTAGCATCAGAGATGAATGCCTATACCCTCAGCGATAAGGGCACATGGATTGCATTTAAAAATAAAAACAATTTAAAAATCCTTTTTGAAGGAGGGGAAGAGATGCATAATGAATATGGAATAATAGCAATTAATCCTCAAAAATTTCCTCACGTTGAATATGACAAATCAAAAGAGTTTATTGAATGGCTAATTACAGGTGCGGGCAAAGATGTTATTAATAACTTTACTTATAATGGGGAAAAATTGTTTTTTACAAACTAAATTTTTATTAATTTTCTAGATGCTAACCTTTGAAAAAATACAGTCAGCGATTTTCATAACACTTTATGTGAGTATATTTTCGACAATCATATCGTTTATTTTTTCAATGTTTTTTGGATATATTCTAGCGATTTATAAATTCAAATTGAAAAAATCTATAGTAATTTTTTTAAGCTCGATGACTTCCATTCCTCCTGTTTGCGCCGGGCTCCTAGTTTATTTATTAATTAGCAGATCTGGGCCTCTTGGTTGGATGGAAATATTATATTCACCATTGGCTATGATATTAGCTCAAATAGTCATTACTTTTCCTATTATGATTACCTTAATTATTAAAAATATTGAAACTGATTACCCAATTTACAAAGAAGAGCTCTTATCCTACGGGGCAAGTAAAAAGGATATAATTTTCTTGCTTATATCTAATAAATTAAATATTTACATCACCGTGATTCTAGTGGGGTTTGGAAGAGCCATCAGTGAATACGGGGCCGCAGCTATCGTGGGAGGATCCATTGATCACTTTACAAGAAATATGACAGCTACAATTGCATTAGAAACTTCTAAAGGGAATGTTTCATTAGGTATTATTTTAGGAGCCATACTAATTTCATTAACATTAATAATATCAATTATCTTAAATACTTTAAAAAATGATTAGCGCTTATAATCTTTCATATACTACTGATCAAAAAAAAATACTGAACAGTATAAATATTAGTATCCAAAAAAATAAAATTACTGTTATTTCTGGAAAGAATGGGTCAGGTAAAAGTACACTATTAAAAATTTTAAATCGTCTAATTGTCCCAAGTAAGGGCACTATAAAATCACAATATGAAAGGCCTGTACCTATGTTATTTCAACGATCTCTTTCGTTGAATAAGAGTTTAGAGGAAAATTTTTTGCTTTTGAATAGTATTAAAAAAACAAAAATTGACAGAACTTTTTATAATTTATTTAATTTAAAAAAATTAAAAGCAAATAAATTTGCTAGTTTATCTGAGGGAGAAAAGCAAAAAGTTTTCATTTCTAGGCTTATGAGCTTCGAGCAAGATATATTAATTATGGATGAGCCAAATCAAAACTTAGACATAGAAAGCGAAGAAAGATTTTTCGAGAAATTATCTGATTTAAGCAAATCTAAAACAATTATCATGACGTTACATGATATGAATTACATTAAAAAAATGGCTGACAATTTAATTATTTTAGATTATGGAAAGATAATATTTAACGATCTAGCGTCTAATTATTAATAGCCTTGTTAATAGCTTATATATATGTCTTAATTAAATATGATCAAACTCTCCATAGCTTTATTACTTTTTTCCACTTCATTTTTGAGCGCAAATCCTGTTGCGGACAGACAAGAATCGATGAGAGATTATAATAAGCTTATGAGAGCAGCAAATAACCTCATTAGAGACTCAGTTATTAATGATGACCTTGCAAGTATTTATGAAGAAATTGAAGAAATTATGAAAGTCTACCCCACTTTATTTCCTGACGATTCATTCGGTGGTAAGTCCAAAGCAAGTACAGACATTATTGATAATAGAGACTTATTTAATCAAATTGCAAAAGAAACAGAGGACAATGCAGCGTTCGCCAAGTTAGCAGCACTGGAGGGCAATGTTGATGAAGTACAACAATATCATCAAAACTTATTTGGGAGCTGCAAGAGTTGTCACTCCCGATTTAAAGATTAACCACATGTTAAAATATTTTTTTTTATTTTTTTTTCTATCAACTCATTTATTATTTGCAGATAATAAGCTAATGAAATACATACCGATAGATACAGAGGAATCTCTAAAAAGAATTCAAGAAGGAGCAATAGTTATTGATGTCAGATATCCTAATGAACACAATAAGATAAGAATAGAGAACTCATATAATATTCCCTTTAAAGAAATAACTGTTGAAAAGATTAATTCCATAAATCCTGATAACAAGGATATTATTATTCATTGCACTGCAGGCATAACCTCTAAAAAGGTAGCGGACAATCTAGTTGCACAAGGATATCAAGGCACTATTTATGAAATGGACAAAGGATTGATCGATTGGGTAAATTTAGGTTTTAAAACCGAGCAAGGCATATAATAAGTTATTATAAATATAACTATGAAAAATAGTTAGTGCTGAACATATAGTAAATCATATATCCAATAAGTCCTACGACCAGCAACACTAGAGGTATTACTGATATTGTAAAAGCCTCCCTAAATTTCTTATTAAATAATAACAAACTTACCAATAGTAAAATTAAAAGAATGAGTAGAAGTCTGATCATATTGTTAATTTTAGCATAATATTTAATAATTTTGCTATTCCATATTGGCTTATTTAGGTATAACAAGACTTAATCATGTCAAAAGTAAAAGTAGCAATTGCTGGAGTCTTAGGAAGAATGGGAAATAATCTTATTAGTTCAGCGATTTCAAATACAAATGTTGAACTTGTTGGTTTATTTGATGTCAAGGATATTGACACTAACTTTATATCCAAGTATCAATTTCCAGAAAATATCATTACTACAAGAGAAGAGTCTTTTAAAACAGCAGATATAGTAATAGATTTCACGTCACCTAAAGCCTTATTTAATTTTACAGAAGCCGCCGTTTCTTACAATACTGGTTTAGTGATTGGCACAACGGGCTTAGATGAAACTTATTTCAATCTGTTAAAGCAATCAAGTAACTCAACTAAAATTTTCTACGCACCAAACATGAGCTATGGTGTTAATACATTTTTTGAAATAGCAAGAAAAGCCGCAAAACATTTAAAAGATTTTGATATAGAAATAATTGAAACACATCATCGACATAAAAAAGATACGCCTAGTGGAACGGCAATAAAACTTGGAGAAGAAATTGTAGAAGAACTTGGATTATCTAAATCAAACTTTAATTTCAATCGCCAAAGCCAAGATAATCAAAGAAAAGAAAATGAAATTGGATTTTCATCAATAAGAGGAGGGAATATACCAGGGGAACACACAGTTATATTTCACGGTGATAATGAGTCTGTTGAATTAACACACAAGGCCTATAATAGAAAAATTTTTTCTGATGGTGCCGTTGAGGCGGCAGTCTGGCTAGCTGCACAGGATAATGGTTTTTATTCTTTTAAAGATATGATCAGCTAGACGAGGAACTGTATTTTTCAATTATTCTCTTTAATTTTTTTCTTCTATCCTCACTTAAAAAACTAGCAAACAATTTTTTCTTACCAGAATAGTTTATACTCAGGGAATTTTTTTCGTTTGTTATTTTCAACCAATTAAGATTATAACTATTCTGTTCAACAATTTCATCACCATCAAGCCGTTCTAATTGCATAGATTTTGATTCCAATGAAATTTTTTCAGTTTTTTTCAAACTCCTGACAAAATAAATAGTGCAAATAACCAAAATAGAAAATTCAACTAGACCAAA
>CABYSX010000024.1 GCA_902521795.1 uncultured Alphaproteobacteria bacterium
GAATGGAGCTGAAGGAAGTGGCAACGCTGATAATCCATCTGCATCCTCAGGTGGATATTCAAAGAAAGGATCTTTAGCAGATAACGTTGTAAATTCTGCTCTTAGATACAGAGCACAACAACCATTCTTAGATAGTCTCTTAAAAGAAATTGGTATGTCACCTGGTGAGGCAAGTAATATCAGAAACATTCTCGGTGATTATGATGATCCTAAAAAGGACAAGCATATGAGATTTGATGAACAAGCCACAAAAACACCTAGGAAAAAGAAATAGGTATAATTCATGAGTATAGATTTAAATTCCTGGGCAAAAAAATACAAAGAGCTGACTGAAAAAGATGAAACTATAAAAGCTATGGCTAAATACTACACTTGTTCATTCCTCTTCGACATGGGCAGTGTAAAAGTGATTATTGAGATGCATGACGGAAAGGTAAAAAATATTAATACTAATCCAGGAGGCTTAGACCCCTATGACTTTGCGCTGAGGGCATCAGAGCAAACATGGAGGGAGTTTGCTAAGCCAGTTCCAAAACCTATGTTTCATGGTATTTACGCAGCTTCATTTAGAGAAGACCTTAAAATTGAAGGAAATCATTTAGTCTTAATGCAAAACCTTAGAAACTTTACTGTTCAATTTGAATTGTTAAGACAATCAGGAGTACCAGTATGATTAAAAAAATTGAAAGGAAAAATTTATGGCAGTAAAACATCATGACCCAATAGGTAGATATGTCACCATCGAGGTAGATGGACAACAATACAAAGTCTTTTATCTTTCAAATGGAAAAGGTATCCCATTAGTGTGTCAGCATACTGCTGGGTGCCACAATCATCAATGGAGAGGATTGCTTGAGGATGAAGAAATAACTCAAAATTACCAAGTTATTGCATACGACCTTCCAAGACATGGTAAATCTGATCCACCTCATAATACAGAATGGTGGAAAGAGGAATACAAATTAACAGCAGAGCATTATTGCAATTTTATTGTGGAACTTTGTAAAGCCCTAGACCTTGAAAACCCTATATTTATGGGCTCTTCTTTTGGAGGAAATGTGGCTCTTCAACTAGCTTTGAAATATCCAAATAAGTTTAAAGCTGTAATTCCTGTCGAGGCTGCTCATTACTCCCCAGGTTTTTATATTGATTGGTGGAGGCATCCTCATGCCAATGCAGCTCAAGTGTGTGGTAGTGGAGTTTGGGATTTAATGGCCCCTCAATCACCAGATATGGACAGATGGTTAACTTGGCATTATTACACTCAAGGATCAGAGGCTTTTAAAGGAGATCTTCATTTTTACTCAGTTGATCATGATTTAAGAGATGAACTACAAAATATCGATGGTCACAAGTGTCCAGTAATCATGCTGACTGGAACCTATGACTATCTTACCCCTCCTGAAGCGACAGAAGACACAGCCAGACAAATTAAGGGAGGAGTTTATATTGAAATGAGAGATATTGGTCATTTTCCAATGAGTGAAAACCATGAAGTCTTTAGAGTATATTTATTAGAGGCACTCAGAATTATCAAGGAAAAGACTGATTACAACTCTTAATTCAATTCTGAGTTATGGTCGCTAATCTTTATTGGTTTTTTTTCTTTCTTGTTCTTTATATAAGTTTTTGTCTTTTTTGGGGAGCCAGAACTCTAAGAAAAAATAAAACCCCTGAAGCTTATTATTTAGCAGACAGAAGCGTATCACCATGGGTATTCTTTTTCTCTGCAACAGTGACTACATTTGCAGGGATAACTATCATATCTTTCCCATCCCTAATTTATGCAGATGGGTACTCTTTTCTTGCTACCGCTGCAATTGTAATAACAATACCTCTTGGAAGTATATTGTTTTTTAAAAGGCAGTGGATGTTAAGTAGAAAATTTAATTTTATCACCCCTGGAGAAATGTACTACAAATATTATCAAAGCAATACTCTTAGAATTGTTGTCTTAATAATTGGATTATTTTTTGCTGTTCCGTTTCTGGGAATAATTATTGGATCTACAGGCAATGTTGTTGAGTTTATTAGCGGAGGAGAAATATCTAGAGACTCTGCCATGTGGGCGCTAACTGCTGTTGTCTTATTTTATATTGTGTCTGGTGGGTTTAAACCCATGGTAAGTGTGAGCGTTGTTCAATCATGGTTATTTTTTGTTTTCTTCTTAGCACTGGGCGTTGGTGTATTTAATTATCTGGGGGGTTTGAGTTTTTTTGAAGACCTATCTATGGCGAATAGCTTTATTTCATTTGGAGCTTGGGGAACTACAGGAGGCTACGGAGGAGGTGATATTTCAGGGTATTTCAACGTTCCTGGTGTAATTCAGTGGGTTGCAGGTATTGGAAAAAACAACCCATTGGGAGGACCGTGGACTGCAGTTATGATTTTGTCCTTTACTCTTTCCTATATGGGTATTGTGCTTTCTCCCACCTTTTCGATGTGGAGTTATTCAGTGAAATCACCTAGGTCATTTTACTTTTACCAAGTTTGGGGGTCAGGTGCTGTTGTTGGTATATTTTTATTTATATTCGCTCCTTTATTGGGCGTAGGAGCACATCTTCTTGGAGCTAACAGTATTGTTAATTCAAATGGTTTTGCCATTAATCAAATATTTCCAGAGATAGGTTTACAAAATATATCATCTTTAATTTATGTGTTTATTGAGAGTTTTAGTAATCTTTCACCTATCATAGTTGGATTTTTAGCAATAGCTATAATCGCTGCTCTTCAATCCACATTATCTGCTTTTTTAATGACTTCAGGTAGCATGGTAGCAAGAGATCTTTACAGACCATACATTGATAACAACCCCTCATGGAAAAGAGAATTATTAGTTGCAAGGTTAGCGATGTTATTATTAAGTTTAGCTTCACTATACCTTGCAACTTTTTTTGAAACTTCTCTTGTATTATTAGGTGGATTAGCAATTGCCTTTGGTTTTCAATTATTTCCCGTTCTGCTAGGAATGCTTTGGTTCAAATGGATTACCAGAGGTGGAGCAATTCTTGGACTCATCACTGGATTAGGTTTTGTAACATTAGCCGAAACTTTTGGTCATAAACTGACAGGTAATTCTCTTCCTTGGGGTCGATGGCCACTGACGATTTATTCTGGCTTGTGGGGTTTATTTTTTAACGTGATTGTATGTTTTTTATCTTCAATATTTTCAAGCAACGATACAGATAAAGACCACCGAGAAATATTTCACAGTTTTTTAAATCAGCATATGGGCATTCACCCGTCACGAAAAAAAATAAAGTCTCTCGCTTATGTTTTCTTTTTAATATGGGCATTCTTTTCTATTGGCCCAGGTTTGATTTTTGGAAATTTAATTTTTGGCAACGCTGATCAAAGTTATGATAATTGGGTGATGGGGGTCCCTTCACTTTGGGCCTACCAAATAATTTGGTGGGTGGCAGGTATATTTTTAATTTGGTTTTTAGCGAATAAAATGGACTTATCGACTTTGCCAAAAAAACCAATACTAAATGGTGATGAATTTTTGGCACCTGACGATGTAGAGGAACAAGGAAACTATATTGACAGAATGGGAGGAGGATATGGTTGGCCGCTTATTTTAATCGGTATGGCTGTGGCAACTGTAATACTTTCCGTTTATGCATTATGATGCTAAAGTATACAAAATTGAGGAGGAATATGATTTTTTCGTATTGTGTTTCATTATTTGGAACAAAAAACTGTGCGGAAGGTGAAGTATATCTAAAATAGAGTTATGTCTGATTACAGCTACAAGAACCCTTCAAACGTCCAATTAAATAAAGGACATAAGCACACTGACGATTTTATTACAAAGAAATATATTTTGAAAATGTTGAGAGATCCTCAAAAATTAAAATCTTTAATTGAAGAGCACAGAGCAACTCCAATAGGAAGGGCTGCAACCCGAGATCACGGTATCATTCAGCATAGCCAAGATCTTCAGACACTTTTAGATAAGTTAAGAAGGGGTAGTAAGGAAAATGGCTTTGTGACAGTTTGTTTAAGAAGACATGAGGATTACAGAGTAGGGATAACGACAGGCGTAAGAGGTGAGCCAGTTGAAATTACTGAAGACTCTTACTCATCAGAAGAAGCATGTGAACATGCAATTTTTTTAAAAAGAATTAATAGACTACTTGAAGAGTATAGCGGGGAAGAATAATGTTAAAAATAACGGGATATAGCGACAAGTACTCAGCTCACCCTGGTGAAGAGGTAAAATTTTATATTAATGCTGAATACAATGATAGCTATGAAGTTCAATTAGTCCGCCTCATACACGGTGATACAAATCCTGAAGGTCCAGGATACAAAGAAGCTGAAATAGACGCTACTTGTAACGGAACTTATCAAGGTAAAAACCAGAGAATACATGGTGGATCGTATATCATCATGCCTCAGCATGATAATTTAAATTTAGAGAGTTTCACGATGCAGGCTTACATTTTCCCGACTACCCCAGACAAAGGGAGACAAGGAATTTTTACCAAATTTAATGAGGAAGAGAAAAAAGGTTACGGTCTTTTCGTTAATGATGAAGGTTGTTTGTCTGTAGAAATTGGTGATGGGTCTCAGGTTGTTACTGTCTCTTCAGAAAAAAAGCTTTTGAGAAAAGTTTGGTATCTAGTCATCGCAACATTTGATGCTCAATCAAGAAGGTTAACTCTTCACCAAGAACCGAGAGTTACATCTACCAATGGAGGTTTGGGGATGGCTATTTTAAATCCAATTGAAGAAACATCAGCCATTATCGAGACTACTAGCTCAGTTTTACCAGCTGCTAATGATGCTCCTCTTCTAATTGCTGCCACAACTCTCAACAATAGATCAGGTAGACATATTTCTGGCGGACACTTTAAAGAAGTAACTTCTCCAATTGAACTGCCTGAGCAAACAAAGACTTTTAACGGTAAGATAGATAGACCTAGATTGTCTAATATTGCCTTATCGAAGGCTGAAATAGAAACACTTGCGTCAAGTTATGATGAGTGTAATACGACTGTCAGGTCGACAGTAGTCGGGGCTTGGGATTTTCATGCAAATATTGGTAAAAATATTGCCTCAACAAAGATCGTTGATACTTCTCCAAATAACCATCACGGATTTATAATTAATATGCCTAACAGAGGTATGACAGGACATAATTGGACAGCAGATGAAATGGTTTTCCATCACAAACCTGAAGAGTATGGTGCAATTCATTTTCACGATGACGATATAGACGATGCAAGATGGGATGTAGATTTTACTCTAAAAGTACCTGAAGGATTAAAAAGTGGTGTATATGCTGCAAGACTAAGAGTAGATGGAAGAGAGGAATCAGAAAATGAAGATTACATTCCATTTTGCGTTAAACCTCCCAAAGGAACAGCAACTGCAAAAACTTTATTCTTGTTGCCTACCAATAGTTACATGGCTTACTCCAACGATAATCTTGGAACCAACTCTGTAGTAGCACAATTACTAGCGGGTAAAGTTCCTGTACTTGAGCCTGCAGATTTATATTTAAATGAACACAGAGAATACGGTCTATCAACCTATTCACTTCACTCAGATGGACACGGAGTATCTATATCATCGAGGCTTAGACCAATCCTTAATATGAGACCCAAATACAGACATTGGCTTTCTCCCTCTTTATGGCAACTCAATGCTGACTTACATCTTACAGATTGGCTTGAAGAAAAAGGTTTCGATTTCGATGTTCTCACAGATGAGGATTTAGAACACGAGGGCATAAACTTATTAAATAGATATAAAGTTGTAATGACAGGAAGTCACCCAGAGTATTCATCTGAAAAATATATGGATGCATTAGAATCCTATCAAATTCAGGGTGGTAGATGTTTCTATTTAGGTTCTGATGGATTTTATTGGATTAGTGAATATCATCCTGACAACCCTAATATCACTGAAGTTCGAAAAGGTGAAGCTGGCACAAGAGCATGGACTTCAAACCCAGGCGAATATAACAATGCTTTTGATGGTAAATATGGTGGTATGTGGAGAGCTCGAGGAAGAATACCCTCTAAAGTTTGTGGGTTGACTTTTACATCTTATGGATTTGATGTTTCCTCATACTACAAAAGAGAGGAAGATAGTTTTAAGCCTGAATGCTCATGGATTTTTGAAGGCATAGGAGCAGATGAGGTGATTGGTGATTTTGGTTTAGTTGGCGGGGGAGCTGCCGGTTTAGAGTTAGACAGGTACGACTTAGAGTTTGGAACTCCACATAATGCTTATTATTTGGCTCGTTCACAAGACCACTCTAATATGATGCTGCAAGTAAATGAGGAAATACACTTTGCTGTTCGGGGTTACTATGGTGGTGGTCATGAAAATCCAATGGTCAGAGCTGATATGATTTACTATAAAACACCCAATAATGGGGCAATGTTTGCACCAGGGTCTTTGGCTTGGTGCGGAAGTCTTTCACATAATAATTATAATAATAATGTCTCTAGAATTATGGAAAATACTCTAAAAGGTTTTTTAAAGGACGGACCTTTACCTTAAACTATGAAAAAACAAAATATGCAGGAGATCCCATGGGGAAAAGAAACACTTGGTGCTCTAGACACTCCATTAAATGAGTTAGAAAAAAAAGCACTTCAAA
Organism: uncultured Alphaproteobacteria bacterium; assembly: GCA_902521795.1. Lineage (GTDB taxonomy): Bacteria > Pseudomonadota > Alphaproteobacteria > HIMB59 > HIMB59 > HIMB59. Next base: position 6,620 of record CABYSX010000024.1, read on the forward strand.
ATTTAGATGTGGATAAATTAAATGATATGGCAGAGTGCCTCTTTGCTTTAAATAACAGACATTATGGCCCTATTCCTGGAACATATATGGTTATGTGTGTCGAGCCTGGTAAGACCTGGTGTGTTGGGCAGCTCAGCGCTGATAGAGCAAAACCTTTTGTTCTTTTTCCTGAACTCGTTTTTGACTCAGTTGAAAAAGCAACAAAAGCTGCCGAAGCTCTTAAAGCTGAAAAAGCTGAGAGCGTACCTTGTAGAAATATCTAACGACATGGCTAAAGCCAATGTCATGATAGATAACAACAAAACTAGAGTCACAGAATGGTCTTTCGAAGTCGGGGACTCAACTGGTCAGCACATTCATGAATACGATTATGTAGTAGTGCCGTTATTAGATGGGGAGCTTAAAATTGTTAATCATGATGGAGAGGAAACGATTTCCAAACTAGCAAAAGGTGGATCTTATTTTAGAGAAAAGGGAATTAACCATAATGTTTTTAATAACAATGATTTTATTTATAAATTTATTGAGATAGAATTTAAGTAGATGGAAAAAAAATTAAGCGTAAGTTACAAAAAATCTGATTTAGATCAATTTGATAAAATTA
>CABYSX010000025.1 GCA_902521795.1 uncultured Alphaproteobacteria bacterium
TTTTTTTACCAACTTCGCGTTCATTGCCCCATCTATCTAACATATCATCTGTAACTTGAAAAATTTTTCCAATGGTATTACCAATAATTTTTAGTTCTCTCTTCTTACTCGCATTCAAATTTTTAACGTTTAAAAGAAGATTGAAGCACAAACTAAATAGAGCACCTGTTTTTAAAAGATACATCTCCTCTATTTGTTTTATAGTAGAATTTTTTTTCATATAAATATCTAAGGATTGTCCTGCTATTAAGCCTTCCATGCCATTAGCTTTGGAGAGCATCTGAATTGAGTTTACTTTTTGACTAGCAGAAAGATACTTTGACTCTGCTAGAGTTTTGACTGATAAGACCTGGAACATATCTCCAGCTAAGACAGCAGTGGCCTCATCAAATTTTTTGTGCACAGTTAACCTTCCTCTTCTATAATCGTCGTTATCCATCGAGGGCAAATCATCATGAATTAAAGAGTGAAGATGAACACACTCAATTGAGAGAGCAAAGTCATCTAATAGGTTAGGCTTAATATTTAAAAATGAACCCATATAATAAAGCAAGAAAGGTCTGATCCTTTTTCCCCCAGTTTTGGCAAAATAAAGCAAAGCCTTTTTGATGCGTTCATCAGGTGACTTTAATTTTTCAATGTGTCGGAGGAGCTTTTTATCAAAATTAAGAGAAAATGCTTTAATTTGTGTTTCGTCAAAGGTTGCACTTATTTTCATGTACTTACAAGTTATCTAAATAATGTGACGTATGATTATCAAAAATGAATATAATGACTCCAATAAAAGCCAGATAAATAATTAAATTAACGGTTTTCTTAGTTTTTTTGTTATTTATGTAGCTTTTGTTGAATTTCAGCAATATCCATAACAACAGTGTGGATAAAAAGAATAAAAACCCATTAAACAGTACACTATCTTGAAAAATAGCCATTTTTTTACCCACTATACTCCCAAAATATATTAATAAAAGTCATATTAAGTATTTTTTTTTTGCAATTAATACCTATAATCCGTTCAAATTAACAAATCCTAACTTTTAGGATTCTGTTATAAGTTTTAGAACTTAAGAAAAGGAGTACTCAATGATTAAGTTTTTGAAATCAATGGCTATCCCAACAGCTGCACTAGTTGCACTGCCAGGAATAGCTTCTGCAAGCGTTGGCTTAGAGCCAAACGACTTTGTTGGGATATCTTTTTGGGTTATCTCAATGTGTATGGTTGCCGCTACTGCATTCTTTTTTTTAGAGACTAACAACGTATCAGGTAAGTGGAAGACATCTCTTGCACTTGGTGGTCTTGTTTGTTTAGTTGCTGCAGTTCACTACTTCTACATGAGAGAAGTATGGGTAACAACAGGTGCTACACCTACTGTTTATAGATATGTTGACTGGTTAATCACTGTTCCTTTACAGATGATTGAATTTTACATAATCCTTGCTGCTGTTGCTACAGTTTCAGCTGGTATTTTCTGGAGACTATTAATTGGTACTTTAGTAATGCTCGTAGCTGGTTATGCTGGTGAAGCAGGCTTCATCAACGCATGGGCAGGATTCATTGTAGGTCTAGCTGGTTGGGCATACATTTTATATGAAATTTTTGCTGGTGAAGCTGGTAAAGCTGCTGCTGACAAGTGTCCTGCAGCTGTTCAAACAGCTTTCAACACAATGAGATGGATCGTTACTGTTGGTTGGGCTATTTATCCTTTAGGATATTTCTTCGGTTACTTAACTGGAGGAGCTGACGCCGTAACATTAAACGTTATCTATAACGTTGCTGACGTTGTGAATAAGATCGCTTTTGTCGCAGTTATTTGGGCTGCTGCAGTAGCATCTTCAGGCAAAAAAGCTTAATAAAGCTTTATAATCTATTTAAACCAGGCAAGGCTAACTTGCCTGGTTTTTTTTTATCTAAAATTCCTATATTTTATAATCTTGAGTAAAAAAGTTGTTGTAATTGGTGGAGGGTTTGGGGGACTGGCTGCAGCGTTAAGGTGTAGAAAGCTAGGTTTTGACGTCACTCTTATTGAGAGGCTTAACATGCTCGGTGGAAGGGCTAGAGTGTTCGAGAAAGGTGGCTACAAACACGATGCTGGACCAACAGTAATAACAGCACCATTCTTATTTGAAGAACTATTCGAGTTATTTGGAGAAGACCTCAAAGATCATTTAGATTTCAAATCCCTAGACCCTTGGTATAGGTTTTACTTTCATAATGGGAAAACTTTTGATTATCGACCTTCTATAGAAGATACAAATAATGAAATTAGAAAATTTGATGAAGATGATGTCAAAGGCTATGACAAATTATTAAAAACATCAAAAGATATTTTTGAGATAGGCTTTGAAAAGCTATCAGATAAACCCTTTATCTCATTCTGGGAAATGGCAAAACAATTACCCTCTTTAATCAAACTCAAGAGCTATTTAACAGTTAGTCAATTGGTAAATAGCAAATTAAAAAATAAGTATCTACGGAAAGCCTTTTCAATACATCCTCTGTTAGTTGGAGGTAATCCATTTACAACAACATCTATATACGCTTTGATACACTACCTCGAGCGAAAATGGGGGGTATACTTTTGTATGGGTGGCACTGGTAAAATTGTAAAAGAGCTAGAAAATTTGATGGTAAGGCAAGGCATTGATATAAAAAAACATTCCGATGTTGAAAGAATTTCTATAACTAACGGTAAAGCAGAAAATGTTGTACTTACAGACGGAAGTAAAATAGAAGCAGATCTTGTAATATGTAATGCAGATCCCCCAACAGTTTATAGTGAGATGTTGCCTTCAAAGTATTCAAGAGACAGTCTTTTAAAGCCTAAAAAATTTACACACTATTCTATGGGTCTGTATGTTCTTTTTTTTGGATCTAAGAAAAAATTTTCTGACGTTGCTCACCACACTATTTGGATGTCTGAAAGATATAAAGATTTACTTCACGATATTTTTGAGAAAAAAATTTTAACAGATGATTTTTCACTTTATCTTCATCGACCTACTGCAACAGATGAAACTTTTGCGCCTGAGGGATGTGATAGTTTTTACGTGTTATGCCCTGTTCCCAATCTTCAGGGAGATGTTCAATGGGATTCAGAAGGGCCAAAACTTAAAGATAGAATAGTCGAAGCCTTAGATAGAACCATTATGCCAGGGTTAACAGAAAATATAGAGGCAGAGTTTTGGATGACTCCTGAAGATTTTAAAAAAGATTATAGATCGAAATATGGAGCAGGGTTTTCAGTAGCTCCTATTTTTTCTCAATCGGCATGGTTTCGTTATCACAATAGGGATAAAAAAATATCAAATCTGTATTTCTCTGCAGCGGGATCACATCCAGGAGCTGGAATACCAGGAGTGCTGTGTTCAGCTAAGGTGATTGAGAAACTTATAATTAAGGATTTTAAAGTTAGTCATTAAGGTGACATCTTTTAAAACAAACACCTATAGCATTAAATCAGAGGGTAAAAGTTTTTATTGGGCAAGTTTTTTCTTACCTAAGAAAAATAGAATTGCTGCTTCAAAACTTTATAGCATATGCCGCTATCTAGATGACGTTGCTGATAGTTCTGATACAGATACGTCCTCTCAAATAAAAGATATATTTGAACAAGTTAAAGATAACAAGACATCTGAAATCAATATTTTCTTTAAACAAAACCAAATCAATTTAAATATCTTAAATGATTTAATAGATGGATTAATAAGCGATCAACAAAACGTTAGAATTGCTGATGAGAGGGAATTAGTAGAGTACTCCTATAGAGTGGCTGGAACAGTTGGTTTGATGATGCTGCCAATTATTAATACTAAAAATAATAAAGCTAGAAAGCATGCTGTTGATCTAGGAATTGCAATGCAATTGACTAATATTGCAAGAGATGTATTTGAAGATGCTAAATTAAATAGAGTGTATTTACCTCAGGAATGGATAGGTCAAATTACCTTGAGTGATTTAACAGATAATAACATTGATGACCAAAAAAATAAAATAATTGAATTATCAATTAAAAACTTAATAGAACTCTCTGAAAAGTTTTATGCAAATGGTTTTTGTGGCATGAAATTTATTCCTTTAAGAACAAGATTAGCGATATTTTTCGCGGCAAAAATCTATAAAGGGATTGGCAATAAAATTAAGAAGAAAGGTTATGCGTATCAATTCGAAAGAGTTTATTTAAATAAATTAGAGAAATTATGGATTACAATAGTTTCAATACCTGAGTTTTTATTTTTAAAGAGTATTTTTACATCCTATAAACCAATTAGAGATAATTTTAAAAATGAAGATATATGACGTCGCTTTTATAGGTATGGGCGCTAGTGCTCTTGCTACAGCTAAATTAAATTATGCGGGAACGAACCATAGTCTTATTGGTATCGATAAAGAATATTATAATAAAAGAAATAATTTTTTTGCATTCTGGATGACAGATTGGATGGAAAATTTTAGCAATCTTACACAAAAAAAATGGTTTAATTGGGAATTTTACTTGGCAAATGAATGTATATTGCATGAAACTAAAGATTTACCATATTGCACAATACGGTTTCAAGATTGGAAAAAATATTGTTTAGACGACCTAGAAAACTTGTCCATTAAAACCCTAAATGTTCATCGTATTGGTAATTTAGAGAAATATTTTGAGATTGAGCTTGATAACGGCGAAAAAGTTTTTGCAAAGAAAATTTATGACTCTAGAACACCAAAATTAGAGGAAAATAAGGTTAAGCAGCATTTCTTTGGGTACCTTATAGATACAAAGCAAGTATTTGATAACAAAAAAGTTACTTTAATGGATTTTCGTGTTAACCAAAATGTTGGATTACACTTTATGTATTGTTTGCCGATAAGTGAGGATAAAATATTAGTTGAGTCAACAGTTTTCTCCTCAGAAATACAAGCTGATAGTTGGTATAAAGATCAAATTAAAAAATATATTGAGACAAAGTTAAAGATATTTGAATATACAATAGTTGACGAAGAAAAAGGAGCTTTACCGATGTATGATATTAGAAATAAATCATACAAAAATTATATTAATATTGGCTCAAGAGGGGGTGCCACTAAAATATCAACAGGGTATGCTTTTTCTTTTTTTCTAAAAAACTTAGTGAAACATAAGGATGACTCTGAGAAAAAACATCATTCCTATTTTGATCAGTGGATGGATAAAGTATTTGTCAATTACTTAAAAAATAATAATGGAACTGAAAAAATTTTTATTAATATGGCTAATTCACTAAATGGTAATGAGTTTGCATCATTTATGATGGGTATATCTAATACAGCAACAAAATTAAAGGTCATAATGTCAATGCCCAAATATAAATTTATAAAAAGTGCACTTGGTACTATTATTAACTAAATGTATGAACTAAGCTTTATCTCATTACTCGCACTTTGTATGGTTTCTTTCATAGGCGTTCCCCACGGCTCTTTTGATGGAGCTGTTGCAGCTTTATTAGGATACAAGACAAGAAAAGATTTTTTTATTTTTGTTATTTTATATTTGATTATATCTGCGTCTGTAATTGTGTTTTGGATTTACTTTCCTGTGGTCGCTTTATTTATATTCATTTTTATGAGCGTAATTCATTTTGGATTATGTGATTGGTCTTCTTTAGAATTAGGAAAATATAAGTGGTCAATATCGATAACCCATGGTTTAAATATTGTATTTGGGATTATTTTTTTTCACACAAGTGAAACATTTGAAATATTTGCTTTTTTATCTAATTCATCTTTTATCCATCTTCAAAACTATCTTTTCATAGCATATTTTTTCTACTTCATTCTATTACTAAGATATAGTTACTTAGCATATATTGTGCCAAGATTAAGATGGGGTCTTTTGGAAATGATGATTGTATTACTGATTGTTTTTTTGACTGAACCACTTGTTGGCTTCTCAATTTATTTTTGTTTTATTCATACATTTAAACACGTTAAATCAATACTTAAAGATACATCAAAACACTTATCCAATAATAAGTTTGTAAGCATAACTACTATCTCTTTTACTCTACTAACATGGATTGGGGGAAGCTTAGCAATAGTCTACCTTTATAATAATTATTCTTTCGAAGAGTCGTTTATAAAAACTTTGTTTATTGGATTAGCTGCTCTAACTCTTCCTCATATGACTTTAGTGGATGTTTTTTATAGAAGAAAATTTAATTAAGAAAATTAGGTATTTTAAAGGTTATGTTTTCATCTTCTTTAAAATTTAAAACTTCGATTGCATAAACCTTTTTTATTTGATCAATGAACATATTTAATTGCTCTTCTGGAGCGGAGGCACTAGCTGTTAAACCTATTGTATTGAATTCTGCTAAGGTTGAGTAATCAAAGTCATTTATATTTTCTATTAATTCACTATATTTGCAGCCAAATCTTTTAGCAGTCTCAACCAACCTAATTGAATTTGAACTATTGTGCGCCCCGATTACAAAAAAAGCATCAACATTTTTAGACATCTCTTGTACAGATAATTGCCTATTAGAAGTTGCGTAGCAGATATCTGATTTTTTCGGTGCAAGGATTGAAGGGTATTTTTTTTCAAGGGCATCAACAATATCTTGCGTGTCGTATACTGATAGTGTTGTTTGAGTTATGTAGGCAAGTTTTTGGCTTGAAGGAAAATATAACTTATCAACATCATCAATATCTTGAACTAAAGTTAAATTACTGATGTCTTTTAATTGGCCTGCGGTACCATCAACCTCTGGGTGATGTTCATGACCAATCATTATTATTTTATATTCGTTGTTTTCTAACTGAATTA
>CABYSX010000026.1 GCA_902521795.1 uncultured Alphaproteobacteria bacterium
GTCTAAGACGCTATTAGAAAAATATATCGATTATAGTGACATGCCTGACATCGAGTTTGATGCTATTTGGACCATCATGGTGGCCTTTAATAAGCGACTAGGTGTTCCATTTCAATTTGGATATCACTTAACACCAGAAATAAGTTTCTTAATGAACCAGAATTTTAAACATGAATTTTTTAATGAGGAGTGCTGGGTTATAAATATGAGAGCAGAGTGGACTAAAGAATATTATAATATAGAAAACTATGTGCTCGAAGATTATGTGATAAATAAGATGAAACAGTCTTTTCAATCTGATGCTGGTGCAGTATTTAAAAAATCACACAGATGGAGGTATTCTTATACCAAAAAAAGTTTAAGGGATATTAAGTCAAAAAGATATATTGAGTCTATTGATCGTCGTTTGTATTCCTTTGGTGACTGGTGTGAAGGTCCAAGTATGCAAGATGCTTGGCTTTCAGGTAAAAAATTAGCTCAGGACTTTACAGAAAATAGCCTAAAACATTAGTGTTTATATGAATTTTGACTCAGCTAGTGTTGCTGAGAATTTTTATTATAAATTTTTTTCCAATTCAAATAGTCATTATCATTTAGCATAAATCTCATCAGATTTTTTACGTCATTTTTATCAATTCTATACTGGGTATTGATTGCTCCATAGGGGATCTCATCGTTATGAGCTAAAAATTTTATATGATCTAACTCATATGGAGTTAAATATTTCATTAAACTATGAATACTGGACATAAGAAAAAATTATATAAAAAGAATAGAATTGTCTAGTGACTCAAATATTTGCCGCCAAAATTAATTAAATAATCTTTTTTCTGAATTGTGTTACAAATAAATTTAAAATACTTTTATATTTGAACCAAAGTTTCCATTATTTACAAGAAACATAAAAAATACAAAACTTCCCAGAAATACAAATACAGATAAAATTGAAATAATTTTATAATAAAGTTTTTTAGATTTACTTAACTCATCCCCGTCAATAGCTATATAATTACCAACAAAATAAGAGACAATAAAGATTGCTATAAATGCCAATATAAAACTAATATTCATAATTTTAAATTATTAACTGATTAATTCATAAAAACAACATATCCAAATGCCACAATTATCATACAGTATATAAATAGTGTCTGTTTATTATTGATCCTTTTGTTTAGTCTTATTTTTTTTTTATCAATAAGATAAATAAGTAAGAAGTAAAGAGGTACGCCCCATAGGTTGATGAGGATATGTGCCCATATGGGCATTTCGATAAATTTATCTAACATTTATTATTTTTAAAGTATCATTATTGTTATAAAAAAAACTTATGAAATTTATAATTTTATTCATTCTTACATTTACTTTTTGTGTTCAGGCACAATCTGATGAACTGATTTGTAATAAGATATTTAATGAAATTACTGAAAAATCTCCCATTAAAAATACCTCTCCAAGTGTCATTGAATTAGAAATTAAAGATACTCTTCTAAAATCTTTCATTTGGGACTCACAAAAAATTGAAATGCATTTTGAAATACTTTTTGATCATGATTTTGATTTAAAAATTGGATCCAAAGGCTATTCAGACATAAATAATGCAGTTTTTTTTGAATTAGACAAAGATGATGGATATTTGTATCAATATTTAAAAAGTGGTGTGAGCTACAAATGTTCAGCTAGTAAATAAAAATTTTATAAAGTATTAAATGCTAATAAATCATCTAATTTATTACAATTACCATAAAAAGTTGTTTTTACACTGGTACTGTTCGGGTAAAAAATATTTCTCTCATAGCGATAGATATTTTTATAAAGGATTAGTGTATTAAAAGAAAAATCAGTCTCAATTCTAAAATGATAACTCACTTTATCCTCTCCCATGTAGTCATAATTTAAATCTTGATAACTCTCTTTCAGAAAAGATAAATCTTTATTAAAAGTATATTCAAATTCACTGATATTAGACTCTTCAAAATTTATAAATTTATCATCAACATAGTCAATTGAGGAATTTTCTTCACATATTAATTTAATATTTTGGCCAAATACTAGTGAAGGAATAAATATTAAAATATAAATTAGCTTCATAGTTAATCCATTATACTTGCTTTAAATCCATACTCAGAGATAGCTTTTTTTCGAAAAAATCCTTCAATTTTAATCATTGTCATAAAGTCATTGGCGCATTTTAGAAGAGCTTTGAATGGCTTTGCAGATCCCTTGCAGCTAACGTCTTTTCCATTTGCGTCATGGGTTTCACCGCAGGCACAAGCGTATTTAATAGAGCCATAACCATTAAGTCTTAGTAAGTGGGCTGCTTGTAAAGGATTATTTTTAAGTTTTTCTCTAACTTCTGCTTTACTGGTTAATATCTCCATTTAGGATATTGATCTTATTTAATCCCCTCTCATTATCCACATAAAAAAAGTAGCTAAGAGAATAAGAGATATAGTCAAATCTATCCAAAGAGTTCCAGTGAACATATAATTTTAATTCTCACTTGGAAGGGCATTTTCTTCTCTCATCAAGATAGGTCTGCCGTCATGCGCTGTATTTAAGGGGATAATTTTACCCTGATATCTGACACACAGAGTGGGAGCGTTTCTTACTTCGTCTCCTAAATTAACTTCTAAATCAACGATAATTAATTCTGCGCTATCCAGTATTTTCAATATTTTCATAAATTTAGTTCTCCAATACTACTTTTTATGTTCAAAGTAATATTTAGATCTTACCTAAATAATTTAAGGATATATGCTGGCTTAAAAGTGCTGACTAATTTTCTACGCAGACATCTTTGATAACTGGTGTATTTGTGCATTCAACGCATTTAGTAACTTGAACTACACATCCATCAGCTAACTGAGATACTTCAACTTCTTTGTTACATTTTGAACAAATTGAAGAGACAGATAAGTCACACTTTGGGCATGATATTGTTTGTAAATTTTCCATTGCCATTTTTACTGTTATAATACATTTTTAGATGAAGAATGAAATACATTCCTAAAAAGTAAAAAAAGCTAATAAATACAATGTTTTTATATAACTATTTTTAATTTTATGGAATAAATCTAAAAATATACCCATTAAATAAATGAATTTAATTAAATCACTTATTGAAGATCATAAAATGATACCACACCCAGAGGGAGGGCATTTCGTCGAAGTCTATAAAAACAGGGATGTTAGTCACATATATTTTTTGCTAGAGGAACATGAACATTCCCATTGGCATCGAATAACCAAAAATGAAACAATACATTTTTATGCTGGAAGTCCTTTGAAGATATTTACATCCAAAAATGGAGAGGAATTTGAGATCAATACAATTGGATCTCAAAATAAGTATATGTTCACTATTGAAAAGAATACTTGGTTTGCAATGAAATCAGCTGGATCGTTTAGTTTAATTGGATGTACAGTAGCACCTGCATTTGAATTTAATGATTTAGAGCTTGCACCAAAAAATTGGAAGCCGACGAAATTTAATCAGGAATTATGATAGAAAGATTATAGATTGAACGCAGAATTCATTGTAAATACATTTTGGTTTCTTTCAATATTCACAGCAGTGATTTACATATTAAGAAAGAGGTATGTTAGCAAAAAAGAGTTTTCTTTGATTAATAAAGTTTTCAAATTAAGTTTATCTTTAACGATAATATTTTGTGTTATTGGTTTATATCTTATGCTTACGAATTATTAAAATAATTGCTAATCAAAAACAATTATAATCAATTTTTTACAATTTTACTCTTCCAAGACAATTACTTCTTGAGACTCAAAATCAACACCAGCATTTGATCTTAGATTTTCAATTTCTGGATCTTTAATAGCCTCTTGCATTTTCTCCATCGACTCAACTTCAACAACTTGGTAAACCTTATTTTCATCACCTTTAGGATGACCCCAAGCTAAAACTTTCAAGCCATGTTTCTCTCTTAATGCATCTGCGCTGACAAAAGCATCTCTCCACTTTGGATAACCTTCAGTTATTTTTGCACTTATAATTATTTTCATATACTCCTCCTGAACATTTTTGAAATATTAACAAATATTTTATAAAGTTTTGATAAATTATTGGAAAAGTGTCGGTAATACTCTTTGATTTACTATTATCTAAGAATAAAATGCCTGAATTTATTGAAGAATGGGGCCATAGCTCAGCTGGGAGAGCGCTACGCTGGCAGCGCCTCGGTTATTTCATTTATTAAAAAAAATATAACATTATCAACAATTTTTTATAATTTTTTTTAGTAATTTAATAAATTATTAAAAAAATGTTTCGGAGATGTTTCGGAGTAGTTTCATTCTTAAAGTAAGGTTTTTAAGGGTCAATGGCTTAGATGAGCTAAAGATGAGAATGTCTTTAATAATTTTATTAAAGCAATCTCTCTATTATTTCACAATTATACTTTAAAAAAGATCCGTTGCTTTTAGTTTCTTCAATCATTTCTAGAGTGAAGTTGTTTATAATAACAAATATTTCTTCATTATCATATCTATTGACCAATGAACCACTCTCACGAATATTCAATTTTAAAACAGTGACAGTATTTTCATATTCTGAATCAAAAATAATTAATTCGTCATATACAGTATTAACCATCAAAAATTTTACCGTTTCAATATAATCTGAGTTCCACACACATTTAAGATGTTTAACATTTTTCCCCCAACTCAAACTAGGGATTAATATCAATAGGGCTAAGAGGGTTTTCATAAAGTGATTAATATAAATAAATTTTGGCACCGCCATATTCAGAAAATTCTAAGTTTTCAATATTCAGCATATAAATACTTTCAAATCCATTCCATTTTTCATCAAGCTTCCAACACGAAACGCTGTAAACCTCAGAAGAAGTTGTAAATTGTATAATATGCAAGTCAGCTTCTTGGATTGGTCTTGTGGCCCTCATGTTAATTTCTTCACGATTATTATCCTCTTTGATTTCTGCCTGCCAAAATTTGTCATATAATCTTATCTCTTCTTCACATTCAGAAATATTGGTTAAAGGCCTTATACCTTGCAATCCTTGAATAATAAAATTAGGGTCATCTTTTTTAACAGCCGCATTTAAATCGCCAAAGTAATGTCTTTTTGTGATTTGGGAAATATCTAATAAAGAGTATCTATCTGAAAAGCTTAACCAATCCTCAACTTTACTAAGTTCTGCTTCACTATGGTAATCCAATAAACTGTCACCGATTTTCAAACCTTCAACATAATGATGACGGTCGGCAAAAGCACTTTTTAGATAAAACAATAGAAATGAAAATAAAAATATTAATAAATTTTTAATAAGACCTTTAGCATATTTCATGCCGTCTTGATTTTGAGGTAAGCTAGTAATTGTTTTCATTTTTTTAATTAGCTAAATCTTCTCTCATCCAAAAAGCTTGTTCTTTAGTTTTAATGGTAATGCTTAAATTATCAAGAAATTCTGGATTTATATAATCAAAACACTTCACGTACATTTCAGTATTTTTGTAGTCTCTAATATTTGCCAAATTAGGTTCCTTAGTGTAAATAAAATCAACATATTCAGTATATTGATCATCAGTAGGAAATCTCTCATCAAGCATCTCGACTACCTCTGGATGAAGTTTGGTGCATAGATTATATGGAAGTCCCTTCATTGCTCTAATAGAGTGAATTAAAAAATCAGGATCATCTTTTTTAACAAAAAAAGAATATTGTTTAAAAGTGCTGTCTTTGCTTAACATATACACTTCTCCATATTCATCTGTGAATCTTAAATACAGATGTCTTGTATATTTAATTTGTTCTTCGATATATTCTTTATCTAAATGTTTTAGAAGACTATCAAGTAGTTTAAATTCACCTATTCTTTCTTTCTCTACAGTTTTGGTATAGTCAAAAGAAAAAACCTTTGTAGGAAGTAAAAGTATGCATATTATAGATAAGGTTTTTAATATTTTATAGATATACATAGATTAATTTGCTTATTATTTAATTCTAGCTAATCTTGAAAAAATTTGAAGTTATAAGAGGAATTATTTTGGTTTAAAGATTTTAAAAAAATGCAAAAAAAATTATTAAAAATACTTTTATTGCTCTAGATATTAGAGCCATATAAACAAGAATTTTAATAAATATATGTGGTTTTGTTTTTATTAGCGATCTATAAAGACCAACGATAGTGTAAAAAAACCAAGAAGCCATCACTGCCCTAGAAATTAATTCATTTATATTATCTATTGAAAGAAAAACACTTAAAATTACCACTGTTAGGATTACATAAAAAAACCAAAATGATGGTCCAAGACCTGCATCACCTCTCCAGAAAGTTATAAAAGGATTTTTTTTCATAATCGTTTAAATTAATCCAACTTTAATACAGTCTCTCCCTCATTAGGAAGAGGGTTTTTTTGAATTTCTAACTCCTCTAAATAGTCCTCTTGTCCAAGGCGTAAAGCATTTAAATCCATTGCAACATCAGCAATATTTTTATCAAGTGTCTCTTGTTTTTGTTTCCAGATTTTCTCTTCAAATTTATAGACTAAGTAATTTTGAATATTAAATTTTCCATAAACTAGGTGATAGGCTAAATAACAAATAACAAGTATAAAAAAGATATTTACTATCATACTTGCTTTAAAGAGTTTCATTTTAAGATTTGATTTATTTTAAACATC
>CABYSX010000027.1 GCA_902521795.1 uncultured Alphaproteobacteria bacterium
TCTTGTTCAAAAATTATGAGAGATAGGTAATCTTCCGCCTCTTGGTATTGCCTAAACCTTATAAAATGCCCAATATTACTCATTTTTTTTTGTATTTCTTCACTTTTTGAAATTTTCCAAATTCTCGTAATAGCCCCCTTAATTTCTTTTTGAGATTCCGCGTCTAGTGGTTCTTGCAATAATTCTATTAAATAGTCTACACGATCTGAATTGCTGTTTGCATGTACCTGAGATATACAAATTTGGAGTGATAATAATACTAAAATAATAAAAAAATATCGTTTGCTTTGTATCAAGAATACATATTAACTAAATTCGAAATTTTATGAACCATTTAATTGCTAAAAGTGCTCGACTTCGTTCCACGCCCTATACCAAAAGAATAGAAGAGTATGGGGTTCAATCTTACACAGTTTATAATCATATGATTTTACCGGCATCTTTTAAAGGGGTAGAGGAAGACTGTTTTCATCTTAAAAACAATGTTCAGGTTTGGGATGTATCGGTAGAGAGGCAAGTCCAATTTAAAGGTCCTGATGCTGCGAAACTTACACAACTAATTACTTGTAGAGATCTATCTAATGCAAAAGATTATCTTTGTTACTATGCTCCAATTATTGATGAAAAAGGAAAAATTCTTAATGATCCATTAATTATGAAAGTTGGTGATGATACTTGGTGGTTATCCATAGCCGACTCGGATATTTTATTATATGCGAAAGGTATTACCATTGGTATGAATTTAGATGTCGAAATTACAGAGCCCAATGTCAATATATTAGCTGTACAAGGCCCTAAATCTTTTGACTTGATGGAGAGAGTCTTTGGTCAAGAAATAAAAAAATTAAAATTTTTTAATTTTAAAAGATACGAATTTCAAGGCCATAAATTGTTAATCGCAAGATCAGGTTGGTCGAAACAGGGTGGATTTGAAATTTATGTTGATGATGATGAAGTTGGTCTAAATCTTTATGATAGCTTGATTAATAATGGAAAAGATTTAAATGTCAGACCAGGCTGTCCAAATTTAATTGAAAGGATTGAGGGAGGTCTGCTTTCTTTTGGGAATGATATGACCATGGAAGATACACCCCTTGAATGTGGCCTAAATCCTTTTGTTTCTTTTAATCCAGATATAGATTACTTAGGAAAATCAGTATTAGAAAAACAGAGTCAAGAGGGAGTACAAAGGTCCTTGATTGGTTTAAAACTTAAGCTTGATAATTTAACTATAACAAAATACTTACCTATTCAATTAAATGGTCAGATGATTGGTGAATTAAGATCTGGTTGTTTTAGCCCCGATTTTGGGTGCTGTCTTGGTATCGCAATGATACAAACCGAGTTTCAAAATTTTGATGAAGTCAAAACAATGTTGATTGATAATCTAGAAGTGCAATCACAGATGACGTCATTACCTTTCTCAAAATAGCTATTGCATTCTTAAACTAAAAGTTTATTTATTCGCGGGTGTTTGGAACTATTTTAAATTCATGGGCGCTTTTTAGTGGCTTTGGGCTAATAATGATAGCTCATACACTTCAAGGGACTTTACTAAACATCAATTCTGTTTTTTTCAATTTTTCAAACTTTGAAATAGGTTATGTATTTACGGGATATTTTATAGGATTTCTTTTTAGCTCAATTCAATGCCCTAAACTAATTAAAAATGTTGGGCACATTAGAGTATTTGCTGCATTTGCTTCTTTAGGATCAATAGCTATCTTATTGCATTGGATTTTTGTAAATCCAGTTCTTTGGTTAATATTTAGGATGATTACTGGTTTCTCCTATGCAGCCATATATATAGTTTGTGAGAGCTGGTTAAATGATCGGGCAGATAATCAAACAAGAGGCCAATTAATTGGTTTTTATATGATTGTTTTATATATTTCTACGAGTATCGGAGTGATGTTAATAAATATTGGCACAACTACAGAAGCGCATCTTTACATTCTATCATCTTTGTTGATATCCGTTGCATTGGTTCCTATATTGCTTACTAAGAAACCTGCTCCTGAATTCACAACACCTAAGTTTTTAAGTCTTAAAGACTTGTATAACAAGTCCCCTATGGCTTTTGTTGGCTCTTTTTCAATTGGAATGGTTTACAGTGCTTTATTCGGTCTAATTGCAGTTTTTGGTACTAAAATTGGTTTTAGTATATTTCAAATTTCAATTTTAGTTTTTGTAAATATGTTTATTGGAGCTATTTTTCAGTATCCTATTGGAAAAATCTCAGATCGTTATGATCGAAGAACTATTTTATTTGTACTAAATTTGATAGCCATTGGCTCTTTAATATTGGCTTTTATATTTGGTTCATTCTCATTTTATGTTCTATTAGTATTTATAGGTATTCATTCTGCTGTTTCATTACCTTATTACGCTGTTGTTATTTCACATATGAACGATTTCTTAGAAAAAGATGAAATTGTTTCAGCCAGTTCAACATTAACACTTGTTAATGCTTTAGGTATGGTGGCAGGTCCTATGTTAGCCTCAGGTTTTATGGCTTATTTTGGACCCTATGGTTTTTTTATCTATATGATAGTTGTGTATTCTGTAATGGCTCCTTATAATTATTATAGAATTAGAGTGGGAAGAACTAGTGGTATTTATGAAGAAAATACACCTTCAATGATTGTTCCTAGAAATACCTCTTCAATTGGAATGCAATTAGCTACAGAACAGATTATAAATAAAATTGAAGAGGAAGAGGAAGTTTCACAGTGAGTATAGAAAATAAGTTACAAGAGTTAGGAATTATCTTACCCCAACCTGCAAAACCAGCTGGAAGTTACAAATCTTGTGTAATTGTTGATAATACTGCTTATATTTCAGGACAAGGCCCTCTCCTTGAGGATGGAAGTTTTGCAAAAGGCGTTGTAGGTAAAGATTTGAGTTTAGAATTAGCTCAAGAACATGCACATAAATGTGGTTTGGCAATATTATCTGCACTAAAAAATGAAATTAAAGATCTAGATAGAGTAGAACAATTAATAAAATTGACAGGTTTTGTTAACTGTTTGGATAATTTTACACAACAACCTCAGGTTATTAATGGTTGTTCAGATCTTATGCAAAAAATCTTTGGTGAAAAGGGCATTCATGCTCGTGCAGCAGTTGGGGTCAGTTCTCTTCCTTTAGGCTTCTCAGTTGAAATTGAAGCTATATTTAAAGTATCACCTTAATTTCTTAATTGACAAATATCATTAATTAACAAAAAATATTTTTAAGAATTAATTTTGAGGGTAGCGCCATGAAAGTTCATTTATCAAGTGACTCACTAAAAGTGACACACCAAAATCATGATTATGAATTACATCCTATTTGGTTAAGGGAAAGATTACCAGGAAATGACTATATCGACAAAGATACAAATCAAAGACTCTATGAGCCCTCTTCCATAAAATTAGATTTGCAAATTAAAACAGCAAAAATTTTTGAAGAAAAACTTGATATTGAATTCAATGATGGGGCCAAAGGCAAATACAATATTCAAGATCTTCTAATAGAGTTTGATAACGACAAAAATAAACACGGCCCTATACCTAAAAGAATACTTTGGAACTCAAATTTAAAAGTATTTCCAAATATAGAGTTTGAAGAAAATATGGTTGAGAAAGAGTCGATGTATAGACTTCTAGAGGATTTTTATAAATATGGTTTTATAATTGTTAAGAACGTTCCAACAAAAGATCAATATGTACTAAAATTTGTAAGTTCAATAGGCCCTGTAAAAGTAACTAATTTTGGAGAGTATTTTGATGTGATGTCCAAACCTAACCCCAATGATTTAGCTTATAAACCTATAGCTCTTCCTCCTCATACGGACAATCCCTATAGAAAGCCAGCTGCGCCTGGAATTCAATTTTTGCATTGTCTAAAAAATGAGGTGAGTGGTGGTTTTTCAACTCTAGTAGATGGTTTTGCAGTTGCTGATTATATTAAAATTAATAACCCTGAAGCTTTTGAGTCTTTAACTAAAACTAATCTGAGATATCAATTTCAAGATAAAGATATTATTTTAGAAAATTGGGGAGAGCTTATTGAGTTGGATAAAGAGGGAGACTACAAACAAGTCAGATATAGCACAAGAGTTGATTATGTTCCGCCAATTAATCAAGAAAGACTGACAAATTTCTACAAAGCTAGAAAAATACTAAGTGATTTATATTCCTCATCAGATTTTGAGATTAAGTTTAAGCTTATACCTGGAGATGTTATGATGTTTGATAATCACAGACTGCTTCATGGTAGAACCGCATACGATTCTAATGAAGGTGCAAGACACCTCCAAGGTTGTTATCTAGATTTTGACTCGACTGATGGCAAACTTAGGCATTTGCATAAAAAATATTCACAAAAAGGATCTAAAAATTTTGGTTGATAAGAATGTAAAATTTAAACATATGAAAGATGGTGATAAGGATGATTATTTATTACTTCAAGAATATGAAGAAAGATATGTTTCTCTGACTTATGAGAGAATTATCGAAGAACTATCAAGACAAGGAAAAAATACAATGGAAGGATATAAAATCACTAGGCTGGATCACGCACTTCAATCAGCGACAAGAGCTTATAACGATGGGGCTGATATTGATTGGATCGTTGGTACGTTACTTCATGATATTGGTGATGGACTCGCTCCTCAAAATCACGATAGGTTTTCTGCTGAAGTTATAAGACCATATGTTAGAGAAGAGGTTACTTGGGTGGTTGAACATCATGGAATTTTTCAAATGATTTATTACGCCCATCATTATGGTTGGGATAAAAATGCTCGCGATAAATTTAAAGATAATATTTATTTTCAAACGTGTGCTGACTTCTGCGAGAGATGGGATCAAAAATCTTTTGACCCAGAATATGAGAACAAAGATCTAGATTTTTTTAAACCTATGATAAAAGAGATTTTTAATAGACCTCCATATAAAGAGGAATTTATTAAAAAAAGTGAAGTTTTAGGGTTGCCGTAAATTTAAGATTAGTAAATCTAGATTATTTAAAGTCAGTATAAAATTACATGAGAATTCTCTTGATAACCTTGAGTGTTTTACTCACAAATATAGAAATTATTATGGCACAAAATCTTCATAACTTTAGTATTCAAGATATTGATGGTAATCAAATTAATCTAGATAAATTTAAAGATAAACCAGTTCTTCTTGTTAATACTGCTAGTAGATGTGGTTTCACTAAACAGTATGCTAACTTATCCAATCTTCATCGTAAATATTTAGATAAAAATTTAGTAATTATTGGTACTCCCTCAAACAGCTTTCGACAAGAGTTAGATGATAATGAGGATGTTAAAGAGTTTTGTTTAGTAAATTATGATACAAAATTTATTATTTCTGAAATTATAGAAGTGAATGGAAAGGACGCTCATCCAATATACAGCTGGATGACATCAACCTATAATGAAACACCAAAATGGAATTTTTATAAATATCTTTTTGATGGTAAGGGAAATTTAGTTAAAAGCTGGACTTCTATAACTAAACCTGATAGCAAGAAAATTACTGAGTTAATCGATAAACTAATATAGTCTATAATTAAATTAAAACTTCGTTAAGGTTAGCTTTTTAATATTGAATAAACTAAAAGAGTATTTTTTTCTTCTTAAAATTCATCACAGTATAAAAAACTTTAGTATTTTTTTACCATTAATTGCCGGACACTCCATCATGAACGTTACTTTCTTGAATGGATTATTTCACTTTATAAATTTTACTATAATTGCTTCAATTGTTTATCTCTTTAACAATATCAATGACTATAAAT
>CABYSX010000028.1 GCA_902521795.1 uncultured Alphaproteobacteria bacterium
TTAAAATTTGACAAAAAATTGATGAATGAATATTTTTACTACTTTATTTATGGAAAGTACTATAACAAAATAGGGTCTATAAATCTCGCTAACTTTTATTTTTGTCACTTTTATAAAGCTGTAAATTTAAAAAATAAAGCTGATTTTTTTTGCAAAAAATATGATATTAAAGACATTCCTACATTAGATAAATCATATGCCCTATTTAAATAGAGAACAAATATTAGCTCTTATTAAAAATGGAAATATCTACTCTAATAAATCATTAATTAAAAATCAAATACAACCGGCCTCATTAGATTTAACACTATCTGACAAATGTTATAGAATAAAAGCATCTTTTATTCCAAATAACATAAAAATATCCAAAGTTATAAAAGAATTATCACTATCTAAGATTGATTTAAATCAAAATACTCTTTTAGAAAAAAATTGTATTTATTTGTGTGAATTAAATGAAAAATTAAATTTACCAAATAATATAATGGGAAAATCAAATCCTAAAAGTACAACAGGACGATTAGATATATTTACTCGTGTAATTACAGAAAATGGGAAAGAATATGATTTTATAAATTATAAATATAAAGGTAAATTATACTTAGAAATTATTCCTCAATCTTTTAGTATTATTATAAAAAAAGACAATTCATTAAATCAAATAAGATTTTTTCAAGGTTCATATATAGAGAGTAAATTTAAACAAATCAATATTTCCGTATCAATTAAAAAAAATCAAGTTACTGCATATAAAGCTAAAAAAATTACATCTGCAATTGATTTAAATAAAATTAATTTTTATAAGGTAAGTAAATATTGGGAAGAAATTATACCTGAAGATAATTATTTTATAATCGAAAGAGACGAGTTTTATATACTTCGATCCAAGGAGTCAATTACTGTTAAAAACAATCAAGCTGCTGAACTTGAACCTTATAAAGATAGCTTTGGTAATTTCAGGGTACACTATGCTGGTTTTTTTGATCCTGGATTTGGTAATAGCGAAACAGGCACCCCTGCTGTTCTTGAGTTACGCGCTTATGATACACCATTTATAATAAGAGATGGTCAGTTAGTAGGTCAGCTAAATTATTATGAAATTGATGAAGTCAAAAAAGATACCTATGGTCTTTCAATTAAATCTAATTACTCTAATCAAAATTTAAAGTTAGCAAAACAATTCAAGTAGATATTTATATAGGAGTTTTATTTTGATATCTATCAGGTATATTAGATAACATGTTAGATAAAAAAATTAATCAGACCATTGATGCTTTGATAAAAAAAATTAAGGACAATAATTTAGGTTCTATCAAATTATCAAATAAAGCAAATTCCATTGAAATTTCTAATAATTCAATAACACTTGGTTCTAATCAAAACACTCAAAATATTTCACCTACAAATAATCATAGTTTAAAGAATGAAAGAATTGAAAGCTTTATAAGTATTGATAGTCCTATGGTAGGAATTATATACTTAACTCCAAAACCTAGTTCTCCGCCCTTTGCAAAAAAGGGTCAGAAGATTAAAAAAGGTGATACAATTTGTTTAATTGAGGCTATGAAAACATTCAATGAAATAAAATCTGATAGAGATTGCACAATTAAAACAGTAATGGTTAAAAATGGTGAAGCAGTTGAATTTGGCCAAGCTCTATTTGAAATATCTTAATTGTTTAAAAAAATATTAGTTGCAAATAGAGGGGAAATCGCAGTTCGTATTATACGAGCATGTAAAGAACTTAATATCAAAACAGTTGCTATACATTCTAATGTAGATACAGAAGCGATGCATGTGAAACTAGCTGACGAAAGTATCTGTGTCGGTAGTGCCCTACCTAATGAAAGTTATCTAAATATTCCTAGTATTATAAGTGCAATTGATATATCAGGAGCTGATGCAGTTCATCCTGGATATGGATTTTTAAGTGAAAATGACAAATTTGCAAAAATATTAAGTTCACACAAAGTAAAGTTTATAGGTCCTGCTTCAAAGTCTATCTTGGAGTTAGGTAATAAAAGTAATGCTTTAAAACTAGCAAGTGATTATAAATTACCTATTTTAGGAAATAAAAATTCTAAAAATTTAGATAATACCAATGATGCTCAGAAGATAGCAAAAGAAATTGGTATGCCTGTTGTTATCAAAGCAGCCTATGGCGGTGGTGGTAAAGGGATGAGAGTATTTAAAAATAGTAGTGAAATAGATAAATTCTTTTCTCAATTAAAAGCGGAAGCTAAAAATTATTTTGGTAATGACACTATGTATGCTGAAAAGTTTTTGACAAATGCGAAACATATAGAATTTCAAGTAATATCAGATCCAAAGAATAACTATGCAGAAATAATTGGGCAAAGGGATTGTTCAATTCAACGTAAAAATCAAAAGATTATTGAAGAAATACCATCTAACTTCGTAAATATAAATAATTTAAAAGGAATTGAGAAGAATATCAAAGATCTGTTACTTGAAAATAAATATGAAGGTTTAGGAACATTGGAATTTTTATATCAAGATAATGAAATATTTTTTATTGAAATGAATACTAGATTACAGGTTGAACATCCCGTAACAGAAGAGGCATTTGATATTGACTTAGTGAAATGTCAAATAATGGTTGCTGCTGGTTATAAAATTGATTTAAGTAATGTAATAGGAAAAAATCACACTATTGAATGTAGAATAAATGCAGAGAATGCAAAAGATTTTTCACCTAGCCCAGGAACTGTAAGATTTATAAATGTTCCAGGAGGAAGAGGAGTACGAATAGATACAGCCTTATATACGAATTATAAAGTTAATCCTCATTATGATAGTTTAATTTTAAAAATAGTATCTAAAGGAAAAGATAGAAATGAATCTATATCAATTATGAAAAGAGCATTAGATGAGATTATTATAGATGGAATAAATACAAATATTGAATTACACAAATGGATTTTAAATCAAAATGATTTTATTAATGGTATTTATAATACAAATTGGCTAGAAAGAAATATTTCTAAATTTAATTAGCAATCAGTCAATGAAATTTCATATATCTTATTAGAATACAAATTTAATTCGTCCGTATATTTAAAAAACCAACCAATAAATATATTATCATTTTGAGTAATTTTTAATAAAGCAGCTGTATCTAGATATTTATCAAATTCAATATTTTTACAAGATACTAATTCAAATGATAAATTTCTAAATTGGTATGAATTTGAAAACTCAAGCTCATATTTTGATGATGAAGATTTATCTAGAATGAGTAACTTTATATTGTTAATTTCTATAGCTTGTAATTGAACAAAAAAAATACTATTTAAAAATAAAATTATTAATAATTTCTTCCAAAGATACTGCATCAATATTATCATTCGTGTAATCATTATTTTTAAGTAGTACCTCACTTTCTCCTAATTGTATTTCTAAATATGGGGACCCTATAAATCCGTTATTAGATATTTTAAATGTTGAGTTATTCGGTATTTTTACATTTTTATCAATAGATGATGTGACAATTGCCATGTAACTCTCTTGATCTAATGAAATACCTGAAACTTCCCCTACTTTAACGCCTTTGATTTTAACATCATTACCTATATTAACATTACCTATGTCAAAAAAAACTAGAATTGATTTGAAAAGTTTCAATTTTGTTAAAAAGATTTATTTTAGAAGAATAATAAAAGATGCAAATTATAGATATAATTAATATCAACAATCCAAGGATAAATTCTATATTTATTTTCTTATTCATTTAAATCATTTAAATATCTAAGAAACATATCAACTGAATATGAATCTTGAGTTTGATTAAAAAACATATTGTTTACTTGATTTATCTAAGTATTCACCAAATCCAGGTTCTATAGATAGTGCTTTCCTTCCAAAAATACCTTCACTTTTAATTTTAATAATTGAATCCTCTGGAATATTGTATTTTCTCTCAATATAACCATTAATAATAATTCCATCTGGAGAAATCTGTATTTTATTTATATCGCCTATCTTTATACCAGCTAATTGTACTTCAGAATTATTATTGATGCCCTCAACATAATTAAAGGTGGCAATAAAAGGGATGGAGTCATTATTAGATATATTTTTAAGAAGAAGAAAAAGAAATATTAAAATAAAACTAAATATAATACCTATTTTAAAGTGGTATAGTGAGTCATAAGAGTCAATTTCTTGAGTTATTTTGGATTCCAACTGTTATAACCCTTATCAATAGTTTCTTTGTGTTTTACTGAATGTTTTTTGTATTCTTTTTTTCACCAAACTCTCTTGATTATTAGTATCTGAGTCAAGGTATAATATTTCATCAGAGGTATTATGTAACCAATTATGAAATTCTGTCGGAAGTGACTCTGGTCCAAAACCTTGAGCATAGACTACCCAACGTTTTGAAGAGTTTTTTTTATCGTGATAATATTTATTACCTAGCGAATCTTGATGAACAAGATTACCATTAAAATATGAATATAATCTAAAACCTAAAGACATGTATTATTATAACAAATTAATAACTTTATGAGAATAATACTTATTACATTTATTCTAATAGTCAATTTATCACATCCATTATTTGCAAAAATAGCCAGTGTAATAGGTAATCCCCTATCACAAGAAATATATTTTGAAGTTAACAAGGACACAAAAAATTATCCAGCGTCACTTACTAAAATTATGACACTTTATATAATATTTGATGAATTAAAACAGGAAAAGCTTGATTTAAATGATCGTGTGTACTTCTCTAAACATGCAACTTATCAACAACCTTCTAAATTAGGTATAGCAGAGAAGGATTTCATTACTGTAGATAAATTAATTGACTCATTAATAGTCAAATCAGCAAATGATGCAGCTGTAGCGATTGCTGAAAAAATATCAGGTAGTGAAGAGAAATTTGTTATAAAGATGAACAATTATGCAAAAAGATTAAATTTAGAAAATACAACATTTGCAAACCCACATGGTCTTCCAAATAGAGCTAACTTGTCTTCTGCCTATGATATTTTCAAACTTAGCTCTAAAATTATTAAAGATTTCCCTCAGCAATTATACCGATTTAAAAAAACTAAAGTTAAAATTAAAGGTAAAAATTATACAACTCATAATACATTATTAAAAAAATATGATCATTATATTGGTTTAAAAACTGGCTACA
>CABYSX010000029.1 GCA_902521795.1 uncultured Alphaproteobacteria bacterium
TTTATTATAAATTCTAGAATTATAATACCAATCAAAGGGTAATGATTTGGATGGTTTTTTTAAAGAATTACTCGTCATAAATTAATATAATTATATTAAGTAAATACTAATTATTTAAGATATTATTTTTTATATGTTTTTATTTGTATGTAAATTTCTTCATTTAATATCTCTTTTTGTAGCAGGAGGTGGGGGCATAGGTAGTGCTGTTATTCAATCCATATATAAAAAAGAAGGAAAAGTTCCTGAACCTCATTTATCAAAAGGTTTTCAAATTTTGGCTTTTTTATCACTTTTGGCTATCCTTACAATGTGGGTTACAGGTGTAATTTTGGTCATTTACATATATGGCTCTTTTGCTCTAGGTTGGACATTTCATATGAAGCTTTTTGGTGCAACGCTTGTGTTGATATCTTTGACTTTTATTAACTTTCATTTATACAATTCATCACAAATAAAATCATCACCAAATCAGTTATATCTGAAATATTCTGCTACTATTTCAAGAGTTGGTTTAGTATTAGCTATAGCTGGGGCAATTGGCTCATTTGCCTAGATATTTATTTTTTTTTTCTATTATGATAATTTCTTATTATGAAAGTTGATTTGGATAAATGGTATCACTGTGAAGTAAATAAAGAAGATTTTGTAAAACTTCTAAAAAAATCAGACTATGAAGGTTTTAGACACATGGCCATATTCTTTGGGTCATTACTTTTATTTGGTTTATTAGCATATATAACATGGGGCACATGGTGGTCTTTATTATTTTTTTTAATCTATGGTAATATTTGGAATTGTGCTGATCCAATTTGGCATGAGACTGGCCATAAAACTGCATTTAAAACTAACTACTGGAATAACTTTTTTTATCAGATAGGAAGTTACATGAATGGTTTTGAACCTGTAAGATGGAGATGGTCTCACTTCCGCCATCATGGTTACACTTATTTTGATGATCCCTTAGATTTTGAAATAGCTATAAGAAAACCAGCTGATATTTTTTATTTTTTTAGTTTGTTTGTTCCTTTTCTTGATTTGTTAAATTTTAAAAAAACAACTCAATATGAAACTATATTACATGCTTTGGGAGTAAAAACTGAGGTGATGCAACAAGTGATACCTGAAAGAGAACAGCAAAAGTGTATTAATTCATCCAGACTTCATGTCGGCATATGGGTATCCATAATAATTATTTCTATTATATTTCAGTCTTGGTTGCCTGCTCTTTATTTGCTATTACCGAACTTTTATGGAATAACACTTAAAAGATTGTTTGGTTTAACACAGCATACTGGTTTAAAAGATAATATTAAAGATCACAGATACAGTACACGCACCATGCATTTAAACCCAGTTTTTAGCTTTTTGTATTGGCAAATGGAGTATCATATAGAACATCATATGTTCCCAACCGTACCATCTCACAATTTACCAAAACTCCATAATTTAATTAAAGAACAAATGCCTCCAGCTAAAAAAGGATTATGGGGAGCTTATTCTGAGATTATTCCTACTATTATGAAACAAGCAAAAGATCCTAATTATGTTCTAGAAGTTCCAGTCCCATCAAATTCTAATGGTTAAAAGAACTTCCGTTTTTGATTTATGGAGTCAAAAAGGAAAAAAAAAGTGGCCTCAAACACACATAGATAATGCTAAAGAAGCAGAAGCAGCTTATCAGGCAGGTATAGAAATCATCTCTTGTGAACCAGACCATCATTTTAAAGAAGTAAGAAAAGTAGCACCTACTGCTTTTTTGTCCGTAGGACTTAGACATGGTTCCGTAAGTTCACCTCAAGAGGCAATAAAATATGGTTTTGAAATATTAGAAATGGGAGCCGATGCGGTCTATTGTTCTCATTCCATATATTTTATAGAAGCTATGGCAAAAGAAGGAATACCCATTACTTCTCATGTTGGTTTGGTACCCAATCTATCCACTTGGACCAACTTTAGAGCAGTTGGGAAAACAGCAGAAGAAGCACTCCAAGTATGTCAAAAGGTAAAAGATCTTGAAAGTGCTGGTGCTGCTTGTGTAGAAGTAGAGGTAGTTCCCATTGAAGTAGCAGACCATATTACAAAAAATACGAAAATGATTACGATGGGAATGGGATGTGGGGATGTTTGTGATACACAATATCTTTTTTGTAATGACATACTTGGAACTAATACAGGTCATTATCCAAGACATGCAAAGAAATATGTCAATATGCTGTCTAAAGAAAATGAATTACAAAAATTAAGAGTTAATGGATTTAAAATGTTTATCGATGAAGTTAATAATGGGAAATACCCAGAAGACAAACATCAAATAAAAATGGAAGAAAAAGAACTCAATAATTTTCTAAATAAGATTAAATAAGATGAAAAAAGACTTTTTCAGAAAAGTTGCTTTTGGTTTAGGTCCCGAAGAAAAAATAAATGAAGATCCTTTAGTTTGGTCAAAAAGTCAATTTAATAACATACCTGACTTTATATGGGGCTATAAACTACCAAGTTTAGTTGATCAAAGAAAAAAATATGGAGAATGGGTCTATGGTGATAGAGAAGTGCTTAGGAAAAAATTTAAAAATGATCGCCTTATGTATGAAAAAGAAAAAGATTTACTCAGAAGAAAAACAGGTGAAAAATTCTTTGAGTCGTTAGAATTATCTATAAGACATAATACTGCTTTAAGGACAACAAATCCTGTTTTTGAGAGAATGTGGCATTTTTGGTCAAATTTTTTTGCTATTAGTGAAAAAGATTTTCTTGCTAGTTTTTCAACTGGTGTCTATCAAAGAGATGTTATTAGACCTAATATGTGTGGTTCATTCGAAGATTTAGTATATCAAGTTACTACTTCTTGGTGCATGCTACATCACCTTGATAATGCTGAAAATATTGGGCCAAATTCAAAAGAAGGTGTGAGATTAAACAATAAAAATAAAAAAGTGGGACTAAATGAAAATCATGCCAGAGAATTGTTAGAATTACACACTGTCTCACCTGATGCAAATTATAGTCAAGAAGACGTGATAAATATGGCCAAAGTAATGACAGGTTGGGCCCATTTGTGGAACAATAAAGACTTAGAGGCAGGACCTATAAAATTCCAATCTTCATATCATGAAAATGGACCGTATAAAATTTTAGGAAAATTATATGATATTAGAGATTTTAATACTGTAAATCAGGGTAAAGAACTAAAAATAGTAATCAAAGATTTAGCAAACCACCCTTCAACTATAAAACATATATCAAGAAAGCTTTGTCAACATTTCATATGCGATGAACCAACTAATGACATGATTGAACCTATTGTCCAAACTTGGAATAAAAATGATGGTAATCTTATAGAAATTCATAAAACTTTATTAGATATTGTTTTCGATTTTAGTGAAATTCATCAGAAATTCTCTATGCCTGAACTATGGGTATTACAAAATGCTAAAATGCTAGACTTGAGATATATAGATAATTATCCAGATGGATTTGAATTTAATGGTGGTAACCCTAATCGATCTCAAAAAAGATTAAAGAATATGCTTTATGATTTAGGGCATAGTATATATAGGGCAAAACAACCAAATGGATACATAGACTTGGAGAGTGAATGGTTATCACCAGAATTAATTATTCGTAGATTAGCAGTTGCAAAAAGATTTACTGGCATAGTCAATACAAATATTACCTACGATAGTGAGTTTTTTGAGAGAGTTATCTTAAATAATTTTGATAAACCAGATAAATTATTAAAACTATTAAGCAATTCGTTAAGCTATTCTGATCAGTTTGTATTATTTGCTAATAGTCCAGAGGTAATGAGGTCATGAACTGCACCAGAAGGAGTTTTTTAAAAGGTAGTCTGGCTACAATATTTTTTTCTAATTTTAATATTCCACTATATGGGTCAATTCAAAATCCTAAAAAAAATATTGTCGTTATAAGTCTTAGGGGAGGGATGGACGGTTTAACAGCTGTACCTGTTTCTGATCAAATGATATCAAAATACAGATCTGATTTAGTCCTTAATAAAAAATTAAATTTGAATAGTGATTTTTCACTTCATCCTAAATTAAAAACATTTTACGATTTGTGGAGCAAGGACTTAGCCTCAGTGGTTCATGCTACAAATATCCCATATACCAAAAGATCACATTTTGATGGCCAAAATATGATGGAAACAGGAGCTCTTAAACCATATATCGAAAAAACAGGATGGCTTGGTAGAGGGATGAAATCAGCAGGTTTATATGAAACAAGTTTAGCATTAAGCTTACCAATGCCACTTTTGTTAAGAGGTGCTATTGATAACAATAATTATTTTCCAACACATCTCCAATTACCAAATAGAGATTTGATTAAAATAGTTAAAGAGGCATATGGTGATGTCAAAAAAGATGATTTAGGTAATGTATATGATGTCATTTTAAATAGACCATTGACTATGCAAGGAGGAAATGACTCTCTGGATAGCTTATCAAAAAGAGCTGCAAAAATTTTGAATGATCCACTTGGTCCAAGAGTTGCTGTGTTTGATTTAGAGGGATTTGATACACATACAGCTCAGGGAAATGAAAATGGAGAGCATGCAGATAACTTACAAGATATTGATTTAATTGTAAAAAATCTTTATCAGGACATGGGAGAGTCATTTAACAACACACTTGTAATAACTTTAACAGAATTTGGAAGGACTATTGAACAAAATGGTGGGAATGGAACAGAACATGGTTACGGGGGTGCTATCCTTATGGCGGGGAGGATTATTG
>CABYSX010000030.1 GCA_902521795.1 uncultured Alphaproteobacteria bacterium
CTCCAGCTAAAGCCAAAACAATTAATAAATATCTTGGTAATGATTTTGAAGTCATAGCAACTGTAGGTCATTTCAGAGATTTAGCTAAAAAAGATGGAGTCAAAGTTACCGAAGACTATAGTGACGTCGAACTTAATTGGGAAACAACAGCAGCAGGACTTAAGATGCTTGATGGTATTGAAAAAAAAGCTGAAGGTTACGAAAAAATTTATTTAGCCACTGACCCAGACAGAGAAGGTGAGGCAATAACATGGCACTTAGTAAAGTCATTAGAAAAAAAAGTAGATAAAAATAAATTTGAAAGAATTACATTTAACGAAATTACTAAAAACGCTGTAATAAAAAGTTTTGATGAAGCCAGAAAAGTAGATGATAATCTTGTATCTGCTTATTTAGCTCGAAGAAGTTTAGATTATTTAGCGGGATACAGTTTATCTCCTGTACTATGGAGAAAAATGCCAGGGAGTCGATCTGCAGGGAGAGTCCAGTCAGTAGCAGTAAGACTTATTTATGAAAAAGAGATTGAGATAGAACAGTTTGAACCAGAGAAATTCTATAAAATAAATGTTCACGGGGAAATAAATGGCGCAAAACTAGATACTTCAATTACTAGCTTAGAGGGTGAAAAAGTTGATAAACTTTTCTTTAGAGATGAAGCTTTAGCTAATAAAGCTAAAAATTATTTGAAATCAAATAGTTTTTTCATCAGAAAAATTGATGAAAGAATAATATCTCGCAAACCTAAAGCGCCTTTTAATACCTCAACTTTACAACAAACTGCTAATAGTCAACTAAACTTTAGTGCAAGTCAAACTATGACTATTGCTCAGGGTTTATACATGGGAATAGATATTAACAAAGAAAATATAGCCCTTATCACATACATGAGAACTGATAGCATTACACTTTCAAAAGACTTTATAGATATAATAAGAGAAAATATATCAAAGGATTACGGAGATAAGTATTTACCTGATAAACCCATTGAATATAAGTCTAGGAAAAAAAATGCTCAAGAAGCTCATGAAGCAATAAGACCAACTGATATTTCTATAAAACCTCAGGACATTAAAGACTTTTTAAATGAAGAACAATTTAAACTCTATGATTTAATTTGGAAAAGAACAATAGCTTCTCAGATGACAAGTGCTGAAACTAATCAAAACACACTTCAAATAGATTGTGAAGAGAAAAACGTAACTTTAAAAGCTACACTAGGTAAGTTAATTTTTGATGGATATAAAAAAGTTTATAATCTTCAAGAAGATGATGAAGAACAGATCCTTTCATTATTAGAAAATATAAAAGAAAATGATAAATATATTGTAAATGAAGTTGAAGCACTAGAATCATTTACCTCTCCTCCTTCAAGATACACTGATGCGAGTCTTGTTAAGAAATTAGAAGAGCTAGAAATTGGAAGACCTTCGACATATGCCTCTATAATTCAAACCATTGTTAATAGAGGTTATGTTTTAAAAAGCGGGAAATCATTTATCCTTAATGATCGTGGTAGAGTAGTTAATGTATTTTTATGTAACTACTTTAAAAAATTTCTTGAATATAAGTTTACGGCTGATTTAGAAAATCAACTTGATGATGTTGCTGCAGATAAAGCAGAATGGAAAAATATAGTTTTAAATTTTTGGAAAGATTTTGAATTTTTCATCAATGAAGTAATGGGTAAGCCCAATAGAGAAGTCATAGACGTAATAAATGATGAACTATCTCCCGTAATTTTTAGAAAAATAGGTGGAGACATTGATATCAAATGTTCATCTTGGGCTAATACTGAAAATTGTGAAGGTAACCTAGGTGTTAAAGTAGGAAAAATGGGTGGGTTTATTGGATGTTCTAACTATCCTGAATGTAAATTTACAATTTCTATTGGTGCCTTTGTAAAAGAGGTAAACCCTAAAAATCGTGAAAGTGATGAAATCATCACTTTTCCAAGAACTTTAGGAATAGATGCTGACTCTAAAAAAGAAATAGCAGTTCATTTAGGTCCCTATGGCTATTATCTCCAGTTAGGAAAAGATATAGATGAAGATAAGCCTAAAAGAGTAACTCTCCCAAAGAGTTATGATCAAAATACAATCGGTATGAATATTGCTAGTCAATTAATTAAATTACCTATCACTCTTGGAAATTTTCCAGATAGCGAAGATCCAGTTGTAGCTAACATAGGTGCCTATGGTCCATATGTTAAATACCAAGATATTTATGCATCTTTGGGTAGAAAATATGATGTTTTAGAAATTGGTTTAGATCAAGCTGTAGAATTAATTACAATCAAAAAAAATAAACCAACAAATAAAGTTAGAGAAATAGGTATACTTAAAAGAAGAAAACAAAGAGCTAATCTTTATAAAGGTAAATCTGGAAAATATTATTTTAAGATAGGAATAATGAATTACAAAATTCCACCTGAGTACGATGGTGAAAATTTAACAATTGAAGACGTTGAAAAGATACTTAAAGCTAGTCGCTAATTTTTTTTAAATTTAATTCTTTTAATTGTTTGCTATCAATTTTAACTGGTGCATTCATCATTAAATCTTGGGCTCTTTGATTAAATGGAAAAGCTATAACCTCTCTTATATTTTCATTATCACTAAGCAACATTATAATTCTATCTAATCCAGGTGCACAGCCTCCATGTGGTGGGACTCCGTAATGAAAAGCCTCAAATAAAGCACTAAATTTTGTTTTAATTTCACTTTCACCATATCCAGCGATTTCAAAAGCTTTTATCATAATATCTGGTCTATGATTTCTTATGGCTCCCGATGACAGTTCTATACCATTGCAAACAATGTCATATTGGTAAGCTAAAACACTTAAGGGATCTTCTTTTATTAACTCATCCATTCCTCCTTGGGGCATTGAAAACGGATTATGACTAAAATCAATCTTGCCTGTTAAAAGATCTTTTTCATACATAGGATAATCAACTATCCAGCAAAACTCATATTTATTTTTATCTATTAAGTTTAAATCATCTCCTACTTTTGCAATAACCTTCGATGAGAAATCATATGACTCTTCTGGTAAATCACACACAAATAATAAACCATCATTTTGATTAAAATTATTGTCTTTAATCATTTGATTTAATTTTTCTTGATTAAAATTTTTAGCTAAAGGGCCTTTTGGTAATAAATTCTCAAAGTTTATATATCCCAAACCTTTTTTTCCTTGTTCTTGTGCCCATTTATTTAAATTATCATAAAAACTTCTTGGCTTACCCTCAGACTTTAAAGTTTGTATACAATTAACTATGGCTCCTTTTTTTATTAAATTTTCAAAAATTTGAAGACCAGATCCCTCGAAATATGTTGTAACATTTGTAAGTCTTAATGGATTCCTTAAATCTGGTTTGTCACATCCAAAATTCTCAATACTGTCTCTGTAAGTAAAGGTTGGAAATGGAAGTTTATTTATAGATTTATCTTTAGATTTAAATTTATCAAAAGTGTGAAATAGTAAACGACTAATAACATCTAAAATATCTTCTTGTGTAGCAAAGCTCATCTCCATATCAATTTGATAAAATTCGCCTGGTGATCTATCAGCCCTACTATCCTCGTCCCTAAAACAAGGGGCTATTTGAAAATATTTATCTACGCCTGAGGCCATGTAAAGTTGCTTAAATTGTTGAGGAGCTTGGGGTAAAGCATAAAAAGACCCTTTGTGTATTCTTGATGGTACAAGATAATCTCTTGCGCCTTCTGGAGAGGGGGCTGTTAGAATTGGTGTAGCTAATTCCATAAATCCCTCGTTATTCATAAATCCTCTTACAAAATTAATAATATTATTTCTTAGTTTAATATTGCGTTGCATCTTAGATCTTCTGAGGTCTAGATACCTATATTTTAATCTTACTTCTTCTCCATAATCATTATCTGAATTCACCTCAAGTGGGAGTGTTTTGGAGCACCGACTTAGTATTTCGAAGCTTTCAATTTTTAGCTCAACTTCCCCTGACTCTAAATTTGAGTTAATAGTTTCTTCACTTCTTTTTGTAATTTGACCATAGATTTTAATAACATCTTCATTTTTTATTTTTGATAATTCATTAAAATTTACTGATGAATTATCTACGACACATTGTAGGAGTGATGTTGAGTCCCTTAAATCTATAAATAGTAAATTGCCATGATCCCTTGATCTATTAACCCAACCAGATACAGTAATTTTCTTATCTACTAGTTCTTTATTTATGTCTTTTAAATAATAATCTCTATAAACGTTCATAATGCTTTCTAATTAGTGACAAAGTAATATTATGGTTATTCTCATAAAGCAAATGATTAATAGTATTTGCCGCTTCAAAAGCTGACAAGTATGTTCTTTCAATATGGTTCAGTACTTCAATAATAATCTGTTCAGAGACACTTATAGATTTAAAAGATAAATATTTATTAATTAATTTAAAAAGAAGATCTTTTTTGGGGTTATGAATATTGCATAAAGTAAATTGCTTTAGCCTTGATACTACATCTGGTAAATAAAATTCATCATTTAAATTATCAATAGAATTTTCAGAAGTAAATATTGTCAACGGTATATTATTTGTGACAAAATACTGTAAGAAA
>CABYSX010000031.1 GCA_902521795.1 uncultured Alphaproteobacteria bacterium
GAAGAACTTCTTAATGATCTTGATAAACTAACATTATGGCCAGAAAAAGTAAAAACTATGCAGAAAAATTGGATTGGAAAATCAATTGGAGCAGAAATAAAATTTCAAGTAGTGGGGAAAGAGAACCAACTCAATATATTTACTACGAGACCTGATACAATATATGGAGCTACCTTTATTGCCATATCTATTAACCATAAACTAGTTAGTGAGCTGCTAAGCACTAATGAAATAGACAAGATCAAAAAGTTATTTACTAATAGTAGTAATGAGAAGGAAAAACAAGGATTTCTTCTGGACATTAAATGCAAGCACCCAATATTAGATAAAGAACTGCCAGTTTATATCGCAAATTTTGTTTTAGATAATTATGGCGAGGGTGCAATCTTTGGTTGCCCGGCACACGATGAAAGAGATTATGAGTTTGCCACTAAATATGACATACCGATTATAAAAGTTATAAAATGTGAGGACAAAGATCTACCATTTACACAAGAGGGAGAGGTAATTAATTCTCCAATACTAAATGGATTACGAAAAACAGATGCAATAAAAAAAATAATTGATTATTTTGAAAAAATAAAAATTGGTAAAAAATCTGTCAACTATAAATTAAGAGATTGGGGCGTATCTAGACAGCGTTACTGGGGCTGTCCTATTCCGGTCATTTATTACGAGGATGGGAGCTTCAGAGTATTAGAAAAATCTGAATTACCAATTTTATTACCATATGATGTGCGCTTGAGTGGCAAAGGTAACGCTTTATTAAGTCATGATAGTTGGAGAAAAATTATATGCCCAAAAACAAATAAAATAGCTTTTAGAGAGACAGATACTTTTGACACTTTTGTTGACTCCTCCTGGTATTACATAAGGTTTTTGGACAACAAACTTGATAGACCCTTTGACTCCAAAACGGTAAACGAATACCTTCCAGTAGACAAATATATTGGTGGTATAGAACATGCTATTCTTCATCTTTTATACTCCAGATTTTTTATGAAAGCTTTGAGAGATATATACAAGCTTGATGTCGATGAGCCTTTTAAACAACTTTTTACTCAAGGAATGATTACTCATAAAACATATAAAACACAAAAAGAAGAATGGGTGATGCCAAAAGAAATTATCTTTAAGGACGGTAAAATTATAAGAGAAAAAACAAAAGAATTGATTGAAGAGGGGCCGAGCGAGAAAATGTCAAAATCAAAGAAAAACGTCATAGAGCCTGATGAAATTCTTGAAGATTACGGGATTGATGCCACTAGGTTCTTTATGATTTCAGACTCTCCTCCAGATAGAGAACTTGAATGGACGGATGAGGGAATTCAAAGTTCTAAAAATTTAGTTAGAAGGATAGAAAGATATTTTACTTCAAAAAAAACTTTAATGAAAAAAGAAACTGAAAAAATGGTTGAAAAATTTATTTACAATATTGAAAAAAATATTTTGAGTTTCTCTTTAAATAAATGTGTTGCAGATATTTATACTCTATTTAACTATTTAGAAAAGGAAAAGGTATATCTGCACGACAGCGCTATGACTAAAAAAATACTTACATGCCTATATCCCATTGCTCCAAAGATGTCATTTAAAATTAGCAATTTATTATTTGGGTCTACTGATATTGGTAATTGGCCTGATATAAATTCAGAATTATTAATAGAAACAAATATTAATTTACCAATTCAAGTACACGGGAAATTAGTTACTACAGTACAAACAAAAAAAGGATATTTGGAAAAGGATATCTTAAAATCAATATATCAAATTGATAAAATTAAGAATAAGTTACTTGACAGAAAGGTGATTAAAATAATCAATGTTCAGGATAAGATTATTAATATTATTACTAATTAGTTTTATTTTTTTTTCATGTTCAAAAAATAACTCAAATCAAAATAGTGTTAAATATTCATTAGGGTATATTGGTGGAGAATATGATGGGCTAATATTAAAGAATTTAATGACAAATAACCTTTCTAATTTTGGTTTATTTGACGAAAGCTCAAGTTTGAAAGTACAACCAACTATATCCCACTCATCAGAACTATTTATCACAAATATTGATAATACATCCGACAGAATGAGTGTTAGGAGTGAACTAATTGTTCGAGTGGTTGATCAAAAATTTAATTGCTTAACTAACAAGTTTAAAAGTGAAGTATCTCAATTCTATGTGTTTGCAGATAGTGATAAATATATAAGCAACAATAGGGCAGAAAGAAAAATTAGAGATGAAAATACTGAAGCGCTCATAAAGAGATTCATAAATCAACTTATAAAATCTAAAGGTACTTGCAAATTAACTTATGAATAATATACAGATTTTAAAAGATTTTATCGTAGGAAAAATTGGCTTAAAATTAATAGTTAATCAGGTAAATGAGGAAATAGGATATTTTTATGTAGGTCTTATTAAAACGGAAGCACCCAATATAGAATTGGTTTTTAATTATCAAGATAATTTATACAAAAATTCAGATGTTGATTTGTTTGGTAATGAAAAAATAGATATATGCTTTTCAAATAATAAAAAAGCTATAGAAAAATATTTAAATTCTAATAATAAGTGTATTATTTTTACAGATTATAAAAACTTTAGAAATTTCTCTTCATCTAATTTGGCTATAAATGGTTACAATTACCATAAAGATATAGAAAAATATATGAAAGAGTCTCTTCAAATTAACAATTTAGAAATCATTGATTTTTGCACTAATAATCCATATTTAGCATTTTCTGAGATATCTAAATATCTAGTCAATAGCTCAGGTTATGTAAAAGAAAATCAAATTAAACAAGATAATAATTTCATATTGGAAATAAGAAAAAATCTCTTTAATTTAAAAAGGAATGGAAATAAGGCTCTAGATATTTACAATAATCTCAAAAAAGAGGTTAAATACAAAAAATTTAGTTTTTTAACTTATTAATTAAAAAATTATATTGCTCTAAATTTTCATAAAAAATTTTAATATTACCTTTACCTTTTTTATTATATGTAATTTTTGTTTTAAAACCTATTGTGTCACTTAATATTTTTTCCTCATGAATTAAATTAGGCTCCGTAGTGTTTGTCCTTCTTTTATAATACTCTAGGTTCCGCACTGAAATTTTTCCATTGATAATTTTATTTAATGTGTCTTCATCGAATTCACTTGGTGTCTTCCCAATAAGCGTTCTTGCATGGCCCATTGATATCTTTCCATCATTTAACAGGTCAAAAAAATATTTGTCTAACTCTAGTATTCTTAATAAATTTGTTATGTGAGATCTACTTTTACCAACTATTTTAGACAGATCTTCATGAGTGTAGTTATTTTTCTCAATTAAATGCTGATAAGCTTTAGCTTCTTCTGATACCTTTAGGTCTTCTCTTTGAATATTTTCTATAAGTGATATCTCGTCTTTATCTAGGTCATCAGGTAATAATAATGCAGGTAATACCTTCAATTCTGTTTTTTGTGCTGCCCTCCATCTTCTCTCACCCGCTACAAGAGAAAAAGTATCTGTATTTCTTTTTGTGACGATAAGTGGTTGAATTAGGCCATTTTTTTTTATTGATTGAGCTAATTCATCTATTTTTTCTTTACTAAATTCTTTTCTTGGTTGTGATTCATCTCTGAATATTTTCTCAATCGGGATAAGCAATAAGCCCTTATTATCAGAAGTATTATTCTTTATGAGATCTTTATTTCCAAGTAAAGAGGATAGTCCTTTTCCTAATTTTTTATTTACTACCATTTAAGTTAATCCTTTCTAAAAACTCTTTGGCTAGAGCTATATAAGCTTGTGAACCACTACACCTTAAATCATATATAATTGCGGGTAGACCGTGACTTGGAGCTTCTGATAAAGTTACATTTCTGGGAACATTAAATTTATATACATTTGTATCAAAATATTCTCTAGCTTCTCTCTCAATCAAAGATGATAAAGAATTTCTTCTATCATACATTGTTAAAATTATTCCATTAAGTTTAAGATTAATATTTAAATTAGATTTTACTAATTCAATGGTTTTGATTAATTTGGATAATCCCTCTAAAGCAAAAAATTCACATTGCACTGGAATTAAAACCTCATCACTTGCTGTTAAAGAACTTACCGTTAATAATCCAAGCGTTGGTGGAGTATCAATGAAAATATATT
>CABYSX010000032.1 GCA_902521795.1 uncultured Alphaproteobacteria bacterium
GTTTTGAATGGAAATACATTATCTCCAAGAAAATTCGATTTTTTAAACTTAGTTACAAGGGGTTATACAGAAGTGCCCGATCAAGGTATTTTAAGTGCTGGTGTCCCCGCTGCATTTTCTTCTATTTTTAGGATGTTGCAAAGATACGGGAGTCTCGATTTTAAAACTATCTCTCAATATGCAAAGGTATATGCAAAGGAAGGTTTTCCAATACACACTGGAATTATTAATCAAAATAAATTTGGATTAAATAGTTTAAAAGACAAATTTAGGAAAGAATGGAA
Organism: uncultured Alphaproteobacteria bacterium; assembly: GCA_902521795.1. Lineage (GTDB taxonomy): Bacteria > Pseudomonadota > Alphaproteobacteria > HIMB59 > HIMB59 > HIMB59. The sequence goes on from CABYSX010000032.1 coordinate 285, forward strand.
AAATTCTGCAAAATTATATTTAAAAAATAATAAGGATATTCCAAAAGTTGGAAGCTTACTTAAAAATTTAGCTTACTCAAACTTATTAGACTATCTGGGTAATTATGAGAAAAAAATTACTGGTACTCGAAACAATAAGTTAAATAAATTACATGATGCCTTTTATAAGGGCGATGTAGCGAATTCTATTTTAAAATTTTCTAAAAAAAATGACGGTCTTCTCTCAAAAGAAGATTTTGAAAATTTTAATGTAAAGTTTGAAAAAACGATTTTCGAGAAATATGGTGATTTTCAAGTCCATAAAACAAATTTTTGGGGTCAAGGATTAACAAGTTTAATGATGTTAAAAATGGCAAATAAACAAAAAATTAAAACTCTTCAATCAGCTGATGATATTCATAAATTTATTGAAATTTTAAAATTAACATTTGCTGACAGAGAGATGTATTTTACTGGTAAATACAATACAAGAGTAAAGGCAAGTCACCTATTGAATGATACATACTTGAATAAAAGAATTCGACTAATTACAGAAAAGGCTATTGATTCAATCATCCCTGGAGATCCTCTATCTAAAAATTTTTTATTGCCAATCGACAATGACATTAAACCATGGGGAGCTGGAACTATACATATTAGTATAATAGACAAAGATAATAATGCAGTTTCATGCACACCTAGTGGAGGTTGGATTAGATCTAATGAGGTAATTAATGAATTAGGTTTTCCTCTGGGAAATAGACTGATGACATTTTATTTATCAAAACCTGGTCATGCAAATTTCATTGCTCCTTTGCAACAACCAAGGACAACACTGAGTCCAACTATGATTATCAATCATAAGAAAAAAGAAATATTAAGTTGTGGTACCATGGGTGGTGATGCTCAAGACCAATGGCAGGCTCAATTTTTAATGAATTATATGTTTTCAAATAAAAACATAGATCAAGCCTTGAATGAGCCTAGAGTTTCATCAGAGCATCTGCCTGCTTTTTTTCATCCACATGATCCAAATTATAAACAATTATTGTTAGAGGAACGACTTGCACCCTTGCAATCAAAATTAATTAAAAAAGGTCATAAATGCCAAACAGTTACTGACTGGAGTGAAGGTTTTATATTATGCACTAGAAAGAAAAATAAAATTTATGATGCATATGCAGATATTAGAAGTTATAAAAGTCAAATATTTCAGGCGCAAGCATTAGCATGGTAAAGAAACATAAAAAATTAAATGATTTAGTAGATGTAGTTAAAAGACTGCGCAATCCAAAAGATGGATGTCCATGGGATATTCAACAAACATCAAAATCTTTAGCTAAATATACTTTAGAGGAAGCATACGAAGTAATAGAAGCAATTGAGTCAAATAATTATCGTGAATTAGAAGGAGAGCTTGGAGACTTGTTACTCCAAGTTATTTATCATTCAATTATTGCGGCTGAAAAAAAGAAATTTTCTATTGAAGATGTTATTGATACAAGTGTCAAAAAAATGAAATCACGCCACCCACATATTTTTATGCGCGATGAGTCGATTAAAACTGTTCAAGATGTGAATGAATTTTGGGAGACACAAAAAAAATATGAGAGAAAAAAAAAGGGAGCTCAATCTGTTTTAGATGGTGTGAGTGTTAGTCTTCCCGCCGTTACAAGATCGTTAAAACTTCAAAAGAGAGCTGCAAAAGAGGGTTTTGATTGGAAAGATGCTAATGGAAATTTGAAGAAGGTAAAAGAGGAATTAAATGAACTTTCTCATGAAATAAAAGCTCAAAATAAAAAGAAAATAAAAGAAGAATTAGGTGACTTATTATTCTCCTGTATTAATTTATCAAGAAAATTAGGACTTGATACTGAGACAATAATCAGAGACTCTAATAGAAAGTTTGAAAAACGTTTTAAGAAAATGGAAAAACAAATGAATAAAAAAAAATTAGAGTGGAATTTAAAAAACTTGGAAAAACAATGGCAAAACTCAAAATAGTCCTATTTAGTTTATTTTTCTCAGTTTTATCTAATAGCCTCTTATCTTACGAAATTAAAGATCTAATAAAAATACTTATTGAAAAAAATGAAACTAATTCAAAATTTAAATACGACAATTTAATAGAAGATAAAAATTTACAAAATGCTGACACCTTATACATACCAGAAATTGATTACTCATTTAATATTTCTAATAATAATTCAAGTACTACAAGTACATCTAATTATAATTCAGATACTCATACTCTAAGTGCCACAGTTAACCTTTATAATGGTGGTTTTAGTCAATTAAATTTAATCACAACGCAAACAAGAAATCAGGCTTTTGATTATTTAAGGGAGTATCAAAAAGAGTTATTAATTAAAGAATTACTCAACGGCTACAGTAATTTGCAAGCATTAATTTATAAAAAGAAAAACCAACAGATGAATTTAGAGTTTTATAGAAAGAAAGTTCTAGAAGCAGAAATTTTATTTCAGGCAAATAGAACTACCAAAACTGAGTTATTAGATTTAGAAAATGAACTATTAGAAGCAGAAACAGTACTATTAGATTTTGATAGACAGATAGATAACTTAATGCTGCAAGTAAGTAAATTACTTGATTTAGAAATTAAAGATGAGGATGTTAATTTTGATTACGAAATTGATGTATCAAACACTCAAATTAATAAGAAATTATTTTCAGATTTAATGGGGTCTTCTTATGGTCAATATTTATCTTTTATAGAAAATACATATCTACCTGAGTTGGAAATGAGCAAAAAAGATCTGAGACCGTCAGTTGATCTGTCATACTCTTTAAGTGAAAGTCAAAATTACTCTGCAACAATTGATCATAGAAGATCCTCTGCGCTATCTTTGGTATTAACAGTACCTATTTATGATGGGTACAAAGATGAAAATAATTTTGATATAGAACAATACAATTATCAAAAAAAATTACTTGAACATAAAGATTTAAAGAGAGATATGTTGAATACATATCTAGAAGCATGGAATAATTACGATTTTTATTTAAATAAAATTGATAACCAACTGAAAATTATGGATACCCTTAAACTAAAATTAAAAGGCAATGAGATATTGTATAAGGCACAGAAAATTAATATCACTGAACTAATAGAAAGTCAGAATGACTTAAATGATGCTCAAAATATTTTATTAGATTTGAATTCTCTCAGAAAATATTATTTAATAGACATTCTTATTTTTAACGGGGATTTAAATACAATTATTAATGGATTGGGATAGATTAAAAACATTTTATCATGTTGCTACAGCTGGTAGCATATCAAGAGCCATGGATACAATCCATCTCAGTCAATCAGCGATTACTAGACAAATACAATCTCTAGAACACAGTCTAAAGACAAAGCTTTTTAAAAGACACACCAAGGGTATAACTCTTACAGAACAAGGTTCATATCTTTTTGAAGAGACTGAGAAAATATTTGCTGATTTAAATTCTATTGAAAAAAAGATAGTTGAATATAAGTCAGTTCCCACTGGAAACCTGTCTATCAACACAACAGTTGCATTTGGCTCTATGTGGCTTAGTCCTAGAATAAATGAATTTATTCATGGATACCCAGAGATTAATCTTAAACTAAACTATTCTGAAGACGAACAAGATATGCTTCGCCAAGACTATGATATTGGTTTATGGATGAGAAAACCTAAACATTTAGACCTAGTGTCAAAACATATCGCAACTATAAAATATCATATTTATGGCTCTGCTAATTATATCAACGAAATGGGTATGCCACTTAGAAGATCTGAGTTGAATAGTCATCGTTTGATCACTTATGGTATAGGGAAGCCCTCTCC
>CABYSX010000033.1 GCA_902521795.1 uncultured Alphaproteobacteria bacterium
AATGAACCTTAAATTAGATTTTATCTTATTCAAGATCTTAGTTTTTAGTGCTTCATTATAATCGCTTATAGAAATTTCATATGGTTTTATATTTTGGTCATAGAACTGTGCAAAATTGTTACTCGTGATTTTATCAAAAAATTGATGATATCTTTTTGGACACAACTCCTCTTCAAACTTAAATAAAAATGTACCAGCTTCAGATGATATAGCTTCAGATATCATAGATATTGAGTCCCAAGTTACAATTTGTAAATGAGCCTGCGATAAAAGCTCACCGTATTCTTTTGGGTTAAATAAATCATCAGACATATATATGTTTTCCATGTTAATTTTCGATAGTTCCTCTAAGAGACTATTTGGTGTTCTTCTTGAGGGAATAATATTCACTTTAGATTTTTCACTTAAAAATTTAATTTCATTAAGAATTTTTTTCTGTGTTTGTTGATTAAATTTAAAATATTTATTAGGACCGCCGATAATAAAATTAATAATCTTATTATTTTTAGCATTTTTATTAAATTTTATGTTATGTATTGCTAGCAGTGTTGAAATACAATTCTCTGAGTCTAAATTATCGTGCTCTGGACAAATTATTAGATCAAATAAATTATAGTTAACTTTTGGATTTTGAATGTGAATATTAAAAATAAGATTTTTATATTTTTTTTTTAAATAGATCGATGCTTTTACACTTTTTTTACCACAACTTATAAGTATTGTATTTTCTTTTATTGCCAATGAAGATAAATTTTCATATGCAAAACTACTAGTAGGTATCAATTCAATTGGTAAGTATTTAAAAAAAGATTTTATTTTTAAATCAAAGTTTTTGTAGTCATCAGATATTAAACTCGCTAATCCCTCTATTTGGCTTCTCATACCAGCAGCACCTTCGCTGATGGTAATTACATTAAATTTATTCAAATTTTATTATTTAAATCTTACTGACTTAATTTCGTATGAAGTTATACCTTTTGGTGTTGAAACCTCTATGTAGTCACCCTTTTTTTTTCCAATTAGTGCTCTTGCTATAGGGCTATTAACAGATATTTTTTTTTGTTCAATGTCAGCCTCTACTTCTCCAACTAGTTGATACTTAGACTCTTTATCGTTATCTAGGTTAATTATCGAAACTGTTGCCCCAAACTTCACTACAGTTCCTGATAGTTTTGATACATCAATTAGTTCAGCTTGAGCTATTATACTTTCTATTTCAGCCACTCTACCTTCAATAAAACTCTGTTTTTCACGAGCAGCGTGATACTCAGCATTTTCTGAGAGATCTCCATTACTTCTAGCATCAGCAATTGCTTTTATAATAATTGGTCTTTCAACAGTTTTAAGATGCTTCAGTTCATCGAGGAGTTTTTTTTGCCCCTCTTCTGTCATTGGTATTTTTTCCATTTTTAATGCAATTTTTATTAAGTTGTAGAAAATATTGAATTTTCTTGCTTAATACAAATGAATTTTTGAATTAAAAAGAATGATGAATTTGTATAGGTTTTACAGAAATTGGCTTATTTTTTAATGTTATCAATGATTTTATTAATATTTTTGCACTTCTTAGGTTGGTATAGTAGGGAACATTAAGATCCACAGATGTTCTTCTAATTGTAAAACTATCAATTATTGCCTGTTTGTCCTCAGTTGTGTTAATTACTAAATCTATCTTATTTTGCTTAATATATTCAACCACATGGGGGGATCCCTCAGCCACTTTATTTACTAAATTTGAAGAAATTCCCTCTTTCATTAAATAGTCGTGAGTGCCTTTGGTTGAAAATAAATTATAGCCATTCTCTGTAAATGATTTAGCAATCTCAGATATACTTTGCTTATCCTCATCTTTAACAGAAATGAAAATATTTTCTATGTTATTAAGTTTTTGACCTGCACCAATTTGACTTTTTAAATAAGCTAAATAAAAATCCTCGTCAATGCCCATAACTTCACCTGTACTTTTCATCTCTGGTCCGAGAATGACATCTGTATTTGGGAACTTGTTAAATGGAAAAACAGCCTCTTTGATTGCGAAATATGGTAGAGAACTATTATCAAATTCCTGATATTCTTTTGATAAAGTTTTACCAACTATTAATTCAGCTGCTATTTTAATGAATGGTATTCCTATAGCTTTGGCAAGAAATGGAATGGTTCTACTAGCTCTTGGATTTGCTTCAAGAATAAAAATTTCATCATCTTTAATAGCATATTGAATATTCATTAAACCAAGTGTCTTTAGTTCACTTACAAGAGATATGCTAAATTTCTTAATATCTGATATCACTTTATCACTTAGAGAGAAGGGGGGTATACTGCAAGCACTATCACCAGAGTGAATACCAGCTTCTTCAATATGTTCCATAATACCAGCTATCATAGTATTACCTTGACTGTCTCTTAATACGTCAACATCAACCTCTTTTGCATTTTTAAGAAACTCATCAATTAAAATTACATTATTTTCTAATGCCCAATAGTTTTGATCTATATAATCTTGCACATCATTTAAATGGGCCATTTTTTCCATCATTCTTCCACCTAAGACATATGAGGGCCTAAGTAGAATAGGAAATTTTAGTTTGGAAGACTTGGCAACAAGTTCTTTTGTTCCCAAAGAAATATCACTCTTTGGTTGTTTTAAACCTACTTTATTAATTAATTTTTGAAATCTCTCTCTGTCTTCTGATATATCTATTGCTTCGAAAGAGGTGCCGAGTATCTTATAACCATACTCTTTAAGTTTGTTGGCAATTCTTAGAGGAGTTTGTCCTCCAAACTGGACTATTACCCCCTCCACAACACCAATCTCGTTTTCTTTATCAATTATATTTTTCACATATTCAAAATCTAAAGGCTCAAAATAAAGCTTATCTGAAGTATCATAATCAGTTGAAACAGTCTCAGGATTACAATTAATCATAATTGTTTCATAGCCAAGTTTCTGAAAAGATTTGACAGCTTGGACACAACAATAATCAAATTCAATTCCTTGACCTATTCTGTTAGGGCCAGAACCAAGAATAATAATCTTTTTTTTATTAACCGGTCTAGACTCGCAGCTAAATTCGTTTATTTCAGAGGAGAAAGTTGAATAAAGATAAGCAGTAGAAGAGTCGAATTCATTTCCACATGTATCTACTCTTTTAAATATCGTCTTTAAATTATTATTTTTTTGAAGAGTATAGATCTCATTTATATTAACTTTTATTAAATTACTAATGTGGTAATTTGAAAATCCAATTTTTTTTGCTAATATAAATAAATTTTTATCTAAGTTATTCCCTGCCTTTACTAATAACTGTTCGATATTGATAATTTCATTAATTTCTCTTAAAAAAAATAAATCAATATGTGTTAACTCACTTATTTCATTTAAAGATATTTTACGTCTTATAGCTTCTGCAACTATTAATAACCTATCAGGTCTTTGTTTTATAAGTAGATTTTTTAAATTCTCATCTTTGAGATTTAATAATTCGTGACTAATATCTAAACCAAAGTTATCAGACTCTATAGAATAGAATGCTTTCAAAAGAGACTCTTTGAAATTTCTACCTATAGACATAATTTCACCTACTGATTTCATGGCAGTATTTAACTCACTAGGAGTTCCTTGAAATTTTTCAAAATTAAATTTTGGAATTTTAGTTACAATATAATCAATTACCGGTTCAAAACTTGCTGGAGTTACTTTCGTTATATCATTCTCTAACTCATCTAATGTATAACCAACTGCTAAGAGAGCGGCTATCTTAGCGATAGGGAAACCCGTGGCCTTGGATGCTAAGGCAGATGACCTACTTACCCTAGGGTTCATTTCAATAATCAAAATCTTTCCATTTTTTGGATTTACTGCAAATTGAACATTAGAACCTCCAGTTTCTACTCCTATCTTTCTGAGTATCGCAATACTTTGATTTCTTAATTTTTGATACTCTTTGTCAGTTAGTGTAAGTGCTGGAGCTATGGTTATACTATCGCCTGT
>CABYSX010000034.1 GCA_902521795.1 uncultured Alphaproteobacteria bacterium
TGGCTCAGAAACTGCTTTAACAGCAGTATCAAAACAGCGAGCTTTTAGACAAAGAGATAAAGGGGCAAAAAATGCAAATTTCATTTTAAAAATTAAAGATTTTAAAGATGAATTCATTACTGGAATTTTACTTGCTAATAACTTATTTAATATTTTAGCTACAGCATTAATGACAGAATTACTTGTTTCAGAATTTGGTGGTTTAGGTGTAACAGTTGCAACAATTTTTATGACATTAATGATTGTTATATTTTCTGAGGTAACTCCTAAGATATTTGCAATTAATAAGCCAATGACTTTTGCTTTGAGAGTCTCTAAGTTTTTTTATTTTTATACAAAATTAATTAAACCAATAGTAAATCTGATTAATAAGATTTCTAACAAAATAATTAAAATTATTGGTTTAAATTTAAATGCAGATCAATCAAAAATCATTGAAGAGGAATTTGAAGGAGCTGTACAATTACAAAAACAATATTCAAAAGATGGGGAATATGAAGCAGATTATATGAGTAATATTCTTGAGTTAAAGAAGTTAAAAGTTGATGAGCTTATGACTCATAGAAATGAAATTTTATATATTAATTTAGATGATCCTTATAAACAGAATCTCAAAATAATAAGTACTTCCGCATATACAAGAATACCAGTTATTAAGGGTAATTTTAATAACCTCATTGGTATTTTCGATATAAGAGATTTGTTGAAAGACTCTAGTATGGAAGAATCAAATGAAAGTATTGAAAGAAATACCTCTCAACCTGTTTACATTCCTCAAAACAAACTGGCTATGAAACAGCTTATTGATTTCAAATCTTCAAGAGAACATATGGTTTTAATCGTAGATGAATATGGAGAAATACAGGGTTTAATTACATTAGAGGATATTATAGAGGAAATTATTGGAGAAATTTTTGATGAAACTGATACTGATGAAACTTATCTAGAGAAGATTGATGATAGTAATTATTTGTTTAATGGAAATGCTAGTGTAAGGGAAATTAATAGAAGCTTAGATATTAATTTACCTGATCAATTTGTAACTTTATCAGGTTTAATACACGATTTGGCTAAAGAAATTCCTAAAGTTGGCAAAGTCTTTTATGTTGGAGATATAAAATTACAAATTATATCTAGGTCTATTAATAAAATTAATAAAGTAAAGTTATCTATTTGATATTTTTATTTCAAGAGAGTGCAGACCAAATTTAAAGACTGAGTCAAGTTTTTTATGAATTGTCCTGTGAATATCTATTTTATTAAGGTTATTTTTATTTAATATTCTAAGTTCCACATGAGTTAACATAGTAGATGAATTTTCAACTCCAGTATGTCCCTTATGTTTTGCACTATTATCAATTATTTCTAAAATTTCGAATTGACTAATATCCTGTAAAAGGATTTTAATATTATCTAAATTCATAATTTAATCTTAAATGAATAAAAAAAATAAAATAGAAAATTTATGCAATCATCCAAATTGTAAGGAGGAAGGTGTTTATAAAGCTCCTTTAGATTATGATAATTTAAGTAATTATCAGTGGTTTTGTATGGAACATATAAAAGAATTTAATAAAAAGTGGAATTACCATAAAAAAATGGATGCTAGTGAAATTGAAAATGATATCCGTTTTGACACTATCTGGAGAAGACCGACAAATTCTTTCGGATCAGGAAAAAAATTCTATAATTTTACAATTAATGGTGAGGATATGGGTTCATTTGATAACCCTGCTGCATATCAACCACAGTCAAATAAATTGTTAAAATCACTTACTATTTTAAAATTAGATATAAATACTGACATAAAATTGATAAAAAAAAGCTATAAAGATTTAGTTAAAGAGCATCATCCAGATGTAAAGGGCAATAGTAAAAAAGTTATTGATAAATTTAGAGAAATAGTAGAAGCATATAACTACTTAATTGAAAGATACAAAAAATGAATAAAATTGAGGCTCTCAAAAAAGACTTAATACAAATTACAGAAGTTTCATCAAAAGAAATTTTTGGCATACAAACTGACATAAAAGTTCCAAAATTTAATGAAACGTCAGAATATTGCCCAAAAATTGATGTAAATTATGTATTTGATGATAATACAACAACTGCAATCTTGTTGGGTCTAAAGTTTAATAAAAGGGTTTTCTTACAAGGTCTGCATGGAACAGGAAAGTCATCTCACATTGAACAGGTATGTGCGAGATTAAACTGGCCATGTATTAGAATTAACTTAGACAGTCATGTATCTAGAATCGATCTAATTGGAAAAGATGCGATAGTTTTAAAAGATAATAAACAAGTCACTGAGTTTCAGGAGGGTATTCTTCCTTGGGCTTTTCAAAATAACGTATCATTAGTTTTTGATGAATATGATGCTGGAAGACCGGATGTTATGTTTGTTATTCAAAGAATACTTGAAGCGGAGGGAAAATTAACACTCCTTGATCAAAGCAAAGTTCTCTCACCACATCCTTATTTTAGATTATTTGCTACTGCTAATACTGTTGGCCTTGGAGATACCTCCGGTATCTATCATGGAACAAATCAAATCAATCAAGGTCAGATGGATAGATGGAATATTGTTGCAAAATTAAACTACTTAGAAGAAGAGAAAGAAATAGAAATAATATCAAAAAAAGTTTCAGCTAGTAGTGAAGAAAAAAAAATTATTGGATCGATGGTCCAAATGGCTAATTTGACAAGAAAAGGCTTTGAACAAAAAGATATATCTATAGTCATGAGCCCAAGAACAGTAATAATGTGGGCAGAAAATTATAAAATTATCAAGGATATAAAAAGCTCATTGAACTTTACTTTTTTAAATAAGTGTGATGAAAGTGAAATTGATATTTATAAAGAGTATTTTCAGAGAACTTTTGCAATTGATATTTAATTGGCTGATCTTAAACAATTAAAACTTCCTAAACAAATCTCAAATACACTCAATTCTGTTAATAAGACTATATCCGAAAACAAAGAATTAAAAATAAATGTTAATTCAAATATTGTTTTAGAAAAAGATGATACTTTAAACCTTCCATCTATTTCAAATATTTTCAACTATGAAGATATGCGAAGTGCAGCAGACTCTTTTGCGCTAAAAAAAAAATACCATAATGAAAAACAATTAAACCAAATAACCTCTCAAAATGTTGATATTAAAGAAGAAATTATCTTTTTAGAACGTTTACGATATGAAACTTATGGCTCGAGACCTTTTAAAGGAATAGTAAAAAATATTGAGAATAAGTGGCTAAAAAGATTAGAGATTTTAAATCTAAAAAAGCAAAAGGACTCAAAAGATTTATTTTACTTTACTTTAACACTTTTTTTTATTGATTTTGTTAATGGTAAAAAGTGGAAACTGAATAATAAATATCTGAAGAATATAACGTCTAAGGACAATGTATCTGAATTTTTTAATACACTTCAAGAATTATCTCAAAATATAAAGGAACAAAAAGAATACTTATCTTTATCTGTAGATCTTCTCAGAATTATCTTTCCGTCCCTTGAAGAAGAAAATAAGCCAGATGATAAAAATCTTGATGAAGGAAAAGACGAAGAGGATTTCAATCAGCAAGAAAATCAAGAAGAAAATCAAGCTCAGAAACCCGAAGAAAGCCAATTAGACGATAGTATGCATACACCTGAAAGTGACACAGATAATGATCAATCAAGTGTTCAAGGAGAAGAAGTTGATATTGAAATTTCAGACCAACAAATTGATGATATAATTAAGTCAATTGATAGTTACAGAAACTTAAGTCAAAATTATAAAACCTTACAAACCAATTTATGAGGACATTATTAAAAAAATGAAAATTAGAGATCGAAAAAAAGTTTTAGCAGTAGGAGACTCTTTATGGCACGATATAGATGGTGGTAACAAAATGAACTTTGACACACTTTGGATCAAAAATGGCATTCACAAGTCTCAACTAGATAAAAA
>CABYSX010000035.1 GCA_902521795.1 uncultured Alphaproteobacteria bacterium
TATGCCAACCTTGTCCCCTAAAAAAAAAATAGACAATATAACTATAAAAAAAGTTGATGAAAAAGTAAGTGTGGATGCTGTAGCAAACTCCATATTATTAATAGCTATGTAATACAGAATATTAATTGCTAAAAAACACGAACCTCTCACAAAACAAAATAAAATAAATTTTTTACTTAAATTTTTAAAAAGATCTGAACTTTCTTTATTATAAATTAATAAAAGTATTAAAGGAATAATGGCAAAAGTATTTCTAAAAAGTGCTAATTGAATAGTTGAATACTCACCTCCTAAATATTTTACAATCAATCCATGTATATCGATAAATATTACTCCAACTACCATTGCGGTAATTGCTAGAAAGGTATTTTTTTGACTATTTATAAAATTAATCATTTAATATCGCTATGAACTTGTTATAAACTTTATTATCTTAAATGAAAAACTTTAAACTAAGTGAAATAGACATTCTCTCTAATCAAGATTGGACATTTCCAACAACAACATTCTATGGTCCAGGAAGATTTAATGAGATAGGAAAATTTTGTGAAGAGTTTGAGATAAAAAACCCATTAATCGTTACAGATAGTGGTAGTAAAGATCTACCATTTATTAAAAAATTAGAAACGTTACTTTCCAAGAATAATATCAAATCTGAGATTTTTTATAATATATCACCAAATCCACGTGATGATGAAATATCCAAAGGGTGTGATCAATTTAGAGGTGGTAAACATGATGCCATTATTGCTATTGGAGGAGGAAGTGCAATGGATGGTGGGAAATCGATATGTTTAACAGTAAATAGCGATACTCCATTATGGGATTTTGAGTTTGAACAACCTGTTCCAAAAATTACAAAAGAAAATGCTTTTCCAAAAATAATAACAATTCCTACAACATCAGGAACTGGTGCTGAAACGGAAATTACAGCAATGGTTACACACCTAGAAAAAGGGATGAAATTTTGTATTTGGCACCCAGATGTAAGGCCTATTTTTACATTAGTTGACCCAGAATTAACATTAGAACTACCACCTAAATTAACTGCATGGACAGGTGTAGATGCTATGGTTCATAGTATTGAGGGTTATTGTGTGCCAGGTTTTAATCCTCTTTGTGATGGTGCGGCCTTAGAGAGTCTCAATCTAATATCAAAGTCTCTTGTCTTAGCTGTTGAAGAACCAAGTAATTTATTAGCCAGAGGAGGTATGATAATAGGTTCTTATTTGGGTGGTATTTCATTTCTTAAAGGCCTTGGAAATGTTCACTCTATTTCTCACATGGTTGGTGCAGAATATAATACTCATCATGGTTTAACTAACGCTATAGTTTTACCACCCGTTCTAAACTTCAATTTACCAGGAATGGACGAAAAAGTTAAAAGAATGTCTGAAGCTATGCAATTTGAAAATCATTCAGTAGATGAATTTATCAAAAATATTATGCAAATACTTGACAGATTAGATATTCCAAAAGGCCTTAATGAGATCAATATACCAGAAGACTGTGCTGAAAGAATTGCACAAAAAGCAATGCAAGATCAAGCCTACGCCACTAATCCTAAAGAAGCATCCATGTTGGAAATGAAAGAAATTGTTCTTCAAAGTATAAAACAAGCACGTTAAGCATTTATGCTTGAAGATCAATCAGTTGAAAAAATATTACAAAGCATAAAAACTCGTCAATTATCTATTAAAGAGTTAATGGAATACTATTTAAATAGAATTGATAAAATCAATCCAGATTTAAACGCAATTATTCTTCTTAAAGACAGAGAAACACTAATTAATGAAGCCATAAAAAAAGACAATTTAAATGAAACTCATAAACCTTTAAATGGTATTCCAATAGCTATAAAAGACCTAAGTGATGTTATTGGTTTAAAAACAACTTATGGCTTCCCTGGAACTAAAGATTATTTGCCCTCAAAGAACACTCTATTTGTAGATCGACTTATCAAAAGTGGAGTTATTATCATAGGTAAAACTAATACTGCAGAATTAGGAGTTGGTGGGCACACAACTAATAGATTATTTGGTCCTACTTCAAATTGTTTTGATTTCACGAAATCTGCAGCAGGATCAAGTGGAGGAGCAAGTACTGCAGTTGCTGCCAGATTACTACCATTTGCAGATGGTACAGATCAGATGGGATCATGCAGAGGGCCTGCTGCGTATGCTAATATATATGGGTATAGACCTACACCAGGTTTAATTTCTGTAGATAGAAGCAAAGATAGAAAAATACCTGTCCTCACTACACCTGGATGTTTAGCACGAACTCCAGATGATATGGCATTTTTATTAGACGAGATAGTTGGTAGTGACATTAAAGATAATTATTCATTTGATTTAAATCAGCCTTTTAAAAATCAAATAATGGATGAAAAGGATTTTATTAATATCAAAATTGGATGGTTTTCAGATATGAATGCTTTTTATAAAATTGAAAATAAAATTATAGATATTTGTGAAAAACAACTAAAAAAATTGGAGAATTTAAATATTAAAATCGAAAAACTAAAACCAGATTTTGATCATGATATTTTATGGAGTAGTTGGATTACTTTTAGATCGAAAAGTATTTATGATGATACTTTAGCAATGAATATAAAAGATATAAATACAATGACTTATCAAGCCATATGGGAATATAATAATGGTAAAAATATAAGTGACAAAGATTTACAAATTGCAAAAGATCAAAAAAATAAATGTTATGAGCAGATAGAAAATATATTTAAAAATTTTGATTTTCTTGCCCTTCCATCTGCACAAATTTTTCCATTCGATAAAACTCTTCAATTTCCAAAAAAAATAAATTCTTTTGAACTAGATACTTATCATCGTTGGTTAGAAATTTTCATATTATCAAGTCTTCTTGAATTACCGACAATTACTGTTCCTGTGGGTTTTGATGAGAAAGGTATGCCTATGGGTATGCAGATAATTGGAAAAAACAAAAGTGATTTGAAATTATTTGCTTTTGTAAAAAAGTATGAAGAGATATTTAACTTTAGTAAGTTTAAACCTCTGCTAGATTAATTAATCATGAGACATCCTCATCATTACAAAATAGCATTTGCATTAGCTATATCAGCTGGATCATGGGGA
>CABYSX010000036.1 GCA_902521795.1 uncultured Alphaproteobacteria bacterium
AAAAAATTATTATGAAAAAAATATTTGGATTTAAAAGCTTAGCCATTTATGGCTATCCTATATAAATAAATATTAATACTGAACAGTAAAAAAAAAGGGCGCAAAATGCGCCCTTTTTTTAAGGAGTACTATAATTAGAATTATTTAAATTCTGGGTAGGCTTCTGTTGTCAGTTCAGCTTTGTCGAGCCCTGAAGCTTCTGTTTCTTCAGATACTCTTAAACCAACTGTTCCCTTAAGTATGAAGAAAAATACACCACTTAGAGGTACAACTAGTACAGCAGCAGCTACAATACCGATTAATTGTACTAAGAAGTCACCACTGCCGAAGATACCAACAGCTAGAGTTCCCCATATACCTGCAACTAAGTGCGCAGAAATTGCTCCGACAACATCATCGATTTTCATTTTATCGAGCATTGGAATTGCAATTGTACAAAGAATACCACCTATGGCACCAACTATCATTGATAAGAAATGGTTACTTAAATCAGGGCCAGCCGTAATCGCAACAAGACCAGCGATAGCACCATTTAATGCAATTGATAAATCGATTTTTTTGTAAATTAATTGAGATAGGATTATTGCTGCGACTACACCACCACAAGCGGCGATATTAGTGTTAACAACCACAATTGACATTGCAGAAGCATCAGCAGCACTACCAAGAGCTAACTGTGATCCACCGTTAAAGCCAAACCATCCGAACCAAAGGATAAAAGTACCTAAAGCTGCTAATGGCATATTCGCACCGGCAATTGGGGTTATCTTTCCATCAGAACCATATTTCCCCGCTCTTGGTCCGAGAATTAAACATCCAGTTAAAGCGGCCCAACCACCAACTGAGTGAACGATTGTTGATCCTGCGAAATCAGAGAAGCCCATTTCAGTAAGCCATCCGCCACCCCAGGTCCAAGCACCATAGATTGGATAAATAATTCCAGTCATAAATGCAGCAAATATCATAAATGGCCATACTTTAATTCTTTCAGCACAGGCACCAGATACAATCGAAATTGCTGTTGCACAGAAAACCATTTGGAAGAACCAATCCGATGCTAGTGAGTAACCGCCCTCTTCTGTTGCGACAGTTAAATCATCAGCTGTATCGTAAAAAGCACCTCCTAATGATCCTATCCACCCTGATACATCTACATACATTAAACTGTATCCGATGAGGTAAAACATTATGCCAGCAATCGAGTACAAAGCTATGTTTTTTAATAAAATTGCCGATGTGTTTTTTTTTCGAACAAACCCGGCTTCTAACATGGAAAAACCTAATGCCATGAACATCACTAAGACTCCACTAAAAACAAATAAAAATGTATTAAATACAAAAGCTGTTTCAGCAGAAACTTCTGCACTTGCGACTCCGGAGAGTAACAAGGTAGGGACTAAGAAAGTTAATATTTTTTTCATATGATCTCCTTATTTAATTGCCTCAGCGCCTCGTTCTCCGGTACGTATTCGGACAACCTCTTGCACTTCAGTTACAAAAATTTTACCATCACCTATTTTTCCTGATTTTACCGCCTCAGAAATTGTAGTAATGACCTTTTCGACGTCTGCAGAATCCACTAAAACCTCAGCTCGAGATTTAGGAAGAAAATGTACCTCATATTCTGCGCCTCGGTACAATTCGGTGTGACCCTTCTGGCGCCCATATCCTTTAGCCTCAACAATAGTTAAACCTTGAATATCGACACCTGTTAGTGCCTGTCTCAAAGCTTCAACTTTGTCGGGCTTGATAATTGCTGTTATTAGTTTCATTAATACCTCTCTATATTTTGAGTAATGTAAGATTTATAATTTCTGAAACAGAAAAAAAATAATGCTAAGAAGTTAATTTAACTATGCATCTAATGAATATCTAAAGATAACTCAATAAAATCAGTAATATTTAGTAAATATCAAGAGCTAGGAAGTGATTTTTTGGGATCAAAGAATGGTTTCTCAACTATTTTTGCTTTTCTCATTTGATCATTTATTTTGACTAACAAATTTAAGCCTAATTTTGAAAAGTTTTTATCTACCATTGCCAACGCTATATTTCTATTTAATCTTGGAGAAAATACAGCTGATGTTACTTTTCCAACAATTTTGTTATCACAGAATACTTGCCAAAATACTGTGTTTGGGCCTTTTAAAGAATCGCCCTCTATTTCCATTCCAATTTGCTTACGTTTAACACCATTTTTATAAATTTCAGCTAATGCCTTTTTGCCAATAAAATTTATCTCACTATCTAAAGATACAAGTCTTTCCAGACCCACCTCAAACGGGTTAGTGTGTATATCTGCATCTGCTTGATACGACAACATACCTCCTTCAATGCGGCGAATGCTTGATGTGTGACCAGGCTGAAGACCATATTCATTACCAGCCGACATGATCATTTCCCATAATCTGTCTCCTTGACTTCCATCACGTAAAAATAATTCATATCCAACCCTGTATCCCATTAAATAACTCTATACGATACCAGTCAGTATATGAAAGTTCTGTAGACCATCCAGTGCGAGATACAACTAACGGAATACCATCCAATTCTAATTCTTTGAGCCAGTAATATTTTAAATTTCTTATATTCTCTCCAAATAACTTTGCCATAATCTCCCTTGACTTTGGTCCCTGCAACTGCAGAGGTGAAACATCTGGCTCATCGATACTAACATTTAATCCAGAATTTACTGCAACACCTTGAGCCCATAATAAAATATCAC
>CABYSX010000037.1 GCA_902521795.1 uncultured Alphaproteobacteria bacterium
TAGTAATCTAGCCTAAAATGATTAAAAAAATGTGAATAAATATGAAATCTCTTAAAAATCTCAATTTCGAAAAAATCCAAAATGTTGGGATCAGAGTCGATTTTAATGTTCCTATTGATAAAAATTTTAAGATAACTGACAAAACAAGATTAGACAGGGCAAAGGACACCATCAATTTTATTAAAAATAAAAAATGCAACATTCTTCTTCTATCGCATTTTGGAAGACCAAAAGAAAAATTTGATGACAAATACTCTTTCTCAAAACTAATTGATCAGTTTCAGGAAATCTTAGAATTAAAATTAAATTTTATAAGCTATGCAAATTTTTTAGAAAACGGTCTTAATCAATTCAATTATAATAAGCCCACCACAACTCTTTTAGAGAATATAAGATTTTTTGAGGGTGAAATAAAAAATGATTTGAGTTTTAGTAAATCAATTACTGACAATCTAGATTTGTATGTTAACGAAGCATTTTCTGCTTCCCATAGGATTCACTCATCTGTGAACCAAATGGCTAAAAATATTTTATCTACACCTGGTTTTAATTTTGAAAAAGAAATTAATGCTATTAATAATATCAAAAAATCTCAAAAGAAAAAATTAGCTATAATTGGAGGTTCAAAAATCTCAACTAAAATAAACACACTTTTGTCTTTAACGACTTCTTGCTCAAATATTTTTATAGGAGGAGCAATGGCTAATAATTTTCTTAAATATAATAAGTTTAATGTTAGCTCTTCTTTAATTGAAGAGGGTGCTGAACAGATGATTGAAACGATTTATAGCTCTGCAAAACAAACAGGCTGTGAAATCCATCTCCCAGTTGATGTAATGCTCGACTCAGATCAAAGTGTATTAGTCAATGATCTTGATAAAAACTCTGAATTTAAAATTTTAGATATAGCCGACTCTTCTCATATTGTTTTAGAAAATCTTGTTAAAAAAAGTGATATTATTTTGTGGAATGGACCCATGGGAATGATTGAAGACCACAAATTTTCGAATGGATCTATTAATCTTTCTCACCTTCTTGCTAAATCTCAAGCTGATGTTGTTATTGGTGGTGGAGATACAATCTTAGCCATCAATATGGCCAAAGAAAAATTTGAAGACTTTTATTTTGTCTCAACCGCTGGGGGTGCTTTTCTTGAGGCACTAGAGGATAAAGAATTAGTCGGAATTGAAGCTCTTAAGGCTGATTTATAAAATGTTTTTTTAGAAATGGTATTTGAATTATTGTAAAAACAATTGTAATTCCCATAATACCAAAGACTTTAAAGTTAACCCAAACATCGGTTGTTTGAGTTCGCCAAACAATTTCATTTAAAACAGCCAGAAGCACAAAAAAGCTGGACCACATTTTGTTCATTAGCCCCCACCCCTCATCAGTTAATTTTAAAGAAGAATTCAATAATAATTTTAAAACAGGTTTATTAATGAATGTACTTCCAATTAAAACGATAGCAAAAAGTGCGTTTATGATTGTGGGTTTCATTTTAAAAAATATTTCATTTTTAAGAAAAATACTCAGGCCACCAAATACAACTAAGATAACTGTACTTACTAGCATCATTGTAGAAATTTTTCTTTCTTTGAAATAGATAGCTATCAGAGAAATAAATGTAGCCACTATTACAGCAGCTATACTTAAATAGAGATCTTTATCTGATTTATAGTAAACAGCAAAAAAAACAATTAAAGGAAAAAATTCAAATAGCTGCTTCATATTATATGAGTCTATCTAAATATTCTTCAAATTGAAACTCTCTTAAGTCGCTCATTCCTTCACCGTACCCTTCAAATACAACAGGTATGTCAAAATCATTTATTATCGTTAGAAGAGCTCCATATTTGGCATTAGAGTCGACCTTATTTAAAATAATTCCATCTAATGTTATATATTCACGAAACCCCTCAATAATATGCTTGGATGCAAGTCCGGTATTAGCATCCAAAGTCAAAAAAGTTTGAATTAAATTAAATTGATCAGATTTCTTTGAAATTATATTTGAAATCTTTTTTAGTTCTGCCATTAAATTTTTATTGTTGTGTTGTCTTCCAGATGTATCAATTATCACAACATCATTTTCTTTCATTTTATCAATACCTTGAAAAATGACGGCTGATGGGTCCTCCATATTATTACCCTTATATATGGGTACTTCAAATTTTTTGGTAAAATGCTCGAGTTGATCTATAGCTGCTGCTCTGAATGTATCTGCTGCAATAACAGCAGGATTTAAGCCATTTTTTTGAAATAGATTTATAAACTTACCGATGAATGTTGTTTTTCCTGACCCGTTATTACCCGCAATTATATATAAGCTCTTACTCTGAGGAGAAAAACCACCAAATTTTTTTTCTGTAAAATTTGTTAGTAGCTCTTTTTTTATAACTTTTTTAATATCTTCCTCTTTTGATGTATTGTCTTTTATTTTTGAAATTATTAATTCAGCAAATTTTGGCTCAACACCATTTTCAAATAAAAGATCTTCTGTTTCATCAACATTTAATTTTTTTTGAAAAATTTTTTTTAAAAAAAACATTAAACTCTTACTATTTCACCAACTGGTACGCCAACTAACGGAATCTTATGTTTGATATAATTTTGATCATATCCAACAGCTAATCCTAAATTTAATTCTT
>CABYSX010000038.1 GCA_902521795.1 uncultured Alphaproteobacteria bacterium
CACCATTAGGACCAATAATAGCTCTTACTTCATGCTCAAGAACGTTGAATGAAGTATCTGTTATCGCGTTAACACCACCAAAGCTTAGAGAAATGTTATTAACTTCAAGTATTGGATCCCCAATTTTAAATTTTCTTTCCTCAATTGTGCTCATGTCGCTAAACCTTTATTTTTTTTACTTTCTTTGAGAACATCTCTAAAGTTTTTTCTACCTTCAGATGATATTCCTAAATAGAATTCTTTTACTTTATCATCATTTAAAAGAGATTTTGCAGATCCATCTAACATAACTTGTCCAGTTTCAATGATGTATCCATAATCAGAGTTTCTTAATGCTATATTTGTATTTTGCTCAGCCAGTAAAATACTTACACCTTCTTTTTCATTTAGTTCTTTTACGATATTAAATATTTCTTCCACAAGTTGAGGAGCTAAACCCATTGACGGCTCATCAAGTAAAAGCATTTTAGGTTTGGCCATCATAGCTCTTGCAACTGCAATCATTTGTTGTTCTCCACCAGATGTAAACCCCGCCTGACTTTTTCTTCTTTCTTTGAGTCTTGGAAAGTAAGCATACATTCTCTCTAATTCAGATTTAATTTCAGATTTAGATAACTTTCTAGTATACGCTCCACTGATCACATTTTCCTCAACTGTTAAATGTCCAAAACATCTTCTTCCTTCAAGTACTTGAACAAGGCCTAAATTAACCATGTCACTGGGATTTAATTTTTCTACTCTTTCACCATCATAGGTAATTGATCCTTTTGTAACCTTGCCTCTTTCAGAAGCTAACATCGTAGAAACAGATTTAAGAGTGGTGCTTTTACCCGCACCATTACCACCAAGTAGTGCAACAATACTACCTTTTGGGACATCTAAAGATACATCACTAACTGCAAGGATAACGTCGTCGTAGACAACCTCAATATTTTTAATTTCAAGAATATTCTCAGAATTATTTTGTTCACTCATTTTAAATTTTTTCCATTTTGGGAAGGGGCAAAAGCCCCCTCCGTAGATTTGTTTAAATCAAATTAACATTCTTTTGGAGTTATGTTGTTCTCAGCTGCAAACTTAGCTGCTGAGTCTTCAACTAAACTACGAATGTATCCAGGATCTAAAGGAGCTTCCCAACCTGTAATTTGGTTGAACTTTTCTCCGTCCCACTGCATGACAGCAAACTTACCAGCGCCTTCATGGTTTTCACAAGAAATTGAAAATGGTGCAACCATATTTTCAATACCTATTTCAGCAAGTCGCTCGGTTGTCATGTTAAGAGCTTCATAACCATCTCTGAATTCTGCACCAGTAACTGCTTTACCAACTTTACCGTGCATTTCTTGAGCGTTCTTTAGAGCTTCAATCCACATAACAGCTGCTCCAAGACCACGATTCCAGTAAACTGAACCAACTCTGCTTTCGTCAGCAAGATTTCCTTTACCAGCACCGTATACTTGTTCTTTAATGGCAGCAACCAGAGGAAAGTCGTCACCTGGTAGTGCGTTTGCAACAGCGTATGTTCCTATAGCTGAGTCACCTGCAGGATACATATCTTCTTCAGCTGCTCCAAATGTTACGTACATCATTCTATCTCTTGGAAAATTAACTCTAGCTGCGTTTGTCATAGCAGTTGAGTTCATACCTGAACCCGCTCCCCAGAAAGTAACCCAATCAGGTTTTTCTTTTCTGATTTGAAGCCACTGAGATTGTTGTTCTAATCCTGGAGGTGGAATTGAAATTTCTACTAATTCCATTCCCCATTCTTCAGTGATAGCTCTCATAGCTGGTAAAGGCTCTCTACCGTATGCTGAGTCAATGTGAAGGTGAACAATTTTCTTACCCTTCATGTTAGGGATACCGCCTTCAATTTCAGCCATAAATTTTAATTTAACTGCAATTTGAGACCAATAGTGACTTGCTGCGTTAAAAACCCATGGCCATACAGTTCCATCAGCACCATCGGTTCTACCATAACCATACTGAGCTAAAACAACATTATCTTCAGCCATTCTGTTAATAACAGCATAAGCACCTGGTGTACCTAATGTATCAAAAACAACGATTCTTTGACCGTCTTTTTCTAAAAGTCTCTGATAGCACTCAACTGTTTTAACAGCATTATATTCAGTCTCACATTCTTGGTATGTAAGCATAACACCGTTAACTCCACCGTTCATATTGACATAATTTAGATAGTCAATTTGTGCACCGTAATAGCCTGTTCCCATTGCTGAGTAAGGACCAACCCTACTACTTGCAATTGGAAAGTACTGCTCGTGTGCTCCAGCAGATACGTTTTGTGGTATAGAGAACATTGATAAACTTCCTATTATCGTTGCGATAACAAGAAACTTTCGTTTCAAATTATTGAACATAAATGTCCCTCCTATTATAATTTTCGTTCTTATTCCAGCATAAAAACTGAAAGTAAAACTTATTCCTGTAAACATTATAAAAAAAATTCATCATCTAGATCAAAAATAAAAGTTTTTTGGAATTGATTTCATTTTAAAGCA
>CABYSX010000039.1 GCA_902521795.1 uncultured Alphaproteobacteria bacterium
AGACCAGTTAGTATGGATTTAGTTATAGATTATTCAAAAAATTTGAAATTTATGCCACCAAAAGCTACTTGGTTTGAGCCAAAGCCACTAGATGGGCTATTTTTTTATAAAATTATTGAATAAATCTTAAAAACTGAGGAGTAATATAAACAATGCAAAAACCCACTATTAAACCAAATCATCCATTTTTTTCATCAGGACCTTGCTCTAAAAGACCTGGTTGGAAATTAGAGGCATTAAGTGATGCGGTATTAGGAAGATCTCATAGAGCGAAAAGTGGTAAAGCAAAATTAAACGAAGTTATAGTTAAATCAAAAGAGGTACTCGAATTACCTGATGATTATTTAGTAGGTATAGTACCAGCATCAGATACAGGGGCTATAGAAATGGCTATGTGGAGTCTTTTAGGATTAAAAGGTGTCGAGGTTTGTGGTTGGGAAACCTTTGGATTGACTTGGGTAAAAGATATTACAAAACAGTTAAAACTAGAAAATGTCACTGTTCATAAAACTGATAACTATGGAGAGCTTCCAGATTTAACTAAAGTAAATTTCAATAATGATGTTGTTTTTACTTGGAATGGTACAACCTCAGGTGTTTGTATACCGAATGCCGATTGGATCCCAGACGAGAGAGAAGGTCTATCCATTTGTGATGCAACATCTGCTGTATTTGCTATGGACATGGATTTTAAAAAATTAGATGTTGTTACTTGGTCTTGGCAAAAAGTTTTAGGTGGAGAGGCTGCACATGGAATGATTGCTTTATCTCCAAAAGCTGTTGAAAGATTAGAGACTTATGAACCTTCCTGGCCAATGCCAAAAATTTTTCAATTAGCTAAAAATAAAAAATTTGCTAAAGATATCTTCGAGGGAGCTACAATTAATACACCATCTTTACTTGCTGCTGAGGATGCTTTAGATGCATTGAATTGGTGTATTGAAATAGGTGGTCAAAAAGAACTGATATCACGATCAAAAAAAAATCTTCAAGTCATAAGAGATTGGATTGAGCAAAGGGATTGGGTAGAGTTTTTGGCTGTAGATCCAAATACCTATTCTTCAACTAGTATATGCTTTAAGTTTACACATCCTGATTTTGTAGCTTTAGACAGTGACAATCAAAAAAAATTAGTAAAAGAGGTTTGTTCTACATTAGAGAAGGAAGATGCTGGTTATGATATTAATGCTTATAAAGATGCACCAGCTGGTATAAGGATTTGGGGAGGCGCAACCGTAGAAGCCTCTGATATTGAAAAAGTTTTACCATGGATTGAATGGTCCTTTTTTGAAACAATGGAAAGGTATAAATAATGAAGATTTTAATTTCAGATAAAATGAGTAATAAAGTTGAAGAAGTTCTTAAATCTAAACAAATAAATTTTGATATAAAGACTGGAATGTCTCCAGAGGAACTCAAAGAAGTAATTGATCAATATGATGGTATTTTAATCAGATCTGCCACTAAACTAACGTCTGATATACTTGCTGACTGCAAAAACCTTAAAGTTATAGGAAGAGCAGGGGTAGGTGTTGATAATGTTGATCTCGATCAAGCAACTAAAAATAAAATTTTAGTAATGAACACTCCTTTAGGAAATCTTGAGGCAACTGCAGAGTTAAGTGTGGGGTTAATGTTTTCACTTATGAGAAATATACATTTAGCTAATGACTCGACTCATCAAGGAAAGTGGGAAAAACCTAAGTTTATTGGGACTGAATTAAAAGGAAAAACACTTGGAATAGTTGGTTATGGTAATATTGGCCAAAGAGTTGCTGAAATTTGCTCAACAATTGGTATGAACATTATTACCAATTCTAAATCAGCTAGTGATGAAGATCTATCTAGATTTAAAGCAAAAAAAGTTTCAACTGAGCAGCTAATAAAGGAAGCTGATATAGTTTCTATTCATACAAAATTAAATGATGAAACTAAATATATGTTTAATAAAGAAACACTTTCTACCATGAAACCTACATCAGTTATTATAAATTGTGCAAGGGGTGGTTTAATTAATGAAGCTGATTTAAAAGATGCTTTAAACAATGAAGTTATTGCAGGGGCAGCTATCGACGTTTATGAAAATGAACCTGCTACAGATAACGTCATGTTTGGTGCTAAAAATTTACTTTTAACACCACATTTAGGCGCATCTTCAAAAGAAGCACAATCTAATGTTGCCATTGATGTAGCAAATCAAGTTGCTAATTTCTTAATAGATAATAAAATAGTTAATAACGTTAACTCTTTTTAAATTTTTTTAAATATTCATATATCGAAATTTTTGTGAGAACATTTTGAATTGATTTACTTTCATTAATTTTTTTTAATTGATTAAGTGTTAGTTTAAAAATTTTTATTTCTTCATTTTCATTCTTATTGTAGAGCGATTTAAATTTA
>CABYSX010000040.1 GCA_902521795.1 uncultured Alphaproteobacteria bacterium
CAGCTGCTAATGCACTGGCTAAACCAGAGGGGCCAGAACCAACAACAAGAACATCACAGTGTTCGTAATTATGTTCGTATCTATCAGGATCAGGTTGTAGTGGAGCCACTCCCATTCCTGCGGCTTTTCTGATGAAAGGTTCATATATTTTCATCCAAAAACTTTTTGGCCACATAAATGTTTTGTAATAAAAACCTGCTGGGAAAAAACGATTAAGCAGATTATTTACTTCCCCTATATCAAATTGCACTGAGGGCCAACAATTTTGACTTTTCGCTTTAAGCCCTTCAACAAGTTCAACTTCGGTTGCAATGATATTGGGTTCTGACTTATTACCTTCATGTAATTGAACCATTGCATTTGGTTCCTCTACTCCAACTCCTAAAAAACCTCTTGGTCGATGATATTTAAAACTTCTTCCAATCAAATGGATACCATTAGATATCAATGCAGATGCTAAAGTATCACCCTCGTATCCATGATAAGTATGGCCATTAAAAGAGAAATTAATTTTTTTATTTTTATTTATTAAGCCAGTTGAATTTTTTGTTCTATAAGCATTACTCATTGAAAGCCTCGTTCATTTTACATGTATCAAAAATTTCATGAGTAGCAGTATCTCTGGAAGCCTTAAACCATTGTCTACACCCAGAAACATGATGCCATAGTTCTGTATGTTTACCTCTAGGGTTGTCTCTAAAATAAACAAAGTTGTCCCAATCCTCTGTTGAGATTTCTTCACCTAGCGTAGGACGTTTGACAGTAGCGTCTCCGCCATAAGAAAATTCATTTTGAGATCGTTTGCCACAATAAGGGCACTTTATTTCTAACATTAATTAACCGATCCAGGGCTTAGGGCCGACACCTTTTTCGTCGATAATTTTACCAGTATGAAAACGTTCTAAATTAAAATCGGAATTTAATTCATGCACCTTGTCTTGAGCTATTGTATGAGCAAAAACCCATCCTGATGAAGGAGTTGCTTTGAACCCTCCGTAGCACCAGCCACAATTTAAATAAACACCATCTATATGCGTTTTATCAATTATAGGAGAACCATCCATGGACATATCCATAATACCTCCCCAAGTTCTTAGCATTTTCAGTCTGCTAAAGTTTGGAAATACTGCTAATCCGCCTGTGAGAACGTGTTGTATCATGGGCATATTACCTCTTTGGGCATAACTATTATAACCGTCTAGGTCGCCGCCCATGACCATTTCACCCTTGTCAGACTGACTACAATAAAAGTGTCCTGCTCCAAAGGTTACAACTTGGTGCAGTAATGGTTTGACAGGTTCAGAGACACAAGCTTGTAGCACATGAGCTTCGATTGGTAATCTCATATTTAACATGTCTGCGAGAAGAGTTGTGCTACCGGCAACACATAGTCCAACTTTTTTTGTTTTAATACTTCCTCTTGATGTTTGAACACCTTCAATTTTTCCGTTATTGACATCAAAACCTGTGACTTCACAATTTTGAATTATATCAACACCCATTGAGTCCGCTTGTCTAGCGTAACCCCAAGCAACGGCATCGTGTCTTGCTGTTCCCCCTCGAGGTTGCATTAGTCCACCATGTATTGGAAAACGACAAGTTTCAGAAAAATCTGCAAATGGGATCATTTGTTTAATTTCATCCCTACCAAGTAGAATTGCATCAATACCATTAAGCCTCATTGAATTACCTCTTCTTGCATAAGCATTCATTTGTGCATCAGAGTGAGCTAGGTTAATAATTCCTCTTGGTGAATACATGACATTATAATTTAGTTCTTGACTAAGTGTTTCCCATAATTTCATTCCAAATTCATAAAAATGTGCATTCGAGTCAAACATGTAATTCGATCGAAGGATCGTAGTATTTCTTCCAACGTTCCCTCCACCTATCCAGCCCTTCTCTAAAATAGCAACATTAGTAATGCCGTGCTCTTTTGCGAGATAGTATGCTGTTGCTAGACCGTGGCCACCGCCACCTATAATTATTACATCATACTCTTTTTTAGGTTCAGGATCTTTCCAAGCAACTTCCCAGTCTTGATGGTTAGTGAAAGCATTTTTAACTAAGCTGAAGACAGAATATTTTTGCATGATTCAAATTTACCTATTCGAAAATATATATATAAATTAATCGCTTCAATAATGATGTTCCATAATATGAAACAATAATTTATTTATCCTTTATTCTGTTACCTTAATGACTAAAAAATGGATTGGAAATTTATTTATAATATTTAATATATTCTCAATTCAGGGGAGAATATTTATGACAAAAGTAGCTTTAATTGGTACC
>CABYSX010000041.1 GCA_902521795.1 uncultured Alphaproteobacteria bacterium
GTTTTATACAGTCTAATATGACAGATAAGCTTAATGATGACCAAAAAAATAGTATTTTGGAGAGAATCCCAATGAAAAAACTTGGTGATTCTTCTGATATAGCCAAAGCAGTGGGTTTTTTATGCTCTGAAAATGCCAATTATATTACAGGTCAGACTTTGCATGTAAACGGTGGCTTGGCATTAATTTAATTATTTGAATATTAACTATAATGTGGTACGAACTTTTAAATTTATTACTAAGAGGTTTTTAAAATGAGCGATATCGAAGATAGAGTAAAAAAGATAGTAGTTGAACATTTAGGCATAGAAGAATCCAAAATACAAAGTGACTCAAAGTTTATAGATGACTTAGGCGCAGACAGTTTAGATACTGTTGAACTTGTAATGGCATTTGAAGAGGAATTTGGATGTGAAATACCAGACGATGCTGCAGAAAAGATTGTAACTTTAAATGATGCGGTTACATATTTAACAACAAATTCAAATTAGTCATAGAAAACATATCAATTGAGGAGAGTTGTTGTCACTGGATTAGGAACTATAAATCCTTTAGGAAATACTGTCGACTCAAGTTGGAATTCACTAACTAGCTCAGAAAGTGGAATATCTAAAATAACGAAATTTCAGGTTGATGAATTTCCGTGTAAGATAGCTGGGATAATTGACGACTCTAAAATTAATGAAGAAATAGTTAGCCAGAGAGAACAAAGAAAAATTGATAGATTTATATTACTAGGTTTAATTGCTGCAGAAGAAGCCGTTATAGACTCAGGTTTTATATCTGATGACAATACTAGTCTTAGATCTGGTGTCATGGTTGGTTCGGGAATAGGTGGTTTAGATACTATATATAAAAATTCCTCAATTCTGGATAATAAGGGTTCAAGAAAAATTTCGCCATTTTTCATTCCATCATCTCTAATCAATTTATTATCTGGTCAAATCTCAATTAAATACAATTTAAAAGGTCCAAATAGTTCTCCAGTTACGGCATGTGCCACAGGCACTCACGCAATTGGAGATTCTTTTACATTAATAAAAAATAATAAGGCAGATTTAATGGTTTGTGGCGGAGCTGAAGCTGCGGTTTGCCCATTAGGCATATCCGGCTTTTCAGCAGCAAGAGCATTGTGTGATACTTTTAATGATTTTCCTGAAAAAGGGTCAAGGCCTTGGGACAAGGATAGATCGGGCTTCGTTATGGGCGAGGGAGCAGGTGTATTGGTTTTAGAGGAGTTTGAGCATGCTAAAAAAAGAAATGCAAAAATTTATTGTGAAATTAAAGGATATGGAATGTCAGGAGATGCCTATCACATTACAAAACCATCTGAAGATGGCATTGGTGGATTTAGAGCGATGGAAATGGCTTTAAACGAGTCTCTATTAAATACTGAGGATATAGGGTATGTAAATGCCCACGGTACCTCAACACCTGTCGGCGATACTATTGAATTATCTGCAGTTGAGAAACTATTTAAATTAAATAAAAACCTTTATATGAGTTCTAATAAATCTGCAATTGGTCATCTACTTGGTGCAGCAGGAGCTGTAGAGGCAATATTTTCAATAAAATCAATTCAAACTAAAACTCTGCCACCGACTTTAAATTTAGATAACCCAGACTCAAAAACTAATATAAATTTAATACCTCACGAGTCTATCTCTCAGTCTGTTAAAAATATTATATCTAATTCCTTTGGTTTTGGTGGAACAAACGCTAGTTTAGTCCTTGGTATTTAAAAGTAAAAACTTTTGTATTGTTTTATCTTCTCCATCTGGAGCAGGTAAAACTTCAATTTCAAAACAACTAATAAAAAAAGATAAATCAATAGCTTTATCAGTTTCGTGCACTACAAGACCAAGAAGGATTGGGGAAATAAATAAAAAAGACTATATTTTTTTAACTGATCAACAATTTAATACTAATATAAAAAAAAAATATTTTCTAGAATTTGCAAATGTTTTTGGTTACAGGTATGGAACACTTAGACAAACTATAGATAGTTTTTTTCGAAAAAAGAAAGATGTTTTATTCGATATAGATTGGCAAGGATATCAACAACTTAAACAAAGCAACTTAGAAGTAGTTGGAATATTTATATTACCTCCTAGTAAAAAGGAATTAG